>CAZNRX010000072.1:7677-10741 GCA_964575455.1 uncultured Anaerolineales bacterium | reverse complement strand
ATCCCGTTGGGTATGGAAACCCGACCTACGTCGCTCATTCGATTCATCGCACATCCTGTCGGGTATGGAAACCCAACCTACGTCGCCCAGTCGATCCATCGCGCATCCCGTCGGGTATGGAAACCCGACCTACTTGGCTCAGTCGATTCATCGCGCACCCCGTCGGGTATGGAAACCCGACCTACTTGGCTCAGTCGATTCATCGCGCATCCCGTCGGGTATGGAAACCCGACCTACGTCGCTCAGTCGATCCATCACGCATCCCGTCGGGTATGGAAACCCGACCTACGTCGCTCAGCATCCCGTCGGGTATGGAAACCCGACCTACATGGCTCACTCGTAGTCGGGTATGGAAACCCGAGCTACGTGCCGCCATTTAGGATGTACGCGATCTCCTGGCGCGCGTGCTCCGAGAGGGGCTCCGGCTCGTGCTCGTCCAGGATGGCCACCGTCCTCTCCCGCAGGCGCTCCCCCAGCCGCTTGCCGCCCGCCTCCAACCAGTCATCCAGCCGCTGACGGTTGAAGAGCGTCGGCTCCCAGAAGTCGCGGAAGTGGTCCATCGTGTGGTCCGTGGAGATGAACTCCCCGCCCGGTCCCACGCTGTGGATCACGTCCAGCGCCAGCGACTCCGCGTCCAGCGCGACGCCGGCCGTGAAGCGGCGCAGCATCTCGATCATCTCCGCCGTGAAGACGATCATCTCCGGCGACGTGGTCAGGCCGGCCTCCAGATACCCCACGTCGTGGACCAGGTTGGAGCCGGCCAGCAGCGAGGCGAGCACGGAGAAGGCAGCGTCCGCGGCCGCCTGCTCGTCCATCACGCAGCTATCGGAGTGCCCGGCGTAGCCCCAGGTCGGTATGTCGTAGAATCGGCCCATCTCCGCCACGGCCACCCGGGCCAGCTCGAACTCCGGCGCGCTGTAGACGCTGATGGTGGTCCGCATATCGAGATGGTGCAGGCCGCTGCCGTAGAGGAAGGGCGCGCCGGGACGCTTCAGCTGGTGCATCACCAGGCTGGAGAGCACCTCGGCGTTGCCCAGCGCCAGGCCCCCGGCCATGGTGACCGGCGCCGTGCCCCCCATCATGGGCGCCGGGGAGTGCACGATGGGCAGGGCCTGCTCCGCCATGTAGAGCAACTTCCCCGTCGCCGTCTCCGAATGCTTCAGAGGCGTCGAGGGCTCCGAGTAGAGGAGCAGGGTGGGGTTGAGCCGCAGGGCGTCCATGCCCCCGGCCGCGGCCGCCGCCATCGCCGCGATAGCCTCGCAATCGGCCCTGTCGTCGCAGACGAAGACGATGGGCTTCGTCGTGTGCTCCAGCATCTTGGCGAACTGCCAGCGGTAAGCGCTATCGGTCTCCAGATCCGACGGGATGCCCATCGACATGCAGAAATCGAGCTCGGGCAGGGCGTCCACCAGGCGGATGCAGTCGACCACGTCCTGGGCGGTGAACGGACGGTGCTCGCCCGTGCGCGGGTCGAGGTAGTTGAGGCAGTCGGAGCCCGGGCCGAAGTTGACGCGGCGCCCCTCCAGAGGCGCCACCACCTCGTCCCCCCCGCGCTTGCAGAGGGCAATGCGGGATGGGGCGCGATCTAGGGCCCACTCCACCAGGCCAGCCGGAAAGCGGACCAGGTTCTCGTCGCTCACCAGCGCATCGGACGCGCGCAGCAGCTCCAGGGCCTCGTCGTGGTAGACCCGCACGCCGGTCCGCCGCAGGATCTCCAGCGAGGCGGTGTGGATGGCGCGGCACTGGTCGTCGCTCAGCATCGTCATACGTGGAAAAGCTTGCGTCTGTTCGTTCATTGTTGTTCTCCTATACCCACTGCTCCTTCTCGAACACGCCCAGTGCGGATCCGCGATCCGACGGGCTCTCCTCTCCACCCCCGCTCCCGGCGGATCCGCAATCCGACGGGCTCCGAATTACGAATCCGGAGCGAGCGAGGTTGGAAGACTGGAGCGGGCTCGCTCCACGGCCGTCGCCAGGGCCTCGCTCACGAGCACGGGGAGAATGCCAAGCCTGTACTCCCGCGAGGCGCGCATCACGCTCGTGCGCGGGTTGGCCTCCGCCCGAGCGATCTCGCCCGCGCGCTCCAGCACCTCCGGCTGCGGCGAGCGCCCCCTGAGGAATGCCTCGGCCTCCCGGGCGCGGTGCGGATGGGGCGCCACCGGCCCCAGCGCGATGGTGACGTCCGCGATCCTCGCCTCGCCCCTATCGGACCCGGCGCGCTGCCCACCCTCCAGCTCAACCAGCACCGCGCAGTTCAGAATGGGCAGCACCAGCGCCGATCGCCGCCCCACGCGCCGCCAGGCCGTGCCCGTCCAGGCTTGAGGACGGGGGAAGCGCAGCTGTGTCACGATCTCTCGCCCCGGGTCCACCACCGAACAACCGGGCCCTTCGAACAGCCCCTCGACCGGCTCCCACCGGGCACCGTCGCAGTCGACGATCTCGGCCTCGGCGTCCAGCGCGAGGGCGACAATGGCGCCATCGGCGGCCGGCATGGCCTGCACGATGTTGCCCACCCACGTGGCTGCGTTCTGTATCGCCGCGGCACCCACGGAGCCCGCCGCCTCCACCAAAGCGTGCACGTGTTGGCACAGGAACGGGTGCTCGCGCAGCGCCCCGAAGGTCACCGCCGCCCCCACCGTCACAGCGTCGTCGGCGACCTCGATCCGCTGGAGGGCCGGGATGCGGGTGACGTCGACCAGGCAGCGGGGCGCGATCCTCCCCTTTCGCAGGTCGGGCAGCACGTCCGTCCCCCCGGCGATGACGCACGCCTCCCCGGCGCAGTCCTCCAGGTGGGCAACGGCCTCGTCAACGGTCTCTGGATAGCAATAGTCGGTCATAAGTGCCTTACTCCGCCACTGACGGGGGTCGCAGACCCCCTGCGAGCCTTGGTGCACCTCCACTGCTCCAAGGGGTCTGTGACCCCGCCCCTCCGCTCGCCACCGACGGGGGTCGCAGACCCCCTGCGAGCTTGGTGCAGCCCTGCGAGCCTTGTGCACTCCTGCGAGCCTTGTGCACCTCCACTGCTCCAAGGGGTCTGTGACCCCGCCCCTCCGCTCGCCACCGA
>CAZNRX010000072.1:0-7577 GCA_964575455.1 uncultured Anaerolineales bacterium | reverse complement strand
CGGGGGTCGCAGACCCCGAGCTCTGCGCACCCCTGCGAGCTCTTTGCACCCCTGCGAGCTTTGTGCACCCCTGCGAGCTTTGTGCACCGCTGCGAGCTCTGCGCCTGCGTCGCTGAATCGCCTTATCGCCTTTTCGCCTTTCGCCTTATCGCCTTTTCGCTTTATCGCGCACCCGCTCCGGCGTGGCCGGCAGTTCCCGCACCCGCGCTCCGATAGCGCGCGAGATGCCGTTGATGATGGCTGGGGCCGCGGGCAGGATAGCGGCCTCGCCGAGCCCCTTTGCCCCGAACGGCCCCTCGAAGCTGGGGACCTCCACCAGCATGACCTCGATCTCGGGCATGGACATGGTGGTGGGCAGGTAGTAGTCGCCGAATCCCTCGCTCTCGCCGGGGATGAAGATCTCCATCAGCGCCGTGCCCAGCCCCATGACGACGGCGCCCTCGATCTGGCCCTTGGCGTCGACAGGGTTGATGGCCCGCCCCACGTCGTGGGCCGCCGCCACGCGCTCCACCCTCACCTCGCCGGTGCGCAGGTCGACCGCCACCTGGGCCGCGTGCGCGCCGGTGACGAAGAGGGGCACGTACTCGGGCCTGGCATCCGCCGGGAAGAGGGGCGAGAGATCGAAGATCCCGGCCACCCGACGCGCCTTCCCCATGTGGTCGAACGCCCCGGCCACCTCCGCCAGCGTGACGGACGACGGCCCGTCAGATCGCTCTTCCCGGGGGCAGACGACCCGACCGTCGACCAGCGACAGGGTCTTCGGGTGGCAGTCGAGCATCTCGGCCGCCGTGCCCAGGATCTCCTCCTTCAGGCTCTCAGCCGCCCGGCAGACGGCGCCGCCCACGAAGTATGTGGCGCGCGAGGCGCCCTGAATGCCGCTGTCCGGCGTCTGGGCCGTGTCGGCGTTCACCACCTCGACGCGGTCCCGGGGGACGCCCAGCGCCTCGGCTGCCATCTGCGTCATGGTGGTGTTCGTGCCCTGCCCGTAGTCCGGGGCCGAGCAGTAGACGATTAAGCGCCCATCCCGGCCCAGCTCCGCGTGCGCCTCGATCCGCAGGGAGCCCGACTTCCCGAAGCGGTACCACATGCCAGAGAAACCCACCGCCTTGCGCACACCGTGCCGGCGGCCGTCTCCCTCCCGGGCGGCGTTGAACGCGGCCGCCTCCTCCTGGAGGGCCCGGTAGCGGGGGCGTATCGTCTCCAGGACCTCCTCGTAGCCCAACGACTCCGCCACGGGGTAGCCCAGGAAGGAGGTGGACGACTGCTGAATGGCGTTCTTCAGACGGAACTCGAGCGGATCCTCCCCCAGCCGCTGGGCCATCTCGTCGAGCGCGCACTCCAGGGCGAAGATCGACTGGGGCGACCCGAAGCCGCGAAATTGGCCCGCCTTGGGGCCGTTGGTGTAGACGCTCTGGGCCGCGGCGTCGACAGCCCGATAGCGGTAGGGCCCGCCGCTGGCCGTCAGGGCGTAGTCCGCGATGTATTGACCGTGGCCGTCGTACCCGCCCGTGTTGGCGTCGACGCGCACGTGGATACCGGTCAGGTGGCCATCGTGGGCAGCGCCGATGCGGTAGCGCACGCGGTAGGGATGCCGCTTGGGGGACGCCTCGAACGACTCGCGCCGCGTGTAGGCCAGCCGAACCGGCCGGCGCGCGTGGTGCACCATCAGCGCCGTCGCCACGAAGGGCCAGGGATCCTGCTTCCCGCCGAAGGAGCCGCCGGTGGGCGGCATGATCACCCGCACCCGGTCGAGGTCGAGGTCCAGGGCCGCCGCGATGTAGCCCTGCTGCCAGTGCGGCTCGTGCGTCCCGCCCACGACCGTGATGCGCCCCTCCTCGTCCAGATAGCCCAGCAGCGCCTCGCGTTCCAGCGCGGCGTGCTCCTGCCAGGCCGTGCGATAGGTCGTCTCCAGGATCACGTCTGACCGGTTGAGGGTGGCCTGCAGATCGCCGTGGTCCTCGGCCTCGGCGGTGAGGACGTTGCCGCCGTCGTAGATGGGCAGGGCGTCCTCCGCCAGCGCCTCCTCCACCGCGAACGTGTGGGGCAGCGGCTCGTACGTCACGTCAATGGCCTCCGCGCCGGCCTGCGCGCCCTCGGGCGTGGTCGCCACCACCAGCGCCACCGGAGCGCCCTTCATCTTCACCGTGTCCCCCACGGGCGTAAGCACCGGCTCGTCCCGGCTGTAGTCGCCCAGGCCGTTCTCGCCGGGGATCCCCTCGGCGGTGACGACCTGGACCACCTCCTCCAGCTCCATCGCTGGCCGCACGTCGAGCGCCACCAGCCGGGCGTGGTGATGCGGGCTGCGCAGGACGTGGGCGTGCGCCATCCCCGGCACGTCCATGTCCTCGACGTACCTGGCCTGCCCGGTGACCTTCTCAACCGAATCGGTCCGGATGGCATCGCCGCCGACGGCGGCACTCCGCTCCGCTCCGAGCCGCACTACGAGCGGGGGGGCTGGCTCGTCGCCCCGCATGCGGGCCGCGGCCAGCTGCACGGCCTCGACGATGCGCTTGTAGCCCGTGCAGCGGCAGAGGTTGCCCGCCAGCGCCTCGACGATCTCCTCCCGGGAGGGGTGGGGCTGGCGGTCGAGAAGGGCCTTGGCCGCCATGAGCATGCCGGGCGTGCAGTAGCCGCATTGGACGGCGCCGACCTCGATGAAGGCGTGCTGGAGGGGGTGGAGGTCGAGATCGTCCAGGTGCAACGCACTGGTGTCTCCACCGTCCAGGTGCAACGCACCCTCAAGGTGCATCGCACCCGAGAGGCCTTCGACGGTCTCCACGCGCCGCCCGGCCACCTTCCCCATCGGCGTGAGGCACGAGCGCACCGGGCTCCCGTCCAGCAGGACGGTGCACGCGCCGCACTCGCCCTCGTGGTCGCAGCCCTGTTTGGTGCCCGTCAGCCCCAGGTCCTGCCGCAGCACGTCGAGCAGCGGACGCGCCGGGTCGACGTCCAGGGTGGTAGACGCATCGTTGAGCGTAAAGGTTAGTTTCATGGTTTCAACACTCGGCTGACCTCGCCTCGGCCGCCTGCAGGACGGCCTCGATGCGGTCCGCAGCGCCCGTGGGCAGGGGCGGCGGCTCGTGGTTGGCGAGGATGGAGCGCACGCGCTCCCTGACGCGGTCCTCCATGGTCACCTGCCCGCCCTCCACCCAGTTCTCCCAGGGATCGCGGCTCATCAGCCTCGGCATCCAGATCTCCTCCCGGCAGCGCTCGGCTGTCTCCCGCGTGGCGATGAAGAGCCCGCCCGGCCCCACCTGATCGATCAGGTCGAGCATCAGCGTCTCCTCGCTCACCTCGATGCCCCGCAGCAGGCGCTTGACCAGGGCGATGATCTCGTCCGTCACGACCAGCATCTCCAGGGCGCCGATGTCGGCACAGTCCAGGAAGCCGGCGTCGTGCACCAGGGTGGTGCTGCTCAGGCCCGAAAGGAGCACCTGCACCGTGCACTCGATGGCCGCCTGCATATCCAACACCTTTGACTCCGACGCCCCGGCGGTCCCCATGAAGGGTAGATTTAGAGACTGCGCCAGCTCGGAGAAGGCTGCGCTGTAGAGGCTCATCTCCGGCCCGCCGTAGGAGGGTCGGGCGGTGCGCAGGTCCATGGCGGTGGGCACCCCGCCGATGCAGACCGGGGCGCCCGGGCGCTTCAGCTGGAGCGCCGCCAGGCCGCTCAACGAGGAGGCCAGGGAGATCACCAGGGCGCCCGCCCCTGTGACGGGAGCGGTGGCGCCGGCGCTCCCCCCGCCCAGATAGACGACGGGGATGCCGTGCTCGACCGCCCAGAGCGCGGTGGCCATCCTCCCGTCGGTGTGCTGCAAGGGCGCCTGTGACGTGGTGAAGAGGGCGAAGAAGGGGCGCTCCCGCAGGCTCTCCTCGTCGCCCGCCACCGCCAGGGCAATCTGATACATGTCCACCAGGTTCTCCAGGGAGTAGGCCCAGGGGATCATCGGCTTGCCCGTGCCGGCGACCATCTCCGCGAACTCATAGACCGGGGCCAGGTCCGGACGCACGTTGTCAATCAGCCCCAACCCCATCACGTAGTCGAAGCTCTCCAGCGCGTCACAGACGAGGGCCGCGGACCTGGGGTCGCCGCGGCGCGCCTTGCGTCGTCGGCCCGTCTCCGGGTCGAGGAAGTAGCTGGTGGTCAGCCCCGGCCCGAAGTGGACGCAGTCAGGGTCTGTCCTCCCCAACGCCGCGGCGCAGACCTCCAGCGAGCCCCGCTCGTCCTGCCCCAGACCGCTGTCGGTCGGGCGATCCCAGAGCTTGAACGAGGACGGCGCCGCCTCCACCGCCTCCTCGATCAGGCCCGGCGGGATGCGCACGCAGACGCCGTCCGCCGTGGCGCCAGCGCGGATCAGCAGACGGCGGGCCTCGGCGTTCAGCACGTTGACGCCCGTCCGCTCCAGGCAGGTGAGCGTGGCCTGGTAGAGCCGCTTGATCTGGGCGTCGGACAGTGTGCGGAACAGCGGCCTATGGAGCTTCAGTTGAGGAACCGCAGGCATCGCGCAAACCCCCAGGCAAGAGATGGTGTGGAGTTCCACTAAATAGAATCGATTTCCATTATACTATATCACCTTGGGGGGTGGGTGTCAAGCTGGGCCTGGCGGGTGGTTTGGGGGCGGCTCCGGACAGCCAGGGCGGCGGCGGCGACGCGGGCGGCGGCGGCGCGGGCACAGGGAGAACCTCGGGATCAACATCGCGAGCGGCCGACCTGCGGCCGAAGCGGCGGGCGTCCGCATCGTGATTGACGGTGAACTCGCCGGGCTGGAGCCGACGGGCGCGGGCGACGTCCGCGATGGGTCAAGTATACCACATGGGGAGTGGTTTGTCAATGGGGTAGGCTTGGGATACCACTTGGGAAATAGCGCAGGGATTTGGGATATCGGGCGGCGAAAGCGCCTCAGAGCGGAACCCCGATGAGGCCATTGGAATGGAGGATGCAGCGGTGCAGACGAGCTGACGGCCGCGGGTCAAGCGCGGGGGTCAGAGCGCCTAATGGAAAGCAGTGCCTGGGGAAGAGACAGGAAGTAGCGACCCAGCAAAGGCGAAGCTGCTGGGAGAGCATTGAGCCGCTGAGTTACTGGACTGAGGGGTGTAACCGACCTAGTGTTCTCTGTCCCTGGGCGGAATGGCGGGTTATCGCCTTCAACGATCCGGGGCTACGGTCGGGCGCTGCGGCAGTTCTGCAACCTGCTCGCGGCCGAAGGACTGACGGAGACGAACTTGATGGATGGGGTCAAGCTGCCCAAGAAGGGGAAGCGAGCACCGAAGGGGATCACCTCGGAAGATCTTCAGAAGCTCCTGAAGGGAATTGAGGACTTGCGGTTTCCCGAACGGGATCGGGCGCTGTTGCTCTTCCTGGCTGACACGGGGTGTCGGGTCGGGGGCTTGGTCGGGCTTACGCTGGCCGATCTCAACCTGGGTCGGCGTTGGGCCGTGGTCAATGAGAAGTTTGACAAGTCACGGTCGGTCTTCTTCTCGCAGGTGACAGCGGAAGCCGTCCGAGACTGGCTGGAGGTGCGGCTGGAGTGGGACATAGGGGGTGACTGGGTCTTTCTGTCGCATCACGGCGGGGGTCAGTTGACGGTGTCGGGTGTCAATCAGCTAATGCGGCGGGTGAAGGAACGCGGGGGCGCTGAAGGGAAGTGCAATCCCCATGCGTTTTGGCACGGATTCGGGCCCTTTGGGCTGGTCAGCATCTTGTGAACGGGGGGATCTGTCCACGGCGTGCCGCCGCGCTGTCGGATCTGATGGGGCACGAAAGCGTGCAGACAACGAAGGAGCACTATGCGATGTTCAAGCGAGACGAGCTAAGGCGCAAGCACGACGAGTTCTCGGCCGTGGCGACAATGGCAAGAGAGGGAAAGCTATGAGTGGTAGGCACTCCGGCAAAGGTCAAGTGCGGCCTAGTCGAGAGGGATGTCGAATGCGCGCGCTTCCATGTCTTGCCGAGTCAGAGGTCTGTGATCGTCGTGGCCTTGGCATATTCTGAACTCGTCTAGCTTGTCACAGACCGGCTTGAACACCCTCTTCGACTCCCTCCTGCTCAAGCCTTTAATGTTGTAGTGGCAAGGATCTCCAGTGAGACTCGGTTCCTGCTCTAGCTGGTAGCCGTCGGGCAGTATGTCAGTGGAGAATCGCCAGAACATGGGTCTGGTGTCGGCGATTGTTGGATAATATGCCCGTAGATGTTCACAAATTGTCCTACCTGATTCGGAAATGCACTCGGTGCTGATGACGGAGATCCCGCCGTTGCCACTCGAGGTGCGGAAAGCAACGCTTGTGAAGCGGTGAAGACGCGTGCTATAATGCTGCTCCCAGTTGAGTATGCGGATGAGGTCCATACTTCCTCGCTAAACTCCGAGATCAGCGTCTTTGCCTCTTCCAAGGTGAGATCCTCTTGGTAGAGTAGTTCCGTGCCTGACTCTTCACGGCTGAAAGTAATGGATCTGTCTGGCTCGATGATGAACTCAAGATAGTGACGGCGGTGGTAGATAGCGAGCAGGACTTCGCCATTGGGACCAGGGAAGGCGTCGGTATCAACGAAACCTTGGTCTACAGCGAAAGCATTGAGTGAGATGGCGTCTTCAAGAACAGAGTCGTCAAAAGGCAGGCCTTCGCCGAAATTCCAGCCGAGTTCTAGATCAGCGAACCCGCGGATCTTCTGTGCGACTGGAGCAGCAGGAGAGACGGGTGTAGTATGGTACGCTGTGCTAGTGCCACTCGTATAGAATTGCATACTAATCCTCTTCCGCTTCCCCGAGTTTGTCCGCGACAGAGTGAGTTGTGAGAACAACAGTGTCGGTCCTGCGCTCAAACTCCCTAACGCCGCCTGCTAGACTCTCGGCCAGCGTCTTGGCGATGGTATAAGACATGTTCAGAGCAGCGACTGGCCGACCATTCTGCTCAAGCACAACGGTCACATCAGCCGGTGCAGTCGCACTTACAAACGCGTTGAAGTATATGGTGGGGACTTCTTCTGACTCGATGGCTCTGCGGATTCGGTCTTGGAGCTGGTCGTCTTTCGAGGCCATTGGCTTCCTCCCATTTGGTCAGATCAACCAAAGCGCTGCAGTCAGTATTCCACAGATGCAGGCTAGCGGGGGTCATACTGCTTGCTTGAAATGGTTAGTGGCGCCGGCATGATTTGAACACGCGGCCAAGGGCTTATGAGTCCCTAAACCTATACGCTGTGCGGCCGTTCTTTCTCAACCGTGAAACCAATTATACTACTCTCCCACTAGTTCGTCAAGGAGGCGGATGATTGCTGGCCGGGGCGGAGAGCCAGTGTGGTAGGCCGATGCCAAGGAACGGGGTGAGCAAGGTGACCACGCCCCCCACGAAGATGGCCGAAAATCAGCTCTTCTCGCATAGATAGCGTTCTGCGAGCGTGATGGTGGGAAGAATAGCGTTGCGCACTCCATTGCACTTCCCTCCTTGTTGAACGCACCATCAGGTTGTCCGCGCCATGCTGGGCTAAGCCCATTACGCCGACAATGGAAGGGGCTCAGAAGGCTTGAGGATCAGCAATGAAGAACAGCCATTTTTCGCACAGGACCCAGACTGCAACAGCGGTG
>CAZNRX010000071.1:0-19972 GCA_964575455.1 uncultured Anaerolineales bacterium | reverse complement strand
GCCGCAAACTTGGGTGGAACCACGTGGGAGATCCCCGCGCCCCAAGGGCGTGGGGTTTTGTGTTTCATATATGAAGGAGAAGGAACATGTCTGACGAACATAAGCATGAGGGCAACGGACATCTGCATCGCGTCCGACACTCAGCGGCGCACGTCATGGCCCAGGCCGTGCTCGAGAAGTTCCCCGAGGGCAAGGTCGCCATCGGTCCGGCCATTGATACCGGATTCTACTACGACTTCGATCTCCCTCGGCCTCTGACGCCGGAGGATCTGGAGGAGATCGAGGAGCGAATGCGAGAGATCATACAGGAGGACCTCGAGTTCGAGCGCAAGGAGATCGACGAAGAGGGGGCGCGCGAGATCTTCGGGGATCAGCCCTACAAACAGGAGCTGATTGAGGACATCGCCTCAGGTGGTCTAGACGAGCACGGCGAGCCCGTTGAGGGTGAGGTCGAGCTCTCCATCTATCGTCACGGGCCCTTCGTCGACCTATGCCGCGGTCCACACGTCGAGAGCACGGGCGAGATCAACCCGGATGCGCTCAAGCTGCTCAACGTCGCGGGGGCCTACTGGCGCGGCGACGAGAGCCGGCCGATGCTGCAGCGAATCTATGGCACGGTCTGGGAGACGGAGGAGGAGCTGAGGGAGTTCCTGGAATGGCAGGAGGAGGTCGAGAAACGCGACCACCGGCGCCTGATCAAGGAGCTCGATCTGCTCAGCTTCCACGAGGAGGGCGGGGCCGGGCTGGCTTACTGGCATCCCAAGGGCGGGCGCATACGGCAGATCGTCGAGGATTTCTGGCGGGCTCGCCACCGCGAGGGCGGCTACGAGATCATCTACACGCCCCACATCGGCAAGGCGGAGCTGTGGCAGCAGTCTGGGCACCTCGAGTTCTACGAAGAGAGCATGTACTCGCCGATGGATGTTGACGGTATGGACTACTACCTGAAACCGATGAACTGCCCGTTCCACATCCTCATCTACAAATCCGATCTCCGCTCGTACCGCGATCTTCCACTCCGGTGGGCCGAGCTGGGGACGGTCTATCGGTACGAGCGCAGCGGCGTGCTCCACGGGCTGCTTCGCGTGCGCGGCTTCACCCAGGACGACGCCCACATCTTCTGCACGCCGGATCAGATTGAGGGTGAGATCCTGCGCGTGCTTGATTTCAGCCTTGACTTGCTGCGCAGCTTTGGCTTTGACGAGTTCAAGGTGCAGCTGAGCGTGCGTGATCCCAGCTCACCGGACAAGTATGCCGGTGAGGATGCTATGTGGGACCAGGCGGAGGCATCGCTGCTGAAAGCGATCCAGGCGCGGGAGCTTCCGTACGAGCGGATAGAGGGTGAGGCGGTCTTCTACGGGCCCAAGATCGACATCCACATCAAAGACGCGCTCGGCCGGACGTGGCAGCTGACGACGATCCAGTTCGACTTCAACATACCAGAGCGATTCGATATGACGTACATCGGCGAGGATGGTCAGGAGCACCGTCCCTTCATGGTCCATCGTGCGCTGTTGGGAAGCATTGAGCGCTTCTTCGGTATCCTGGTGGAGCACTATGCCGGGGCGTTCCCCGTCTGGCTGAGCCCGGTCCAGGCGGTCTTGATCCCCATCGTCGACCGTCACGTCGAGTACGCCGAGGCCGTCGCGGAACAGCTGCGAGCGGCGGGGCTGCGGGTCGAGGTCGACGACTCCAGCGACCGGATGGGGGCCAAGATCCGGAAGGCGCAGATGGAGAAGGTGCCCTACATGCTCATCATGGGCGACCGCGAGATCGAAGCGGAGCAGGTGAACCTCCGGTTGCGCAACGAGGAGGTGCTTGGCGCTATGTCCATCAATGCGTTCATCGAGCTGGCTCAAGAGGCGGTCGAGAAGCGTCGACAGCTTTAGTCGTCAGATCGTCGGTGAGGGCCTCTAAGGCGATCCCATTGAGGCCCTCGCCTTTCTGTAATCGTGTGCCCATCGCCGCAGGGGTAGTACAGGCCAAGCAATTTGACATGATTCCCTAACTGTGCTATTATGGCATGTGATAGGTTTCGCGTGTAGGATCTGATACATCTTGAGGAGGTAGGACCTTATTAGCCCGAAGTCATATCGCGTGAATCGACAGATCCGCGTTTCTCCAGTCCGTCTCATTGACGCAGAGGGAGAAAACATAGGTGTGGTGTCGCTGGAGGAGGCTAAGCAAGCTGCCATCTCCACCGGCTTGGACCTTGTAGAGGTGGCACCCAACGCCGATCCACCTGTGGTCAAGGTAATGGACTACGGAAAGTTCAAGTACGAACAGGAGAAGGCGGCCCAGCAGGCGCGCAAGTCCCAGAAGCATATTGAGGTCAAGGAGATTCAGCTGCGTCCCAAGACAGCGGATCACCATCGCGACTTCAAGGTGCGCCGAGCTAGAGGCTGGCTCGAAGACGGCAAGAAGGTGAAGGTGCGCCTGCGCTTCAGGGGGCGGGAGATCACCTACCCGGAGATTGGGCGTGAGAAACTGCGAGAGATCGCTGAGGAGCTGTCCGACATCAGCGAGGTTGAACAGCGGCCAAGCATGGACCGCTATTCGATGCTGATGGTCTTGACCCCGTCTGACGACTGAGCAGGATGGGAGTGGGCTGCGCCCGCTCTCCTAGAGCTTCACAGTAGAAGAGCAGCCCGAGGATCAGAAGAAGATCCGCCAGGAAGGCGGATTCGTCTTTGGTTGGATGATTAGTTGTTAAAGGAGCAATACAGCAGTGCGAGTTAAGGGTGGAGGAAACAGACGTCGTCGCCACAAGAAGATCCTTCGAGATACGAAGGGGTATTGGGGAACGCGACATCAGCTTTACCGCCGGGCTAACGAAGCCTGGATGAAGTCTCAGTGGTACGCCTACCGAGATCGTCGGCAGCGCCGGCGTGATCTCCGGCGACTGTGGATCACGCGCATCAACGCTGCGGCAAGGCAGCACGGCATGCCCTACAGCCGCTTCATTCACGGGCTCAAGGAAGCCGACGTGGCGTTGGACCGCAAGATTCTGGCCGATCTCGCTGTGCGGGATGAAGATGCTTTCGCAGAGATTGTCCAGGTGGCGAAGGACGCCGTAGCATAAGGGTCGGACGTCTGCGCGAGGCCAGAGGGAGCCCTTCCGGCTCCCTTTTTTGCTATCGGGATCACACGCCGTCGGCCCCCCATGCTCGTGAACACGTGCATCTGGCGCTGCCTTGTAGGTTACGTCTGAACATGCGAAATCCACGCTGTGCCTTTGCAGTCGTCGCGCTGCTGTCGCTCGTCCTGGCAAGCTGTACGCCCGACCGGTCCCCAGCGCCAACAGCGCGTGTCCGTGTCTCATCCACGCCGTGCCCCACGACGACGTCGACGAGCACCCCGTCCCCAAGCCCGGCGCCGACGGAGATGCCCCCTCCCACAGCGACGCCCTCCCCCCAACCCTCTCCCACGCCAACGGCGACCAGGCCCACGCCGTCTTCCACGCCCGAGCCGACGGCAACGCCTATCCCGCCGTCGCCCACGCCGATGCCCCCGCCGCCAACACAGATGCCAGTGGATCCGACCGCTTCACCGCAGGGGGAGGCCGCTTCGGCCTTCGCCCCTGTCCCGCCTCCGGGGCGGCGCTTCGCTACCCTTGACGACTTCTGGGCGGGCAGCGCCGAATGGGTGGTCGAGGCCATGGACGTGGGTTTACCCGTTGGGGAGTCCGACACGGTTCATCGAAGTGGGGGGGAGTTCTGGTCCTACCTGCATGCCAGCTACCGATCGGCCGGTGTGGTCGATTCATGCGGTGACCCCGCTCCCTTCCCGGGCTGCGTCACACTGTGGAAGAGCCGTGATGGCGGCCTCCACTTCTCGCTTGAGAACCCGGTCTGCCTCTTCCCTTGCGGCACCTGTCCCTGCGATCCAGGACGCGATCATACGGGACAGCAGCAGTACCCCCGGGTCTTCTTCGATGCTGGCCGCGCCTATATGGTGTACGAATGGGGTGCCGGTGCCTTCCTCCGCACGTCTGCCGACGGCATCCACTGGTCCGCTGAAACACACGTGCCGGGCAGCGGTCAGTGGCAGTCCGACACGAGGCCGTGCGCCGCTTCGGAATCGATCGGCGATCACCCCAACATCTATGCCGAGACAGAGTTCGGTGACTGCTTGGTCGGCGCGCCCCCGGGGATCATGGTTGAGGGCGGTCTTCTGTACGTCTTTGTCGGTCTGGGCCGAAATCCCGGTCACATGGGCTGCTATGTCGGCGACAAGCACGGCGGGCCGGCGAGCCTGCGCAAGTGCGCATCGAACCCTCTCTTTGGCGCGGAGAACGGCTACGGACCGCTGGATGCCCGAGGCGCCGAGGCGAACCCCTACTTCGGGTTCCGCACGATCTCGTCAGCCGATGTGGTGCGCGTGGGCGACCGCTACTACATGGCCTACGAGGGCGTGCGTGGTCCCAGCGACCCCACTGTTGTGGACGATCAGTTCGCGCTGGGGTTAGCCCGCAGCATCGGCCCTGCCATCGATGGTCCTTGGGAGAAGTACCCGGGCAACCCGGTGATCATGGACGTGGCCAACAACTGGGGCATCGGCCACGCTGACCTGGTCATCGTCGGCCCGGCGACGTACCTCTACACCGCTACCTCACAGACCACCCGCGGGCGATACGTTCTCGTTCGACGGTAGCGCAGTCGCAGCCGCCGACTGCGCAGTATCTTGACAGATCGAACATTTGTTCGTATCATGGGGAGTGGAGGGTGCGATGGATGCGGTGGAGAAGTTGAGGCTGTTGGGGCCGGCCACCCGCTTCGAGCCAGCGGAGGAGGTGGCTGTCTCGCGATCGTTGGGGGCTCGGCGGCGCGCCGGTGATCTGGCTGAGTGCGTCCACAACGCTGTGATGCCCGGCGGCAAGCGCATCGCCCTGCTCAAGACGCTTCTCACCTCCACCTGTGAGCGCGACTGCCGCTACTGTGCCTTCCGTCAGGGCCGGGACTTCCGCCGCGCCACGTTCTCCCCCGACGAGCTGACGCGGCTATTCATGCGGCTGCACCGGAGCGGGATTGCCCAGGGGGTCTTTCTCAGCTCGGCCATCGCGGGCGGTGGACCCACTACAGAGGACCGGCTGATCGGCACAGCGGAGATCTTGCGGCAGCGCTACGATTTCCAGGGCTACATCCATCTCAAGATCATGCCGGGTGCCGAGCGTGACCAGGTGGAGATGGCGATGCGTCTGGCCGATCGCGTCTCGGTCAACCTTGAGGCTCCCAACACCAAGCGCCTCAGCCCGCTGGCGCCTCACAAGACGTTCGACAAGGAGCTGCTGCAGCGGCTGCGCTGGATTGAGGAGATCCGGCGCGGCAGGCCCGGGCGTTGGCCCAGCTCCACCACTCAGTTCGTCGTCGGCGCCGGCGATGAGAGCGATGTCGAGCTTCTGGTCACCACCGCGTTTCTGCACCGGGAGGTCGGCCTGACGCGGGCCTACTTCAGCCGCTTCTCGCCTGTGCCGGACACGCCCCTTGAGGACCGCCCCCCGACGTCGCCTTGGCGCGAGCATCGCCTCTACCAGGCCTCGTTTCTCCTGCGCGACTACGGCTTCACCGCTGAGGAGCTGCCCTTCGATCCTGATGGCAACCTGCCCCTGGAGAGCGACCCTAAGTTGGCATGGGCCCGCCGTCACCTGGCGCAGGCGCCGGTGGAGGTCAACACCGCCAAGCGTCGGGAGCTCCTGCGCGTGCCTGGCATTGGCCCCATAAGTGCGGACAAGCTGTTGGCGGCCCGCCGCCAGGGCAGGCTGCGTGGCCTGAGCGACCTGGGCAAGCTGGGCATCGCCGCCCCCCGCGCCAGCTCTCCCTGTGGCCTGTGTAGACCACGCCAAGGCGCGTTTGATCATTCCTCTACCAGCGCAAGCTTCTCCTCCAGCAACGGGATGATGGTCGGATCCAGCAGGTGGCGAGCGATCACTGGCGTGACATCCACCCATGGTCGACTGGCCTCGTAGGGAGCGAGCAACTCCTGGATCAGCTTCTCCTTCTCTAATTCGAACGCTGCGTCTGACAGGGATCGTGTTTTCTTCAGGAGATCAAGGATGCGATGGAGCTCCTTCTCTCTGTCGAGGATCAGGATACGACCGTGGAAACGCCGCTCCAGCTCCCGCAGCACCCAGCGGGCCACTCTTTTCTTGTGGCGTTCGAACCGGTCGGCCGGCACGCGGCGGAGTCGCTCCAGCACCGCCGTGCCTTTGCCGTCTCGTGCCTCGCCAATGCGCGGCTCACCCTCGGGCGGGATGACGCAGGGCACGTAATGCTCCAGAGCGTAGAGCTGATGGCTCTCCAGCATCTCTTCGATCTCCCCGGCCAGGTTAGCCACTTCCTCCTTGTACGCCCTGGCGAGGCGTTCGTTTTGTGCCTTGGCTGTGAAGAACGTCTCCCTCAGTTCGTCTGGGATGTTCTCCCCCGCCATCAGCGTGTCCCGGATCTCCTCCAGGATTGTCTCGACCTCCGTCACGTCAGCCTCGGCTTTCAACGTCTCGCGTGTCACCTGCGCTTCCTGGGCCTTCTCGAGGATGAAGCGCATCTGTTCGGGCGTCAGCTCCAGGCCGTTGATCAGGTTGAGGAGCTGGACCTGACGGTGCAGGTCAATCCTCTCTGGGGGTGCTTGCGCGCTGACAGACACAGGCTGGCAGCCCAACAGCGGCAGCAGCAGAAGCCCCATCCATGCGATAGCTAGCCATCTCTTCATCATCTACCTCCTCAGGTTAAGGAGGCCCGTCGTCATTCCGACGGCGGGCCTCGTCGGTTAATGGTTCGTGCGTACGCGAGAGTCGCCCGTCCTTGATAATCAGGGGCAGGAATGAGTATGGCGGGTCAGGCATCTCATACGTGAAGCCTCCAGGCAAGACACCGGAGAGATCATCAGGGTTGGAGACGACAACGTCGACCGCGCCAGGCCCGTGCCAATGGGTGACGCCGGTGATGGTCTGCTCATCCACCACCCGCACGTTGAAGGCGTGGTCCCCACCGAGGCTCACACGCACGCCTCGAGGAGCGAAGTGCTGCCCAGGTCGGCTTTGGGGCAGTCGGGGATGATGGGCGCGCTGCGGGTGTAGACGGCCACGGCGTCCAGCTCGTCGGTGCCCGGCTCGTTGTAGGTGGGCGTCAGCGTCTCCAGTGCCTCGTCCACCACGTAGAGGCCGAAGTCATACGAAGCCGTGGTGCGGCCCCGCCAGTCCACGTCGACGGTGGAGGTGGGCGCGTACGAGCAGACGATGCGACCATCGGAGAGGGGAGCAGGCCCGAGAGCGTGCGGCCCCTCCAGGTTGTACGGGTCACCCAGGAAGGTCAGCTCATGGGGTTCGATAAGCCCAGGTTCGATGCGGGTGATGGCATTGACCAGCGTGTGGCCCAGGAGCGCGCCTGCGCCACGGAAGGTGACTACCAAATCGCCATCGGGGAGCTCGTGGGGCTGATAGGCGCCGCCGCCATCCTTAAGCCCACCACGCAGGAAGGCGTAGCGGTGGGCGCCGGTGGCGTCGGGGTTCATGTCCCAGATGCCCCAGAAGGACGGGGCGAAGTTGTAGTCGTTCTCAAGATGATACGGCCGTCGGGCAGGTAGGCCGGGCCGAAGTCGCCGTAGCGGCCGAACACGCGCCGGTTGCGGCCAGGGGCGCGCGGGTCGTCGGGGATAGGGACGTCCCGGTCGTCGAAGGTGAGCTGGCGGAAGCCGGACGTGGCGGAGGCCCCGTCCAGGCCGTCCAAGCGGATTTCGTAGAGGTGCCACTGTGCACCGGCCTCCTCGACGGCGGAGAAGACGACTCTCGTGCCGTCGAAGGAGACGTCGGGCTGCTGGACATCGTAGATCGGGGTTCCCGCAGTGAGGTCGATCACGCTGCCGTCAGGCTGCCACAGCATGAGCCGACCGCCCGGTGTCCGTTCTCGGCCCAGGACGTCCAGTGGTGGGCCGACGTGAATGTTGTCCAGCGTCTGCAGCCGATTTCGAGACACGAAGACGATGGGCACGTCGGGCCAGGCCTGCTCTCCGGTGCGATGCGGCAGCTTCGGTCCGCTATCAGGCGTCAGGATTGGTTCACTAGGGCTGGCCGATGCCTTCGCCGCGGCCAGCTGGCTCGGCCCCAGCAGAAGCATCAATTCCACCGTGACCAGGATGAGGAGAGCGATGCGGCCACCATGGCTACTGGCACTCTCAAGGGGCTTCCAAAGGTTCTCGTGCTCGTTCATAGGGACACTCCTTCATTCATACTCTTTCACATACTCTTTCATCACGAGCGGCAATTGAATCTGATAGGCTGCGCTGCGCAGCCGGAGGACGTGCGTGCCCAGGCCCTCAATCCTGGTGGGGATGAGGATTTGGCCGTTCTCGACCTCAAAGGGCCTCGCACCGCCGGAGGTAAGCTCATTGATGGTCAGGTTGGCGTAAGGTCGGATGCCCACCGCTTCGGCGTCGACGGTAAGGCTAAAGGAAACGGTCTCACTGAGGGGGTTGTGGACGGTGAAGAAGAGCTCGGGGCGGGAGTCGAGGTGGGATGGACCAAAGCGTTCCACCCAGACCGTCCCGTCTCCCGTCCGGGCATGAGTGACCGGCTCCCAGCCGGCGTGCCAGAATCGGAAGAGCGTCTCTCGCGTCTCCGTGATCACTTGGTCGGCGCCCTCCTCCCAGCCGGTGGCCTCATCCTTGCGATTGGGCAGGATGCCATAGAAGAGCGCCAGGTTCGCGAATGCCTCCACGTCGTCCAAACTCAGGTCGGACTCACCGTTGGCCCAGGCCTGGGGCTTGTGATAGGCAATGGCCCGACGGTAGTCCAGGATGCTCGGGTTCCAGTTGTTGTGCGCTCCTGTCTTGCTCTTCCCTTCACCGCCGAAGGCATCGATGTGGCGTGCCAAGCCGTTTGCCGTGCCGATGCCCCAGAAGTTGACCGTGATGGCCATGTCGTCGCGGCCTCGATCGCTCATACGTCCGCGCAGCCAATGGAAAAACTCGTCCGTGCTGGCTGCGTTGTGGATCCCCGGCTGGTACGTAGCCATGTGGTAGGTCAGGGGCGTGTCGGCCAGCGCCAGGTGCTCGGGACGGACGTCCACGCCCGTCCCGGTCATGAAGTTGTCCATCATGACCCCGTCCAGCACGGCGCTGATGGCCTCGGTGGCGGAGACCGCGGGGCTCACGGCCCAATCCCACAGGAACGGCCCCCACCCACCCTCGATGTCCGGGTCAGTGCTGGTCTGCCAACCGACCTCCCACACGCCCGGCGCCCAGGGGAATTCGCCCACGTGTTTGATTTGCCAGTCACCGATGGGATTGTAGGCCACGCTTCGGGTGATCGCCTCGGACCTGGCACGCTTGCCCGCCTTGGGCGAGTTCCCCAGCACCTCCACTAACTCGACGGTCTCCCCGTACGTAGGCAGGGGGTCTGTAATGGGACCGTCCCTAAGCGATGCCTCGGCCACGATGTACTGGGCGGCGAAGACGTTCTGCTGATCGTAGGCCAGCACTTGCTGAGCGCCTTCCTCAGAGAAGTAGTAAGCCCGCTCGTACCCGGCGTAATCGTACATCGCCCGCGGTGACTCGAACCAGTCAGGGTGCCGGGCGGCGAAGCGATCGATGGCCGTCCGAAAGCCCCAGGCCGGGTCAACGCGATACAGCTCCAGGCTCAGATCGGCGCGACCGGCCAGCTTAGTAGCCAGTGGAGAGATGCCCAGATAGCCCCGCGCCTCGTATCGTGCCTTTTCTTGATCGTAGGCCAGCTTGACCAACCGCAGCGAGTCCAGCGAGGCAGCCAGGGCCAGGCCGCGGGTGCCATCCTCGACAAGAGCATAAGGGTAGAGCGAGATAGGTAACCAGCCGTCCCAGACGCCGCTGACCACGTTTTCGTAGGTCCATGAGAGACTCGGCGGGAGGGGATACTCCGGCGGCGAATCGGCCACGGCCGTGCCAACGGAGATAGGGCGGCTGTGGCGCACGTCGTCCCACCAGTGCCAAAGAGCAGAGGAGCAAGGGTGAAGAGGTGCGGGGGAGCAAGAGGTTTGCTCTTCTGTTCCCGCAAGATATAGGGGCAATCCCCAAACGACTTCCATAGCTCGATCTTGACCGGTCTCGTCCTGGAGCGCGACGTGCACGCCGATGTGGTCGGTTTCGGCGGTGTAGGTGGCAGTCAGGGTCAGGCCGGCGGTGATCGTCGCGCTCTGAATCAGCCGGTCGCCGTGCTGCTCAACGGTGCCGGTTATCGGCCGCTCAACCTCCGGGCTCGGGACAACAGCCAGGTCATCCACCCACATAAGCTCATCTTGGAGCCGACCACCGATAATCATCTCCAGGTACCCCACGTCCGGCGGCACCCGCAGTTCGCCGCCGACCTTGCGCCAACCGTCGGCCTCCCAGTGCAGCGGCGCGACCAGGGTCGGGTCGCCCATCGGCTGCTCCGCCGCGTCCAGCCAGCGGACGTAGATGCCGTTGGGCCAGGAGATGCCCCGCCAGATCTCGCTCTGCCGCCGAGGCGGTGTGCCGCTCGGTGTCTGCACGTAGCCCCGGTCGCTCCGGAAGGCACCCGATAAGCGATAGCGCTGCCCCGGGGTGACGACCACCGGATCGGCGATCATTGAGGCACGGCCCAAGGTGTGGGTCTGGATCCCGCGCATCTGCAGCGACCAGTCCCCGCTGCGGCTGACGCTGTCAGTGAGCGTGACGTCCGTGCCGATCTGGCTGTCGACCCGCCAGCCGGTCTCGCCATCCTCGAAGCCAGGGTTCGTCAGAAGATTCGGCTCGCTGACCTGACCGGCCCTGCTCATATCCCGTACCCAGAGGACCGGGCCCGGCATGATCGGCAGCGGATCACCATCCATGGTCAGGCTCAGCGCCCGCCCACCGGCGGAGAGCGTAAGGGCCAGCCCATCGTCGGTGCCGACGGAGAAGATATCCAACGCTGACGTGGTGACCGCCTGCGGGTGCAGGAGGGCAAGCACTATGACGAATAGGATCGCGGCTAGAGCTGCGGTTGTCGCAAGACGTACCAGGTGAGCCATTGAACACCTCCATCGCTCCAAGCGTAAGGCTACTGACGAAGCACGCATGGTAGATAGACCCACCGACGCCGCTCCATCTCAATCGAGGTCACGGAGTGGGCCGGAAAGGCATAGATGAAGCTCTGACCCGCGTCAGAGATGGTGGTTTCGGTGATAGTCACATCGGTCGGATGCGCCACGTCATTGAAGGCGGCAATGTCTGGACCGTTCAAGGTGCGGACTGTGGCCGTGGGCCATGGCGTGAAACCGCTGATAGCGACGGTGGCGGTGATGGTCGCGGCGGGCACTCCCGCCGTCATCTCCTTGTTGATCGCCAGGAGCGTCAGATGATGGCCCGATTCGTCGGCGCTGGCGAGTACCTCCAGCGCCGGCACGGAGCCGGTCAGCAGCGGCACATCGTCGGTCTGGGCCTCCACGTGCATCGAGGCGACCTGCTGGCTTTGACCTGAGCGTGTCCAAGGGTTGAACAGCTGCAGTACGTAGGCGGCAGGACGGGGGATAAGCTCTGGATAAGGACTCATCACCGCCGTATTGCTCCAGCCTTCACCCTCGCCCAGAGTGATCAAGCTGTGCAGATTGCCTAGAGGGATCCTGAGCTCGATCAACGTCCGCACTATGTCGGCCACAAAGAGCCCCTGATCCAGCGACATGCCGTAGTGAGGCGTGGGAGTCTGTCCGGGCCGCACGAACAGATTGTACTCAGTGATGGCGATCTCCACCTGATCGGCCCGATCCCCGGCATAGAGCTGCACGGCAGCCTGCAGGTCCTCCAGGTCCATTCGCTTGATCAGCGGCCCGGCCATGGTGTGCAGGTGGGCCTCGTCCAGGCCGCCCCCGTTGCGGTCTCCGGAGACGTAGTAGGGATGCACGGTCAGGAAGTCGTAAGGATGCTCCTCCCCCATCGCCTGCAGGAAGACATCCGAGTGGAAACAACCTCCTATCTCGATATCCGGATCCACTGCCTTCATAGCCGCGTAGTAGTCCACGAAGCCATCGTGGGGGCCCGACTCGTAGCCGGCCAGGATGAGTGCGCCGGTCGGGGGAACGCGGCCGTGTTCTCCGTTGCCAAAGCGGATCTCGCCCCTCTGCGGATCGAACGCGTAGGCGGCCTCGTCCGGCCCGGCTGACGAGAGATCCGCCACCTCGGCCCAGGCGACACCAGACACAGTGATGATCTGCGTCCCCGTGACAACCGGCGGGTAGCGAACGTAGAAGACCTGCGACGGTCGCCCTTCGGAGTAGGAGACGCTGTCACGCCAATCGTCGGCTGTCACCACCCGCTGGCTCTCTTGCCAGGCGACGCCTCCGCTCGCGTATGCCATCGGATCGTGGGTCCAGGTGTACTCCCAGTCGCCGTAAAGCTCGTTGCCCACCTCCCAATACACAATGGCATACGAATGAGGCGTCATCCCCAACCGGGCTTGATTGGCCTCCCGCCGCGCCGCCCACTCTCCGGCGGTGCCCCAATCCACGCCTAGCTCGTCCACGCCGATGGATGCGGTGTCGGTCACTGCGCCATTGGCGTAGGCCACCCAGGCGGCCGCCTCCTGAGCTGTCCCGGTTCCAAAGTTGACCACCACGTTCGTCGTCGCCCCCACGCGCTCCATAAAGAGCATCTGCTCGTCGAAGCCGTACTCATTGCCCGCCGGCTCACCGGTGAAGCCGGAGATGCCCATTGGCCGCTCATCCGGCGGCCCGATGCCATCGGTCCAGTGATACGTGCTGCTCACGCTGCCCCCGGGGAAACGGGTGACCGGAAAGCCGATCTCGAGCGAGCGGGTGATCACCTCGGGCTGTACCTGCTGAGCCTCGGCATCCCAGACGCCGTAGCCGCCGTGCAGGTAGCGATGGTTGAGGCCGTAGAGCAATGGACTGATGGGGTCCAGCGCCTGATCGGCCTGAATCTCGATGCCGGGCAGCGGCTCGCCGGCGGGTACGAATAGGCGGATCAACTGCACGGTCGGTGTGATCATCGTCTCGGTCGTGGTGAAGCTCGCTCTGGGTCGCTCACCCCCTGTGAGCCAGGTCGAAAGCGCGTCGAGCCTGGCCGGCACGTCGGTCGACTCGACCAGCGTCAGGTTGTGCGCATCGTCGAGCAAGTATCGCTCGTAGCGATAGGCCGCGTCCGCGCCCCACGGCAGGTTGTCGACCGTGAGATCGAAGCTGGTGTGGATCGAGTCGTAGTTGCTGATCAGGATCTGCACGGTCTGACCGCTCTCGTCCCGGCCGGCCAGAGCTGACCAGTTGTACGTGAGTGGGGCCTCCAGGGTGAGGCGCTGCGGCGTCTCCAGCAGGTGCCGGAAGGCCAGGTAGCTGTAGGCTGCCTTGGTGTAGAATCCCTGTGGGCTGAATAGCCCCAACCCACCGTCGCCCCGGTAGCGGTTAGCGATGGTCACGCTGGTATCCTGCAGATGGCTGAGCGCCAAGGCGGTATAGGCAGCGCCGGTGGCATCCTGCAGGTGCTCGTTCTCAGTCCAGACTGAGATGTTCCACTCGGTGAGCAGGCTCTCGGTCTCCGTGAAGCCGTAGGTGTTCAGGGCGCGCTGCACGCCGGAGGCCCGCTCGATCAGGCCGGCCGGCCCGCCGTAGTAGTGCCATGAGACGAAATCCAGTGGCACCTGGTGGTCGCGGCAGTAGACCAAGAAGCCAGTGAAGAATGCCGGATTGCAGCATGCCCCCGGGCCGCCGACCTTGAGATCGGGGTCGTGCGCTTTGAGAGAGCGGGCCACCGTCTCGTAGAGCTGATAGTATTCCTCGGGCGTGCCTGTCCAGAAGGTGTCGATATCCGGCTCGTTCCACACTTCCCAGTACTCGATATCCCAGTGGAAACCGTCGGCCCAGCTGTTGTTGTAGTGCCTGGCGATGTGCACCGCGGCCCGCGCCCAGGCCTCGTGATCCTCCGGGGCGACGTAGGTGACGGGAGCGGCCGGATCGCCCCAGCTGTAGCCCAGTCGGAAGAGGATCTCGGTCCCCACCCGTTTGATGGCCTCCAGTTCTCGGTCGGTGGAGACAAAATCGTAGCTGCTCTCGGCGCCCGGGTCAGCCTCCAGATCGGGGAACAGAACGTGCATGTCAGCCGGGCCGTAATAGTCGTGGGTTCTGATGTAGTCGATGCCGATGTCCTCGTACTGGCGGAAGAGATGGGCCCCTCTCCCCTTTGCACGGGGACCGGCGTTGATCCCCTGCAGGGAGCGGATGGTGCCGGTCACCTCCGCCGCGTCGACAACGATGGTGGCAGATGTATCCTGCGCTGGGGATGTCGAAGCATCAATGGGAGCAAACGTGATGAAGAGGGCGTGTGCCGGTCTGTGCAGCAACGCCACCGCAACCAGAACCGAGAACACCAGTGCCAATGCTACCTCTGGCCACGCAAGAGCTCGTTCGTGCTCATGCATCATCATCGTCGCCCTCCTTGGGATAGATCGCTTAGCGCTGGCGGAGCCCCCTGCGAAGCAAGTTGCCCTGCGCCTCCGGATTGGTCAAGACAATGGGGAGGTAGATGGCAGAGTGAGGACGAAACTCAAACGGAGGGAGCGTCTCGACGTCGACCCCCAGGTCGCCGCCAGTCTGAAGTCCCCGCGTGCCGGATTCATGAACAGCGGGTCGGTTGCCATCGAACCGGCGCCGTATCCCTCTTGTTTCTGCTGAAACTCCTCCAGGCTCAAGAGCCCGTAATGCTCGAATCTCTGCTCCTCGTCAAAATCACCCCAGCTCACGACGGCACCGACGTCGCTGCGATTGTACCAGAGATTATGGTGGTACGTGTTGCTGATAGGGCCGTAGAGCGTGCCCAGGATCGGATCGCGGTCGGTCGTGGTGCTACTCCCGATCACCAATGGAGCGGTCTGCGTCCCAGATACGCTCCCCACCACACCGATGTTGTCGTAGATCATGCTGTTGCTGTTCGGGACACAGTAGTTCGTCGTGCCCGGCTCTGCGCCGTGGAGGTTGGAGGTCCCCTCGTACATATAGACCGCGCCGCCGCTGGGCTCCACGACGGTGTTGTGGTAGACTTGGGTTCCCGGAGCGCAGTAGAAGGTGATGCCCCACCTTTCGTTTGACCCGTTGTTGAACGTCAGGTTGTTGACGATGCGGTTGTTCTCTCCGCGCTTGATTCGGATGGGGGCCTCCCCACTGTTGTACACCACGTTGTCGACGATCAGGTTGTGGTGACTCCCAACGAGCCAGATACCCGAGTCGTTGTCGTGAATCACGTTATCGGCAAAGACGCTGTTCTGAACGCCAAACCCTTCCACGGTGAGTGGATAGCCTCGGATGCCCCCGCCGTGCGCTGGTGTGATCTCCTCCGTGTGGCGGGCACTCATGCTCTCACCCGCCGAGGGCCAGGCGCCCATCAACTCGAAGCCGTGGATCTTGATGTACTCTGCGCCGCGCAGATCGAAGCAAGCACCCCCGGGAGAATCGACAACAACGTGATCTTCCTCATAGTTGACGAACCTGATCAGTGCCCCAGGTGTGCCGGACGACGTGACCGTCACCATCTCGTGGTACGTCCCCTCCTTCACAAAGACGATGGTGTCAGGGATGGCGCGATCGGCAGCCTCCTGAATGCTACACAGAGGTTCCTCCTCGCTGCCGGAATTGGCGTCATCGCAGCTTGGATCGTCAACGTCGACGAATAGTTGCAGCGTCGAGCCCGCAGCGCTTGCCTGGGAAGCGGCCACGGACAGATCTGCTGCCAGTGCCCAGAACACCATCGCCAAGACCACCATGGCCATCGCCCCGACGATGCTCCACTTCCCCGATCGCCAGGGAAGCGAACCTACGGCTGACGTTCCGTCAGCCTCGCCCCCCATTCGGTCCGTACTCCCTTCTGGCCATCCCAGCTCTAGAATTGTCATCCTTCGCTCCCTCCACCTGATCGCTTTCCTCAGACACACGATCCACCAATCTCTTCAATGAAGCCAGTCCTGCTTCGATAGTGCCATGATGGCACACAGCTATTAGGGGAGGATGAAGGGAATGTAAGAGGGATGTAAAGACGCAGGGGACCCTCCCAGTGCGTCAGAGGGGAGCGCCAAAGGGATCGATCAGATTCCGCCGGTCAACCCACGCGCGCGCCCATTCACGTCAACACCAGCGTCGACCATCTCGTTTGCGTCGGTCAACCCACGCGCGCGCGTCTTCACCGCCACCGACATATAGCTCTTCATTCGCAACCAAGAGTTGCACAACGAACCCTATCGCTTCATCGCTTTGTCGTTCTATCGCTATGGCTCTCCGTCCACAATTGGAAGCTGCACGATGAACCTGCTGCCCAGCCCCACCACGCTCTCGGCAGTGATGGTACCACCGTGGGCGGCGACAATCTCCTGGGCGATCGCCAGCCCCAGACCTGCGCCGCCGGTTCGTTGGCGCGCCTTGTCCGCCCGGTAGAAGCGCTCGAAGATGCGCGGAAGCTCGTCGGAAGGGATGCCTGCCCCAGTGTCGGTCATCGTGACCTCCACGGTCCTCTCCGCACTGCCGCGTGCTGCCACGGCGACCCGACCACCGGAGGGTGTGTGCGTCAGCGCGTTATCGAGCAGATTGTTGAAGACCTGCCCCAGTTGGTCGGCATCGCCGAGGACGAACAACCCTCCGGAGACGTCAAGCTCCACAGCCACGCCGGCCCTTTCCGCCTGTGGCGTCAGCTTCTCGATGCACCTGCGCAGCAGCCGGCCGATCGCCACGCGCTCGCACGCCATCTCCACCTGACCGGCGTCGAAACGGGCCAGGACGAGCAGGTCGCCCACCATGCGGCGCATACGCTCTGCCTCCTCGTGGATGACGCCGGCCGCGCGCGCCACCGCCGCTGGCTCGTCTGCCGTGCCATCCAGGATCGCCTGCGAGAAACCCTGAATCGAGGTGAGCGGGGTCTTCAGTTCGTGGGAGACGTTGGCCACGAAGTCACGCTGCGAGCGTTGGGCAGCCTCGACCCGGTCCGCCATGCTGTTGAAGGAACAGGCCAGCGCCTCCACCTCGCTCGGGCCGGAGACAGGCGCGCGTGTGCCCGTCTCACCCTGGGCGAGGGCCTCTGCTGCATCGGCCACCTGACGCACCGGCCTGGCTACTGACCGGCCGAGCAGCAGCGCCAGGAGCGTGGAGAGGATCAGCGCCGCCACGCCAGCCCATAGCAGGGGTGCCATGAGGTTGTCCCGTGCCCAGTTCAGCACTGCGCCCCGAGGCTGGAGCGAGGTGAATGCGAGCATCTGAGACGCGGACTCATCTGGTCGTGTCAGGGCGACGAAAAGCCACGTCCGCCCCTCGGCGTCGTTGAACGTGCCCCGCAGATTGCCCTCGGCATCGCGCTCGAAACGCGCCCCCTCCAGGAAGCTCTGGCCCTTCCACGCCCCTTGACTGTCGAACACGACGTTACCCCGGGCGTCAAGGATCAGGACGCGCACCTCACGAGCTTCGTCCAGGTGTTGTAGCACGCGCGTTGCCTGCTTGGGTTCGATGCCTCTCCCTCGCAGCACGATAGCCGTGATCTGCGCCAGGTCACTCAACCGCTGGAAGACGATTCGTTGCTGGGTCTGCCGAAGGCGAAGCGCCGCCAGCAGCGCCAGCCCCGCCACCAGCAGGCAGACGAGGACGACGGCGACGTATGAGAGCAGTAGACGGACGTTTAGACTGCGAAACATGGTACGTGAAACCAGGGACGAAAGCCGGAGCAGGAAGCAAGAGACACGAATCCCGCTCCTCCCCCTGCTTCTTACTCCCTACTCCCTGCTTGCGACGCGAACCAGCTTATAGCCTATCCCCACAACGGTCTCTATCCCCACGCTGGAGGAACCTGCCAGCCGCTTCCGCAGCTGCGCGATGTGCACGTCCACCGTGCGGGTCTCGCCATAGAAGTCGTAGCCCCAGGCCTGGTCGAGCAGTTGCTCGCGACTGAGGACGATGCCCCGGTGCTCGATCAGCGCCAGCAGCAGGTCAAACTCCTTGGGACGGAGCGCCACCGGCTGCCCGGCGATCTCGACCTCCCGCCCGGCTGGATTGATGGTGACGTCGCCTACGTGGATGGGGACCGGGGCGCGGGCGGCGCGCTGGGTACGGCGCAGGATGGCCTTGACCCGGGCGACCAACTCGCGGGGATTGAACGGTTTGGTCACGTAGTCGTCGGCCCCCAACTCCAGTCCCACGATCTTATCCACATCGTCATCGCGGGCGGTGAGCATGATGATCGGTAGATCGGGCGCGCTCTTCCCGGACCGCACGCGGCGGCAGACCTCCCAACCGTCGACCTGCGGCAACATCAGGTCGAGCACCATCAGCGCCGGAGGCTGACGGGCGATCATCTGCAGCGCTGTGTCGCCGTCCCTGGCTGGCTGCACCTGGAACCCCTCCTGCGCCAGGTACATCTGCGCCAATTCCACGATGTGGGCCTCGTCATCGACGACCAGGATCGTCTCGCCTGCCATCATGATGTCTCCTTAGGTTGAGAGAGCCTCTCAGGCAGCAGCAGGATCAGCGGAAGCCCCAACAGGGGCGCGACCGCGCTGACCGCAAAAGCTGAGCGCAGGTTGAGCAGATCGCCGATTGCCCCGATCACCACGATGACGCCCGAGCCGAGCACGAAGCTCAAAGCCATATAGACGCCGTTGGCCAGCGCCCGGTTCTCGGGAAGGCTCTCCTGCACCAGGGCCATAATGACCGGACCGACGGAGAGCGCGCTCAACCCCAGCAACAGGAGGAGCGGGATGTGGAGCCAGCCATTGACTGCCAGAAAGGCGAACATCAACAGCGGTGTCGCTAGCATGGAGGCAAACAGGACGTTCCGTCGGCCCAGTCGGTCGCTCATGGAGCCACCCAGCAGCGCGCCGATCACCCCCGCACCCTCCAGAATCGAGAGGGAGGCCCCGGCGAAGAAGAGCCCGGCACCCTCGTCGCTGAGGAAGGTGGGTAGATACGTGGTCAGCGCCGAGACCATGAAGGAGCGTACGATGATGATGCCGATCAATGGGACCAGGAGGGGTCGCAGGGTGTGCAGTGCCTCCCCCCACGACAGCGCCTCGGCTGCGTCTGCTGGGCGCCCCGCCACGTCTCTTAGCAGGACGAAGAGAAGAGCCGACATCAAGAAGCCGGCCACCATCAGCCAGGGTGTGCCCCTCGGCTTCAAGATCTGGAGCGCGCTGACGATGACGATCGGGCCAAGGGTGCGGCCCAGCTCCCCGCCGACCATCCAGAACCCCATCCCGCGCCCCAGGCTTTTGCCCGATAGGCGCCCGGCCATCACCGGTCCCACCGAATGGATGCCAGCGGAGCTGATGCCTGCCAACATCAGGAGCAGAGCCAGGACGGCGTACGTGGGCGCGATGCCCAACAGGCTCATCATCGCGGCCGTCACTGCAGGCGTCAGGATGACCAGGTAGCGCAGGCTGACCCGGTCGGCCAGGTGGCCGATGAAGGGCTGCAGCAGCGATGGGCCTTGCATAAAGACGGTCAGCAGCCCCGCCTCGGTCTTGGAGAGGGCGAGGCTGGCGATGAAGACGGGCAGCAGGGAGGGCAGGAAGGCGGTGTACGTGTCGTGCACCCCGTGCGCGGCGCTGATAGTGAGGACGCGTCCAGTCTGAAAGTCATCGACCTCAGCAGCAATCGATGTCGGGCGGCTTTCGGCTGTATCAATGCCAGTCAATCTCAATCTCACAGTTCCATTGGACGTCAACGCCCTCAGCGGCGTACCTGGACGGCGTGCCGCTGGTGCCGAAGGCCTCGTCGTCCGGGTGGGCGAAGACTGCCATCAATGTCGGTTGGTCCCGTGTTCTGCTCACCAGCAGCGCCTTCGATTTCGTTGGTCGGCGAACCAAGGTCGTGCAGTAGTATCCTCTTGGTGCTATGATAGCACACGCTGGTCAGCTGGTCAAAGCGAGCGATGCTACCTCTTCTTCCGTTTGAGCCGTGGACTCGGCCCACAATAGAAAAAGGCATTGAGGTAAAAGTGTCACAAGCATTCGTTTGTGGTAGAATTGGACCGC
>CAZNRX010000070.1:0-20083 GCA_964575455.1 uncultured Anaerolineales bacterium | reverse complement strand
GCATTCGAGTGCGTGATGTTTGGGTTCATATAGGACATTCAGGTAGGTTGATCAAGTAAGGAGAAAGGGTAAAGTGTCTGATCGAGTAACAGGGAATATCAAGTGGTTCGATCATCAAAAGCGATATGGGTTCATTCGTCGTAATGATGGGAAGCCTGACGTCTTCGTGCATATGAACGACTTCCGCGACAGGATGGACGCCTACTGGCTGAGGCGGGGCGATACCGTCGAGTTTGGGGTCGAGAAGGCTGACAAGGGACCTCGGGCTCAAGGGGTCGTCGTCGTCCATTCTTGAATGGGGCGCGACGCGGCAGTCGGCAGGCTGAGCTGAACTGAAGCAGAGAATTGAATACTCAACTCTCCGGCTCGTCCGTTGAGCCGTTGGGCTCCTACACCGCACGATATCGTCGTGTTGGCTAACGCCACCTATGTTTGTGCTCCCAAGGGGCGAATCAGTGCCCTCTCTTGGGGAAGTGCGTGGTGTGTGACTGCTGATAGGTTGACTTATATCGTTCTTATTGGTGACCATTGCCCTTGAAGGGCGTTCAGGCAGTGTGTGGCGTCGATATCCATCAAGGGTCCCGAGCTACTGAGCGCGAGTTTTTGCATACAGGTGAGGGACCTACAAACAAGATAGGTAGGAGGGAGCGAGATGTTCAATACTGGCGATGCTATTGTCCATCCTACGCGCGGTGTTGGTGTGGTCGTGAACATCCAGGAGCGTGAATGGCAAGGCAGTATTAGCCGATACTATCAGATTGAGTTGCTGGGACGCGAGCCGAGCCTCAAGTTGATGATCCCCATTGAGGAGGCGGATGAGCTGGGACTTCGGCTGGCGATCCAGCGGTCCGAGGTGGAGCAGGTATGGCACGTCCTCCGTTCTGATCCGGAGGAGCTGCCTTCGAACCACAAGACGCGTCATAAGCTTCTAAGGGACAAGCTTCACGCCGGGGATATCTTTCAGGTCACCGAGGTGCTCCGGGATCTAACGTGGCGGCAGAAGGAAGAGGATCATCTGACGACGCGGGGGAAGCGCATTTACAAGGAAGCTCTCATGTTCCTCGCTGGCGAGGTCGCCGCTGCACAGGAGGTCGAGGTGGCAGAGGCAAAGACTCAGATTAGGGAGGAGCTGCGGAAGATTCTATCCTCGTAGACCCAAGACGACTCACAGCATCAGACGTATCAGGACCCGCTGGGCGCAGGCAGCGGGTCCTCTACTGTTTGAGCGCGGAGGCGCAAAAGGGTAAGAAAGATATATGAATAGATCTGAGACCCTTCAGTGGCGAACTGTGGGTCTTGACATTTCTTAGGTGCATGGTAGAATTATCAAGGTATTAGCACTCTTGTCCACTGAGTGCTAAATGGATTTGCAGTCTACTGAAACGCTAAGCGCAGGAGGTGACAGGATGACCGTTAACATCAAGCCGTTGGGCTCTCGAGTGGTCGTTGCGCCGATCGAGAAGGACGTTGAGACCTTCGCAGGTGGCGAGTTGGTATTGCCCGATACCGCTAAGGAGAAGCCACAGCAGGGCGAGGTGCTAGCCGTAGGCCCTGGTAACCGGGATGAGCAGGGAAACCGCATCCCCTTAGATGTCGGGGTGGGGGACACGGTGGTGTTCGCCAAGTACGCTGGTACAGGCTTCAAGACGGAAGAGGGCAAGGAAATCCTCATTCTCAAGGAGAGTGACATCCTTGCCAAGATTGAGTAGCCTGTTGAGAGTTTGTTGACACGATAGTTTTGAGGAGGAATCAAGATGGCAAAACAGTTAGTCTTTAGTGAAGAAGCCCGACGCTCGTTGAAGAGCGGCATTGATACCGTGGCGAGCGCGGTCGTGACCACGCTCGGGCCGAAGGGGCGCAATGTCGCCCTTGATAAGCAGTGGGGCGCTCCCACCATCACCCATGACGGTGTGACGGTAGCCAAGGAGATCGAGCTGAAGCAGCCCTTTGAGAACATGGGCGCTCAGCTTCTAAAGGAAGCGGCCACCAAGACGAATGACATCGCTGGTGACGGCACCACCACCGCGACGCTTCTCTCCCACAAGATCATCACCGAGGGCATGAAGAACGTTGCCGCTGGTGCCAATCCCATGCTGCTTAAGCGCGGCATCTTGGCTGCATCCGAGGCCATCGCCAAGGCCATCGATGAGCAGTCGATTGCGCTGACGACCAAGGACGCGATTGCGAACGTGGCGGCCATATCTGCCCAGGACCGTGAGATCGGCGAGGTGATCGCTGAGGTCATGGACCGGGTTGGCAAGGATGGCGTTATCACTGTCGAGGAATCCCGTGGTCTCGAGTTCGAGATCGAGTACGTTGAGGGTATGCAGTTCGATCGTGGCTACCTCTCCCCCTACTTCGTCTCTGATCAGGAGACGATGGAGGCGGTCATTGAGGAGCCCTACGTTCTGATCCACGACGACAAGATCTCGGCGGCACAGGATCTCGTACCCGTCCTGGAGAAGCTGGTCCAGAAGGGCAACCGTGACTTGGTCGTTATCGCCGAGGATGTGGACGGCGAGGCTCTGGCCACCTTGGTGCTGAACAAGCTACGCGGGATGCTCAACTGCCTGGCGGTCAAGGCGCCTGGGTTCGGTGATCGTCGCAAGGCTATGCTCAAGGACATCGCGATCCTCACCGGTGGGCACGTGATTACCGAGGAAGAGGGCCGCACCCTGGAGAGCACGACGGTCGAGGATCTCGGCGTGGCCGAGAAGATGGTCTCCACCAAGGATGAGACCACCATCATCGGTGGCAAGGGCACCGATAGCGAAATCAAGGCTCGCATGGAGCAGATCAAGGTTGAGATTGAGAAATCGACGTCGGACTACGACCGTGAGAAGCTTCAGGAGCGTCTGGCCAAGCTGGCTGGCGGCGTGGCTGTGATCCGCGTCGGCGCTGCAACCGAGACCGAGTTGAAGGAGAAGAAGCATCGCGTCGAGGATGCGCTGTCGGCGACGCGCGCTGCGGTTGAAGAGGGCATCGTGCCGGGCGGCGGTGTAGCATTGATCAACGCGATTTCCGCGATTGATGAGGTAGAGATGGGCTTCCCAGATGAGCAGACCGGCGTGACAATCCTGCGCAAGGCGCTGGAGATGCCTCTCCGCAAGCTCGCTGAGAACGCTGGCGAGGATGGCGCTGTGATTCTCGATGCTGTCCGGCGTATGCAGAAGGAAGAGGGGAACGAGCGCATTGGCTACGATGTGCTGGAGAGCGACTTCGTGGACATGGTCGAGCGCGGCATCATCGACCCGGCTAAGGTGACGAAGGGAGCTTTGCAGAACGCTGCCTCCATTGCATCGATGGTCCTCTCCACCGAGGCGCTGATCTCCGATCTGCCAGAGAAGGAGAGCGAGGGTGGACCGGGCGGTGGTATGCCTGGTGGCGGTATGCCCGGCGGCATGCCCCCAATGTAGGCCCTTGATACACTAATCGAGAAAGCCAGGCGCTTAGGCGCCTGGCTTTTTTGCATGGCCTGGGTAGGACGTCATTGCAGAGCTTACCAGTACTCCTGGTACTTGGCGTAGAAGCAGAGCATTACGCCGCCGTAGGAGCGTTGATCGAAGAGCCCTAGGTGCTCCAGGGCCTGCTCTTCGTACTCTAGCGGGTCGATCTGGACGATGATCCAGCCGTCGTCCGCGATCCAACCGGGCCGTTCGTCCAGCAGGCGCAGGGTCTGTATCCACAGGCCCTCGTATTGCGGAGGGGCGACGTAGACGAAGTCGAACGCATCTGGCTCGCGGAGCAGGAATTCAAACACGTCACCGCCGACGACGTGGGCTCCCTCTTCCAGCCGAGTATGCTTCAAGTTCTCTCGAATCGTCCGTATCGCCAGTCTTGCCCTCTCGACGAAGACCGCTTCCTCTCCGCCCCGGCTCAAGGCCTCGATGCCCACCTGTCCGGTCCCGGCGAAAAGGTCCAGGAAACGCGAGCCGATCACTCGGTTTCCGATGATGCTGAAGAGCGCGCACTTCGCCCGATCCGTGATGGGGCGCGTGATGTCGCCCGGTACGGATTTGAGGGTGTGTCCTTTTGCCTTGCCCGTGATAACGCGCATCTGTTTTCACCTTCCTCTCTTGCGTCACATATGACTATACAGTCAAATCGGCGAGGTGACAAGCCGGGGCGCTGCGCGGAGCGGCACGCAGCCCTGCTGCGTGCCTCACTACGGATGACCTCGTTGACAAATCCAAGGAACGCTTTATACTTTGGACACAGGTTCACGGTGCCTAGCACTTGGCGGTGCGCCCCATCATCCTTCCTAAGACGACGCGGCAGCGCCGGTGGCAAAGACCTCCGCGTGCCTGACTCGCTCCGGTGACTGAGGCGTTGAATCACATGGTCACGACGGCCGTTATGCAGACAGACACGAACAAAGAGGACGTGGAGCTATCCGATATCCTGGAGTGCGCTTCGCTTGGGGAGCGGGATGACGGGAGGCACCGCCATGCGAGAGCGCTCATTCGGCGAGCTTATGCTCTTGCTGAAGAGGCGCACGCGGGCCAAAACCGCGACTCAGGCGTCCCCTACATCCAGCACCCGCTCTCCGTAGCGTTTCTCCTGGCAGACATCGGGATGGGACCAGATACCATCGCCGCCGGGCTCCTGCACGACGTTGTGGAGGATACGGGGATCCGCCTGGATCACCTGGCTGAGACGTTCAATCCAGACATCGCGGCTCTGGTCGACGGTGTGACGAAGCTGGAGCAGATGGAGAAGCGGCAAGTCGACGATCGGTTCGCTGGCGAGAGTGAGGGAAGCTCCATAGATCAGGAAGCTGAGAGCCTGCGCAAGATGTTCGTCGCTATGGCTGAGGACATCCGCGTTGTGATCATCAAGCTGGCCGACCGGCTCCATAATATGCGTACCCTGGATCCCCTCGATGAGAAGCGGCGAAAAACCTTCGCTCGCGAGACCCAGGAGATCTTCGCCCCGCTGGCGAGTAGCTTAGGTGTCTGGCAGTGGAAGTGGGAGCTGGAGGACCTGGGCTTCCGCTATCTTGATGGCGAGACCTATTATTGGATGAGGGATCTGATCGCGGAGCGTCGCCCTGATCGCGAGGCCAGCATCGATCACGCCATTCAAACCCTGCGCGAGAAGCTGGCGGAAGAGGGGTTCGAGGCGGAGATCGAGGGACGCCCCAAGCACATCTACAGTATTTACCGCAAGATGCTGCGCAAGGACGTTCCGTTCGAGCAGGTCTACGACGTGCGTGGCATCCGCGTCATCGCGCGCAACGAGCCTGATTGCTACCGCATCCTGGGCATAGTACACGGCCTCTGGAAGCCGATCCCTGGTGAGTTTGACGACTACATTGCCACGCCCAAGGATAACGGCTATCAGAGCTTGCACACGGCGGTGATCGCTGACGATGGCAAGACGCTCGAGGTGCAGATCCGCACCGCGGAGATGGATCGAATCGCTGAGTACGGCGTCGCTGCCCATTGGCGTTACAAGGGCAGTGGCAAGCCGGATCCCTCTTTTGATACGAAGATAGCCTGGATGCGTTCACTGGTGGAGTGGCAGCGGGAGTTGACCGACGCCAGCGAGTTTGTGGACGCCATGAAGACGGATATCTTCCAGGATCGCGTCTACACCTTCACACCCCAAGGGGATATTATCGATCTGCCCGCCGGGTCGACGCCCATCGATTTCGCCTATTACATTCATACGGAGGTCGGGCACCGTTGCCGTGGAGCTAAGGTCAACGATAAGTGGGTTGGGTTGAACTACCAGTTGGAGACCGGGGACCGCGTGGAGATCATTACGGATAAGCAGGCATCACCGAGTCGCGATTGGCTCAACCCAGCGCTGGGCTACGTGAAGACCTCCCGTGCCCGCTCCAAAATCCGACGCTGGTTCCGCGAGCAGGATCGAGAGAAGAACATCGTCCAGGGACGAGAGGTCGTCGATCGGGAGCTGAAGCACCTGGGGATGGAGCGCATCAGCCACGAGAAGATGGCACGTCTCTTTGAGTACGATGAGCTCGACGATTTCCACGCTGCTGTTGGCTTCGGCGACATCAACACTCAGCAGATCGCCGGCAAGGTCGCCAGGCTGGGCGCTGAGGTGGGCGTGGAAGAGGAGAAGCAGCTGCTGCCGGCCGAACCTCCCTCTCTTCCACAATCCGTCGAAGGCATTCAAGTGCAGGGGACTGGCGGCCTGATGACACACCTTGCTAAGTGCTGCAGCCCCTTGCCGGGAGAGGAGATTGTTGGGTACGTGACGCGGGGCAGAGGCGTCACGGTTCACCGATGTGACTGCCTCAACGTGTTGCGCGTGGATGACAGGGATCGCCTAATCGATGTCGACTGGGGGGCGGAACCGCAGACGGTCCCGGTGGCGGCCTCTATCAGGGCCTATGATCGCACCGGCCTGCTCCATGAGATCGCCGGTGTGATCAGCGACGAGAGGATCAACATGTCGGCCGTCAACGTTAGCCGAGAGAAGAACATCTCCACGCTCTACATCACGCTCGAAATCAGCGACATTGCACAGCTCAGCCGCGTCTTGACCAAGATTGAGAGCCTTCCCAACGTGATTGAGGCCAAGCGACATATAGGCTGAACAGGGGCCTACGGCTCCGTCGGTACGTGACCCTCGATTGATTTGCGCTCGACAAGCGACTGCTGAGCTTCCAGCCAGGACTGGAACCTCTCCTGAGCCATCTGCTCGAGAATGGTGTCCGTGATCTCTCGTTCTTCGTGCCCCGTCACCTCGAATATGTAGTACGCCTGGCTCTCCTCACCCAGGGTTAGAGGCTCGGTGCGCTCTCCGACGTCCAGGTTGAATATGGTGGTTGCTGTCTCTTCACCGAGTCGATCCGCCAGCGTATCCTTGGGCAGCCAGTCTAGCTCACTGCTGGAACCAGGCGATTCCTCGTCCGCCTTGATCTCCTCTGCCAATGTCTGGAAGTCCTCGCCACTGTCCAGGCGTTGAGCAAGCTCGTTGGCTCGCTCCTCGCTGTTCACGCTCAGGAAGCGCAGCTTAACCTGCTCAGCCTGTTGCGGAAGCTGTTCCTTCATATCCGCTTGGAGCTTCTGGATGAGCAGCGAGGCCTTGATCCAGGAGCGGTATTCCTGCTCGGAGACGCCGATAGGTTTCAGCCCATCCCGCATGTATCGATTGTACATCTCACGGAAGTCCGCCTCCGTCATCTGCGTCGGCGTGGGGGCTGGGGTGGGCTGCGATGTGGTCAGCGATTCCGTCGACGTTAGCGGGGGCGAGGAGGTGGGCACTGGTGTGGCATCCGGATTGTACCCAAAGTTCGCGTGAATCTCGCTCTGAACCTCTTGGGTTGTGATCTCGATGTCGCGGCGCTCTGCCTCCTGTCGTACCAGCTCCTCCTGGATCATCTGGTCGAGCACCTGCTTGCCCAGCGCTTCGGCGTTCTCTGAGGCCAGCTGCGATTGGAGGTTGTTGATCTGCTGCTGGAAGTACTGCTGGAAGGACTGACCGCCTGATTCTGAGCCTTGTGAAGCCATAGTCTGTTGCTGTTGATACAGATAGCGCAGTTGATTCTGCATCTGCAGACGTCTGAACTTCACCCGAGCTTCAAAATCGGCCGTCATGATGGGCGTTTCGTCGACGATAGCGACGGGCTCGCGGGGTTCGATGATCTTCTCGGCGACGACACCGTAGCCCAGGACGCCCACGATGAGGACGGCGATGATGCTGACGCTCCCAATAAGAATCCTCTCCATCCGCCTCTCTTCGTCCAGGCGGGAGCGTTGCTTGCGAGTCAATTGCTGCCGAGGGGTACGTCTAACCTTCTTGGTCATCTTCTTCACCTCTCCGTCTGAGCGAGATGCAAAACAAAAGAAGGCCCAGGCTAGTCGAGGGCCTTCCTATGGTCTCCGGGTCGACGCAGTCACCGGAGGAGACGCTTTCACACGATCAACCCACGAAGGGAAGCAACGCCAGGTGGCGAGCGCGCTTGACAGCTCGGGCAAGCTGGCGCTGGTGCTGGGCGCAGGTTGAGGTCTGCCTTCGCGATCGGATCTTGCCGCGATCGGTCAGGAATTGCTTGAGTGTATCAACGTCCTTATAGTCGACGTAATCGATATGCTCTTCACAGAAGTAACACGTCCTGCGTCGATTTCTATACCACGGGCTCATACATCCTCCTACTAAACACTAGATGGCACTGACTACTACTTGTCGGCAGCTTCGGCTAAGTTGGTATCATTTTCCATAGAATGGCTCAACAGGATCATCTCGTTGGCCACCAGTTCAGCGCGAAAACGATGGTTCCCGTTGTCGGTCTCCCAACTTCGCGTCTGTAGCCGTCCTTCGACGTACACCTGATCGTCCTTCTGAAGGTCCTCCTTGCATCTTTCGGCCAGATCGCCCCAGGCGACCACGTTGAACCATTCAGTCTCATCGTGCTGGCTGCTCTCGGTGTCCTCCCCCGAGCGCGTTGCCCCGACGCTGAATGAGGTCACTGGACGACCGCTGGGCATATAGCGCATCTCAGGAGCACGTCCGACCTTACCAATCACCATGACTTTGTTCAGGCTCCTGACCATGGGCATCCCAATTTCTCGGGTCTAGGACTCAAGGCGAATGACTAAATGCCGTATCACGGACTCCTTGAGCTTAAGAACACGCTCCAACTCAGTTACGTTCCTCGGTTCTAGCTCAAACGTCATCAGGACGTATCGGCCTTCCTGATGCTTCTTGATGGGGTAGGCGAGCCTATGCAATCCCCACGGCTCAACCTTTGTTACCTCCCCATCGTTTCTCTTGATCAGCTCCCCGATGTCACTGATGACCTCGTCCAGCCCGTCTTCTTCTACGTCTGGACGAACGATGAAGACCATTTCATAACTGCGCACGTAGTGAACCTCCTTCTTTCCATGGTAGCTGCCCCCGGCTCGATGTCCGAGAGCGGAAAGCGATTATTGTAAACGCAACGGACCGTATCTTAACACGAAGGGGTGGTTTTGACAACCTGCTGCTGTGCTCCCGGGCGGCACTCCGCAGGGCTGCGTGACCGACTACGAAGGTCGGTAGTAGTCGATCGCTGAGGCGATGAAGGCTTTGAATAGAGGGTGGGGGCGTGTGGGACGGGACTTGAATTCGGGATGGAATTGGCTGCCTAGCATGAAAGGGTGACCCGCCAGCTCCCCAATCTCGACCAAGCGCCCGTCGGGTGACAGGCCGCTGAAAACGAGACCAGCCTCCGAGAGCAGATCACGGTAAGCATTGTTGACCTCAAAGCGATGGCGATGTCGCTCCTCGACGACCGCGGCGTTGTAGGCCTGGGCGGCCTTCGTCCCCGGTACCATCTGACAGGGATAGAGGCCAAGCCGCATTGTGCCTCCCTTATCCACGATGGACCGCTGCTCGGGCATGAGGTCGATCACTGAATACTCGGTGCGGGCGTCGAACTCGGTGCTGTTCGGCTCTTCGCTGCCCAGGGCGTGGCGAGCGAGCTCAATGATCATCACCTGCAGGCCAAGGCAGAGCCCCAGGTAGGGGACTTTGTTCTTACGTGCCCAACGGGCTGTGTCGATCTTGCCCTCGATCCCTCGCTCGCCGAAGCCGCCAGGCACGACGATGCCCGCCATATCTCTCAGCTGGTCCCAGGCCCGACCACGCTCCAGATTCTCAGAGCTGACGAAGTGGAGATCGATATCCCAGCCATGTGCCAGTGCTGCGTGATCCAGTGCTTCGCTGACGCTCATGTAGGCGTCGTGAAGCTCGACGTATTTCCCGACGATGGCGATGGGCAGGGAGGGTTTACTCGCGCTGATGCGATTCACCAGGTCGCGCCATTCTCGCAGGTCGGGCTCATTGACTTGGAGCTCGAGCCGCTCGGCGATGAAGTCCCCGAAACCAGCTTCCTCTAGCAGCAGTGGTACTTCGTACAGGACAGGGGTGGTCACCAGTGGAATCACAGCCTGTCGCTCGACGTCACAGAATAGCGAGATCTTGTCGCGCAGCGATTCATCCACCGGATGGTCGGCGCGTGCGATGATTGCATCAGGCTGGATGCCAAGCGAACGCAGCTCGCGCACGCTGTGCTGAGTTGGTTTCGTCTTCAGCTCGTCGGTGGCGCTGATGTGAGGAAGGAAGGTGACGTGGATGTAGAACGTGTTGCGGCGCCCCACGTCCTGTCGCATCTGGCGCAGTGCTTCCAGGAACGGAAGCCCCTCGATGTCGCCAACCGTGCCGCCTACCTCGACGATCACCACCTGGGCGTCTGTCTGCTCACCAACGAGGGCGATGCATCGCTTGATCTCGTCCGTGATGTGTGGGATCACCTGGATCGTACCGCCGAGGAAGTCTCCCCGGCGCTCCCGGGCGATGATCTCCGCGTAAACCTGACCGGTCGTGACATTGCTGGCCTGTGTCAGATTTTCGTCGATGAAGCGCTCGTAGTGTCCAAGGTCGAGGTCCGTCTCGGCACCATCGTCGGTGACGAAGACCTCCCCGTGTTGGTACGGGGACATAGTCCCGGGATCCACGTTGATGTAGGGGTCGAGCTTCTGGATGGAGACGCTCACGCCGCGTGCCTTCATGATACGGCCTACCGATCCGGCCGTCACCCCCTTTCCCACTCCGCTGAGCACACCGCCGGTGCAGAAGACGTACTTTCGCGTTTGATTCATTTGGCTGGAGCCGTCATACGATAGATCGACGTCTGATACAAGAAACAGGGAGAGTCACCTGTGCGACCCTCCCTGATAGAGATGCGATTGTCGTATCGGCTGGGCCTTCTATGGCGTCTCAGTGCACCGTTAAGGATGAGCGGTCAAAGCAGAGCGGTCAGGTCCTCGGCCGTGCGACGCATATCCAGAAAGACGAGCCCTAACTTGGCTTCCTGATGGGCCAACACGGTGAGTACTGCCTCCTCGCCCACGGACATCAGGATGACGTACCCTTGATCCCCCTTGACGTAGACCTGACTGAGTATACCCCGTCCCAGTTCGCTGGCAATGCGATCACCCAGGGAGAGCATTGCGGCGGACATCGCCGAGACGCGGTCCTCCTCGACACCGGCCGGAAGGGCAGAGGCTATGATCAATCCGTCGACACTGACGAGGGCGGAGGCTTCGACATCGGGAGTGCTCATCTGCAGGCTTCGCAGCCGATCCACCAGTCGTTCCGTTCTTGACTTTGCCATCTAGACTCCTTGGTGTCCTAGCAGGGGCATTCGACTGTCTTAGTACCCACTCTCTGGCTGATGCCGTGCAGTGAGTGGTGGATGCCCTAATGGTCGGTCGGATTCAGCGCTCAAAGCCTCCGACTGTTCTTCCTGGACGGTCGGCTTTACTATATCATAGGACTTGGGGGGTGTCAAACAGCCGGTTGCAGAGGTCTGCATGGCTTCTTGCCGTGTTCAGCCGGTAGGGTTATAATGTCTTCCCGTCGCTTGGTCGGTTCCCGTGCCAAGCTGGCACCATGGCGATGTTGATACTCAATGAGGCCCTTTCAGCCTAGAAACGAGGAGCTATGCCCCGAACCTACGTGGCCCTGGATTTAGAGACCACGGGTGTGGATGCGCAGCGCGATGCCATCATCGAGATTGGCGCGGCGAGATTCCGCCGTGATGAGCTGCTGGATACCTATTCCACCTTCGTCGACCCCGGACGTCACATTCCGCATGACATAACGACCCTGACCGGCATCACCGACCAGGACGTCAGGGGTGCTCCTCACCTCTACGATGTGCTGCCGGACTTGGTTCGCTTCGTCGGCGATCACCCGATCATAGGGCACAGCGTCGACTTCGATATCCGCTTCCTAAAGCAACACGCCCAGCAGTTCGACAACAAGCATCTGGATACCTTTGAGTTGGCTGGTGTGCTTCTGCCCGACGCCGATCGATACAGCCTGCGCCGGCTGGCACAGATGCTGGACGTCACCTTGGAGCAGGCGCACCGAGCGCTGGACGACGCGGTCGCCAGCTATCGGGTCTTCCGTGCGATGCTCCTGCGAGCATGCGAGCTGCCGCCTCGGCTGTTGAAGGAGATCATCGGCCACGGGCAGCGGGCCTCCTGGAAGGCTTGTCCCTTCTTCCAAGAAGCGTTGGAGGAGGCGGCTCACCGTCCCCCGGCGCAGCGCCAAACGCCCGAGCGGCTGGGGCCAGAGGGCCCGCTCTTCGCTGCTTCGAATGGCGTTCAGTCGCTTGAGCCGGCTGTTGATCAGGAATCGCTCAACGTCGACTACCTGGCATCGTTGTTGGAGCAGGAGGGTGCGTTTGCAGGTTACTTCCCGGAATATGAGTACCGCCCGCAGCAGGTGGAGATGCTCCGCTCTGTGACCGAGGCCTTCAATCGGGGACGCCATCTGTTGGTTGAGGCGCCCACCGGCGTGGGCAAGTCCTTGGCCTATCTGATCCCGGCCGTCCACTGGGCAATCAAGAATGGGGAGCACGTTGTCATCTCGACCAACACCATCAACCTGCAGGAGCAGCTCTATCATAAGGATCTGCCTGATTTGGATCGCATTCTCTCGGGCGATTTTGAGGCCGCGGTGCTCAAGGGGCGCTCGCACTATCTCTGCCCCGCCCGCTTGCAGGCGCTTCGCCATCGTGGGGCGCGCTCGCCCGAGCAGGCCCGCGTCCTGGCCAAGGTCCTCATCTGGCTTCTGGGGACCGAGGATGGCGACGGTGACGAGCTCTTCCTCCCCACGGCGCTGGAGCGAAGCATGTGGCGCCGTCTCTCGGCTGATTACGAAGGCTGCAATCCGGAGCAGTGCCGCTTCTTCCAGCGTGGTGTCTGCTACTTCTATCGCGCACGGCGCTCGGCAGAGGCGGCTCACCTGATTATCGTCAACCACGCCCTCCTGCTAGCCGATGTCGCGGTGCAGAACCGTGCCCTCCCGGAGTACGACTACCTTATCGTCGATGAGGCGCACCATCTGGAGTCGGCCATCACCAATGGGCTTAGCTTTGAGACTGATCGCACCAGTGTGCGGCGACTGTTGAGCGAAATCGGACGGGTGAGCGCTGATGGGCGGGTGAGTGGCCTGATGAGCCAGGTGCTGGGTCTTTGTCGGCAGGCTGACCTGCCCAAGGAGATCATGGATAAGGTCGAGCTTTCCATTGGGCAAGTTGGGCAGGCCGTCGACCGGGCAGTGAGTCGGCTAGACGTCTTCTTTGACCGCTTGGAGGTGTTCGTTCAGGACCAGAAGGGGGATCGACGCAGTCGATACTCCTTCCGTATGCGTCTCACCTCGGGGGTGCGGGTCCAGCCAGCCTGGGACTCGATAGAGATGGCCTGCGACGACGTGGATCGACCGATCAAGGAGGTGGTGGGCGAGCTGGAGAGGCTGGCTGGGGGCTTGGATGAGCTGGTCGCCAGCTACGAACTCGCGGATGCCGAGCCTGTCGCTCGCGAGCTTCAGGTACACATGCTGGGCATGGCGCAGCACCTGGAGGAGGTCCGGCAGCAGATCGGTCACATGGTCATGGATCCCTCCGAGTCCCTGATCTACTGGCTGGAGATGCGACCGAACAGTGACCATCTCAGCCTGCACGCTGCCCCTCTTCACGTTGGGCCGCTGATGCAGGAGGAGCTGTTCCACAAGAAGCGGTCGGTGGTGCTGACGTCGGCCACGCTACGCACCAGTGGCACCTTCGACTTTCTCCGCGAACGGCTGCATGCCTGGGACGCTAATGAGCTGGCGGTCGGCTCTCCGTTCGACTATGAGAGCTCCACGCTCTTTTACATCGTAGATGACGTCCCCGAACCCAGCGAGCGGGGTTATCAACGCATCGTGGCGCAGGGGATGGCTCAGCTGTTCCGCGCCACCGAGGGACGGGCGCTCGCTCTTTTTACGTCGTATCGTCAGCTGCGCGCCACGCTGCGGGCGATCAAGGCCCCATTGGCTCAGGCTGGCATCACGGTCCGGGCTCAGGGGGAGGGTATTTCCCGCGCCCAGCTCCTGGAGGACTTCCGCACCGGCGACCGCCGGGTGTTGTTGGGCACCAGGAGCTTCTGGGAGGGCGTGGATGTGCCGGGCGATCCATTGAGCTGCCTTGCCATTGCGAAGCTCCCCTTCAGCGTCCCCACCGATCCGGTTTTTGCCGCGCGGGCGGAGACCTTTGAGCAGCCCTTCCGGGATTTCACCGTCCCGGAGACGATTCTCCGTTTCTTGCAGGGCTTCGGGCGCCTGATTCGCACCCGAGACGATCGCGGCATCGTCGTCTGTTTCGACAAGCGGCTCTTGACCAAGTCGTACGGCCCATTCTTCCTCGAGTCGCTGCCCGACCCTGACATACGCCGCGGCTCGGTCACCCAGCTGACCAGGCTGGCTGCGGACTGGCTGGAGCGGTGAAGAAGCGCCAGTGAAGGATCACGCTCTCTGGGGCAGCGGGACCCGCGCCTGAACGGTTGGCGCCAAAGCGTTCAGGGCTTCCGTAAGCGGCACACCCTCTTTCACGATGACTGCGGGGATGCCAGATGCCAGCAGGCGATCCTTCACCGAACGGCTGCCAGCGCGTCCGCCAAAGCTTGGTGCATCAAGCAGGATAGCGAGCACACGGATACCGCGGTCGCTGAGGTAGAGCGCCGCTTCCACCCAATCCTCTCGTGTCGATGGGCTGATGGCGATCACAGTCGTTCCTCGTGCGAGGCGGCTGCCCTCGCCGCTCAACACCTGGCTGAAAGGTATGGTCCCCTTCGCTCGCAGCATCGCGAGTGTCTCTAGGAGCCTGTTTTGCTGGCGCTCCTCGCGATCGGGCTGGATGACCTCGCGGTGCTGCCCATAGGCCACCAACCCCACAGCGTACCGCTGCCGGATGGAGACGTTCGCCATTGATGCGGCCGCGGTGACGCCGTATTCCTCGGTGCTCGGTGCCAACTGGAATTCCTCCACGCGCCGCCACAGCGGTTTCTCGACGCTTGCCACGTGCGCTGGGCCCTCTTCGTCGCCCCGAGTGCTAGCCACTCTCGCTTGCACGCTCTCTTCCATGTCGAGGAAGATCCAGACGTTTGAGATGGGGTCTCGCTCGAATTCCTTGACGATGAGCTTGTTCTTTCGCGCGGTGGAGCGCCAGTGTATGCGAGAGAGGCTATCGCCCGACACGTAGTCACGCACGCCTGCAGCGTTGGGGGTGATGTGGTGCGTTCGGCGGCGAAGCGTGTCCCCGCCGGGAAGCGGGCCTCTCGGTGGGAGCGGCCCACGCACCGGCATGACGGCTGGATAGACGACGATGGTGCTCGTCTGCGGGAACGTCTGTCGGCGTTCGAACAATCCCAGCGGGTCGCGACCGGAGGTCGTCATTGGACCGAGCTGGAAATGGCCTCGCTCCTCACACAGAGTGCGCGCCCGCCAGTCGAAGGTCTGATGCGCTCCCAGGCTGTGGATCACGTGCCCCGCGTGGTGACCGGGCAAGGAGGACTGATCGTGAACCACCACCAGTAGCTTAGGCAGCCAGGAGGCGTTCTCAATGGCTAGGTATTCGTCCATAACCCGGCCAACCTGGGCGCGCTTGGCGCGGGTGTAGCGCTTGAGCCGAAGACCGTGGATCGACGACCAGGCCCAGCCCGCTGACACAGCAAGCGTCGCGAAGAGAAGGTAGGTCAGTCGATAATACATCTCGCGCCCGGTGACGAGTGCCATGACCAGGCTAACCAGCCCGAGCCCGAGGACCACCCATGCTCGTGGAAAGCGCATCATGTGGTGTTGTCAAATGTGCCGCTGGCGGCGGAGGCGCACCGCCGTGAACAGGCGGTGCTAGGACGGGGCGTTTCTAGGGCGGCTGATCTGGGCCCCTCCCTGCGCCCCACCTTCCCGGCGGACTCCATCATTGCGGCCTTACGTCCGCGCCGGGCACGCGCAAGGTTCCCAGAATCTCCCGCATCACCGTCTCGCCGGTGACGTCCTTCAAACGCGCAGCGGGGTTGACGATCAATCTGTGTGCCAGCGTCGGTATGGCGAGGCTCTTGATGTCGTCCGGCAATACGTAGTCGCGGCCCTGTATCGCTGCCCACGCCTGCGCGGTCCGGTAGAGCGCCAGGGATCCGCGTGGGCTAGCCCCGAGGTAGATGTCGGGGTGATGGCGCGTCTGCTCGATCATGTCGACGATGTACTCTTTGATCAGCGCGTCCAGGTAGACGTCCTTCAGGGCCTCCTGGGCCGAGAGGAGCTCGGCGACGGGGAGCACCTGCTCGATCTGCGTCACTGGGTGGACGTAGCGCTGCGACTCCAGGATGTCGATCTCTGCCTCTGGGCTGGGGTAACCGAGTCGGATGCGCATCAGGAAGCGATCTAGCTGAGCCTCCGGCAGCGGGAAAGTGCCCTCGTACTCGATTGGGTTCTGCGTCGCCAGGACGACGAATGGGTCAGGCAGCGGATGAGTGACACCATCGACGGTCACCTGTAGCTCTTGCATTGCCTCCAGAAGCGCCGCCTGCGTCTTAGGCGTGGCCCGATTGATCTCGTCGGTGAGCACGACCTGGGCCATGACCGGGCCGTGGCGGAACTCGAACTCGCGCGTCTTCTGGTTGAAGATCGAGACGCCGGTCACGTCTGAGGGCAGCATATCGGGCGTGAACTGAATCCGGCTGAAGCTACAGCCCAGCGACTTTGCCAGGGTGCGTGCCAGCATGGTCTTGCCCACGCCGGGCACGTCCTCAATGAGGATGTGCCCCCGTGCGAGCAGGCCCACGATGACCAGCTCAATCGCATCCCGCTTGCCGATGATCACCTGCTCGATGTTCTGGGTCAGTCTCTCCGTAACGACTTGCACTCTTTCGATGTCCATGGCATCTCCTACATCCGTTCAAATTGGTGAGCCAGCAGGCACGTCCACTAGATGTACAACGGGAACCATCATTTGGTTCACCGATGACCCTGCTTGCTCAAGATGGTCGAAGGTGTTAGGCGTCTTCCTCCAGCCTCTCGACGATCGCACGGCATGCAGCGCGCAGATCGCCGAGCGATAGCTCCGCTGGCAGCGTGTCCCGTGCCCCAGGATCTCCACACACGCAGCTCAGTTTGGAGCGCAGCGCGTGGAGGGCGTAGGTCAGGATGTCGGCGTGGTCGAACGCCAACGGCGGCAGGCCGCCTATCTGCCACCATCGCGCCTCGGCAGCGTCGCTGCCCGCTTCAACTCGGGGGGAAGCGCTCGCTGCTACCAAGGCAAGGTAGGCCACCGTGACGGTGTGACCGCGTGGATCGCGCCCGGGATCGCCAAATGTGCGCAGTTGCTCCAGCTGAACATCACGGATGCCGGTCTCCTCCTCCAGCTCGCGGGATGCCGCGCGCTGGGGCGACTCACCGACGTTGACGAAACCGCCGGGGAGAGCCCAGTCGCCCTGGAAGGGTGGCTTGCCGCGCTGGATGAGCAGCACATTCAGCCCCTCCTCGCCGAGGGCGAGGATCACCACGTCTGCCGTTAGCGCTGGATGGTCATGAGCGTGCGCTGGCATCAGAGTAGTCCCTCATGGGTCGAGACCAGGTGTGGACGCCCTCTCACGGGGTGATGACGGTGCGCACACCGCCGCCGAATGCCTCCAGGTCGTCCAGGGCCTGGTTGATGGGGTCGGCCTCCAGGGGCACCGTCTGGGTGACGATGTCCGAAAGGTCGAGCACCCCGCGGCGTACATATTCGATCAACAGCGGCAGCTCCTGCAGCAGGTGATCGGCGGCTCCGATCACCTCGGCCTCGCGGCCGAGAAGCTCGCGGTACGTATCTATCTCCAGGGGCTCGGAAGCGATGCCGACCAGCACCGCCCGGCCGAAGACGGCCAGCGACTGCACAGCCTGTCGCATGGTCGAGGGGAGCCCGATGAGCTCCAGCGCCACGTCCATGCCTCTTCCGTCGCTCAAGCGCCGGATCTCCTCCACCGGGTCGACCTCCGAGGCGTTGACCGGGATAGCGCCGAAGCCCTCCGCCATCCCCAGCCGTTCCTGGTTGATGTCCACGGCGTAGACGTCCAGTGCTCCCATGGCATTGGCGAGCTGAATGGCCGACATGCCCAATCCGCCTACGCCGAAGACGCCCACCGCCTCGCCAGCCCGCAGACGCGCCTTGCGAAGAGCGTGGAATGACGTGGCCGACGAGCACATCATGACGGCCCCTTGCTCGAAGGGGATCTCCTCGGGAAGAGGGACGGCGCTGCGCGCGGGCACGGCGATGTACTCTGCGTAGCCGCCATCGCGGTACTTGCCGATCATGGAGGCCTCGACGCAGAACTGCTCGCTGCCCAGGCTGCAGTAGTGGCAGTTGCCGCACGTGATCAGATAGTGGAGGCAGACCCGGTCGCCGGCCTCCACGTTGGCGACTTGGGCGCCCACCTCCTCCACGACTCCGGCCACTTCGTGTCCCGGCGTGATGGGCAGCGGGCCGACCGACGAGTTGCCCGCGCGGTAGTGAGCGTCTGAGTGACAGACGCCGGCAGCTTTGACCCGCACCAGCACGTCCCCTTCGCCGATCTTTGGCACAGGAACCTCGCGTTCCTTTAGCGCTGCTCCGATCTCAACAATCTGAACGGCCTTCATACGCTCTCCTTTGCTGGTAGACTGGCGGGTTGGGGATACTTGGAACTGCCTCTGGCGGTCTCTCAACCTATCCCGTCAGTAAATCTGTCAACGCCCGCACATCCGAGACAGTCTCAAAGCGCCAGATCATCTCGACCAGATTGTCGACTTGGCCTTCCTTCAGCACGTGACCGGTCAGCCAGCGGAACTTATGCTCCAGGCTCTCCTCGTCCCATGTCTCCTGCGGGAAGTTGATCTCACTTTCCACATAGCCGGTCTCTACCTTCTGGCCGTTGCGGAGCTCGATGATCACCTTGCTGACGTACTTGCCTCGGGGATCGCCCTCGCACGCCAGCCGGTAGAGCTCATTCACCTCATCTGTCTCCGCTACCTCAATCCGCCCCGCCAGGTCGCGGATATCCTTTCGCTCGAAGGCATGCTCCAGGACCTGACTGGGTCCGATCTCGCCGTCGACGATGTAGGCCGCCAGCGGCCACGCCAGGTTGAACTGCGCCTCCTCGGTTGTGGATGGGATGTCGGTGCCTAGCCTTACCGTCTCGTGGAACGTCTCCACGCGTATGTGCGCGATGTCCTCCGCCCCAAAGCCGTGTTCGTTCATCAGCTGGTCGGCGCCCAGGATGGCGGCGTGATCCCACGCGCAACAGGCGTACCGCTTCCAGGCTAGCCCCTCCTCGATGATGTAGTGCTCGCCAATGTCCGTCACCCAGGCCTGGTACGCCTCAAATCCGAAAAGGCTCGGGACGCCGGTGAAGCCGCGCTCGGCCAGCTCAGCGGAGACGATGCCGTTCATAGCGCCCCACCCGATGCCGTGTTTGACCATGGCGGGGTCGTCGATGTCGCGCATCATGGGCAAATTGGGCGCGTGATAGTCCGCGATGCCCAGCGCGTGACGTGTCTGCTCCTGGTTGAGTTTCATCACGTGGGCGGCGATGGCGGCGCAGGCCACGGAGCCCCAGGAGCCACATGCTTGGTAGACGTCGTGCGTTGCGTGCCAGACGCGCGCGGCGCGATGGGCCACCTCATAGCCCACTACAACGGCGGTTAGCATATCGGCGCCGCTCAAGCGCCGCGCCTCGGCCAGGGCCAGGGCTGTGGGTATGATCTGCACGCCGGGGTGGCCCTTGGTGTAGAGCGCACAGTCGTCGATGTCGATGCCGTTGGCGGCGTAGCCGTTGGCGAAGGCTGCCCCGGCCGCCGATGCGCGGCGATCGTGGAGCAGAATCGTGGCCTCGTCACCCGGCCAGCGTTGCGTCGCGTAGTCGGCCGTGATCTGGCTGACCGGCGTCAACGTGCCGACCAGCGTCGTGCCCAGCGTGTCCAGGAGGGTCAGGTGGGCGATATGGCGAACGGATGACGGTAGTTGGTCCCACGTCGTTTCATCTACAAAGTTGGCGACGAGATCGTTGCCTTTCACGTTTTCCTCCACGCGATTCTCTCAACAGAAGAGAGATCGTATCAAGCTCCTGCCTATGTCGGAGAAGCCTTGGCATCCTAGAGCTAGGTGACGCGTTGGCGCGTTGAGACTGGTGTGATTATACCCAAGATCGTCGGGCCTGGAAAGACGCGTCGTCGGGAGCGTTACACACTGGGGACAAGCTCCTGGAAGGCAGAACTGGGCCACTGA
>CAZNRX010000069.1:0-20396 GCA_964575455.1 uncultured Anaerolineales bacterium | reverse complement strand
AGGTTTTCCCTGTGCCCGCGCCGCCGCCCACGTCGCCGCCGCCGCCCGCGTCGCCCCCGCCGCCGTGGCTGTCCGGAGCCGCCCCCAAACCACCCGCCAGGGCCAGCCGCACTCGCAAGCTTGGCGAAAACGATAACACCCTGGCGCTTGCCCTTCGGAGATTGACATCCCGGCCTTCGTTTGATACAATAGCCTTGCCCGGTCAGCCCGTGCTCGCAACGGATCCCTTAACAGTGCCCGATGACATCTGGCTGTAGTGCGCATCAGGCAGCGTCGGACGGCTCTCGGGGTCCTGGCGGGCGCGGCTGGCGTGGGACCGGACGATGAAGAGGGCGCTGGCACGCCGCCCCGAAGGGTCGCGCTGGTGCAACACCGCTGGGGCTCATGGCCTCAACCATAAGCCTATACGACAAGGAGGTAGACGTGGCAGAGGAAAACGTTGGCACCCCGATGGGTGAAGAGATCGGAACCGAGATCACGGATGATGACAAGCTGTGGGCCATGCTCAGCTGGCTCCCCTGGGTGGGCTGGATCCTGGCCATAATCGCCCTGCTCATTGAGCCGCAGAAGGATCGCCCCTTTGTGCGCTACCATGCCATCCAGTCCCTGGCGGCAAACGTGATCCTCACGGTGTTGGGCATTGTGTTATCGCTGGTGACGCTGGGGATTTGTGCCATTGTGTGGTGGCTCATCTGGGTCGTGCTTCTCTACCCGGGCATAAAGGCCTACCAGGGCGAGTGGTTCGAGATTCCCTGGCTGACCGACTTCTGCAAGAATCAGGGTTGGATTTAGCCCGGCGCGCCGCTTCACGGCGGCGTCGGCACAGAAGAGCCCTTTCCCGTTGTGGCGAAGGGCTTTTCACTTTGGAGCGCCACACGGCTCGCCACCCGGATAGATATGGCCCCATTGCCTAAGCGCTGGCAGGTGGCTCCGGCTGCCCCTGCCACCTACGTGTCCCAGCTCTCTCACCTGCACCCTCTGGTCGTGCAGGCACTCTACAACCGCGACGTCACCAACCCCGAGGCTGTGGACGCCTTTCTGGATGGGCGGGACGACGCTGTCAATCCCTTCGCCCTGCCGGGAATGAACCGCGCCGTCAGCCGCATCCGGCGCGCCCTGCGCCGCGGTGAGCGCATCGCGGTCTACGGCGATTTCGACGCCGACGGGGTCACTGCGACGGCCCTGCTGGTGCAGACTCTGGAAGCGCTGGGCGGTCAGGTCCGGCCCTACATCCCACGTCGCGTGGACGAGGGGTACGGCCTGAACCAGGGGGCGCTGGAGACGCTGGCCGAGGGCCGCGTCAGCCTGGTCGTCACCGTCGACTGCGGGATCCGCGCCCACGACGAGGTGGCGGCCGCCAACCAGCTCGGGCTGGACGTCGTGGTCACCGACCATCACAGCGTCGGCTCGCGGCTGCCCGACGCCGTGGCCGTGGTCGATCCCCAACGGGTTGGATGCCGCCTCGATGGCGCTTCGGAGGGGGCCTATCGCGGCCTGGCCGGCGTGGGCGTGGCCTACCGCCTGGCCCAGGCGCTCCTCCGCAGCCACCGCCAGACCCCCGTGACCGACCAGGATGTCTCGCTGCAGGAGGAGGAGCTCCTCGATCTCGTCGCCCTCGGCACCGTGGCCGACGTGGTCCCTCTGCGCGGTGAGAACCGCAGCCTTGTGCGTCGTGGGCTGGAGCGCGTCAACGCCATGGACCGCCTCGGGATCCGGGCGCTCTGCCGGCAGGCTGGCCTCAAGCCTGGGGCCGTGGACGCCACGGCCATCGGCTACGTGCTGGGGCCCCGACTCAACGCCGCCGGCCGCCTGGACGAGACCGAGACCGCCTATCGCCTGCTCGTCACCCCAGATCCGGTGGAGGCTCAGGAGCTGGCGGTGAGGCTCGATGGCCTGAACCGGGAGCGCCAGCGACTCACGCGCGAGGCCCAAGACCTGGCCCGTCAGATGGTGCTGGAGACGATGGATGATCACCTGGTGCTCTTCGCCGCTGCCCCCGACTTCCGGCCCGGCATTGTTGGGCTGGTCGCCAGCCGCTTGCTGGACGAGTTCTACCGCCCGGCGGTGGTGGTCGAGGTGGGTGAGCGGTTCAGCCGCGGTTCGTGCCGCTCCATCGATGCCTTCCACATCACCCGTGCGCTGGAGGCCTGCGATGACTTGCTGCTCCGTTACGGCGGACACGCGGCCGCGGCCGGGTTCGAGGTCGCCAACCGGAACCTGGAGCCGCTGCGGCAGCGGCTGCGGGGGATCGCCGTCGAGCGGCTGAGCGAGGAGGATCTGACGCCCGTCCTGACCGTCGACGCGGAGGCCCCGCTCTCGGGGATGTCCTGGGACCTGCTGGAGGCGCTTTCGCGGCTGGAGCCCTGTGGCTGCGGCAACCAGCAGCCGATCTTCGTCAGTCGGAGCGTGTGTGTGCGCCATCACCGGGCCGTCGGCCGCGAGCGGAAGCACCTCAAGCTGACCTTGTCGGACGGGACGGCCACGTGGGACGGCATCGCCTTCCGACAGGGGGCCTGGGCCGGTCGACTGCCGCCCGTGGTCGACGTCGCCTACCACCTGGAGCTCAATGAGTGGCGGGGACGGCGACAGCTCCAGCTCAACGTCCAGGACATCCGGCCCGCCGCGGAGGATTGAGGCTCTCTTTCCCTGCACTCGATGGAGCCATGCGTCAAGGCGTGAGTTTGTTACAATCTGTGCCACCGCTCAAACATCTGCCGCCCTTGCTCCAGCTGGATTCGCAATCCAGCTGCCGTCTGGAGACCATAGGATGAGTCGTTGCGATCCGTCTCGTTTATGAAATCGATTAGCATGATCGGAGTGGAAGGATGAAGGTGCTGTTGACTGGTGCGGCCGGCTTCATCGGCAGCCACGTGGGCGAGGCGCTTCTGGCCCGCGGTGACGAGGTCGTTGGGCTCGATAACTTCAACGACTACTACGACCCGGCGCGCAAGTGGGCCAACGTCGAGGCCGCCCGTGGGCAGCGGCGCTACCGTCTGGTCGAGGGTGACGTGCGCGATGAGAGGCTCCTGGCCGAGCTCTTCGATGACTACGGCTTCGACAAGGTCTGTCACATCGCCGCGATGGCCGGTGTCCGCGCCTCGATCGAGCAGCCCCAGCTCTACGAGTCCGTCAACGTACGCGGTACGATGAACGTCCTAGAGCGGGCCCGTCGTCACGATGTGCGGTCGTTCGTCTTCGCCTCGTCCTCGTCGGTCTACGGCGCCTGTAACCCGGTTCCCTTCCGCGAGGACGCTAAGGTCACCCGTCCTATCTCGCCGTACGCCGCGACGAAGGTGGCCAAGGAGGTGCTGGCCTACACGTACCATCACCTCTACGGCCTTAACTGCACGGGTCTGCGCTTCTTCACCGTCTACGGCCCGCGGGGCCGGCCCGACATGGCGCCCTATCTCTTCACCAAGTGGATCGCCGAGGGCCATACGCTGCGTCAGTTCGGCGATGGTAGCTCGCGGCGGGACTATACCTTCATCGACGACATCGTCTCCGGCGTGTTAGCCGCTCTCGATGCCGAGCTGCCCTACGAGCTGATCAATCTGGGGCGGGGGGAGACGATCTCCCTGAGCGACTTCATCCATCTGGTGGAGCAGGTCGTGGGGCGGGAGGCCATCATCGTCCAGGAGCCCACCAAGCCTGGCGATGTGCCTATCACCCACGCTGACGTCACTAAGGCCCGCAAGCTCCTCGGCTATGATCCCCAAGTGCCCGTCCGAGAGGGCATGGAGCGCTTCTGGGCCTGGTATCAGGCGGAGGTCCTCAAGACAGGGTGATCGGGGTCTTGAGCAGCTTTCTAGCAGGCCTTTTTCAGGAGGCCACCAGATCCCTGCGGCAGAGGATGCGGGTCGGACGGCCTGGGATAAAGCGTTCTGTGGAGCGGAGGCACAGGGGCGTCCAAGCGAGCCTCCTTCTCCTGGTCCTGACGCACTGCCTCGTGCTCCCCAGGCCGGCGGTCGCTCAGGGCGGCCCCCTGGATGCACGCTTTGGAGCCGTGGAGGCCTTTCGCGACCCCGTGGCCGCTGCCGAGGCCGGCGTCGCCTGGGACCGCATCCTCTTCTACTGGTCGGAGCTCCAGCCCAGCGGGCCGGAGGACTGGAACGGCTATCACGTGCCCGATGGCTGGCTCCAGCTGGCAGCTCAGCAGGGGCGGGAGGTGATCGGGCTCCTGAAGCACACCCCGGCGTGGGCCACAGATGGCACGCCCGGCTGCGGCGTGCCGCGCGGGCTGGAGCTTCCTGTCGACGACCCTGGGAACCTGTGGGCCACCTTTGTGCGCCGCGTTGTCCAGATCTACGGGGACCGGATCCACCGCTGGGTGATCTGGAATGAGCCGGACATCGACCTGCAGACCTACGGCAACGAGTGGTGTGGCTCCCTGGATGACTACTACCGTCTGCTCAAAGTGGCCTACCTCGCCGCCCATGAGGTCGATCCGGACGTTCAGATCCACCTGGCCGGGCTGACCTTCTGGCACGACCAGACCTACCTCCGCCGCTTCCTCGCCCGCGTGGTGCAGGATCCGACGGCGGCCGAGCACGGCTACTACTTCGACGCCGTCACCCTCCACATCTACTTCCAGACCGAGTCGGTGCCCTACGTCATCAACGAGACCCGAGCGGCGCTGCGCGCCTACGGCCTGCAGAAGCCGATCTGGGTCAACGAGACCAACGCCTCGCCGGACAGCGATCCGGACTGGCCCCTCCTGCGTCCGCGCTGGCGGGTCAGCGTGGAGGAGCAGGCCAGCTTCCTCCTCCAGAGCTTCGCGCTTGCGCTGAGCGCCGGAGCGGAGCGGGTCGCCGTCTACAAGCTGAAGGATGTGGGGCTGCCACCAGGGGGTGAGCCGTTCGGCCTGATTCGCCCCGACGGCTCCCGACGCCCGGCCTTCGAGGCCTATGAGCTGATCACCACCCACTACGCCGGCGCCACGCTTGCCCGCGCGGAGCGCCACGGCCTCTACCAGGTCGTCACCCTGGAGCGGGGAGATGGCACCACACGCGTCCTCTGGGCGCGCACCGGCAGCGATGTCTCTGTTTCCCTGCCGGCCCTGGCGCCCCAGGCCCGCTTGATCGATCAGACCGGCGCCGAGCGGGCTATCCACCCGGAGGGGGGGCAGTATGCGCTCACGCTGCCGGGCGCGCGCTGCGCCGATGAGTATCTCGGCTGCATCGTGGGCGGTCCCACGTATCTGCTGGTGGAGGAGGCGGGTGGCCTCCCGCCTGCGACGGCGACGCCCCTGGTTACGGCCACCCAGAGCGTCTCGCCAACCGTTACGCTGACGCCGTCTCCCGCGCCTTCCTCTACGCCCACACCCACGCTTACGCCTACGCTTCTGCCCACCGAGACGCCGACACCGACGCCCACGGAGACGCCCACGCCTACCGCCACCGCGGCTCCCACGTCCACCCCAACGCCAACCCCGTCGGAGACGCCTCTGCCGACGCTGACGGCAGCGCCGCCCAGTCCGACCGCCGTAAGCGCAGCAGCGCCATCGCCCGTGGTCGCGCTGCCGTCACCGCTTTCCATCCGGTCGACGCTCATCGCCCTCGCGTCTGTGCTCGCGTCCGCTATGGTGATCAGGGTCTGGTTCCGGCGCCTGAGCAGCCGCTGACCCAATCTGATCCGCTGAGCCTACTTGGTGAGGGACCTCCTCAACCCTGCGTCGGCTCTTCGTCGCCCGTGGCCAGCCGGAGCTGGTTGAACGTCCACGGCGCCCCAAGGCCGATCCAGAGGCCGAGTATGGCGTAGCGAGTGAAGCGGAGCGCCAGCTGGAACGATCCGGAGGCTTCGGGGGAGACGGCCTTAAGCCCAAAGCGTAGCGCCAGCATGATGGCGCCGCCGAGCAAGAGACGCGCTCCCCGCTTCCACAGCGGACCGCCGGCCCGGTAGGTAAGATGTCTCCTCAGCACTGCCAGGCCCACCCCTGCTCCCAGGAGGATGCCCGTCAGGCTGGCTGTGTCCTCCGTGGCGTGAAGCAGCAGCAGCGCCAGCGAGAGCGCCACGACCAGCATCAACTGCACGCTGAACCCTCTCTCCTCCAGCCACGTCTCGACGAGGGAATGGAGCGCGACGTAGCCCGCCAGGAGGAGCGCCCCAATCAGCCAGCCCGCCGCCACGTCCGTCGGGAAGTGGACGCCCAGATAGATGCGGGAGAGGCCGATGAGGGCTGCCAGCAGCCCGGCCAGGACCCACAGCGATGTCCTTTTCAATGCGTGGGCGATGGTGCCCCAGATAACGACCGAGAGCTGAGCGTGGCCGCTGGGCATGCCGTATCCCTCGACGTCGTACAGCTTGACCGACGGATCGAGGACGAACGGGCGCGGCAGCCTGAAGAGGTCCTTCAGCCCGACGTTGACGTAGGCCGAGAGCAGGAAGACGGCGGCAAGCCGTGCCCCGACGGCGAAATCGATGCACCACAGCAGCAGGGGAAGGAGGAGGAAGTAGAAATCCTCGCTGCCCAGAGCTGTCAAGGCCTTGAAGAGGGTGTTGAGCATTGGACCCTGGACCCGCTGGACGGTGCGGATCAGTTCAAGGCCCCATTCAAAGGTAGGGTTCATGCTGTTCGCTCCGATGCAGTAACGTGATCCAAGTCAAATGTGTCCATAGTCTGTTTGCTGTCTATCATGGTCCCATCTGGGCGACGACCTGACCGTCGGTGAGGACCCGCACACCCCAATCTCCTCCGGAGGCTGGCCCCCCGCTGACCTGGAACGGTCGGTCCGGAGCGATGGAGGCGTCCCAGCGCGCCACGTCCGCTCCTCCGCGTCGCAGCACAACCGTGCCATCCAGCTCGCGGGTGGTGGACACGGCGACCGTGGCCGAGTCCCCCGATGGCGTCAATCGTATGGCGGCCGTCTCGTTGGCCCAGTTGTAGCCGCCGATGCCGCTCACCGCGTACCACTGTTCGGTCCAGCTGACGCTCGCTCCCGGGTTTAAGGTCCAGCTATCCCAGAACGTCGGCGTCAGCCCGGCCCACAGCTCGACGTAACGGCCTGGGCGAGATCCTCGCCCGTCGTCGGTCCACAGGCTGGAGGATAGATCGCCCAGACAGAAGATCTTGACGCCTCTCGCCACCTCGTGGGGGAAGATGCGTACCACGCCTTGGTCGCTCTGCCGGTCATAGGCGCCGAAGAAATCCGCCTGCGCAGGGTTGGCGAAGATGCCCAGATACCGCTCCCACGTGCTGTACTGGCTGAAATCGCGCCCGTTGTGGATAGGCCAGCCCATCGCCTGACCCGGGCTGGGCAGGCTCTCGTCGGCCGTGGCGTGAACCGTCACCTGATCGTCGGGCAGCACAAAGGTCAGCTCTGGGGAGGGGCTGTTCGTGTCGGAGAGCGTCAACATCGCGTTGGCCCAGAACTGGTACTGTTGCGCCTGGGCCGTGGAATTGACGATGCGCGGCGTGACGTTGAAGGCGCTCTCGCCCCCTTCCAGCGCGATCGTCATCTCGATCGTCATCCCGGTGCGATCCTCCGTGTCCCACACCCGGACGCCGTTCCACAGCAGCTGGTACTGCCAGGGGCGGTACTCATTCAGCCCGTGCTCCTCGGTGGGGAAGGCCCACTCCATCCCCCCGGTGGCCAGCCACCAGCCGCGGTAGCCCCACTGGGTGGGCTTGATCACCGGGTTGGCGTAGAACAGCTGCCGACCGGTGACCCGATCGGTCCAGCGGAGGATCCGCCCTCCCAGCTCCGGCAGAACGATCAGGCGTACGTACTGGTTCTGGATCACGACGGCCCGGTAGGACTGGGGCTCCGGGGGCGTGACGGCCTCGAAGTTGAGGCGTGGGTAAGGGTAGATCGGGTCGCCGGGCTCGGTGGGTACCAGGGCCTCCTGCCAGCCATAGGTCTGCAGCGTGATCTCCTGCTCCCATACGGCCACGGTCGCCGGGCTGGGCTCGGTCGGCGTTGGGGGCTGCGTTGGCGTTGGGGGCGAGCTGGTCGGCGTGGGCGTCGAGTTGGTCGGCGCGGTCGGTGCCGCGGCGCTGGGTGTGGCCGTGCTGGCCGTCGTCGGAGTCGCCGTGGCATCCTGATCCGGCGTAATCATCGTCGCGCTCGGGATCATAGCCGACGCCGTGCTCGTCGGAGCGGCGGTCGGGCTGGAGGTCGTCGTTGGCGCCTCGTTCGGCGGCTTGGCCGACGGTGTTGGCGTGTCGCTCGGCCACGCCGTCGGCGCGGTCAAGCTCCTCTCGACTTTAGGCGTCTCGAAGGCTGGTTCGGCCTCCTCAGTCCACGGCGAGAGCAGGCAGCTGCTGAGCGCCACTAGCGTCAGCCAACAAGCGATCCCCCAGGCCGTCAAGCCCCCGTGCTGTCTCTCATGCATCATGCCTCCCGCCTAACGCATCACGCCTCACGCATACATGTCCAACACATCCCGCAGCATCGTCGCGGCGGAGGGCACGGGGCTCGGTTCGTCGATGATGGCCGTGATGGTGCCGTAGATGTCCGTCTCGTATAGGACTCCCATCTGCTTGCGGCCCAGGCGGCCCAGTGGATGATCTGAGGAGAGCGGTACCGGCGCCACCGAGAGCGCGTAGTACCCCTCGGCCTGCCGTTCCGCGCTGGTCAGCAGCCGGTAGCGCTCGCCGCGCGCCTGGGCGGACCGGAGCTGATCGGGCGCCAGGTTGGTGATGCCGGTGCGGTGGACGGCATCCATCGTGACCGGCTGCGATAGCACCGCGTTGGCGAGGATCACCAGCTTGGCCGCGGCGTCCCATCCCTCCAGGTCCCAGGAGCCGTCGCCCTCCAGCACGCCCGCCTCACGGGCCCGAGCGGTGGCCTCCTCCCAGCTCATGCCGTCGGCCAGCATGTCCATCACGTAGCCTGTGCACAGGTTGGGCACCGCCTCCATCCGCTCGATGACGGCGCCCCGCAGGTCGCGCTGGCCCAGATAGAGGGCGGGCAGACCTCCGGCCACGGTGCCGTCGAAGCGCAGCTCTGCGTCGTGCGCAGCTGCCAGCTCGTGAAGCTCCTGATAGGCGACCACCAGCGGGCCTTTGTTGGGCGTGGCGACGTGCATGCCGCTTCGCAGCGCCGTGCGTATGCAGGAGAGTCCGGGCTCTGCACCCTGTTCCAGATTGACCGGCGATGCCTCCAGAAGCACGTCAGCCTGCGCAGTAGCGACCAGCGCTGGCGCCAGCCAGTTCTCCCTGCCGACCCTGGGATAGTCGGCGATGGTCCCGCCGTCGGCCTTGATGGCCGCGACCTGCCCTGCGTTCAGGCCATTGGCCGGGTCGTAGGCGGCGCCGCGGCTGTCGGCAGCGCCGACCAGCACCAGATCGAGGTCGTAGCGTTGACGGAGGTGGCTCCTCTTCTCCTCCAACACCTGGCAGAAGCGGCGTCCCAGATTCCCGAGCCCGACCAGGACGAGTCGAACGGTCTTCATCGTCTACCTCCGAGGAAAAGATGATTGAGGCGGCTTGGTGGCCTTCGCCGCGCTATGATGATTGCTCCTGATTGCTCCGCTCCCGCACCCAGCTTGCCACCGCGGCGACGGCAGCTTCGCGCTCGCAGTCGCGGAACATCTCGTGCTCCGTTTCCTCGAACCAGACGATCTGCTTCTCTCCTGCTGGGGTGGAGATGTGTTCATAGATGATCTCGGCGCTTTTCGGCGCCACGGTGGAGTCGTTGTGGCTTTGCAGGATCAACGTGGGGACCTCCACCTCCGGCAGTCGTCGGCGCGTCCGCTTGCTGAACGTCAGCAGCGAGAGCGCGGCATCACTCGGCGCCCACGGGTAGTTGGTGTCGTGCTCGGCCAGCGACGGATCAGCGTAGACGGGTGGCATGTCAATCCTGTTGAGAAGTCGCGTGACCAGGGGAGCCAGGAGGTGGAGCGGCCGTCCTGGCGCGAGGGGCGAGGACAGCTGTACCGCGGCGGCAGCCACCACCAGGCTGTCGATGACGTCCCCGTGGTCGGCCCCGAGCGTGAGCGCCACCAGTCCGCCCATGCTGTGTCCAAAGACGATGGCCTGTTCCACCCCGTCCAGCAGGTCGCGGAGGGCGCTCTCGGCGTCCGCCACCCAATCGGGCCACGTGACGCCTCGCAGGGCCTCCGGCGACTCGGCGCCGTGCCCGCGCAGGATGGGCATGCGCGTGGGTAGACCCAGCGCCTTCACGGCCAACTCCACGCCCCTGACGCAGTCCAGGCTCGACGTGAAGCCGTGTAGAATGAGTACGCCAAATGGTTCCTTTGTCACATCAGCTCTCCAGTTCTCTGCATGCTTCGTCCAACACCAGCCCGAAGACCGTCACCAGCAGCATCACGATCCCCATGAACAGGGGTCGTGTTCTTCCCGGTCGGATTCTCATCGTTCTGTCACCTCCCTCGTTGAGAGCGCGCTCGACGAGTATGTGAGGGGATTATAGCGCAACGCCGGTGGTGACACAAACGATGACTCAAGCGCAGCACGCGCTCACCTCTGCTCTCGTCCTGATGCCTCCGACTGGGCCAGGCTGATCAGCCATGCCGCATAGCCGCGCGAGTTGCTGACCGGCAGGGACGGCGGCTCGTCCATGCTGACGACGTGCCGCGCCACCAGCAGGAGGTTCTCTCGTAGGGTGGATTCGTCCCCGAACGCCTCGAAGGCCAGCGTCCACCATATCTGCCCCGTGGCGCGGACCTGGCCCAGCTCCAGCTCACAACTTGTAGCCGCCGGTTCCGGCCCGGATCGCGCCACCACGTCCTCACCCTTCTCCACGTGATACGTGCGAATCCGGCGTTCCTTGCGAATCGAGAGCCAGGACGAAGCGGGGGAGGCTGCCTGCACCCGGGAGCTGCCGGGCTTGGCGAGCTCGAAGCGCCACTTGCGCCATCCTTCCACGACGCCCATGACTCGCTCGTGGAAGCGCACCGCGCGGACCTCTCCCACGCGCTGTTTGATCTCGATCCGGCCCTCGCGCAGCTTGACGTTAAGGCCCTCGCTGTCCGGGAGTCGAAGGTATCGGTCCGTGCGGGCCTGCTCCTGTACCACGCTTCCCGCGCTTCGTTCGAACCAGGCCTCTACGTCCGGGGGAACCGATCCCTGGAAGAACCATCTTACCTCTGCTGTTGGATACATACGACCCCTGGGATACTGGAGGCTGGGCCCGGTCACTCCGGAAGGCCGGTGTAGTAGCAGCGCACGGGCAAGTCACTCGCGATAGCAGCCAAACATCGGTTGCACGACACGCAGGAGGCGGCGTCGGTCCTTCCCTCTCGGATCTTCCTCGCCAGGGAGGGCTCCCGAATGAAGGGGCGGCTCATGCCGATCATGTCCGCGGCATCCTCATTCAGCACGCGTTCCATCTGGGAGAGGGCGCGCAATCCACCGGTCAGAATCAGCGGCACATCCCCCAGCTCCGGCTTGATCAGCTTAGCTGGCTCCAGGTTGTACGCGCCATCCAGGTCATACTTCCCCACCCAGCGGCTCAACGTGAGTCTGACCAATGGCCTCTGCCACCAGGGGACGCTTCGCGCGAACGCATCGACCGGCACGTCGCCCCGCGACATATCGAAGGGGGCGTAGAGGGTCGAGCCGCGGCTCACCTCCAGCCCGTCAATCCCGAGCTCCGCCAGCCAGCGGGCATACGTGGTCGCCAGAGGCGGCGTGATGCCCTGCCGCGGGGTGTGATCGCGGGCGTTGAGTTTCACCAGGATGGGCATGCCGTCGGGTAATCCTTTCCTGGTCTCCAGAATCACCTCTCGCAGGAAGCGGAAGCGGTTCTCTGCCGAGCCGCCCCAGCGATCCTCTCGGACGTTGAAGAAGGGCGATAGAAACTGGTTGGCCAGGTAGCCGTGGGCAGCGCGGATCTCCACACCGTCGGCCCTCGCCTCGGCTGCCCGCTCGGCGGCCCTTCCGAAAGCCCGGATGGCTTCGCGGATCTGCTCTTCGTCCATCCTTCTGGGCTTGACGAAGTTGACTGGATCACGACCGCGGCTGGAAGGGGCCAGCGGCGTCTGTCCGATCAACGCTGGTGTCGTCTGCCTCCCGGCGTGCGTCAACTGGAGGGCGATCTTGCCGCCCTCCTTGTGGACGGCTTCCGTCAAGCGTTTCAGGCCGGGGATCGTGCCGTTGTGGTGGATGCCCAGTTGGAACCTGGCGTTTTGGCCCAGAGGGTGGACGTAGACGTTTCCGGTGATGATCAACCCGATCTCGCCTCGGGCTAGCTTCCGATACCTCGCCACGATGCCGTCGGTGACCTTGCCGGCCTCCGTGGCCATCCCTTCGTAGGTTGCGGCGTTCACGAAACGGTTCTTGATCTGTACGTTGCCCAGGGCGATGGGCTCAAAGAGCACGGACACGGCTTACCCTCCGAGGAGACCGTACACCTGATCCGGTGTCAAGATCTCAGGGAAACGCTGGCGCAGTGTCAAGCGCGTCTCGTAGCAGAGGTGGCACGCGTCGGCGTACGCTTCGTCGGGCGAGACGCCGTAGCGTCGTACCAGCTCCGCGGGTCCGCCGTGGAGCAGGGGGCCGGTAATGGGATGCGTATCGGGCTCGTACCTGGCGCAGATCTCGGCCAGCGGCGTGCGGAACAGGTTGCCCAGTGAAATACCTTGGCAGAGGTGGACGTTTCCAAGAGGATCGATGTGAGCTCGACCCGGATCGCGCAGATCCTCATAGGGGCACGCTGTGAAGATCTGCCACGGGTGGTGGGGGGCGCCGGGAGCTAGCTTCTCGGCAGCACGACCACGGAACATCAAGGATGCCAATGACGCGGACTCTTCGTCGGGTTGAGCGACGCTGATGGTGCCGATTGGGATACCCAGCTGCTCGGCTGCCTCCTCAGCGTTCCTCACGTTTCTGCTGAGCATCTCATCCCAATGGTAGAGGTCGCTGCTTACGGACAGATCCTGGATCAGCCCCTGGAGAGGCTGCAGCCACACCCGCGCGTCCTCGACCTCGGTTGCCCAATAGCTGTTGGTGACGATGCCCACCTGGAAGCCGCGAGCGGCTGCCTCCTCGACGCTCCTGACGAGAACGGGATAGTAGAGGAAGGGCTCGCCACCCTCGAAGTAGATCCACTCCACCGTGCTCAAGGCCTCCGCTTGCTGCAGTATCTCGTGGACGTCGCCCAACCGCATGGTGCCGCTCTGCCTGGGACCTCCCCAGACAAAGCAGTGATCGCACTCGAAGTTGCATTGGTAGGTAAGAAGGAGATGGAGCCCCGAGAGTTGCACGTTCGATCTTCCTTCGGTCGCTAGGGCAGCCTGAGCCACGCACGGGAATGGATCATCTAGCAGCTACTGCGGCAACGCCAACGACGCCGGCGCCGGTGTGCACCGAGAGCCCGGGCGTCAGCTCCGCCATGATGATCGTCTCGGGGCAGGGCAGGCGCGCGCGTAGCTGCTCCTCGAACTGTCGCGCCTCGGCCAGCGCGTCGACGTGGACCACGGCCATGCGCTGGGCGGCACGATCCTCTAGATCATCTCTCGTCAGATCGATCACGCGGGACCAGGATTTCTTCCGCGTCCGCACCCGTTCTAGCATCTGGAGCTCGCCGTCCTTCAGGGTGAGGATAGGTTTGATGTTCAGCAAACTCGCCATGCCTGCCGTCAGATGGCCCACCCGCCCGCTCATGGCGAGGTACTTCAGGGTGGAGAGGGCGGCGAAGAGGCAGATACGCTGGCCTACGTCCCGGGCGCGCTCGATGATCTCGTCTCTAGACACACCACCGCGGGCTGCCTCCGCCGCTTCCATTGCCATGAATCCCTGTCCCATCGAGATGCTCTGCGTGTCCACGACGGTGATATCACGATCCAGCATCAGGTCCCGGGCTGTGCGTGCGGCGTCATACGTGCCGCTGACCTCGCTGCTGACGCAGAAGCAGATCACCTCATCCGCTCCATCGTCAAAGGCGGCCTGGAAGGCGTTGAGGAAATCGCCGGGGGCCGGTGCCGACGTCGTGGGCAGCTTGCCCACACGGTCGACCCGCTCGAAGAGGGATGTGTCGTCGATGTCCACGCCGGTCTTGAGCGTCTCGTTTCCGAAATGAACGGCGATAGGCACCTGTTGGATGCCATACCGCGCGGCGACTTCGTCTGGCAGGCTGGCGTCGGTATCGGTTATGATTACGATTGACGGCATCTAGACCTCCATAGGTTGTCTCGCGGCCTGAAAGCGGTGGGCCAACGTGGACTTCGTCTCAGAGGGCGGTCTGGGCGACATCGCTTCCATGTCAGTCCACAATCTTGGGCCGCTTGTCCACTGTCTACTTGTCTACTACGATGCATGTAGCGAAGTCGCTGAGACACCCGATCTGGGCGTCCAGGCCGTGGGAGGCCACCAGCGCGCGGATCCTCTCCGCTGGTAAGAAATGGCTGTTCATCAGGGCCAGCTTCTCAAGCAGGGCGATCAGCTTGACGGGGAGCCGCTTGATGTCTGGTTCCTCGATCACCAGTCGCCCTCCTGGGCTGAGTACGCGCAGCAGCTCCCCCACGGCGGCGTGATGGTCGTTGAAGTGATGGAGCGCGTCAATGGCGAAGACGCGATCGAAGCTGCTATCGGGGAAGGGGAGTCGCTCCACGTACGACTGCACCGGGTACAGGGCGCCCTTCCTCTGCGCTTCCTTCAACATCGGCGCCGAGAGATCGTTGATCACCAGCGCTCCCACCAGCGGAACCAGTCGGGATGACACGCGCCCCGTGCCGCCTCCTGCCTCCAGCATGCTCCCCTCGGTCGGCAGGCGCAGCAGCCGGCGCAGTCGCACCGGGTCGGGCGGTGGAATCACCAGGTCGTAGATTGGTGCGAGCAGGTCGAAGTGGTCGGGCATCGTTCCTCCCTAGGGTGCGCTGGCAGCAGCTCGGTCATCACCGCTGGTTGATGATCAGACGTCTACGCCCAGCGCAGAGCGGATGGCGAAGCCGATAAGGAAGCTGAGGAGAGCTACGCCGAAACTGATCCCGGTCATCTCGAGAAAGCGCTCCCTGAAGGGCTCGTCGTTGGCGACGGAGATGTAGTAATTGAAGAAGCCGATGATGGCGACCGCGCCCAGCAGCGCGCAGGCCAGACAGACGTAGTAGTTGTCCAGCAGCAGATAGGGAAGGACGAGAAGGACCACCGTCATCATGTAGGTACCGCCGGTGTAGATCGATGCCCGCACCGGATGTTTGGAGGTCTCCTCGGCTCTGGTGGAAAGGTATTCTGATGCACCCATCGACAGGGCGGCAGCGATGCCTGTGATGGATCCACTCAGCGCGATCAGATCCGTGTTCTGGAGGGCCAGCGTCAGGCCCGCCAGCGCGCCGGTCAGCTCCACCAGTGCGTCGTTGAGGCCCAGCACGATCGACCCCGTGTAGCGCAGCCGCTCTTCGTCCAGCATCGCGATCAGGGCTTCCTCATGCTCGTTCTCTTCCTGCGCGACTGATGCTGCCTGCTCGATCACGTGCGCCACCGCAGCGTAGTGTTCCTGAGCATCTTCCTCGCCACGCTCCATCAGCTTGATGCCGAAGGTGAAGCCGAGGATGCGGCTGATCAGGTAGTACTTCCAGATGCGCCACCGGTCCGGCTCAACGTCCTGCTGGGTGTAAGCTCGCCAATCGTGGTAGTGTCGCAGCTCGTCTTCGGCTATGTCGTTCAGCACGCGGCTGTTCTCCGGCGAATCGATTGCCTTCGCCAGCTTTCGGTAGATGTGGTGCTCGGTGATTTCGTTCTCTTGATACGTCAGTATCTTCTCTTTGATCTCTTGGCTGAGGGCTGATGGATCGGTCTCTTGCATGGTGCTGCGCTCCTTCCCTGTACTACCCGGCGTCCTCGTCTTCTCCCACGAATGTCAGCGCAACGGAGTTGATACAGTATCGCTTATGAGTGGGTGGAGGACCGTCGTTGAACACGTGGCCCAGGTGCGCGTCGCAGACAGCGCATCGCACCTCTGTCCTGGCCATGGCCAGTTTGCGGTCCTGGTGATAGGTCACACGCTCATCGCTGATGGGCGCCCAGAAGCTCGGCCAGCCACTGCCAGACTTGAACTTGGTGTCAGAGCTGAAGAGCTCGTTGCCGCAGCCGACGCACGCGTAGATCCCTTCCTCGTCGAAGTCATAGTACTTACCGGTGAAGGGTCTCTCCGTGCCCCCTTTGCGTGTGACCTGGTATTGCTCTGGCGTGAGCTCCTCTTTCCATTCTTCGGCGGTCTTGGTGACCTTTCTCATGTTGACCCTCCCTGGTCAATTCCGGGAAACGCATCTCTCCCAATACCAGATGTAGCTGTATACGTCGCCAATCTAGAGGGGATTATAGCGCAAGTGGGGCAGTTGTACAGCGAGCGTGATGCGCACGCGAGTATCACGGGCGATCCAGCCCCATAGCCCCTTGGCGTCCCTGGAAGCGGAAGATGTGCCTGCTCTTCCATCCGGAGCGGCTAACGCAGCGACTGGTCGATTGCCTTGTTGACGGCGTCTAGCTCCGCAGGTAGCTTCACCGGCGGGTTGGCATAGCGTGCGATGACGTTCTCCAGCGTCTTCTCGTGGTAGCCGACCTTGAAGCTGGTGAACTTCAGACCGTGAGCGGTGGAGATCACGACGACGCGGTCATCCGACTCTATCTTGCCTCGATCCACCAGCTTGAGCAACGCGGCAAGGGCCACGCCGGTCTGTGGACACGTGTACAGCCCGACGCGATCGGCGCGCGCCGCAGCGTTTGCCAGCTCGTCCTCGCTCGCTTGCTCGACCACGCCATTGAACGCCTGCAGCACCCTGACCGCTCGCTCGTAGCTCACGGGTGCGCCGATCTGAATGGCGGTTGCCGAGGTCTTCTTCGCGTTCACCGGGCGGTATTCCTCGAAGCCGGTCAGGTAGCTCAGGTACAGAGGGTTGGCGTTGGCGGCCTGGGCGCACGCGATGCGCGGCAGCCGGTCGATCAGCCCAAGCTCCTTCATCATCAGCATGCCCCGTCCCAGGGCGCTCACGTTCCCCAGATTGCCTGCCGGAATCACGATCCAGTCCGGCACCTCCCAGTCGAACTGCTGGACGATCTCGATCCCTACCGTCTTCTGCCCCTCGATCCGCAGCGAGTTCATGGAGTTGGCCAGATAGATGGTTGGGTCGCGCGTCAGCTTCTCCACGATGGCCATGCAGCCGTCGAAGTCGGTCTCCAGGGCCAGGACCAGCGCGTCGTTGGCGATAGGTTGCACCAGCTGTGCGGTGGAGATCTTGCCGCGCGGCAGCAGGATCACGGCCGGAATGCCAGCCGCGGCAGCGTAGGCCGCCAGCGCAGCCGACGTGTCGCCGGTGGAAGCGCAGGCTACAGCCCGAATGGGCTTCCCGTCGGCCAGCATCTGCTTCACCACCGACACGAGCACTGTCATACCCAGGTCCTTGAAGGAGCCGGTGTGGCTATTGCCGCACTGTTTCACCCACAGGTCGGGCACGCCCACCTCCTCGCCCAACCGCTCCGCCCAGAAGCAGTTGGTGTGGCCTTCGTACATGGAGACGACGTTCTCGTTCGCCACCTGCGGGAGCACCCATTCCTTCTTGCCCCACACGCCGCTGCCGTAGGGCCACTCATTCGTGCGCGTGCGGCGGTCGAAGAGCCTCTTCCATTCATCGGCGCTGCGATCTCTTAGGGCCTTCGTGTCGTGCTCCACGTCGAGAAGCCCGCCGCACGCCTCACAGTGGTAGATGACGTCGTAGACGGAGTAGCGCTTGTCGCAGCCGCGGGTGCATTCGAGCCAGCTGTGGTAGGCCATACGGTTATCTCCTCCATGTCCAATCTGCCGGTCTATGCCTCGCCCACCGCATGCGTCTCGACCCGGTGGATGGCTTGAAATCCCTTGTCAACCAGCTCCTCGGTTGGGATCGAGGCTTCGTCGGGCTTGTCCGAAAGGCCGAAGAGCAGGGCGCCTTGCCCCTTCCACCGCAGCGCTGCCGCCCGCACCTCCTGGGTGATCGCGATCTCGCTCGCCAGCAGCTCCTCGGCCGGGGCGCCGTCGCCCAAGCAGCCCATCCGCTCCACGGTGGTGTGGTACTCGTTGTAGCGGAACGCCTTGAAGGGCGTCGGATCGCCCATCTGCACGCGCCGGTAGATGCGCTCGTGGATCTCACGTAGGGAGGCGGGGAGGTCGTCGGTCTGCTCGTCGACCTCGGCGATGAACTGCTCGAAGGATGCCATGCGGTCGCGGGTGGAGCAGGCGCTGCACCTCCCGCGCCTGCTCCGCCCGCGCACCCGCTCCAACAAAGGCTTGAGCCGGTACAATCCGCTCCCCAGAATCAGGCAGATGTAGGCCAGATAGTCCTGATTGTCGGCGGTAAAGGTGTGGAACTCGGACTGGTTGAGCGCGTCGTAGGCGGCCTGGAAGACATCGCCGTCGAAGGCGTCGCCCAGCAGCTCGCCGACCGTGCGTCGTACGGCCTCCACGCGCGCCTGATTGATGATGTGGTCGTTGCGCCCTCGCGCGCCCAGGGTCGTCTTGTCCAGGTCGACGACGATGGCTGTCTGTTCGTTGATGGGAAAGCCTTGCTTGCGGCATAACGCCTCGAACGATTGACCTGTGGTGCCCTTGGTGATGGCCGACCAGCGGTTCGCCAGATAGAGCGTCCCGGGGGAACCCAACCCGTCTTTCTGCTCAGGGATGCCGTCTATCCCTATGATCTCTGGCGGCTCTGGGTCGTCTCTCTCGGACGCGATGAAGGCCATCCCGGGCCAACCTCCGGCGCGGGCGATGTTGGCGAAGGCGGTGCCGTCGTTCATGCGGGTGTCACCGACGTAGATTAGCCGTTCGAGGGCGACTTGTGGCGCGTCAATCGTTCTCGCTGCCTGGAGCAGATGCACGATGACGCGGGCGTAGGCTGGCTCGCTCTTGCGGGGTGTGACGCCCTCGGGGACGCCCGCTGCCTGGGTCGCAGACCCCCTCACGTCGTCGAGCGTCGGCAGACGCTCATCGAGCGGGATCAAGTTGCGGTAGACGACAAAGTCGCCCAGGAACTCATGAACGGACGTCCGACCGTAGACCTTCATGTGATCACTCCGTTGGCCAATATGCGATGCCTGTTACGTGACGCGTAGTCAACCCCTTGCGCTTCGCGTTTCACGGATGGGCTTGATGTATTGGTAGTAGTCGCCGTGCATCTTCGCCTTGGCCCGCAGATCGGCGACCAGAAGATATTCTTTGTCGGCGCGGATCAACGCGCCGGTGTTGAGACGCTGCTCCCGCGCTGCCATCGCGCGGGCTGTCTTGACGATTGATCGTTGTTCAGTCTGGGGTAACCCCGTCAGATCCTCAATCCATAGCCCGCGATAGACCAGCGTGTCTACCGGCACGCAGGGAAGGCCCTTCGTGGTCAGAGCGGGCGCGTCGCCGGGCTTGGGGGACCAGAGCATAACATGGTATACATCGCCGTCCGTGGCGAAGCCCGCCTTCTCGAAGGTCCGTTGGCTGGAGATGTTGTTCACGCGAACAATGGCCCGCGCTGCAGCCGCATCGTGCCTTCGGCCGTCGCGAAACGCCCTTGCAATCAGCCTCTGGCCCAGCCCTTGTCTCCGGCTGGCAGGCGTCACGGCGATCAGGTCGATCTCCCAACGACGATTGCCCCGTCCGCCCAGGGTCAGAAACGCCGAGACAAATCCAACCACACTGCTATGCTCCTCTGCGACCCAGAGCGCGGCCGCGTCATCCTCTATCTGACCTTCACAGACGTCGGGCAGGATATCCTGTTCCCAGACATCTTGAACGATCTCTGCTATACCCCCTAGGTCGGTCAAGCGCGCTCTGCGAATACGTGTCATGCCCGTCTCTCGATGAGGGGTCCTTATGCCTGTTGCTGCAGGTCCACCCTGCCTTGGATCTGTCTCCTGTGCCAGTCGACCATCTCCATCACACCTTCCCTCAGGGTGGTGGTGGGGTCATAGTTCAGCACTCTCCGCGCTTTCTCGATATTGGCGTGGGTCTTGAGTTGATCCCCTGCTCTCCGGGGTGCCCTCTCTATGATGGCTGTCTTGCCGATCACGTTCTCCACGGTCTTGATCGCCTCGCCTGTGGTGTGGGTCACGTCTGTGCCGATGTTGAAGATCTCTCCGACGCACCTGTCGAAGCTGCGCAGTGCAGCCACCAGCCCGTCTACGGCGTCGCTGACGTACGTGTAGCTTCGTCGGTGATGTTCGCTGCCCTCGTACAGCGGGAACGGCTTGTCGTCCAGGATACAGCGGATCAGCTTTGAGTACAGCTTGTCGGGCCGCTCGCGCGGCCCGTACACGGAGAACAAGCGCAGCGAGCAGGTGGGCAGTCCTCGGTCGCGCGTATACGCCAGGGCGAGTTGCTCCGCGGTTAGCTTGGTCACCCCGTAGTAGGAGGTCGGTCTGGGTACGTTGGTCTCGTCGCCCGTTGCATCGGCGCCGTAGACTGAGGAGGTGGAGATGTTGATCGGGCGCATTCAAGAACTGGGGGAGGCCGCGAAACCGAACAAGTCATCGAATCGTC
>CAZNRX010000068.1:0-20639 GCA_964575455.1 uncultured Anaerolineales bacterium | reverse complement strand
GAACCTACATTGCCTCTTACCCTCTATTTCTTGTCCCTAGCGTGATACGCTCACCTTTGGCTCGGGTGTTCCAAGCAGTTCCAGGGCCTCTGAGAGGCCATCGGAGGCGATCGGGGGCATTGAGCGAGTCCATCAGCCCCCGCCCCCGGCGGCAAGTATGGAAACCTGCCCTACGTGTCTTGGGTGTTCTCGGCAATCTTGCGAAGGGGTGCAGAACCTTCGCAATGTCCAGCTTGTTCGGTTCGCTGCTCTGTACTATAATGCCCCTCATCATGGCAAAGACTGGAAGAGAGAACCTCGAAAGCGCACAGCCAGAGCTGTCGCAATCCCAGGCCTTCGACACGTCAGATACGCAGCCTCTGTCACTTTCGCGCGCGTTCGGGGGACGATCCCTGCTGCGGGAGATTCTGGAGACGGCCCTACTGACTCTGATCGTCTTCCTGGCCCTCAACACGCTGACGGGCCGATTCCAGGTTCGCGGATCCAGCATGCGGCCCGCGCTTCACGATGGACAGTATCTGGTGGTCAGCAAGCTGGCCTACTGGCTCCAGGAACCTAAGCGTGGCGATATCATGGTCTTCCATCCGCCCAACGGCCTCTCGGACGACTACATCAAGCGCATCGTGGGGCTGCCGGGTGAGCAGATAGAGATCCGTCACGGAGACGTGCTGGTGGACGGCGCAGCTCTCAAAGAACCCTACGTGGCCAACCCGGGCGTCTACTCGGGTTCGTGGGAGCTGGGAAGCGACGAGTATTTCGTGCTCGGGGACAATCGGGGCAACTCCAGCGATTCTCACATGTGGGGCACTCTGCCGGAGGAGAACATCATCGGCAAGGCCTGGCTGTGTTACTGGCCTCCGGAAGCGTGGGGGCTTGTGGATCACCATGCCTTCCCAGAGCCTGCCAGTGGCGGTTAAGCCGCGGATCGGAGATCGAGTTAGCATTCGTCACGACGTTCAAAGCCATAGAGGGGGGAAGCTATGAAACGCGATCGACTGGCTCGTCTCATCGATCACACGATGCTCAAGCCGGACGCCACGCCGGCCGAGGTTGAGCAGCTGTGCGAGGAAGGGCTGCGCCACGGATTCGCCGCCGTCTGCATCAACCCAACCTACGTGCCCCTGGCGGCCGCCAAGCTGGGGGACACAGAGGTGAAGGTCGCCACCGTCATCGGCTTCCCGCTGGGCGCCACAACCACCACCGCCAAGGTCTGCGAGGCCGAGCAGGCCCTGGATGACGGCGCCATCGAGCTGGACATGGTGCTCAACATCGGGGCGCTGAAGGCAGGTGAGCGTGACCTGGTGAAGGAGGATATCGCGGCCGTGGCGACCGTCTGCCACGAGGGCGGCGGACTGCTGAAAGTGATTATCGAGGCCGCACTGCTGAACGACGAGGAGAAGGTTCTGGCCTGTGAGATCGCGGAGGAGGCCGGCGCTGACTTCGTCAAGACGTCGACCGGCTTCGCCGCCTCCGGGGCCAAGGTCGAGGACGTGCGCCTGATGCGGCAGACGGTGAGCCCACAGATGGGGGTAAAGGCCGCCGGCGGCATCCACAGCTACGAAGAGGCGATGGCGATGATCGAGGCGGGTGCGAACCGCATCGGCGCCAGCGCCGGCATCCAGATCGTCAAGGGAGCTCCCAGTGAGGGATAGAGGACGCACCACCCGACTGGTGGTGGATTTCTTCACCCAGAGCTATCGTATATCGGGAAGCGTCGACGTGGTCTCTCGGAAGCTGGCCGACCGACTCGAGGATAGAACCACGTCGTTTCTCGAGCTAGAGGACGCCTACATCTCCAACACAGAGCACCCGGCGGACATCGTGGCCAGCCACACCACCGCGATCCTCCGCAAAGAGCGGATCATCGCCGCTGTGGTGCCTCGGGAGGAGGATGGGCTCTCACGGAAGTACACCTACGGCAGCTACCTCGGGTCCCACGTCCAGAAAGCGTATCTCATCGTCCCGGCGTTTGAGATCCAGGGCTACATTCGGCTCTCGGGGAAGCGCGACCTGCGAGCGATGCTGGCCAGCGGAGATCGCTTCCTCCCGGTCGTGGACGGCGAGATGAAGTTCTCGATCCGGCCCGATATCACGTTCACGGGCGGGGTGATCCTGGTCAACAGAGCGCACGTCGAAGCCCTCTGGAAGGAGGAGTCTGACAATGGCTAGGGTTCTTGTGATCGATGACGATCCAGAGTTGCTGGAGATGATCAAGGTGCTGCTAGAGAGACGCCAGGGGTATGAGGCCATCCTCAGCGCCGACGGGGAGGACGGCCTGGCGAAGGCGCAAGAGGATCCTCCCGATCTGGCCATCGTGGACGTGATGATGCCGGGGATGACCGGCTACGACGTCTGTCGTCGTCTGCGCGAAGACCCAGAGACAGCGTCGATCCCCATCCTCGTCCTCACGGCTCGAGGCCAACCCGTCGACCGCCAGGCAGCGCTTCAGGCCGGCGCCGATGAACACATGGCGAAGCCTATCGCCATGGCAGACCTGGTGGAGCAGATTGACGAGATGTTGGCGAGGTTCTCGGGCTCGGGGGCTGCGCACACCGTCGCGTTGATGAGCCTGAAGGGAGGCATCGGCGTCACCACGCTGGCGGTTAACCTGGCGGCGACGCTGGCCCGAGAGGGGACAAGCGAGATATGCCTCCTGGATCTCTCCCCCACCTCAGGGCACGTGGCGCTCCAGTTCGGGCTTCGACCGCGACCAGACTGGTCGCGCCTGATCCAGCAAGACGTCATCGACACAGAAGCTATCGAGCCCCTTCTGCTCCAGGCCACACCGGGGCTCCATCTGCTCGCCTCGCCCGTCGTGCCCCTGATGGGGCGGGAGTTGACCCGCTCCACGGTGGAGGCCCTGCTGGATGTGCTTCAGGAGCGCTTCGCCCTGGTCATCGTGGACACGCCCTCGGCTCTGAGCGGAGCCACCATGGCAGCTCTGGATGCGAGCAGCGACGCGTGGCTCGTCGTCGGCGCCGACCCGGCTTCCATTCAGACCACGTTTGGCACAGTCCGGGCCCTCGGAGAGCACTCGACTCCGCTCGTGGTCATTCTGAACCAGATCACGCCTGCACGAGGAGCGTCGCCGGACGCGATTGAGCGCGTGCTGAAGCGCTCGGTGTTGGGCGTCATCCCCTTCGATCCGAACCAGGCCAAGGCCCTGACCCAGGGGAAACCGCTGGCGCTCAGCAGGCCCGACTCGCCGCTGGCGAAGGCAGTGGAACGGCTGACCGGCGATCTGGTCTGACGGCCGGTGGGGCGCTCGATGCCGTCAGTGATCGGGCAGCCAGACGCTGGTGCTGCGGAACTCCAGCACCGCTTTGTCCTCCGAGGTCTGCGCCCAGAGGCCCACGTCCCCTGACAGCCATCTATCGTCCTCGACGGTCGCAGCGTACTCATCGTTGATCCTGAAGGTGCACGAGGGCCCGCTGCAGGTCACCAGGAGCCGATTGGACCGCCGACCCCGCTCGACGTGGGGGAACTGCTGCCACGTCACCAGAGGAATCACGATCTCGTCATCCACCCTTACGACGGCGTAGTAGCCGTCCGCCCCAACGGCAAAGCGGTAGTAGTGCGTGGCATCCTGTGCCCGATAGGTCAAGCCGTAGGCGTAGAGGCCGGCGTCTGGGCCGGCGTCTGGGCCGGCGAGCGGGCGGGCGATGACCTCGAGGGTGAAGTCACCAACGGGATGGTTCAGCAGCGACAGAGCCGTGCCCCCAGACGCGGCCTCCAGCCGTCGAGGGAGATGTGGGGCCTCCCAGTCGGGCAGGCGGGCGGGGCGGGGGCTGTTCCACCCCAGCGCCAACGCTCCGATCAGGATCAGCGCTGTGGCCAACGTGGCCGCCACCAGCCCCACGCCAATGGACCAAAGTCGAGGGTCGACGCGCCCGTTCAAGCCCTTCTCACGGATCGTTCGCAGCACGAAAGCATAGCAATGGGCTTCGCAGCCTCAAGCTTCTCTATGCTCCCTTCTTCAATCAGAACTCGGTCGTGCCGGTGAAGCTGAAGCGGCTCAGCTTGAGCGCGGGGGCGCTCAGGATGCCCGGATCGGTCCAGAGGAGACGGGCCTCGTCGCCCACCGCCTCCACCCCGTCCAATGCCTCGACGTAGCTCTGGGTGAAGCGCAGGTTGCGGACGGGGGTGGTCAGCTCGCCATTCTCGATGAGGAGGGTACCGTCCCGGGTCATCCCGGTGATGACCGCCTCGCGAGGATGGACGGTGCGCGTGTACCAGAAACGCGTCACGTAGAGGCCCCGCTCGGTGCTGGCGATCATCTCCTCGACGGAGGTCTCACCGGGGGCCATGAAGCCATGCAGCGAGACCGGCCCAAGCCGGGAGCTGTTGAGCCAAGGGCTGAAGGGGTTGGCAGGCGGGAGGGCGTGGCCCGTGGACCGCTGCCCCTCCTCCTTGGCCGCCCGCTCCCGGTCATAGACGGCATGCCCCACAACGCCATCCTGCACGATATCGACGCGCTGACGGGGCAGACCCTCGAAGTCGAAGGGGAGAGGCCATCCGGCGGGATCGAGGCCATCGTCCCAGATCGAGATCAGCGGCGACATCAGCTCCTCCCCCTGCCGACCGCTCATCCAGCTGCGCCCCTCCTGGACCGGATCCGCGCCAGCAGCCTGGCAGAGCGTGGCCAGCATGTCGTGAGCGGCATAGGGCTCCAGCACGACGGGGTAGACGCCAGCGTCGACCGCCTGCGGGCGGCGACCGCGCAGGGCCTTGTCAATGGCCTCCTCCCCTCGCGCCACCACGTCGAGATCCTCCACGCGCCAGGAGGCGTCGGCGGCGTAGCCCGAGCTATCGTCCGTCATGACCACGGTCGTCAGGTCGGCCGCCGTGGCGGGATGATAGACGAAGAGCCTGGGCTGTTGGCCCCGGCTGTTGGCGACGGCGAACTCGTGCACGCTAGTGCGAAAGGCACCAGAAGCGATGCATCCAGCCTCCCTGGCCCTCCGGCAGACGACGCTCACCGGCTCCGCTCGATCAGCGGGGCTGCAGGTGGCCGTGGCACGGTCGAACGCGTCGACCTGCGGCACATCGGTCGGCTCCGGGAGGCCGGGGAGTTTCGGATCCTCGGGGCTGAGGCGGCCGCCCTGCTGGCGGATTCGACGAGTCGCTCCAGCCCCTCCTCGGTCAGATCGTTGGTGGCCGCCACGCCGCTGCGCCGCCCCTTGAGGGCGCGCACGACGACGTAGCGATTCCTCTCCGCCACGTGTTGGTGGATGCCGTTGTTGGCGAAACGGGTCAGCTGCTCATCCAATCCAAGCAGGATCGCCTCGGTCTCGTCGGCGGGGGAGAGGGAGAGCACACGCTTCAGCAGGTCCTCGGTCGGCTTACGTCCGAGCATGGTCCATCCTCCTCAAGATACTGTCTGATCCTGGTCATCCACTGTGCGGGCGACGGGGCAGGCCATCACTGAGCGTCCCTGGCCTGCCGGTAGACGCGCCCGAACTCCTCGACAAACAGATCCGCCACCGTCGGGTCGTGGATGATCAGAAGGTTCTCGTCGTTCGTGGTCTCGGCGCTGCGGGAGAAGTTGTAGGAACCCAGCACGACGGTCTCGTCGTCAATGATGATCACCTTGTGGTGCATGATGTACGGGTTCCCGTCCAGAAGCACGTCGTGGACCACCTTCCTGAGCCGCTGGTACTCGTCATACTGCCCATTGACGTTGCGGCTCTCCATCACGCCCTGCACCACGACGCCGACCTCAGCCCGCTCCAGCATGGCGTCAGCGATCTCGTCGCTGGTGAAGACGAAGGCCAGGAAGCGAATGCGCTCCCGGGCCGCTTCGATCTCGGCGATGATCTCGTCCGCCACCTCGTCCTCGGGCGCGAAGTAGCTCTCGACCTCGACCTGTCTCTGCGCCTGGCCCCCAGCGTCGACGGTGATGATCACGTGGGGGTGGGGGGTGTCGCGAGGGGAGTCGGGTCCAAACTGCCTGGCCACCATCTCCTCGAACTCGGCGGTGTAGTTCTCCGCCAGGGCGGGTGAGGTGATCAGAACGGCGTTGTTGTCGTTGCGATAGGTGCCGCTCTCGGTCACGTTCCACGATCCGGTCCAGACCCAAGCCTGATCGATGACGGCGAACTTGTTGTGCATCAGGCCGCTCTCGCGCTTGTCCTCGACGACGGGGATGCCGGCGCGCTCCAGCTCAACCAGGGTATCGACGTTGTCCGGGACGTTATCGCTCTCGGTGACGACGCGCACGCGAACGCCGCGCTGCTCGGCCGCGATCAGGGCCACAGCGACGCTATCCAGGTCGAAGTCATAGGCTGCAAGATCGATCGTGTGCTCGGCCTGGTCGATGGCCGAAATGAGGCCCCGGACCAGCCTAGTCCGCCGGCGGGGTTCCCCGCCCGAGGGGGCGGGGTCGGTGAAGTAGACCTGGATCCAATCGCCGTCGACCTCCTCCCGGGCGGCGAATCCATCGCTCAGGAGGCCCGCGCCGTCACAGGCGAGCTGGGCGAGCAGCAACAGCGCCAGGGCGAGGATGAGCATCCTTTGGTCGGGGCGCGTTCCCTGTGCTGTGCGTGTCTGAGCGATGTCTGTCATGGCCTTTGTCTTCCCCGGTAGTCGGTCGGCAGGTACGGAAACCTGCCCTACATGGTGATTGCTTTCTTTCAGACGATGCAGGCCAGCTCCGAGAACGCAGCCCACCTGATAGCTCCTCCAATTGTAGTCGGTCTGGCACCCCTGGCAAGCAGCGGCATGCGCGAGCTCTGCCCACGGTCCGCCCGCCAACTGCTCAGCTCGTGGGGATACAAGAGTCGGCATCCCGGCTCCCCGTGCGCGTCCAGGTAAGGGACTCCCCCTCTGCGATCATCTCTTACCAGTCCACGGTCATCCCCTAGCGATTCGCAAACCAGATCCGGTAAGCCTGCACGATGTCGTGATTCGGCGATCCCTTGTCGGCAACCGACAGAGCACAGAGCGGCGAGTCGTACCACTGGCGACTACGCTGCAAATGGACGATCACGCCATAGGTGTAGTCTAGACCGGAGATGCCCACGACGGTCACCTGATCCCCTCCTCGCAGCGGACCTCTCTCCTGAAACACGTCGACCTCCGCCTCGAAAGGGAAATCCAAGCGCTCCTCCAGATGGCAGTTCCAAGCATCGAGCGCGGCTACTACGTCACGGGGATCAACGCCGTCCAGCACCTCCCGGATAGTCCGCCCCTCGGGTCCGATCCTGTACCAGGCGTGTTTCCTCTCCAGCTCCTTCACGACTCGACTGACGTCCTCCTCTGTGTCGCGCGGGTTGGATGGCTGGACATCGCTCGCTTCGATGTAGTAGGTGGTCCAACTCAGGCCCTGCTCTTCACAAGCCTCGATTATCGCATCGGGCATTTCTCGCAGGGTCACGCTGTCCCAATGGATGAGCAGAGTCTTCCCATCCTCACCCGGCTCAATCTCCTCGATGCGGCCCTGCCAGCCGCCGGTGTCGACATCGAAGTCAACGTCGCGAACGCCCTGCTTGATCACCACGGAATCACCTACTTCGAACATCTCCTGCTCCAAGAATCCATGCGTATTCCCGTCTGCGTTTCACACGCACCATCTACTGATCTCTCGCATCCGGATGGATTACCGAACCGACTAAGAACCTCGAGGATCCAGCGGAAGCCCCCAAATGATGAGAGACCGTTCTTTGCCAGCCTCCGATCCCATGATTTCGAAACCCATCTCGTCGTAGAAACCATGGGCTGGAAGATCAATTGGACATTTCAAGAGGATGACCTGCTTATCAGAAGCTACTGCTTCTTCACACAGCTTACCAATTAGTGCTTTTCCTACCCCCATGCACCTGTAATCAGGTGCAACAGCGATATGGTATAGAGTAGTCTGCTCATCTTGACGGTGATGATACTCGACGAAACCAATCACACCAGCGTGGTTTTCAGCGATGAGTAGCTCTTCTCGCTCGATGGAACGAGCGAGGGCCGGGCGTATGACGAACCCGAGTTCGCGCTTGTGAGCGTCAGCTAGCTCCTTGATGGCATCTAGGTCGCTGTCGGTCGCCCTACGAATGCTGAAGTGGCTCATACGCCCGCTTCGCCTCCCCCGTGGTAGCTCTGGCGTGGTCGGATTTGGGTCATCACCACCGTTTCCTGCTCGTCGTCCACCAACACGGCCTCACCCTGACGCTTGAGTTTGCGGATGTACGTCTTGAGCTCGCTGCCCATGTAATCCTGACTGAGAGCATTGATGGCCTGAATGTCAGCCCGATTCGTCAGTTTCTGGGCGACAATCACGTCGCATTGAGTGATGACCTCACTATCAATGGCCGACGGTTGCTGCGACGCGACGGCCAACGAGATACCAGGCTGTCGTCCTTCTTTGGCCCAACGAATCAGCGCCTGTTTGGCCAGTGTGCTCCTACCGGAAGGAATGAACTGGTGCGCTTCGTCGATCAACATCCAAACTCGTGGAAGTTCGCCAATCAAGTCCAACTCCTCCTTGCGCCGAGCGATGGTGCGACGCTTGAAGATATCGCGCGCCAGCACATCTACGACCAAGTTACGCCGCCCTCTCGGACCAGGATCCAGGGTGCTAAGGTCCATAATATTGACCGAATCTGGATCGAAAACCTCCCAAAGTTCCTGATACGTTGTACTGAACAAGTTCCAGCTTCGGGCCATCTCCAGCCGGTTAAGTAACGCCTGGCGTGTGCGGTCTTGAATCAGTCCATCCATCTCAATCTCCGAGATGATGTCAGGAATGAAGAATCGCTCCTTACGACGTCGTGATAGGTGTTGCACAGCGCGAAACAGCGCGATACCCATCACCTCGGAGATGCTAAGGTCAAAGAGCTGGCACCAAGCATCGGGGGAGAGATCGGCTGGATTGATGCGGAAAGAACGGAAATGCACGCCTCGAGCCTCCATAGCGCCGACGACTTCGCGTCCTCCGTAGAGGATTTCAGGATCGCCAGGCACCAAGAGCAGGATGTGCATTCCCCTGGCACTGAGTCCCCAGTCCCACAACAAACGCTCCTGTTTCTGATTAGGCTGGGTCATAGGGTAGTATATGCCCATTGGGTCAATGATGATGGTTAGAACGTCACCAGCATCAAGCAATTCCTCGACAATGACACCTAGGGTATAGGATTTGCCGGATCCTCGCTTGCCACAGACCAGTACGGCCCGCGAACGCGAGTCGTCAAGATAGACCAGTTCACCGTTCTTCAAGTTCTTGCCGATATTCAGCATATGTCACCAATCCTCATTGTCAGAAATGGCACAATGGACTCCTGAAACGATATACCTCCATGAACTCCCTGTTCGTCAATGCGCAACGCACGGCGTAATTTGGGGTAGCCCAGGCAATAGATCTCACGACCAGCAACCGCAAACCTTCTACCAGTCTCATCTTGTCGGTATAGATCTCGCCACTCACAGGATCGGGGACTGGCGCCGGCCGGCGCGCGCCCGACAATGTGTGGTTCAAACTCATCACGCCATAGGATACCATGGTCCGCCGTCAAGTAGATGCGGGAGGTGCGACCTGCTTTGCCGAACAAGTCCGCCAAGGCCAGCATCTCATCCATGATCGTATCCACCAAAGCCGCAACCGGTGGTTTACGCTTCTGATGATGGGCGTATCCATCCAGGCCGGTGCGTACAATCTGTAGATAGATCTTCTGCTCAGACGAGGTGTGGATCTCCCGACGCAACGTTGCCAGGATGGTAGGGAATCTGCCCACAGCCCTGACGTTGGGAATCGTGCGAAACAGCACATCCGTGAGAGGATTATTGTCCCGCGACCAGTAGGTGAAGCCCAGTCGACACCGGTAGCCACGATCAAAAAGGCGTAGGGCCAGTGGCGGGTCGCCGATAATGCGAGGAAAAGCTATTCCTGTCAGCGTAGGCCCATCAACCAAGCAAGGGGCAATTTCCATCTGCACATCCGAGCGAGCGTCCAACCAGCGCCACACATCTCCATGGTTCAGACCGTCAATGAGCATCAAGACGATAACGTCGGGCCTTCTTGACTGATCGGCGATTAGCTCGGATACCTGGCTCTGGGTGAGCATCAACGTAGCGATTTCATCGAATCGTTCAAAGAGCACATTGTTAAGTTGAGGTGTGAAGGGATCGTGGTCAACACGAACGTGCGGGAAACGAACTGCATAGGTCGGGTCGGCCTGGAGAATAAGTGCTCTTTCCAGCAACGTCGCACCTGGCATATCGAGCGACCAGGCCAGGTCCTCAGCCGTTTCGTAGACCGCAACGTCAGCGGGCAAGTAGCAGCGGGAAACAGGGTGCATTTCAGCGATGACAGGCGTGTTATCCAACAGATCCAGCAGCGCTTTCAGTGAAACCACCCTTACCCTCGTCGTGACATGCGAATCAGGATACGGTTCTTACGATACAGATGGTCGATCAACTCGATTAGCTCTGGCCAATCCAAATCACGCCCCTCCCGGCGTAGCAACACAAACAGGTCAGTCGGATCTACATTGCTCCTTCGTCCGAATGCATCGAGTAGATCCTGTTCGGCCTCGGACAGTTCACGAGGGGTATAGAGTATTGGTCCCAGTTCCTCACGACTAGCGACAGCGACCTGAGCCACAGTCTGCACTCGCTTGCTGTAGGCAGCAAGCTCATCCCCAGCACTTTCAATCAACGGAATAGTCAACGCGTGTCGCAGCGACTTCAGTTGTTCTCGTGCTTCCTCGATTTGCTTCTTCACGCGCTCAACTACCGGACGGTGTTCAGGAGCGAGTTCCTGGACGTGCTCTGCCTTCAACAGATCCACCCCGTTCTGCTGCAGGTCACCCCCAATCTCTTCCAGCCTCTCATTGACTTTGGTCTTCACTTCCCGATACAGGTCCTGATAGGAGCCTTCGTCTTCGCCGTAAGTATAGCGGGTCGTGGGACGATAGTTCCTCACATCAATCGCGCGCAGAAAGGCTTCGTACTCCTCTTTGACTTCGCCAAAACGTTCGTTGCCGTGACGACGGCGCTTCTCCAATTCCTCTTCGACAGCACGCACTTTCGCCTGGAAGGTCTCCCAGGCGTCCAGGCCACCCAGGCGTTGCTTGGTGAGATGGACTCGAATCTGCGGGATAACCTCCCGCGTGAGTTCGCGCTGTAGGTCAGGAGTACGCTCCAGAGCGTTGAAGAGACGATCTGTGTCTTGGAGCAGGGTGATCCAGCATTCCAGGTGATGCGTTTGTTCGGACAGATGCTGGCGCTCTTCTGCCAGAGACTCGCGTTGGGCGGTACCCTCCTGCAACGATTGGTGTAATGTCAGCGTCTCGGCGACAGGCCCGCCGCCGGCCTGTGCAATGGCTTGCTTCAGGTCTTCTTTAAGCACTTCATATCGGACAGCCAGCTTCCGGCGTTGATCAGATAGCTTCTGACGCAACTCGTTCAAGTGCATCACGAAAGCTACCTGCCCCTCCACAGTACGATCCAGGACACTCGCCCGGCGCAAGTCGATGACCGCTCGCTCCACTTCGAGCACCATGCCATTCAAATCCTGACGCAATGACTCTCGGCACGCCGACAGCGCATTTCCCAGCCTCTGTTCCAGGTCGACCAGCAGAGCCTCCAGTTCGTCCAGTTCTTCTTCGTCATCAGCAGCTTCATCGAGACGCTCAATCGCATCACACAATGTAGATTGGAATTCCTGCACCTGCCTTTCACTCAACAGCTCTGATGGTACCTGCGCTACATCTTCCAGCATCTGCCGCATTCGCCCTTCGAGTTCTGCCGGGTCAGGGCCGACCTGGGCCAGGTAGACCAACTTGCTCTGCATATCGAATCGCGCGTATCCTCGAGCGGCCAGAAGCTGCAGTGCTAGCAACGTTTCTTCGTCCCGGTACCCCAATGGACGCGCCAACTCAGCCGCGGCGTTGGAGTCCAAAGTAAGCACCATTTGCCCGTTGAGCTCTCGTTGAGTGGAACTAGACCGCAAGCGCTTCAGAATGGCTTCCTCCAAGGGGTGAAGTGTCAGAAGGATCTCCGCTCTGCCCGCATCGCCTCGCCCGGCCCACTGCTCAATACGCATCAAGTCCTTATACTCGTTGCGCGCGCGATTCTCAAATGTAGCGACACTTCCCAGGCCAAATCGCCGGGCCAGTGCCTCCTTGGTGTCCCGCAAAGGCGAACGCCCCCGACGCTCCTTCAGTGTCATATCGCGCATGGCGTTGACGTATGCATCAATGACTTTCTGGTAGTGAGCCTGGACATACAGTGTGTGGTAATCAGGGAAAAGAGCGGCACAGCGACGGTCAAAAAGCTCTTCTAGCATCCTGCCGCCGACGTTGCGCAGAACTGGTTCGAAGCTCTCGGCAACGCCGCGATTGAAGAGCATCTGTGCAGTGTGATTGAGTAGCCGTGTGATGAGGAAATCAATCTCGGATCGGTCACTCTCAGAGATAGTCGTTTCCTCCATCTGTTCCCAGCGATCGAAGTAATCTATCAAACTGAGCATCAGCAAGGGAGTGACAAACTCTGGGTTGACGAACTCTTGCAGCTTCTGGATGTCACTGGGCAATGGACCTCTGACTCGCTGGCGCACGTTAAGGTCAAAGCGCACGGTGCGGTCGCGGGGTAGAGCCATCCGCCCCGGAGCGTCTTGATCGCCCAAGAGAAACAGAAAGTCGAACTGGACATCTGCGCCTTGTAGCAAAGGCCGAAGGTTTTCCTCTTTGTACGCCACCTGGAGGCCCAAGTGACGGTGTGGAAAGCGGGGGTTGAACGTTCCCTCAATCAGAGCCACCTGACTTCCCTGCACCGAAGGCACAAACTCAAGATCGCCCCAGCCGGTCGAAGACGCCCCTCGACGACGTTGGAAGAAGCGTGGCAGCAGCCACCCAGTAAAAGCGCGGATGGCTCCCTCCAAGTGAAGTTCGTCCTCATCGTAGGTGCGCCAGAAGCGAGTGATGATGACATCTACAGTCTGGGTCGGCGCCTCACCGCGCTGTAGGCCCAAGAGCGTGTAGCCCTCTACCAGATGAGTCATCAATTCGCCATGGGCCTGCTTGGACAAGGCCTTGATAGCATCGTACGCTTCGTAGTCCTCCTGAACCAGGACGGGACATCCGCGTGGGAAAGCGGCCATGAGCTTGATGGCCCGGACCTTCTCCGGTGTATCTACAACTGTCGAGTTGAGTACCTGGCGTGTCACCCGCTTGATGGTGTTGGTCTGAGCCTGAAAGCGGATGTTTGACTCAAGGAAGTCGTCAATTAAATCAATAGGCGTGTAGGAGCGCCCCTGGTCATGATGGCATAGGATGGCGCGCTTGAAGCTATCCACCACGGTGCGCGGGCCCTCGCCCAAATCATCCCGTTCGATGATCTGACCAATAGCGCGCAATGTGTGTCGATCGATCACCTGACCCGCGACGGACCCTAACCGAAACGCTTCACCGTAGCGATCCCAAAGCTGGGTGGGAAATTCCTGCGCGTAGATGTCCTGCAGCCGGTAGTACAGATCATCCTTCTTCAAACGATGCAGGATGTCCTTGCCATGCTCCTGGATAACGCCGCCCTCAGTGGTGTCAGGGATGCTGATGATGACGCCCATTGCATTCGTGCGGGTATCCAATCCCCAGACAAACTCACGAAACTCTTGAATGGTACGCCGGAGATTAGCTCCCTTGTTGATGTATTGCTGAAACTCATCAGGCAAGATCACCATCCCCTGGAAGCCAGCTTTTCCAGCGATGGTCGCCGCTTCATCAAGGAAGAACAATAGGTTTGAGGGGGTCAACTTCAGTACCAAGCTCCCTTTCTCAAGCATATCCTGAAGCAATCCCTCAGCTGTGACGCGCGCGAGACCATGCTCTTTGGCATACCGTTCGGACATCTCTTCGACAGTAACGGCGGTGTACTTCCGATAGGCTGATTCCAACTCTTTGACCAAAGCTGGCTGCCGATGCGCCAGCCGGTGCTTGAGCCAACCATACGTCGCCTTAAGTATGTCCAGCAGGTTGGAACAGTAGAAGGGTGGAACAGCGACCAGATCCTGTTCCTCGCACTCGTGCCACAGGAAGGCTAATGTGCTAGTTTTGCCATAGCCGTAAGGAGCCACGATCATACCTTTGGGCGTCTTACCCTTCACCACGCGCCGAACAAGCCGATCAACAAAGCCCGATACGTCGCCCATAGGCACGAAGGTAGCCACGTGTCTCTGGTAGTCCCCTTCCACCTTTTGCGGATTTCGCAGCAAGTCATCAGCATTAACCGTGGAGAGCACCGCCTGCTTGTCCAGAATTGCCTGCAAACCTTCCAGCATTAGGTCCTCCTCAAGCTTGGATTGACCAAGTACCATAGATTGGACAAACGCGAGTCGGAAACGATGCATCCGACGCTCGCCAAGTTTTCACACACTTTGTCCCAGTCTCTTCTCGTGAGAGATAGCTCAACGTAATGAGTGTAATCGCGGATCAACTCACGGGTAATCAACACGGCGCGTCTCACGTCTTCAAACTGCAAGATCTTCAACGCGCTGCGGTGCGACAGTCTGCTAGGATTGGCATTGTCAATGATCACGCCAGGTGCTACAATGTCTTCCGTCTGAGCGAAGCTGGTCAGATGCGGAAAGTAGGCATAGTCCAACGCATCAGCCAGTATCCAGGCCAGAAACGTCTTTCCAATGCCGGCAAGACCGAATAGGTTAACCGTTCCAGGCACACGCATGACCTCTTTAAGGGCAACCAATGCCTGCGCCTGAGAAGACGTGAGCCATTCGGCGCTACGATGTTTCTTGATCAGGTTCAGATTGCGAACGAATCTGCTCATTCTAGATGAACTCTTCCAGGTTACATGCACGATCCAAGGATAGATACTGTCCCCAGCCACCCCCTATTCCCTTATGCAGATAATCGAATTGGGCCACGGCGTACTCCAGCACTCGGTCGAAACACTCAGGATCCAGCAAGCATGCCTGACAGATGGCATATCGGTTTTCATCACCCAGTAGAAGATTCACTCCGTAGTCTATTTCTCGCGTCCGGTATACGAAGTTCACTGCCATGACGAAGAGTTCGGGGGGACAGAAGGCACGGCGTGAAAAGCGTGTTTCTTCCTCATCCAGAACAGGCGGCTTCACTTCGGAAAGCCAATACACTGCTCCGCCTATGCTCCGCCGACTAAAAGCTATGTCCGCCCTCTCGAAAGCAAGCCGGGCTTTTGACTCCACTTCTGAAGCCAAATCCCGTCGACCAGGGAGATCCTTGCTTCCGCTCTCCCATAGGATTTGGCACACAGTTCGGTAACTCCACGAAAAGCAGAAGAGTTCAGGATGATCTTTGCTCCAAAGCGTGTATTGAAGGCCATGTACAACATCAACAAACAAATCCGGCTTGTCCCAGTGCAAACCCGCCAAGGCCTTGCCAGACCTTGTCAAGATATTGGAGCCCTCGTCGACCAAACCGAGTTCACGAGCAACAACGAGGGCGTCAAGACGTTGCCGATCTCGGATACTCAACCCCAGGGAATCAGCATGAGAGACAATATCATTGATTGTTGACAAATTGGGATACTCTTCTAGAGTGACTAGAGTCGCTGCCAAATCGCTTGGTCGGGCGTTACGAATATGGAATACAGGCTCGTCAGCCAAGGTAGATCTCCTTGAACATCTGATAGTATCTAGGTGATTTCCAAGCTATCAAAGAAGCAACAGCTTGTCTGTCACCCTCGTTATTGGAATCTGCCGTTTCTAGCATGGTGATCAAGTTGTGTGCACCGCGAATCAGGAAATCCCTACTCAGAACCTCAAAATCCTCGCAGAATGGACATTGATGATTGCATCTCTGCTTTAGATGCTCAAACTCCATCCGACTCAGCGAAGCATTCTTCGTGCTACGGTGTGAAACGTTGTAGGCTCGAATATAGGGAAGAAAGACCTTCCCATACCCACCTGACCGCAACCACCCTACGCTGTCAAGGCTGTAGATACCAAGTCTTCGGAAAGCGTAAATGACCGGTGGTGTAGAAACACCGAACGTGTGTAGTCGGACACCATCGGCTTCCAACTCACGGATGATGTAAATTATGTTCTCTGCAGCACGCGTATCCGTGATGTTGATACTGTTATTTGTCCCACTCGTCCCAAAGCTCCCGAAGCCTAGGTACTGCAGCCCCATAGACCGATAGGCTTCAATGCACTTCTTGATCTGTTCGAATGAGTGTCCTTGGATCACCCCGATTGATCGTTCTCGAATACGACTGGGCATTTCTGCAAAGAACATCTTGGCTGCAGTAATCGTCTCGTTGACCTTTCTCTCTACAGTTTCCGGCGAGTCAGTGGATGTAGGGACGTAGTCGGGCAAGACGTACCAATCTGCCCACTGGTTGTCTGGCTCACGATAATAGTCACGCAACTGGCAATACAGCGATTCAAATGAGATCTTTCCTTGCTGAGCATAGTAGCCACCAGAGTCGAAGTAGACAACGCTGCCCCGTTTCCCGTTTAGCTCCTCTCGAATCAGCCTTAGAGTAGACAGTGAGGCAAAAAGAGGCGTCACCAACACAGCCGCGAAGGGATCTCGTTTCTCTTCTGCTTCATTCCAAAGATGAAGCAACTTGCGTAGTCTGCTAGCGTCGATGGTAAGCGAAGTGACTAGCTGCAAAGCAGCCTCCTTAGCTATTCAAAGAAATCCAATCCTATGCCACGAATAGCGTCGGCTTCCGCGTGGGTGTCATAACCAGGGCTGTCTTTTCCAGCATTCAGGTCCTCCTGCCACTGTTCTAAGCGTTGACCGAACAACTCACCAAAGTCAGCGCCCCCCGCATCGCCTTCCTCGGCTATCCTCTCGCGCAGCCAGTAGACGCCAGGCCCTATCCGGACGAAGCGATTGTCAGTATTCAGTGCCACGTGCACGGAAGACCGTCGAGCCTTCCACGTTTCCAAGACGCGATCGGCGATGACATCATGATGTAACGGCCTGTTCGCTTGACTCAGCACGCGGTGGGCAGCGTTGGCCAGACTACCATCATCGTGAAGACCCCACTCAGCCAGCCCATAAACGCCATGCCCTACACGCACGAAGATGCCAGGCAAGCGCATCATATGGGCGTGGATGTTATGCGCAGACGTCTGCATTTCCGATTCCAGCAGTGCATTGGTCTTTTCTGCTATCTTTGTGTAATGGACGGGTTCGCCGATTTCTCGCAGGGCCAGGATCATCTCATCAAGTCGACGGCTTTCCCATTGCACCAGGCTACACTGCCCCTCCTCATCGATAGATATCTCAGAGTGCGCTTTCAGACACGCCAAGATGAAACTGCCCGGCAACGATTCCTGGTGGTTTCGATAGAAAGCAGTGCCCTTGAGGGAACTAATGACTTCTTCAACAGGAAGTGGGACAAGCTCTTCCTCCAGGACCTTGGTCAATGACTTTTGTATCACTTCTACTTCGTTCAGTGGAACGCCCTCGAGTCCCCAGGCCTTCCCACCGCATATACAACGGACGTCATCAGTAATGTCAAGCACCAGATGAGCCACACCAATGGGATCTACTTCATCGACAACCAATTCGTCTCTCAGAGCAGCTTCAATCTGTCTCTCATTCATCAGGCCACCCGCATTCTCCAACAAGCATATCAGCAAAGCTGTCAGAGGGCGAATAGCTTCAAGATTCTGCGGCCTGCCGAGGTGCTTCAGAGCGCTCTTCTCGAGCTGTCGCACCCTTTCACGGCTTAACCCCAAGCGATCTCCTGCTTCTTCCAAGGTCAACAGCTCACCATTCAAGCCACACCGCCAACGTATCACCTGCATGTCTCTATCGTCGAACCCCTCTGCCGAAGACAGCCAATTCTCTATAAGATCGTCCAGCGATACTCCGGACAAGTCTATCCGGTGCAACGGGCTGATACCGCGTCCGGCAACCTCGTCGGCCCAGACATCTTTGTCTTGCTCAACCAACCAATTCAAGTAACGCTTCAATCGCTTCTCGACCCGACAATCTCGTCGAAAAGAGCTAGGCGACTGCCAAGCCAATTCCTCTACAGTCTCGATGCCCGCCCAATGCAATTGCTTTTCCCAACGAGAAGGCAATGCTAGCCGTTTGATAGGAATGCTGTCCAAGGGGATTTCATTGGCACGGGCCAAGAGTGCCGCATCGATCAACAAACCGTGATGTTGCATGCCTTCCCAGCGTGACGGCGCTTGATGCTCAGCTAGATAGGCGACGAGCTTACTCTTGACTTCATTAAACGCGTACCTACCCACATCTATGATGTCCAGATACCGCTTTCGCAGTGCGTGTAGCAGCCAACCAACGGTCGTGAAGCTTTCTCGTGTGAGAGTCCTACGAGTGCGCTCTGATAGCCCGAGTTCATCGATTGGCACGTCAAAGAGACCAGAAGTCCATCTGATTGTTGATTTCGAGACCGAGGTCTCTGGGTATTGAGTTGTTTCAGGCTCAGGATGCTCAGCCAGGTAAGCTTCCAGTTTCTCCTCAATCTCGGTCAATGACTTCTCACCGATGTTGTAGATTCCCTGGATCTCTGCGGAAGACATTCGCGCCAGTTGATCGACGCTGTTGATACCTCCACGCTTCAAAGCATTGTGGGATCGAGTGGATAGTCCCAGCACGGCAATGGATGTAGCAGGCTCGGCTAAGGTGCTCCACTCAGAAGCAATCATTTGGCAATAGGGTTGCAGCTTCTCCTCTATCTCGGACAACCGTCGCTCGTTTATCCCTTGAACGTCCAATATCTCTTGTTCTGACATCCGTGCCAATTCCCCAACGGTCCGAATCCCAGCACGTGTCAGGGCGCTTTGAGGCCATACGGACAACTCGAGCACATCAATAGACGTGTCTTCGGAAATAGGGGCGTCGCTGCGGCGAGCAGCGACATCGGATGGGGAGGTTTTAGGTCGAGACAGAGTGCCTTGCTCAGACAGGAGTGGTGCCAGATAGGGTCGCAATCTATCTCTTATCTCGGTCCACGTTCCAGCGTCTAGACTTTGGATGTCCAAAGTCTCTTGCGACGACACTTCTGCCAATTGACCAAGAGTGTGAATATGCGCACGTCGTAGAGCATCAAGGGCGTCAACAGGCAGTTCAAACACCCAGAGAGGTACCTTTTCCAAGAGGCTTCCCGGCTTTTCGCAGTGAGCTTCCGAAACCCGGGTCTGCTCTGAGATCGGGTGCTCATCCAGATAGAGATTCAACTTCTCTTGAATCTCTGCCAGGGTCTTGACGCCCACCTGCCGGATGTTCAAGATTTGCTCATCAGTTAGCGATGCGAGTTCGGCAACAGTACAGACTCCTGCACGTCGCAAGCAGTTATAGGCACGCGTGGAGAGATCAAGAACCTTCAAAGGCGCACCTTCAGAAGTACTCATGCCTGTGCGCGTTCGAGTACGGCTTCTCTGACCTGGAGAGCGCTTCGCATCTTCTGATCCGCCTGGCTGAGATGCTCGCGGTCGCGACTGGTCTGGTCGGGAAGTGTTGTTATGCGATCCGTCCGCTGGATGCATGCCGGATTGGTCAGTATCCGATTGTCGATTGGTGATCAGTTCACAGGGATCTGACGCGGGTTCTTCCCCTTGCACAGTTGGATCCATGAGAGAAGCAAGGAAGTGGTCTATCTCGCTTCGAAGCTTCCGCAACTCCTCAGGGTACTGACGGAAATACGAGACCTCGCGCAGCGATCTACTGCAATCGATCAGATCAGCCAGAGAAGCAAAACCCTCAACCTCCAACACAACTACAGGAGCGAAATCGATATCAAGAGCATCCAGAGGAATGCCAGAGAGTGACATGCCTTGATCCCGCACGCGGGCAAGAAGCGCAGAATCAACTATCGATCTCCTGTTCTCTCGACGATTGAATGTCTCAGTGTCTCTTGACATTGTTTGTTTCTGAGGAACCAGAGACTGAAGTGAGGTTCTCAGAACACGTGATCTCCGCTCTGAGCAGCTGTAAGGCGCTTTTCTTTTCCATCCTTACAATTGTAGCCCAGCGACAGGGCCAGGCCAGTAGTTCACTGGGGTTTCTAGGCTGGTAATCATTCACCTCATTGTCCCTGCACTCCAGCTGGGCTCTTAATTCAGCGATTTCACACCCAGTATCGCGGATCCGCTAGGAGCGGGAGGTGAACAGTTACCTAGGCTAGTCCTATCAGTTCGACACTGCTTCCGTCAGAGATAGCCAGCTTCCCAGCGTGGCGACAGCAATGTGTGATTACACCCGTATCGCTCGCAGCGGGAGACATCAATAAGCTCGATTGAAGCACTTGCTAATCTCGTTCGATGTGCCAAGTCTCGTAAAGTCATACCGCCCTATTGTCTCGAAAAGTCGTGCCGCCCTGCCGGTACAACGGCGGCGAATTGTTATTTCAGATTGCCATTCCATCAGCATATGTCGCTGAACTATGCGCAACATCGGCAAACTGGGTCAATCTGCGCTTCGGATAGCCCCCAATCGGCTTGAGAAGCCCGCTGCAGTGCCAGTAGGACGCCTGGCTCGGTCGGTTTTGCTCTCAAACCGGTACGACTTTGTGAGATGTTTTTGTCAATTGAAAAGGGTACCATTTGTTGATCGAAAAGGGTACCATTCTGGGCACCCCGCTTGAACCTTGACAATTGAAAAGGGGACCACTTGATGATTCACTACCGGACACTTTCTGCTGGGTGAGGCATCACAAAGCTGACTGGTATG
>CAZNRX010000067.1:0-20901 GCA_964575455.1 uncultured Anaerolineales bacterium | reverse complement strand
CGAACCTACATTGCCTCTTACCCTCTATTTCTTGTCCCTAGCGTGATACGCTCACTGTGTGCGCGGCCTTTCCTCCCATCTGACTTGGTGCTATAATACCGTCTAAGTCAAGAAAATGTAGACGCTTATATAGAAAATGTAGGGATAACGGTTATGGAGACTTCTCGCATTTTGATCGTGGTGGCCGTGTTGATCTTGATCTTGACCATAGCTTGCTGCTGCTGCGTAGCAGGCCTCTTCGTCTTGACCGGCCCGGACGCTCCAGGGATACCCGACATCGACGTGACGGTCCCACCGCTTTTCGATACACCAACGCCGGCTCCAACACCCGCTGTCAATCGAGATCCAGCGGGAGACCTTGGGGAGGAGACCGAAGCGTTGTTGGAGGAAACGGTCATCCCTGTGCGCGACCTCCACGAGTTGGCAGTGCGACTCCGCGGGCTCCCGCCGGACACGCCGCGCACGTCCAACCAAGGGGTCTCTCCCGACTACGAGGTCGGCACGCGCCGTCTCTTTCACGCCTCGAACGTAGACACGGAGGAGCAGTTCGACCTCTATGCTATCTTGGAGTACAAGACTGAGCACGTGTACATGTGGGTCGAGGAAGGCGAGTCTGTCGATCAGGACGATCTAAAGGCCGCGGCTGATCTCTTCGAGGAGGAGACCTACGCCACCAATCGGGCGTTCTTTGGATCTGAATGGAGCCCGGGCGTGGACAACGACCCCCATCTGAGCATCCTCCATGCTACAAACCTGGGGAGGTCTGTCGCCGGCTACTACTCTAGCGCCGACGAGTTCGTCTCTGAGGTTCGAGAGGATTCCAACGAGATGGAGATGTTCTACATCAACATCGACAACGTGTGCCCGGATAGCTCCTTCTACAACGGCGTGCTGGCTCACGAGTTCCAGCACATGATCCATTGGTACAATGATCGCAACGAGGAGACCTGGCTGAACGAGGGATTCTCCGAGCTTGCTACCTATCTGAATGGCTTCGATGTCGGTGGGTCTGACTATCTGTTCACCGACGCGCCGGACACCCAGCTCAATACCTGGCCCTCGGGCCCTGGCGTCGCCGGGCCCAATTATGGAGGCGCCTACCTCTTCACCTCTTACTTTCTGGGTCGTTTCGGCTCTGACGCGACGAAGGCTTTGGTCGCTCACGAGGAGAACTCGTTCACCAGCGTGGAGGACGTGCTCCGGGAACAGGGCAGCGACTTGGCCTACGAGGATTTGTTTGGAGATTGGGTCGTTGCCAATCTGCTCGACGACCCCACTGTTGACGATGGCCGTTATGGCTACGAGGATATCGATCCCCCGGCCGTCGACATTGAGACCACCTACTTTCAAAACGCCTATCCCGTCTCGGAGAGGGCGACCGTGCATCAACACGGCACCGATTACATCGAGTTGCAGGGTCAGCAGCCGTTGACCATCACGTTCACCGGTTCCACGCAAGTTGGGCTGGTCGACACCACTGCCCATAGCGGACAGTACGTCTGGTGGTCGAACCGCGGCGATGACTCCGATATGTCGTTGACGCGTGCCTTCGATCTATCTGGCGTCAGCGAAGCCACGCTCTCCTACTGGGCCTGGTATGATATCGAGGAAGACTGGGATTACACCTACGTGGAGGTCAGCATCGACGCGGGACAGACGTGGCAGATCCTTGAGACGCCCTCTGGTGTGGGCACGAACCCCAACGGCAACTCGTTTGGTTGGGGCTACACAGGCCAGAGCGGTGATGGCGAGAAGCCGGAGTGGATCAAGGAGGAGGTTGATCTCTCGAACTACGCTGGTCAACCGGTGTTGCTACGCTTCGAGTACATCACCGATGACGCCGTCAATCGTCCCGGATTCGTCTTGGACGATGTCGGTATCCCCGAGCTCGGGTATCTGAGCGATTTTGAAGCGGACAAAGGAGGATGGGAATCGGCCGGCTTCGTTCGCCACGCTAACGTCCTCCCTCAGCGCTGGTTGGTGCAGATGATTCTCTTTGGCCCCGACACCACCGTCAAGCGCCTGGAGCTTGAGCAGGATCAATCTGGCTTATCGACCCTCTCTCTCAGTGAGGATTACGACCGGGCCGTCATCACTGTGTCTGGCCTCGCGCCGGTGACGACGGAGTGGGCCTCGTACAGCTACGAGATAACGGACTGAGCGTAGCCGCTTTCGTCGGCGTTGGGATGGCGAGGGGCCTCGCACCTCAACAGGGCTTTCAGCAAGTGCAGGGCGCCGTAGAACGCGGTCTTACCAATGAATGTTGACCAATGTGCCCACGGTGGCCCAGTGGAAAAGCCATTGAGCCTCCTTGGTGGGTAAGTTGATGCAGCCGTGACTCATCGGATGGCCGAAGTTGTTGTGCCAGTACGTGCCGTGGATGCCGTAGCCGCGATAGAAGTACATCGTGTACGGTACGTCGGGCAGATAGTATCCGGGTCCGCTCATGTCGTCCTGGCGGAACTTGACGTAGATGTAGTATTTGCCCACCGGCGTGGGCGTGCGAGGTAGGCCCGCCGAGACGAGTGTGGAACGCACGGGCGTCTGACCCGCGTACGCGGTCAGTGTCTGACGGCTTAAGTCTACGTCAATCCAGCGCAGATCGCCCCCAGAAGAGGAACGCGCTGGTGACAGCTCCTCAGGCGTGGGAGAGGACGCGGGTTCCGTGGGACGCGGTGTAGCCGTGGGCAGCGGTGTTGATGTGGCGGAGGGCGTGGCTGTCGGAGTTGGGGTCCGAGTCGGCGTGGGGGTAGGCGTTTCTGTCGGCGTGAGGGTGGTGGTCGGCGTTGGCGACGACGGCCGCCGCTTCGCGGTCGGCGACGCGGGTTCGGGTCGGGCGTTAAAGGTGGTCGTGGGCGTCCCGAGGTCGAGTTGGGCGGTTGGCGACGGTGTCGTGGTAGGCGTCGGACAAGGAGTGGCTGCTCGGGCGGCCATCACGGGTAGTTCTTGGGGTGAATACCATACGATGACCAGTGCTATCCCTGCGACGAAGGCTATCAGGGATCCAAGCGCAACCAGGGACATCAGGCGACGCCATCGCCCGTTGGTCTCAGGCTGGTGAGGTTTGTGGGAGGCATGCTCGGACGACGCTGAGGAGCTCTGGCGTGACTTAGCCCATTGTCGGGCTGCAAGCGCATGATCGTTGTCGGGTTCGAGGGCCAGCGCGCACTCGGCGTACGCCAGCCTGGCGCTAGGGTCTTCGCTCAACCATGCCATCCAGAGCAGGGCTGCCACGTTGGCTGGTTCGCGTTTCAAGACGTGCCGAAACGCACGCCGCGCGTCAGCTTTCCTTCCCTCTTTCGCCGCTGCTTCCCCTTTCCTCAACAGCCTGGCGTTCCGTTGGTTCATCGGCTTCTTTTCGATGCAAGGTTCCTTGACCAAATCCCCTCGCTGCTCCCGCGTTCCTGGAGCATCTGGGCGTGCCGCAGTCGCGGGAAGCGGGCGAAGGGGCACTTGCCTCAGGCGGCTGAATGATCCACCGTGCCAAGTCTAGCACCAGATAGGCTCGCTGTCAATTGAAGCTTCGATCGGACGAGGAAGGAGTAAACACGTGACGAGACGCGCAGTCCAATCATCAGCTCCTGGGAAGGCCATCCTCTTCGGTGAACACGCCGTCGTCTACGGCGAACCGGCCATTGCTGTGCCCGTCACTCAAGTCGAGGCCACGGCACGCGTTGAGCCCGCGCCGCCTGGCATGGGTCTGACGTTGATCGCGCTTGATCTGGGGGAATCCTTCAATCTGGCTGCGGCTCCGACTGAGGACCCTCTGGCTGTTGCTGCCCGGCTAACGCTGGATCATCTGGCTGCGCCAATCCCTGATGCCACCCTTACGGTTCAATCCACCATACCTATTGCGAGTGGCCTGGGTAGTGGAGCGGCTGTCTCCACGGCTCTGGTGCGGGCCCTGGCGGATTTCGTAGGGTCCCCTCTAAGACCGGCGGAGGTGAGCGATCTCGTCTATGAGGTGGAGAAGATTCACCACGGCACGCCCAGTGGGATCGACAATACCGTCATCGCCTATGAGCGGCCGGTCTACTTCGTTCGCACAGCTGCCTCCGGTCCGAAGCTGGTGTCCGTTGGCGCGCCGTTCAGGCTGGTCATTGCCGATACCGGTCTTCCCAGCCCCACGAAGCGCCTCGTCAGCCGGGTACGCAAAGGATGGCAGCGCGAGATCGCTCGCTACGGAGCGCTGTTTGAGCGAATTGGAGATATCGCCCGGGAGGCGCGCCGCCGCATCGAGGAGGGGGGCGTCGATGCGCTGGGGCCTTTGATGGACGAGAACCACGGGCTCCTCGTCAAGCTGGGTGTGTCGTCGCCCACACTGGACGGGTTGGTCGAAGCCGCCCGGGCGGCGGGCGCGACAGGGGCTAAGCTCTCGGGGGCCGGTCAGGGTGGGAACATGCTGGCCCTGGTGAAGCATGACCGCCTTGATGACGTGGTCGTCGCGCTGAGAGAGGCGGGAGCGACGCACATGATCCGAACAACCGTGACCTGAAACCGTGCCGACAGCGGCCGCGGGTCGACCCTTCGGCGGGTCCGGGGCCAGGCGCGGGTGGCACTGTAGGCTCTCTACATCTCTCGGAAGCGGGCTTCCAACTCCTCCAGGAGCTCTGCTGCCTCCACGAGCTTATCGAGTGGGTTCTCCTCACCGGTGAAGTAGCGGTAGTCGCACGGCATGATGTCCAACGTTTCGATCAAGTCGCGATGTCGATCTCGGACAGCGCTATCACTGACGCCGTAGAGATCGGCTACCTTGTATCGTCTCACCGGGCGCAGATTGACCTTGCGTACGATGTAATCCAGGGCCGCGGCCCACGTCTCCGCTTTGCGGATGATCAACTGCTCACGGCCCAGCGCGATCTGGTATTCCAGCCACATGTGGAGGGCCGCGCCGATTTCCTCGACCGGCATACCCGCCTGGGTCATCTTCTGGGTGAGTACCTGCTCCACGTTGTCCATCCCGCTGGCAAAGAGTCGCTCAAAGCGTTCTGTGAGGTGAGAATCGGGCTCCAGCCTGATGAACTCAGCCAGAACGCGGAGAGCTTGATCGTAGTCCCCACTGCGGGCCAGAGCCTGAGCGAGGTTGAGCTGATGGTCAGGGTTTTCAGGGTCGAGATCGACGGCGGCCTTGAGTTCCTGAATCGCTAGGTCGACATCCCATGCCTTGTAGGCTTGAGAACCCGCCTTCTGGTGTTCCAGCGCCTTGCGGCGGTCTCTATTGGTGGTTCTTTTCGTGGTCATTTGCTTTATCCCTGTAAGAGCCTCTGTGAGCAGATGTGCTGCCCATGCCGCTCGATTATAGCACAGTAGGTCGAGATGGACAAAAGCTCGCGCGCCAGAGTCGTTGTCCTCACCGGGGAATGATGTTATAATCGACGACCGGGTCATCTATGTACCGCACGGACAGTCATTCGAGGAGCTGAATATGGTAACGAAGGTAGCCGAATCTATGGATTTGTCGCAAGCGATGCAGACCCTCCAGTGGCTTGATGAGGAGAGGCGCAAGGACAAAGCCACCATCGCGAAGCTCGAACAGCGATTGAAGGAACAAGAGCAGGAGATCGCCAGAAGAACGGCGCAGATACAAGAGCTCCAGGCCTCCCTGACCCGTGTGGAGAGCGTCCTGTCCAAAGTTGATGAGTTCGAGCCGATGATCTCCAACTACAAGAAGGAGATGACCTTCCAGCTGGAGCAGCGCGACGAGAGCTGGCGCAAGGAGCGCGCTGAGGCCCAGCGGTTGCGGCGGCTCGAACACGAGGCGATGAAGGAGCACCTCAGTCGTCTGGAGAAGGAGCTCCGCGTTCTGCCACGTTACGAAGAACAGCTGACCGCGCGTCAGGCCGAGCAGGAACGAATGGGGCAGAAGCTCCAGAACCTGGAATCTGCTGTGGCCGACCTGAACAAGCGTATTGAGGATTCGACGAGTGCTGTATCCTACCTGGAGGAACGGCGCCGCTCTGACCACCGCCGCCTGATTGAGACGGAGCAGGACATACCCGAGATCCACAAGAAGATCGAGAATCTGGCCCAGAAGCTTCCTCTGGTCGAGCAGGGTTTGCAGAAGCAGCAGTCTCGTTTCGACGCCGCTTTCCGGGGGATGAAGAAATATGATAAGCAGATTGAAGAGCTGCGTGTCTCCGATTTCCAGCGCGACCAGAAGGTGCAGGCCTATCTGGATCAGGGCGAAGAGGTGGTCGAGGAGTTGGAGCGCGTTCGTGAGCAGACGCACGGCTTCATTGAGCGTAGGCAGCAGGTGAAGCAGGCTCTCAGTGCCTTGGAGACGTTCAGGACCCGCATCGAGAGGCGCCAGGACGAGATGGCGGAGAGACAGCGCATTGCCGAGGAGCGCATTGAGCGCGAGTGGGAAGAGTGGCAGGCGGAGCGGGCCAAGGAGCTCAAGAAACGAGAGATCGTGATTGAACAGCGCTGGCAGCATCAGGACGAGGTCGATGTCGAGCAGCAAAGGCGACTGGAGGCGTTGGAGGAGATCGCAGAGCTGTATCGGGGTCAACTGAGCGCCCTTTGGGAGGCGCAGCGCGCTGAGGCCAGCAAGCTGTTGAGCGCTGCTCAGGACGTTTACGAGGGGTTTGTCGCTCCGATCGATGAACAATTAGCCACCCTGCGTGGTGAATAGGAGGAAGCAGGGCGTATGCGCGTCATCGGCACAGCCGGTCACGTAGACCACGGTAAGTCCGCTCTGGTCCTCGCCTTGACCGGGATCGATCCAGATCGACTTCAGGAGGAGCAGGAGCGAGGCCTGACCATTGATCTGGGCTTCGCCTGGCTCACGCTGCCCAATGGTGAGCCCGTCGGTATCGTCGACGTGCCCGGTCATCGCGATTTCATCGAGAACATGCTGGCTGGCGTGGGCAGTATCGACGGGACGATCTTCGTCGTGGCCGCCGATGAGAGCGTGATGCCGCAGACCCGAGAGCACCTGGCCATCCTGGACCTATTGGGGATCAGGACAGGCGTCGTCGCTATCACCAAGATCGATCTCGCGGAGAGCGATGAATGGCTTGAGTTGGTGATGGAGGACGTTGCTGAGACGCTGGTGGGGACCGTCTTGGAGGATGCGCCGCTGGTGTTGACCTCCGCCCAGGAGAGGCGCGGCCTTGATCAGCTGCTGGATGAACTGCAGGGCGTCCTCGCCGATGCCGAATCCCAGCGTGATCGGGGTCACCCCCGACTGTCCATGGATCGGGTCTTCACCGTTAGCGGGTTTGGCACCGTCGTCACCGGCACCCTCATCGATGGTTGCCTGGAAACGGGGCAGGAGGTGGAGATTCAGCCCGAGGGCCTGAAAGCTCGTGTTCGTGGCCTTCAGACCCACAAGGAGAAGATCGAGCGGGCTATGCCGGGCAGCCGCGTGGCGATCAACCTCAGTGGTGTTGACAGGTATCAGCTCAAACGTGGTGATGTCGTGACCTCTCCCGGCTGGCTGCACGCGACCACGTTGGTAGACGTGCGAATGCGTTACTTGCCCGATATCCTTTGGCCGGATCTGAGACAGTTTGCACAGCCCGATTCTGGGCCGCGCTCGCTGCGTCACAACACCGAGCTCAAGTTCTACACGGGCGCTGCCCAGGTGATGGCCCGCGTCCGGCTCCTCGGTCAGGAGGCTCTGCTGCCGGGGCACGTTGGCTGGGTGCAGCTGGAGCTTCGAGAGCCCGTGGCTATGATGCCAGGCGACCGCTATATCGTTCGCCTGCCCTCGCCCCCAACGACTGTCGGCGGGGGTATTATCGTCGATCCAAATCCCGGGCGTAAGCATCGCCGATTTCGTCCCGAGGTCATCCGCCGCCTGGAGACCCTGGCAGAGGGCAGTCCCTCGGAGATCCTTCTGCAGACGCTTGAGCGGGAGGGTCCCGGTCCGGCCGCCGACCTGTTGCAGGCTAGCCGGCTCGGCGACGCAGCCTCTGATGCCCTTATGGAGCTTCTGAATGAGGGTCGGGCTATGATCCTGGCCGGAAGCGCGGACCAGGATGACGTAGAGCGCATCGCCTCCTCCAAGGCTCTGATTGTCACTCGAGAATGGTGGTCCCGCCTGAAAGAACGTCTCGTTGACACGCTGTCCTCGTATCACCAGGCTCATCCCCTGCGAGAGGGGATGCCCCGCGAAGCGCTGCGCAGCAGCCTGGGGTTGACGGGCCAGACCTTCGACGCGGCCATGGTGCGTGCCCACGACGCGGGGCTCCTCGTCGATGAGGGGGCCACCGTGCGACTGCCCTCCTATGCTGTTGAGTTGACGTCTTCGCAGCAGCAGCGTGTGGAAGCGTTGCTCGCCCGCTTCCGCCGTGAACCCTACGCGCCTCCCTCGGTCAAGGAATGTATTGAAGGGATCGGTGAGGACGTCTTCAGGGTTCTGATCGCTCGAGAGAATCTCGTGCAGGTCTCGTCGGATGTCGTCTTTCTGCCAGAGACCTATCAGAACATGGTTGGACGGATTCGGGCGTGGATCGAGCGTGAGGGCAGTGTCACGTTGGCGGAGGTGCGGGATATGTTCAACTCGAGTCGGAAGTACGCCCAGGCTCTCTTGGAGCACCTGGACGATATGGGGATGACGAGGCGTGTTGAGGACAGGCGGGTTCTCCGTTGAGCGTGAGCAGGTTGATCCTATGCGTCCGCTGAAGCTACTCGGAATCTCTGGAAGCCCTCACAACGGCGCGACCAGCTACGTCATCCAAGAGGCACTCGCGTTTGCCGAGACCCTGGGGGACGTTGAGACGGAGTTCATCTCCGTGCGGGGTAAGGAGATCAACTTCTGCATCCACTGCGATTACTGCGTGCGGACGCAGGAAGGATGTGTCTTTGAGGACGATGTGGCGAGGATGTATCCCCGCATGGAGGCGGCTCACGGTTGGTTGCTGGGAACGCCCGTCTACCACGGAACGCTCTCCGGGCAGTTGAAGGCAGTCCTGGATCGATGCAGGGCGGTGGTTGCCCGGGACATCGATGCTTTCAAGGACAAGGTCGGCGCGGCCGTCGCCGTCGGAGGGGATCGAGCCGGTGGGCAGGAGCTGGCGATCATGGCGGTCCACGCTTTCTACCTGGCCAACAAGATGATCCCCGTCAGCGGCGGCCCTTTTGGCGCGAACTTCGGCGGCACGATCTGGACGGTCGATGAAGGTGCCGACGGCGCCAAGGCCGATGAGGTCGGGATGGAGAGTGTGCGGGATACCGTCAGGCGCCTCGTCGAGCTGACTCAGACGATCAGGTCGACGGGCGATATCGCCCAGGCACCGCAGCGGGCCTAGGCATCACGGCGAGGATCAGGATGGCTTAATGGAATCTCACTGGTTGCGCGATCTGTTGGCGGCGGTGGAGGCGGGGGAGCTGAGCATCGACGAGGCTCTGAGCCGCCTGAAAGGCTTTCCTTACGAGGACCTGGGGTTCGCTCGCCTGGACAGCCATCGAACGCTGCGCAAAGGGTTTCCCGAGGTCATCTTCTGCCCGGGGAAGACGGTGGAGCAGATCGTAGACATTGTGAAGCGCATCCGAGCCCGTGAGGGGCGGGTGCTGGCCGCTCGTGTGAGCGTTGACGCAGCGCAGGCTCTGGAGGAAGCGTTCCCGGACGCTGTCCATCACGCCGCTGCGCGCATGGTCGTCGTGGGGGAGCCAGCGCCGTCGAGCGGGCGCGGGACCGTCCTCGTCGTGAGCGCCGGCACCGCGGACATACCCGTGGCCGACGAGGCCGCGGTCACCGCCAAGACGCTAGGCAGCGACGTGGAGCGGCTCTACGACGTGGGCGTGGCCGGTATTCATCGCCTGTTCGGAAACCGGGAGCGGCTCTTCGACGCCAACGTCCTGGTGGTGGCGGCCGGCATGGAGGGCGCCCTTGCCAGCGTCGTGGCTGGCTTGGTGGACCGTCCCGTGGTGGCGATCCCCACCAGCGTGGGCTACGGTGCCAGCTTTGGCGGCCTGTCGGCGCTGCTGACGATGCTCAACAGCTGTGCCCCAGGTGTCTCGGTGGTCAACATCGATAACGGCTTCGGTGCCGGTTACGTAGCTCACTTGATCAACCAATAGAGCGAGAGGAACGCCGATGAGCGTTGCTTATCTTGACTGTTTCTCCGGCGTCAGCGGCAACATGGTCCTGGGGGCGCTGCTCGATGCTGGCCTGGAGCTGGACGACCTGCGGCATGGGCTAGCCCGCTTGGACGTTTCTGGCTATGTGATTCAGGCCGATGTCGTAAAGCGGCGTGGCCTGCGCGGCATGCACGTCACAGTCGAGATAGAGGATCAGGGGCGGGAGCGCCATCTCCACGATATTGAGGCCATCGTCGCCGGCAGCGACCTACCGAAGCGCACACAGCGGCGAAGTTTGGCTGTCTTCCGACGCCTGGCCGAGGCGGAGGCGAAGGTCCACGGTATGCCCGTTGATCACGTCCATTTTCATGAGGTCGGCGCTGTGGATGCTATCGTCGATGTCGTTGGCGCCGTGGTGGGCTTTGACCTGCTCGGCATTGAGCATACCTATGCCTCACCGGTCCACGTTGGCCGGGGGACGGTCACCTGCGCGCACGGCGTCATGCCGGTGCCCGCGCCGGCGACAGCCGAGCTGTTGAAGGGCGTGCCCACCTATGGGCGGGACGTGGACGCGGAGTTGGTCACACCCACCGGCGCCGCGATCCTCACCACGTTCGTGAGGGACTTCGGCGCTGCCCCGCCCATGGCTGTGACGCGGATCGGCTACGGCGCCGGCACGGGCGAGCTGCCACACCCGAATCTGTTGCGCCTATCGATCGGGGAGAACGGGCTGGATGCAGCTGGCTACGAACAAGACCGGGTCACCGTCATCGAGACCAACATCGACGACATGAACCCGGAGTTCTACGAACACATCACCGATTGCCTGTTCGACGCTGGCGCTGTCGACGTGTTTCTGACGCCGATCCATATGAAGCACAGCCGTCCCGGCGTACAGCTGAGCGTCCTGGTGGCGGAGGACCGCGTCTCAGAGGTGGTGGACGTTCTGTTCAACGAGACCACGACCATCGGCGTGCGGTTCGGCACCGCGCGCCGCTGGAAGCTGAGGCGTGAGCAGATCTCCGTGGAGACCTCGTACGGCGCGGTGAGCGTCAAGGTGGCCTCTCGCGGTGAAGAGGTGATGAATGTGGCGCCGGAGGTCAGGGATTGTCGCCGTCTGGCCGACGAGCGAGGTGTCCCGTTGAAGGCGGTCTATCAGGCGGCCCAGGAGGCTGCCCGCGCCCGCGCGTTGACGCGATCAGCTTAGCCGCTTATCGATAGGTGGATTGGCTTTCTAGCCGACGATCCCTCTATCCGTCGGACAAGGTGACTGCGTCGACCCCTCGTCCAGCAGCATCCGCGCCTCTCGGAGGTCTAGCGTGTCGAAGCCCTCGGTGAACTGGCTGTAGATCGCCTTCAGCATAGTGTGAGCTTCCCTCTGCCTGCCCTGCTGTTGCCACAGACGACTAAGGTTTGTCACTGCTCGCAACTCCCACGACCTAGCTTGCTGCTCGCGAGCGATCTCGGTGGCGTGGAGCAGATAGCTTTCGGCCTCCTCCATTTGTCCTTTGTTGCCCGTCATCATCAATAGCTCTCCCTTGCGCAGGTGGATCTCCGCCTCGAAGTGGCGCTCGCCGTTCTTCTCCACCAGTGACAGCGCTTTCTCCGCGGCGTCCAATCCCTCCTTGCTCTCCCCTGCGTTTCTGCAAGCCTCGATGAAGTTGGCAAGCTGTTGAGTGTGGGATGCCATAATGCCCACGTCTTTGTAGATAGCTATGCCGTCACGCAGATTGGCGAGGCCTTTCTCTATCTGCCCTCGCTCGGTCAGCACCCGGCCCTTCACGCACAACCCCCAGGCCTGATACAGGACAAATCCGTGTTTCTCCCAGAGCTCAAGCAGCGCCTGCGCGTCCCCCAGCGCTGCGTCGTACGCCCCACAGAGCAGATGAATGACGCAGCCGGCGATCCCCAAGGCGAAGCCCAGGCTGTAGGGATGATTCAGCTCGCGCGCCAGATCGATCGTCTCCTGCGCCTGTTCCACCGCCTGGTCAGGGTACCCCAGAATCCAGGTAACCCAGGTCCTATACGCCAGGCAGGTGACCCGTAGGTCCTGCCCGATGGGCAGGGCCAGGGGGTGATGCCGCTCCGCATCGTAGCCCGCCAGCGCTCGTTCCAGGTGGGCGCCAGCGTCTATGAAATCCCCCCGGTACAGGAACGATATGCCCAGGGCCATGTGGGCCACGGCTACCTGGGCCGGATTCTCCATCTGCCGGGCGAGCGTCAGGAGCTGCTTTGCCAGTTCGAGTGCCTTTCGATGCTCTGCTCGCGGCATGTCGAAGCTCCATTGTAGAAGCAGCGTCTGAAACACCTCCGGCCTCTCGCCGATCTGGTCGCAAAGCTGGCGGGCGCGGGCGTAGGCGTGGCCTCGTTCTGGTGCTCCATAGCTCTTCAGAGCCTGAAGCGGCGTACTCAAGGCGATCTGCAACGCCAGCTCTCGTCGGGCGCGCTCGGGCGAGTCCGGCATAGGTCCATCCTGCAGCAACTCGATTCCCCGCGTGTAATGTGCCAGGGCCGCCTTGTGGGCGGACATCATCACGGCTCTCTTCCCCGCTTGGAGCCGATAATCCACTGCATCACGGATCATACCCGCCGCCTCGAAATGCCGCGCCAACGGGCCGCTCATATCGGCCACCCGTTCGCCGTACACCGTCTCCAGAGCGATGCCCACGGCTTCGTGCAGTTGCCCTCGCTCCACCTCGTCCAGGCTGCGATAGAGATAGGACTGGAATAGAATGTGCCGAAAGCGATAGCGGGAGAGCCGCCGACCGTCCGCGCGTCGGATGCTGTGCGCTCTCACCAGATGGTGGCGTTTGCTCAGCGGCCCGCTCAACCATCGGACGACTTCGTCCTCGTCAAGGCCTTGCACGCGGGCCATTACCTCGGCCGTGAACGTCTCCCCCTCCACGCTCGCTGCCAGCAGCAGCTTCTGCCAGTCCGGTGGCAGAAGCTCGATGCGCTCGGCGACGACCGCCTCCACCCTTGGAGGGAGTCGTTCCCAGTTCAGTGCTCCATCCTCGGTCCACCGTCCCTCTTCGTCCCTGACGAGGTCGCCGCGTGCCTGCAGCCCCCGCATGAACTCGGTGGTGAACAGCGGATTGCCACCCGTGTAGCGAAAGAGCGCCTGGCGGAAAGGCGCGCCGAGGTGGTTGGGCTCGCTGTCGAGAAACGCGTCCACGAACTGCCGACCGTCCGCTTCGCCCAGACGCACCTCGGCATCGCCGAACTCGCGCGTCAGTTCGTGGATCACCGGGGCCAGCGGATGACGCTCCCCCCCTTGCCCCGGAACGATGCCGCCCGGGCGGTAGGCGCCGACGAGCAGTATCCGGCTGTGCGCCAACCTTCGGCCCAGGTGGAAGAACAGACTTGCTGAGCCAGGATCCGTCCACTGGAGATCATCCAGGAGGAGGAGCAGTGGGTGACTCTTCGCCAGAGTCAGCAGGACGCGTGTCATCTGCTCGAACAGGGCTGGCTGTCCCAGAGCGAGAGTAGCTGGTTCCCGGACAGTTTCACGTTGGATCAAGCTTTCCAGACGTCTGCAGATGGAGGCGCCGTGCGGAAAGAACCCCTGCAGTCGGAGCAGCAGCGGCTCCCCGGACACGACGCGGTCGATCAGGTCGGGGCCCTCGTCCATCAGCGCGCGTGCGACCAGAGGCAGCGTCCTCCACAACCGCTGGGCGTGCTCACCGGTCAGGGTCCCGCCGGCCCGCTTAGGTTCGATGTCCCCGGCCAGCAACTGAAGCGTCTCGCGGAAGGGGAGATAGGGGTCGCCGATGCCCTGATGAGCGCTGCACGCTCCAAGCGTCACCACCAGGTCCCTATGGGCCTGCAGAGCCCGGCTGGCAAACGCCTGGATGAGCGTCGTCTTTCCGCTGCCCGCTTCGCCGGTGACGAACGCGATGCGACCGTGATTGTTGAGGGCTTCCTCAAGGAACCGGTTCCGCTTCGCCAGTTCGCGTTCCCGTCCGACGAAAGGGGCTGTGGATCTGGAAGCAAGAGAGCGTGAGGGTGCGCTCGGGCACCTTTCCTTCTGGGCGCGGGGGATGCCTCCATCACGGATGCGCTCGTACAGGAGCGTGGTCGCTGACGAAGGCTCGACTCCTAGCTCGTCGACCAATATGTCGCGGCACACGCCATACTGGGACAAGGCCGCGTTCCGTCGCCCGTCGAGCGCCAGCAGGCGCATCAAGTGTCGATGCGCACCCTCGTCCCAGGGCTCCAGCTCCAAGAGGCGGCGGACGTGACCGCGGGCCTCTTCGCGGTTCCCTATCTCCTCCTCGTGATGTGCCAGGAGACGGAGCGCCACCATCATCTGCCGGTCGATCTGCTCCCGCTTGAGGAGTAGCCACTCCTCGAAGGCGGGGCTATCGTCGAGCGAGAAACCATGCAGGAATGGCCCGCGATAGAGAGCGACTGCGGCCCGGAGGTCGCTTGCCTGATGCAGTCCGACAGCGGGCTCTTCCCTTGAATTCGTCCTCAGCGTAAGGCCGCCGACTTGCCCCTGGAAGGTCTTGACGTCGACGCTCTGGTCGCTGGCCGTGTTGAATTGGAGCGCCCGACGCGTGATGATCAGAAACGGAGGATCGGCCTGGCGGTCGCCGAGCACGTTTCGTAGGTTGTAGAGCGCGTAGCGAAGATTGCTCAGGGCGTCGCGGTTAGAGCGCCGCGGCCAGAGGAGCCCGGCCAGCACGTCGCGCGGGTGCGTTTGATGGGCTTCCACGGCCAGATAGACCAGCAGGGCGCGGACCTTGTTCGACTCGAAGCTGGTCAGGGGAACCCCATCCAGGGTGGCCTGGAATGATCTCAACAGGGAAAGGGAAAGCCGCGGCATGGTCCTCTCGTGCGTCTCAAGCCCGTCCGCCGATTGCCCCCCGATTATACAGTAGAGGTCGGAAAATTGTCAACCACAGTCTCCCCACGTTTTCCCCACGTTCATCTGGTAGAGTATCAGGAATATGACCCCCCGGAAAGAGATTGATTATCTGGCCTACATGCTCCGCCTGTGGCGGGTTGATGGCGAGTCGCAGCCTGTCTGGCGCGCCTCGCTGGAGAGTCCTCACACCGGCGAGCGCCAGACCTTCCCCGATCCCCAGTCTCTGCATCGATTCTTGGAGGAGACCATGGGGGCGCCGATTCTACCTGAGGAACCAGGGAGTGTGAGCGATGACGACTGAGCGAAAGAGGAAAAGGACGATCCATCTCTTTATAGACACTGTCTCTGCACGAAAAGGAGGTTTGAAGATGCTATTGAAGAGGACTCGCTTTGTGGCCCAGGTGATCGGCTTCGCCTGCATCGGTCTGTTGGCATTCTACGGGACCGCGGTGGCGTTAAGCGGCCGGCCCGTCCCGTGGCGAGCGCCCAGCGCCGCGACCTCGGCCATCACGCCCGGGTACGTGAGCTACCAGGGCACGCTGCGCGACGACAGCGACGACCCGGCCAACGGCACCTACAACATGGAGGTGCGGATCTGCAACAACTCCGGGTGCACGGGCGACGCTCTGTGGTGCGAGAAGCACAACGGAGTGACGGTGCGGGAGGGGCAGTTCAACCTGCTCCTCGGCGACGGAGACGGCGCGTGCGCCGGGAGCCCCGCGCCGCCCCACGGCCCGATCTCAGCCGACATCTTCACCCAGCCCGACAGCTGGGTGGAGCTGAAGGTGGGGGGCACGGTCATGACGCCCAGACAGCGGCTGGCGGCGGTGCCCTACGCCATGGCCGCGACCTACGCCACCACCCTCAGCGCGCCTGATGGGAATCCCGCGAACGCGGTGACCGTGAACAACGCCGGTGACGTCCACATCGGGGATGGATCCGCCAGCGCTGACGTGGAGATCCCTATGGGAGGCATGTGCATCGACTCGGACGGCGCTTGCGCCTCGCCGGACGATGGCGGGCTCCGGGTGGGCGACGGCGGCATCCACGGCACAAACAGCTCGGACAATGATGTCTACCTGGTGCCCAGCGACGGCAAGGTCGGCGTCGGGACGACCGACCCCCAGAGTAGGCTGGACGTGGACGGCGCCGCCAGCGTGTCTGGTAAGCTGGGTGTTGGGACTACCAGCCCAGGTGCGAAGCTGTCGGTCATCGGTGACGTCCGCGGCGCGAATGAAGGCGCTGAAGACAACTACACCGAGATCGGTCACGGCGGCGGCAACGGCTACATCAACACCGTCGGCGATGGCGACCTCAAGTTCAGGCATGACGGCGACAACAAGATGTCTCTGAGTGAGTCCGGTGACCTAAACGTCAGCGGCAACGTGACCATTGGCGGGTCCAAGCCGATCTTCATCAGGAAGGCCACCTGCACAGGCCACGACTACTACTGCAATACGTGGTGGAACGGTATTGAAGTAGATGAGTGGGCTTGTGGCATCGTCGGCGTGTCGGTCAAGGCGGATCAGGACGAGAACTACGGCATGGCTGATCCGTTGTACAAAGCGATTGCCCTGCCCGCGGACGTGGATGGTGACGGCAAGGACGAATGGAAATTCCAGTTTGACGTACAAGATGAAACCGATAAGAATCAAGATTGGACCTTCACTATCCTGTGCGTAAGCCGAGCGCTGGCTGACATCGAAGGCTTCTGAGGACAGACCGCGCACTTTGGATTCTGACTTTCAGTCAATGTCGTGTCTCGCCTTCGCAGTCCAGCCAGGAGAACAGCCTATGAAGAGCAAGACCGTCGTTCTCGTCACAGTCGTCAGTATCGTCGCTCTGGGCCTGGTCGTCGTTCACCAGGTTCTGGCCGGTGGGTCATTCGCGCCGGTGCCGCAGTCCGGCCCGCCGGCTAGGCTCGACGGGGCCGGCGCGTCCTTCAGCGGGGTGGACGGCGCGACCGCCACCGGCGGCAGCTTCACGCTGGCGCCTGCTGGCTTCCCGCCCAACCGCCTGTCTGGAGCGGACGTGTCCGACATGCCGGGTTGGGACACCGACGCCGGCCACATTGGCGACGACGGCATCGACAACGGCACCGTCTACGCCCTGGCCGTCGACCAGGCCGGCAACGTCTACGTCGGCGGCGACTTCACGGACGCGGGCGGCGTGGCAGCGGCCGACTACCTCGCCCGCTGGAGCAGCGTCGACGGCTGGTCGCCCGTGGGCAGCGTCATCACCGGCCCGGTCCACGCCATCGCCATTGACGGCGGCGATGTCTACGTCGGCGGTGACTTCAGCGACCCCGACTTCGGCACCTACCCGATCAACAACGTCGCCCGGTGGGACGGCAGCAACTGGTGGCCGCTCCGGGGCGGCGTCAAGGGCCCGATCAACGCCCTCGCCATTGCCGGGGACGGCGACGTCTACGTCGGCGGCGCGTTCACCGAGACAGTGAACAGCGGCACAACCGTTAACGGGATCGCCCGCTGGTCTCCTTCGCCGAAGGGATGGCACGAACTGAGCGCCGGCGTCACGCGGCTCGACAGTAGCCCGGGCCAGGTGAACGCCCTGGTCATCGACGGGAAGGACGTCTACGTGGGCGGCGATTTCTACTACGCTGGTGACTCTGGCGATTCCATGTCCTACGTTGCCCGCTGGGACAGCGCTGCAAGCCAGTGGGAGAGCGTCGACTCCGAGCTGGCCTATCAGGTGGACGGGCTGGCGACCAACGGCAGCGAGCTCTACGTTGCTGCGCGGACCAGCACCAACGGCGGCTTCCGCGTCGAGCAGGTGGACCTGGCGGACAACAGCTGGACCCAGCTCGCTAGCAGCGACGTGTGCGGCGCCACCACCTGTGACCGGGTCTATGCCCTCGCCGCCAGCCAGAGCAACCTTTTTGTCGGGGGCCGCTTCAGCGCCATCGACGGCGTCAGCGCCCGCTGGATCGCCCGCTGGAACAGCCGCAATGAGACCTGGTTCGCCCTGGGGAGTGGCATCAGCGACTCCGGTCATCAGCAGCAGGACGACGGCGTCTGGGCCTTCGCCCTCGACGGGGGCGACCTCTACGCCGGCGGCGATTTCCAGCACGCCAATGGGCAGGACGCTCACCGGCTGGCCCATTGGGTGCCCTACGTCGCCGACCTGGGGGTGTTCCAGGAGACGACGCCGTCGGGGACGATTCACGCCGGCGAGCGGATCACGTACGAGGTCACCGTGCTCCATCACGGCTACCAGAAGGCGAAGGACGTGGTGTTGGAGGATGTCCTGCCGGCCGAGGTGACGCTGGAGCAGGCCGACTGTGGTTCGGGAACCTTCGTCCCGCCAGCGACCTGCGAGCTGGGTAATCTGAAAGCCGGGGCGCGGGAGACGGTGCGCTTTGTGGCCTCCCTTCCGCCCACGCTAACCACAGGCATGACGCTCACCAACGTGGCCAACGTGGCCGCCAACCAGTACGATCCCGCCCTGGCGGCCGTCTTCCCTGCCAACAACACCTACACCGTCACCACCCCCGTGGCTCGGCGGGTGGTTCTGCGCCTCGACAAGGAGGCGCCGGCCGCGGCCGACGTCGGCGACGCCGTCCCCTATACGCTGACCGTGACCAACGACGGGCCCTCCGTCGCCACGGCGGTCGTGCTGACCGACACGCTGCCCGACGGCGTGTTGCTCAAGTCGTACCCTGGGGGCGGCGCGTGCAGCGGGACCAACGCGCGGGTCGTCTGCCAGCTGGGGGAGATGCAGCCGCACGACAGCGAGACGATCGTCATCGAGGTCACGCCCTACGTCGTCGGCATCCTGACCAACGAGGCGCGGGCGTCGGCCCCGGAGGTCGATGCGCCGGCGACGGCCACAGCCGACACTGATGTCAGCGGCACCATCGGTATGCATATCCTGAAGACCGACGGCGTTGGCGAGGTGGGGCTCAACGAGCCGCTGACCTATACCCTCACCGTCTGGGCGACCGGCACCCCTTTGGTGGAGGACGTGCGTATCACCGACACCCTGCCATCCGCCGTCATGCTCCGCTCGGTGGACGTCAGCACGGGCACCTGCAGCGGCACGGCGACGGTCCTCTGTGAGGTCGGCGACCTGACCGGCGGCGCGTTTGTCAGTGTGACCATCGGCGTCACCCCCACGGTGGAGGGAACGCTGGTCAACACGGCCCAGGTGGGCGGTTCCGACGTCGACACGGCCTCCGACACCGACGACGACACCCACGTGCGGGACGTGGCGGACCTGCAAGTGACCAAGAGCGGCCCCGGCGCGGCGACAGCCGGACAGGCCTTTGACTATACCATCACCGTCGTCAACGACGGCCCGGCGTCGACCACCGACGTCACGTTGACCGACGATCTGCCCGATGGTCTCTATCTGAACGGCTGGACGGCGTCGCAGGGCACGTGCAGCTGGCTCGGGGGCCGGGCCTCGGCCGCGGTGACCTGCGATCTGGGGGCCATGGCCAACGGCGCCGGGGCGGAGGTGACGCTGAACGTCACGCCGCTGGTGACCGGGACGATGGCGAACACGGCCAGCGCCAGCAGCGCCAAGGCCGACGATGTGAGCGCCAACGACGCCGACACGTTGCAGACCCCCGTCGGGCCCGGCACGACCGACGTCCGTACGATGGATGGGCTGACGATTGAGGCCTACGTCTTCGTCGACCTTACTGGCGGCGATACGACGGCCTACGGCGTCGTCTCCCTGGGCGATCATTTCACGCTTTCCGGCCCCAACGACGCCGTTACCTTCGGCAGCGGCGCGCTCACAGGTCACGGCACCCTCACCTTCAAGCAGGGCCACCTCCCCGTCTGGAAGGGCGATTTCTCCTCCTCGGCCGCCGCGGGCTGGGAACTGACGCTGGGCACCGGCGCGTCGGCGCTGCCGCACCTGGCGGGGTTCGCCCTCGACGGCAGCGGCCTTTCCAGCGTGAATCTGCTCACGGGGCAGGTGACCGGGGACACCACCCAGCTGCGTCTGGAGCCGCCGGGGTGCAGCGCCGTCGTCTCGGCCGACTTCACCATCACGCCCGGGCCCGTCTTCAGCGGCACGCTCCCCGACGCCTTCACCCTGGCCGCCGGGGCCTTCGACCTCGACGCACCGGCAGGCGCCACGCTCTCCAACGACGGGGTCAGCGCCTCGCCGGTCGACCTGGTGCTGCCGGCCTACTTCGGCGCCGGGCGGGTGGAGGGGGCGACGCTGACCATCCGGCCGAACAACCTCCTGCTGGGCGGGTCGGCGGGCGTCGCCTTCGATGTGCCTGACCTGCGCTTCGACGACCAGGACGCGCTGGTCATCAAGGACGCTCAGGGTATGCTGGCTCGACTGGGTGGTGAGTACGTGATCGTCATGTGGGAGGGCGATCTCCACGTCACCCTGCCCGGCAACACGCCCGTCATCCCGCTGGGTGAGGCGCGGCTGACGGCCTCGGGGGAGATCGACGTGGAGCGGCTGGACGCCTTCCCCCTGGAGGTAGCGGGCGGGACGCTGACCGTCGAGTACGCCTTCCTGACCAACCCGGAGCTGGCGGTGACCGAGGCGGTCTTCCAGTGGCCCACAAATCTAGGCGGCAACTACAAGAACGTACCCGACGTCCACGTCACGGCCTCGGGCACGCTCAGCGTCAGCGGCAACACCGACATCGCGCTGCCCGATATCCTGATCCTGGGCGGCGAGACGTTGCGGGTGAACCATCCCATCGCCAACCTGATCGAGGGGGCGAACGGCTACACCTTCGACCTCACCGACGGCGACGTGTTGGTGATGCTGCTCCAGCAGAACGACCACATCCTCGATCTGGCCGCGGGTGAGGTCGACCTGGACGGCCACTTCCGAGGCCGCATGGTGCAGGATACCCTGACCCTCGACGTGGCCGGCGCCGAGCTGACCATCAGCGGTCTCTCCAGCGGTTGGCCCCTCAACGACACCACGGGCCTGGCCATAGGGCCGGCGGTATCTTCTCAATATTCCGGGGCAACTCTGATTCTCACAGGTTTCTGATGTTC
>CAZNRX010000066.1:0-21440 GCA_964575455.1 uncultured Anaerolineales bacterium | reverse complement strand
ACATCGTCTGTGATATCATTCTTCATTGGAGATCTCCTCTCGCGCTTGAACGGGCTATTGATTGTGACCCTATTATACCGCGACGGTCGGAGATCTCCTCTTTTTCCCCTTCTGCGACAACTCGTTAGCGCACCCGGCGTCGAGCCATAGGTGGCGTCTGACGCTAATTTGTGGTATAATCATCTTGTAAAACGTAGTGGAGTGAGGACGAAAGCGTATGCCCGAACGCCCAAAAATGTGCGGTGGGTATCCGTCTAGGAATGGAGGAAGGTTGTGAGTGGTAAATCGAGAGGGAGTCCGTTCATCTACCTGATCATCCTGGCTGCTGTTGGATTTCTGGTCTACAGCTTCTACTCCCAACAGGTGCAGGACGTTCAGGATATGAAACTTTCGGAGGTTGCAGCCCAGGCGCGAGAGGGCAACGTCGCCAGCATTCGCGTCGAGGACGACAAGCTGTTGGTCGATCTCACAGATGGCACCGAGGTGGTCTCGCACAAGGGGCCCGAGTCGACATTGACCGAGCAACTACGGAACCTGGGTGTCACTCAGCAGGATCTGGCAAGTGTAGAAATCGAAGTGGTCAAGCCCCCGGACTGGATGACGCTGTTGAGTGCCGGCGGGTCGATTCTGCTCGTGATCGCGATGTTCGTCGGTGGATATCTTATGCTGCGCCAGTTTCAGGGCGCTAACAGTCGAGCGCTCTCCTTCGGCAAGAGCCAGGCTCGTATGCACACGGGCGATCAGCCGTCCGTCACCTTTGAGGACGCGGGAGGGGTGCGAGAGGCGAAAGAAGCCCTGAGAGAGGTGGTTGAGTTTCTCAAGGAGCCCGAGAAGTTCATCCAGCTCGGCGCGCGGATCCCCAAAGGGGTGCTGTTGATGGGAGCGCCCGGGACCGGTAAAACGCTCTTGGCAAAGGCGGTCTCCGGCGAGGCCGGCGTGCCGTTCTTCTCGATCTCCGGGTCGGAGTTCGTGGAGATGTTCGTGGGCGTCGGGGCCTCCCGCGTGCGCGACCTGTTTGAACAAGCCAAGAAACATAGTCCGTGCATCGTCTTTCTCGACGAGATTGACGCGGTTGGGCGCCACCGTGGCGCGGGTCTGGGCGGCTCTCACGACGAACGTGAGCAGACGCTGAACCAGATCCTGGTCGAGATGGATGGCTTTGACACGGACACGAACGTGATCATCATCGCCGCCACAAACCGTCCGGACATCCTGGATCCGGCGCTTCTGCGCCCAGGTCGATTTGACCGCCGTATCATCCTCAACAAGCCTGATATCCGGGAGCGCGAGGAGATTCTGCAGCTACACGTGCGAGGCAAGCCGCTTTCGAACGACGTTGAGTTGAAGACCCTCGCCAAGGCCACGCCGGGCTTCGTCGGCGCGGACATCGAGAATCTAGTCAACGAGGCGGCGATTCTGGCGGCACGCCGCAACAAGAAGGTCACCAGCATGGCTGAGTTTGAGCAATCTATCGAGCGCGTGATCGCCGGACCAGAGCGCAAGAGCCGCTTGATCTCCGACGAAGAGAAGCTGATCACAGCGTATCACGAATCTGGTCACGCCATCGTGGCACACGTGCTGCCGAAATGTGACCCGGTCCACAAGGTCTCGATCGTCTCCCGCGGCATGGCCGCTGGCTACACCATGGCCCTGCCCGAAGAGGATCGAAACCTGGTCAGCAAGGCCAAGTACGATGATGACCTGTCCTTCGCGCTGGGTGGACGCACCGCCGAGGAGTTGGTCTTCGGCGACGTGACAACGGGCGCTGAGAACGACCTGAGCCGCGTGACCAAGCTGGCGCGCGACATGGTGACCCGTTACGGCATGAGCGAGAAACTGGGTCCGATGACGTTCGGGCAGAAGGAGGAGCTCGTCTTCCTGGGCAAGGAGATTGGCGAGCAGAGAGACTACAGCGAAGCGGTCGCCGAGGAGATCGACAAAGAGGTACGGCGCATTGTCCAGACCGCCCATCAGCGAGCAAGAGACGTGCTGACGGAGCACCGCGAGAAGCTAGATCTCATCGCCGAAACGTTGATCGAGGTCGAAACGCTGGACGCCGAGGAGTTCGTGGCCTTCTTCGAGGGAACGGCCGAGGGAGCGCCGGAACCCTCGAGCAGCCCCCCGCCATCGGGATCGGAAGAGCCGGCGGGCCGGAAGGCACCAGATCGCCCGAAGCCGGCCTTGGACATGCCCCCGGCACCGGCACCAGCATAGCGCAACCGCCCGTCTCGACTTGTAGCAACGAAGGGGGAGCCATATGGCTCCCCCTTTTTCGTTTCTTCGGTCATCCTGAGCTGGTTCCGCAGAGGACGGCTACACCGCCTACTCCTTTGTCTCCTCCTCCAGCAGAACGCGGCGCAGTATCTTGCCGACCATCGTCTTGGGCAGGTCATCGCGGAACTCAACGAACTTGGGCACCTTGTACCGGGCCAGATTCTTGCGGCAGAAGGCCAGGATCTCCTCCTCGGAGACCTCAGCCCCCTCCTTAGGCACGACAAAAGCCTTCACCCGCTCGCCTTTCTCAACGCTGACCGGCACGCCGACCACGGCGGCTTCTTTCACCGCGGGATGCTCGTAGAGCACCTCCTCGACCTCGCGCGGGTAGATGTTATAGCCCCCCGCCCCAAGGATCATATCCTTCTTGCGATCCACGATCTGGAAGTAGCCGTCCTCATCCCGGCGGGCCAGGTCCCCCGTGTGGAGCCAGCCTGCACGAAGGGCGTTGGCAGTCTCGGTGGGCATCCGCCAGTAGCCCTTCATCACCTGTGGCCCCCGCACCACCAACTCGCCGACCTCACCAGGCTCCAGATCTCGCTCGCCAGTCTCGGCATCGACGATCTTTGCATCCGTGCTGGGGAAGGGTAGACCGATGGTTCCAATCCGGTTATCACCGAAGATGGGATTGGCGTGCGTGACCGGCGTCGCCTCGCTGAGCCCGTACCCCTCTACCAAACGCGCCCCGGTGAGCTCCTGGAACTTCTGCTGAACCTCCACTGGCAGGGGAGCCGCCCCACTGATGCAAGCTCGAATGGAGCTAACATCGAACGACTCGAGGTCCGGATAGTTGTTGATGGCGACGTAGAGGGCCGGGACGCCCGGGTAAAGCGTAGGATGGTGCTTGTTGATCGACTTCAGGATGTGCGGCATGACCCGGGGATTGGGAATCAGGATCATGCTGCCCGCCGTCAGGATGGCCAGGTTCATGCAGGTGGTCATGCCGTAGCAGTGGAAAAGGGGCAACGAAGCAAGGATCAATTCCTCCCCGCGCCTCATCCGGGGCAGCCAGGCGTGGATCTGCACAGCATTCGCCTGGATATTGCGCTGCGTCAGCTGAGCGGCCTTGGGAACACCGGTGGTGCCGCCGGTATACATCAGCACAGCCGTGTCCTCCATGTCAACGTCCACGTCCGAGGGTGCCGCCGGTGCGCTGCCGAGCACGTCCTTGAACCAGTAGGTATTTACATCCCCAGAGAGATCCTGGTAATGCCCCTCCTTCTTCTCCGTGGCGAGGGTGAAGAGGAGCTTCAGCAGACCGGGGAAGTACTCCTTGATGTTCGCGACAATGACCTGCTCGAGCGGCGTGTCGTCACGGATCTCCTTTACGGTGGGGTAAGTCAAGCTGAGCGTGACGATGGTCTCAGCACCGGAATCGTTTAGCTGATGTGCAATCTCCCGCCCCACGTACTGGGGGTTGCAGGGCACGACAATGCCCCCAACCATCAGGGTCGCGTAATACGCAATGGCGAACTGAGGGCAATTGGGAAGGTGGACGGCCACTCGATCGCCCTTCTCGACGCCGAACTCCTGAAGCGCAGCGGCGAAGCGACGTATATGATTGAGCAACTTACGGTAGCTCACGGTGGTATCCATGAGCATGTCACCGAGAGGCTCGACGACGTTACCGAAGATCAGAGCCGGTCTGTCTGGATACTCTTCGGCAGCCTTGACTAGATTCTGCATGACCGGATAGTCTGGTATCTCCGCCTCAGCAGGGACACCATCCTCGTAGTGAGAGAGCCAGGGCCTTTCCATTTGATCCCTCCATTGGGATAGTTTGACTGAATAATCTGCTGCGCCGGGCCGGTTTCCCGGGACCGGCGTGCCGTCTGCATCAACGAGCAGAATCAGAGCTCGATATCCGCGACCGACTCGACAATGTGGGTCGGTTGGTAGGGATGACGATCGACGTCATCGCGTTCAGTGACACCGGAGAGCACGAGGATAGTCTCCATGCCGCTCTCAACACCAGCGACAATGTCGGTGTCCATCCGATCGCCGATCATCACCGTATCCTCAGAATGAACGTCGAGATAGTTGAGCGCTGTGCGCATCATCAAGGGATTCGGCTTGCCGACGTAGAAGGGGCTCTTGCCACTCGCCGCCTCGATGAGGGCTGCCATGGCGCCGCAGGCGGGGACGATGCCCTCCTCGGTCGGCCCCGACGGATCGGGATTGGTAGCAATGAAGCGCGCGCCAGCGACAATCAGACGAACAGCCTTGGTGATACGCCCCAGGTTGTAGGAATGGGTCTCGCCCAGCACCACGTAGTCCGGGGCGATGTCCGTGATGACGTAGCCGATGTCGTGGACAGCCTCGGTGAGGCCGCTTTCGCCGATGACAAAGGCCGTGCCCCCCGGCTTCTGGGCCTTCAGGAAACGCGCGGCGGCCATAGCGGAGGTGAAGATGTTTCCAGCGGGTACGTCAAGGCCGATGGCCCTCAGGCGATGCGCCAGGTCACCGGGTGTATAGAGAGGATTGTTGGTCAGCACCAGGAATGGTATCCCCCGGCCCTTGAGCCGCTTAATCAAGTCGTCGGCGCCGGGGATCATGGTGCTGCCGCTGACCAAGACGCCGTCCATATCGATGAGGTAGTTCCTCCGTCTATCCTCCGTCACGCCTCCATCTCCCTCCATATCAAGCCTCGGTTAGCAATCGCCGCGCGGCGGCCACCAGGCCAAAACAGCCGGTGAGCATCATATCCCCGTAGGGCGCGGCGAAGATTGTGCCCACGTCCTGGCTCGACATCCCAGGCTCAGCAATGTGCCGCTGCGGGCCGGTCACCGCCACAAGGTTGAAGCCATCTCCCGGGACGTAGTCAGGATGGACGTAGGCGCCGTGCCCGTGGTCGGCGTAGAGCTCGTCGTTGGTCAACGTACCGGCACGGAGATCATCGACTAAGCGACACACCTTCTCCCAATCCATCAAGACGGTGTGATGCTCAAAGATACCCAGGATGCGCTCGCCGCGCAGGAGCACGCCAAGGGTGTGCTGATTTCCCAGGTTGACCAGTATGAAGCCCTCCTCCTGGTGGGCGGCAGCGCGGTCGTCCTCCAAGATGCCCCAGAGCGCCGCTGATCCAGTGTCCATCAGGATGGCATCAGGCGCATCGCGCTGCACCGCCAGCATGCGCGTGTAGCAAGGCAGGGGCCTGCGGTAGACCAAGTCGACTATGCGGCCGCCGCTCTCGACAAACTCCTGCCAGAGCCGGAAGCGAAAGCGACGGTTCGAGCCCTCCAGGCATTCGCCGTGATCCTGCACAGCGACGGCGACCGTGTCCGGAACACTCACGTCGAAGGGAGCCAGCGCATTTGCCAAGGCGACCAGATCGACATCGCGGGTGTGGAGCTCAATGAGATCGGGGTCATTGGGCGGTTCCTCGTCCTCGGCGAGGATCGTATACCCACGCTCGCGCACCTGATCGAGGTTATCTCGGATGGTCAGCGCGGCCCGCGGCGTGGTGTAGACGGGATAGCCGGCGCGTAGATGGCGCTTCATAGCGCTGACGATAGGGCCACCGCCCATCAGGTTGCCGGTCAGGAGGATCGGCCGTCCGTCCTTCGTGGCTCGCTTCACCCGCCGGGCCAGCACCGTGGTCCAAGAGGGGAGGATCAGTTTGACGTTGTTCTCCATCGGCTGGTCGGCCTCCCAGAGCAAGACATCCTGGGTACCGGCGCCGACGTCGATGGCGAGAATGCGGTCTGAGGTCATAGGTTACAGGATCCTGCGGACGAAACGAAACCCGTACGCTGCTGAACGTAGACCGGACTGTGAGCTACTCACGTCGATCCAGCAGCTGCTCGACGCGGACGAGCTTGCGGTAGATGAGCACGGTCATCACAAACGTAGCCGTCGGGATGGCAAGGCTGATGAGCGATATCAGCGCCACAATGACCAGCTCAAGGAATCCAAGAGTGGAGAACATACCGATCTAACCTCCTCGGACAGAGCCGATTCCGACCTCCAACGCAGCTATTCCAGCAGAATAACGTTGACCTCCGAGCCGGCTGGCAGATGACGGGCATCCTCTGGGATGATGGCCAGGCCATCGGCCTCCACCAGCGAGTTTAGAATCCCGGAGCCTTGATCGCCGGTCAACGTCGCCTCATAGCCTTCGTCAGTCTCCTCCAAGTAGACACGGAGATAGTGACGACGGCCGTCCTTGCGCCCAATCGCCTGTGTTAAGTGAGCTCGCACGATGGGCCGATCCCAATCCTGGAAGCCCTGCATCTTGAGCAGCGCCGGTCGCGCATACAACTCGGTGCTGATCATAGCGGCCACCGGATTGCCGGGCAATCCCAGGAGGGGTATGCCAGCGATCTCGCCAAACGCCATGGGGCGGCCAGGCTTCATGTTCAGCGACCAGAAGTGCATCTGGCCCTCGGCATCCATCACCTGCTTCACGAGATCGAAGTCCCCCACGGAGACGCCACCAGAGGTGATGATGAAATCCGCCTCTCGCTCCACCGCTTCCCGCATGCCCTGTCGAACGAGCTCCTCCTGGTCGTGGGCCACACCCAGGAGAAGCGGCACACCACCGCAGCGCTGCACCTGCGCTGCTACCGTATACGAGTTGGCGTCGCGGATCTGAGCAGGACCAGGCGTCTGATCAGGAGGCACCACCTCGTCACCGGTCCCGAGGATGGCCACCCGCGGGCGACGGATCACGGCCACCTCCAGATGGCCCAAGGCCGCAAGCATGCCGATCTCCTGGGGGCGCAGCACCTTGCCTTGCCTCAACACCACCTGCCCCTCGCGCACGTCCTCGCCCGCCTGGCGGACGTTCTTACCAGAGGAGGGGGGATCCAGAATCACCACTTCGTCCCCCTCAAGGCGGGTCCGCTCGAAGCGCACGACGGTGTCCGCGCCCTCAGGGACCGGTGCGCCGGTCATGATCCGCACGGCCTCACCCAGCCCCACAGCTGCAGCAGGTTCATGACCGGCCGCTACCTGATCCACGACGCGCAGCCGAACGGTATCGGCGACCATGTCCTCCCCGCGCACAGCAAATCCGTCCATCGCGGCGTTCGTCACCGGAGGGATGTCACGATCAGCAGCGACGACCTCGGCCAGGACCCGCCCGGCGGCCTCAAGAAGGGAGATGCTCTCTGGATCCAGCGTACGCACGGTAGAGAGAACGTGCGCCTGCGCCTCCTCGACGCTCAAGACTGGACGCTCTTCCTTGGACATGTCCACCTCAGTCGCTCTCAATGATCAGCTCGGTCGTGTTCGGTATGCTCACCGCGCATCATGCGTATGGCGTGAGGGAGAATGGGGGACAGCGTCTCCATCCCCTCGCGCACCGCGTTGGGGCTGCCGGGGAGATTGACGATCAACGTCCGCCCGCGGATGCCAGCGACGCCGCGAGAGATCACGGCCAACGGGGTCTGCCGGTAGCCCTCGAAGCGCAACACCTCCGCCAACCCGGGCATCTCGCGCTCGATGACGGCCTTCGTCGCCTCCGGCGTCACGTCCCGCGGCGTGATGCCGGTGCCACCGGTTGTCAGCACCAGATCCACGCACAACTCATCGGCCAGGCTCACCAGGAGTGGTACGATCTCCTCCCTTTCGTCCGGCACGATCTCCTGGCGCACGATCTCAGCACCCATCTCACGCACCAAGCCCGCCAGCACAGGCCCGCTCACGTCCCCCCGCTGGCCCGCGTGCCCTTTGTCGCTAATCGTCACCACTGCAGCTTGAATCGTGTCCATGGTCTAAGAACCCATCCCCCTGTCTTGAGTGTCGCGTGAGGATGAAGCGCCATCTTCATCACCCATTATACTTGCGCCCGGATGAGTGGTCAAATACATACTGTCACAGAACCACACTGACACCCATGCTTGCCCTCAGACTGACCCATGGTAAACTTGCCACGGTCACTAATATGCTGCACGTACTGGGAGGAAGCTTGAGAACACTGAGGCAACTGGTGCAAATGACTCGGACGCTGGGCGAGCCCAAGCGTGACTACGTCATCTTGAGCGAAGGCAACACATCGGCTCGGGCCGACGAGGAGACATTCTGGATCAAGGTCAGCGGCGGCCGAATGGCCGATATCGAGCAGGACGCCTTCCTGCAGGTCGACACGGGCGAAGCGCTCTCTCTGCTGGACGGGCGAGCACGATCCGAATCGGAGATGCGATCGGGCCTCGCTTCCGCAAAGGTCGATCCCCACGCAGCTGGCTCTCCCTCCATCGAGACAGCCACGCACGCTCTCTGCCTTACGCTGGGTGAAGCGGCTTTCGTCGGTCACACACATCCAACGCCCATCAACGCCATTCTGTGTGCGCGCGATGCCGAAGCGCCCTTCAGCGCACCGATCTTCCCCGCCGAGTCTATGGTGTGCGGGGAACCGGTCTTTGTGCCTTACGCCGCGCCCGGGCAGCCGCTGGCAAGGGCTGTGCGGCGGGCGCTGCAATCAGCCATCGACCGCAGAGGTGAGCCGCCACGCGCCCTCCTGCTGCAGAACCACGGACTCGTGGCGCTGGGAGAGACGCCGCAACAGGTCCTGGACATCACAGAGATGATGGTCAAGACGGCCCGCGTTCTGGTGCAGACCTACGCCCTGGGTGGGCCTCATTTCATTGATGGTGATACAGACGCTGGCTGAGACAGCCTCAGCGACATAGGAACAACCGACATAGAGGATAGGGGAGGTATGGACATTGAAGAAAGATAGGGTTAGACAGATCGTGAACGTGGTGGCGCTGGTCATCACAATCACACTGAATGGGTTGGCAAACGCCCTTCCGCTCAACGGGCTGACCACGGGGGAGATATCGGATCGGTTCGAGGTCTACTTCGTGCCGGCCGGGTACGTCTTCTCCATCTGGGGATTGATCTATCTGGCGCTGGCTGCCTTCGTCGTCTACCAGGCGCTCCCCGGTCAGCGAGACAACCCGCGTCTGCGCCGAGTCGGCTACCTCTTCGCCCTGAGCTGTGTGGCAAACGTGGCCTGGCTCTTCCTCTGGCACTACGAGATCTTCCCCTTGACCATCGTAGCGATGGTCACGCTCTTGGTCCTGTTGATCGTCATCTACCTGCGGCTTGGCATTGGCCGCACCACAGCACCGACAGCCGAGGCATTGCTCGTGCGCCTGCCGTTCAGCATCTATCTGGGTTGGGTAACCGTGGCAACCATCGCCAACGTGACGTCACTGCTAGACTTCCTGAACTGGAGCAGCTGGGGCATCAGCCCCGAAATCTGGACGGGGATCATGCTCATCGCAGCCACCGGGATCGCAACTGCAGTGACCTTCACACGAGGGGACATCGCCTACGGGTTGGTCATCGTCTGGGCTTTTGCGGGCATCGCTGTCAAGCACGCCGGCACGCCGATCGTCGCGACAACAACGTGGGGCGCGACGGCTCTGGCCGCGATCGTGACGGCCCTGGGCGCCTGGTTTCATCGGCAGCGCAGATTACCATCGTCGTCAACGAGCTGAACGACGACCGATAGACATCACCGTGACCTGCAACGATCTCTGACGTTTGGTGTTATAGCTTGCGTACGATGAGGTAGCCCCGAGTCGTCGAAGCGACGGGGCGCCGCATCCTGCGTGGTTGCCGTATGTGAGCCCGTCTTGCGGCAGGTCGAACGCGCAACCGACAGGCAGATTATATATGCATGGCCAGCACGACATCTTCGCGTCGCTGGCATCCTTGAAAAGGAGATCAATCAATGAGTTCCCCCCCCTCGCAAACGAGAGCCACGCGCCGGGAGCGCTGGGCCTGGTATCTGTACGACTTCGGCAACTCAGCCTACGCCGCCGTCGTCCTCCTCGCCGTCTACTCGGCCTACTTCAAGGGATCCGTCGTCGGAGGCGCGGAGGGCTCACGCCTGTGGGGCATCGCGGTGGGGATCGCCATGTTCGTCGTGGCCGTCACCTCACCTGTCCTGGGCACTCTGGCGGATTTCTCCGGCGGCAAGAAGCGCTTCCTGCTCTTCTACACTGCACTAACAGTTACCTTCTGCGCGATGCTCTTCTTCGTCCAAGAGGGCGACTGGCTTATGGGTATGACCTTCTTCATCCTCGCCGAAATCGGCTACCGGAGTGCACAGGTCTTCTATAACGCGATGCTCCCGGAGATTGCGGCACCCGAGGAGATAGGGCGTATCTCGGGCAACGGCTGGGCGATCGGATCCTTCGGCGGCATCGTCTGTCTTCTGATCGTGTTGGTACCGATCGTGCTGACCGGAAGTAGCACGCTGGTGGTGCGGCTCTCACTGGTATTCACGGCGCTCTACTTCGCCGCATCCTCGCTCCCCCTCTTCTTCTGGCTGAGGGAGCGCGCGGAGCGTCAGGAGCTGCCGGAGGGCGATGGCTATCTCTCCCTGGCGCTCAAGCGGTTGGGGCGCACGTTCAGGACGATCAAGAAGTTCAAGGAGTTCATCAAGTTCATCGTCGCCTTCCTGGTCTACAACGACGGGGTCCTGATGGTCATGAACTTCGCAGCCATCCTGGGCGCTGTTCTCCATGGCATGGAGCACCAGGAACTGATCATCTTCATGATCATCGTACAGGTCACGAGCGTCGTTGGCGCTTACCTGTTCGGGCTGTTGGCCGACGACTTCGGCGGCAAACGCTCCCTGGTGATCGCGCTTCTACTGATGATCGTGCCGGTGGTCTGGCTCTACTTCAGTTACTCGCGCCTGGAGTTCTATTTCATCGGTGGGCTGGCCGGTTTCGCCCTGACTGGGGTTCAGTCCGTGAGCCGCACCGTGGTGGGGATGTTCACCCCCCCGGGCAAGAGCGCCGAGTTCTACGGCTTCTTCGCCGTGACCGGGCGCACCTCATCCTTCATCGGGCCCACGATCTTCGGCATGCTGGCCGCAGAGGCGACGGAATGGTACCAGAAGGCCCAGGGACTGGCCCCCCTGGCCGCGGAGGAAGCAGGCCATCGCATCGCGCTCTTCTCCATCGCCGCCTTCCTGCTGGCCGGGCTGTTGCTCTTGCTTCTAGTCAACGAGGAGGAAGGACGCGCCGCAGGCAATTCGTAGGACGGGCTCTGAGCCCAGTCCAACAGAGAAGGACGGAGTCGTATGAAGGAATCCCATCAGAAGTATCCCTATCCACGGCGAAGGCTGATCCGCGCCGTGAGTCAACGGTTGGCCCACGCGGCCCTGGCAACCCTGACCAATCTGCGCGTCGTCGGACAAGAGAACATCCCCGACAGCGGGCCTCTCCTGGTGGTCGCCAATCACTTCAGCTTCATCGATCCGGTGGCGATGATTCGAGCTGTGCCCTGGCCCATCGAGTTTGTGGGCGGCTTTCAGATGCCGAACGCGCCCGCTGTGGTGAAGTGGCTGCCGAAGGTATGGGGCTACTACCCGGTCTATCGCGGCAGCTTCTCAACAGACGCGCTGCGTGCAGCCGAAGCGGTGCTAGAGCAGAATGGCATCCTGGGCATCTTCCCCGAGGCCGGGAACTGGGCAACCGTGCTGCGCCCCGCGCGTCCGGGGGCGGCCTTCCTGGCCGTGCGAACGGGTGCGCCGATCCTGCCGATGGGGTTCGCAAACCTGAACAGCGTGTTTCCCACGCTGCGAAAAGGCAGGCGCGCCCGGGTCTCGATACGCATCGGCAAGCCCTTCGGCCCGTTCAGCGCCAATGGGCGGGGGCGAGCACGACGTCCGAAGATAGAGGCCATCGGGCACGAGATCATGGAGCGCATTGCGCAGCTGATCCCACCGGAGAAACGCGGGCACTACTCGAAGGATCCCGCTATCCGCGCCGCGGCTCAGGGCACCGAGATCTATCCCTGGGACGAGAACCCAGAGGCCTGACCAGGTCCCACCGCATCACCAGTTTGCTGCATCGGCCAAAGCCGGTATAATCAAGCCGATGCGGACATCACATACGCTCCTTTGCGCGACCGCGTTCGCCGGTGGGCTGGTATCCCTGAGCGTCGAGTTCGCTGCCTCCAGTCTGCTGCGACCTCATTTCGGCACGGCCAACCTGGTCTGGGCTACCATCATCGGCCTGATTCTGCTCTACCTGACAGCTGGCTATTTCATCGGTGGACGGTGGGCCGATCGCTCACCCCGACGCGCCACGCTCTATCAGATAGTAGCCTGGGCCGGCTTCGCGGTGGGGCTCGTGCCCTTTGCGGCGCACCCCGTGCTCTCCCTGGCAGCGCCGGGATTCAGCCACTTCAGCGTCGCTCTCCTCGGCGGCTCCTTTGTCGTGGTGCTGCTGCTCTTCAGCATCCCGGTCACCCTGCTGGGCTGCATCTCACCCTTCGTCATTCGGCTCGCCGTGAAGGACGTGCGAAGCTCCGGGCAAATCGCAGGTCGGGTTTACGCCATCTCGACCCTGGGCAGCTTTCTGGGGGCCTTCCTCCCAGACCTGCTCCTGGTACCCACGATCGGCACGCGACATACCTTCGTCCTCCTCTCGCTGCTGCTGTTCGGCGTGGCCGGGATCGGGCTGCTGAGCAAGCCGGCACAGATCAGACGCAGACGCCTGATCCTGTACCTGTCAATGCCCGTGGTGATCATCCTCCTGGCCCTCACCTTGCGCGGTCAACCTGTCAAGGCCACAACGCATGTTGACTCTACAGGTGGAGACGTGATCTACGAGACCGAATCGGCGTACAACTACATCCAAGTGGTGGAGACGGACGATGGGTGCCGTCACCTGCTGCTGAACGAAGGGGGCGGCATCCACTCCGTCACCTGCCCAGACCGCCTACAGACGCCCGGGCCGTGGGACTATTTCCTGGTCGCCCCGTACTTCAATCCCCCGCCCTACCCACCAGAGCGGGTTGAAGGCGTGGCTCTCATCGGGCTGGCCGCCGGCACGACCGCCCGGCAGTATACCGAGGTGTACGGGGCCGTGCCCATCGACGGCGTGGAGATCGACCCCGAGATCGTGCGCGTGGGACAGGCCTATTTCGGGATGAATCAAGCCAACCTCAACCCAATCGTAGCCGATGGGCGCGTCTATCTGGCTAACAGCGATCGGCGCTACACGGTGATCGGCGTCGACGCCTACCGGCTGCCCTACATCCCGCCGCATCTGACCACGGTCGAGTTTTTCCAGGAAGCGCGCGAGCATCTGACCCCCGACGGTGTACTGGTTATCAACGTCGGACGCACAGCTGACGACTACAGACTGGTGAGAGCGATCGCGGCGACGCTGTCGGAGGTTTTTCCATCGACGCACGTCGTCGACGTGCCCTCCAGCTTCAACGCCATCGTCGTGGCCACGGTCCAGCCCACGGAAGCCAGCAACCTGGCAGCCAACCTTCCTGTTCTGAGAGGGGACACGTTCCTCCATCCCACAGCTCTCAGAGCGGTGGACAACCTGCATCCGGTAGAGCCAAGCGAGATCATCTTCACCGATGACCGCGCGTCGATCGAGCTGATGACAAACGCCCTGCTCCTCGACTACCTCTTGACGACCTTCTCGAAAGCCAGATAAGGGCTTCTGGGAAGGTGAAGGAGTATGTATGACCCAGACTCGATGGTCGCCCTGGACGCGTTGGCTTCTGGCACTTACGCTGTCCATTCTGCTGCTGGCGCTCAACCTGCGCCTCGTGACTGGCCACTGGTTTGTGCGATGGGAGTACAGGAGGGCGGGGTTTCCAAGCGATCCCTTTGGCCTGTCCACTGCGGAGCGCATCCGATTGGCCAAGGTATGCCAGGACTTCCTGGCCTCCAACGCCGACATCTCGCTGCTCGCTGACCTGGAACTGGCCGACGGTGAGCCGGCCTTCAACCAACGAGAGCTGCGCCACATGTCGGACGTGCAGGCCGTCTACCACGGATTGAGCATCGCGGGCGTAGTCGGCGGGCTGATCTGGATTGGGGTCGGCACCGCGTTGTTCACCTTTGGACGGGCGAGAGAGCACATTCCCGCCGCGCTCGTGAACGGGAGCCTGGTCACGCTTGGGCTCCTGGCAGTCGTAGGAGGCTTCATGGTCGTCAGCTGGGGGGAGTTCTTCACGGCATTCCACCGCCTCTTCTTCAAAGGCGAGACCTGGATCTTCCCCAACTCAGACACCCTGATCCGCCTCTTTCCCATTCGCTTCTGGATAGACATAGCAACAACCCTGGTGGGGTTGCTGGTCATTGAATCAATCACTTTGGGCGCCATTGGCTGGGCGGCACGACGAGCATCAGAGGGCGACAGGTCCAGCGGGAGCAGGTGATGAGTTGGTCGGCAGAACGCAGTGTGATATAATCACCTCGCTATGCAGGCATCTGCAGAAAACGACCTTCACGTCGCCCTCAACGCGCATCTCCTTTCCGGACAAGATTCCTACCGAAGCGCGGGGGTCCACCAATACATCCTCCACCTCCTCCGTCACCTGGGCGGCGTCGATGATGGCGTGCACGTCACGGCCCTGCTCGGATCGGAGGCCCTCGAACCAGCTACGGACCTCGTCCTACTCCGTTCACATCGAGATACGAGCAGACCCTCAGCGCGCGTCTTGTGGGAGCAGCTGACACAACCACGCGTTCTGCACCGAATTGAGGCCGACTTAGTCCATGGACCGGTCTTCATCGGCCCGCTGATCGCACCGTGTCCAATCGTCACGACTATCCACGACCTGAGCTTCATCCGCTTCCCTCGCCTGTTTCGTCCGGCCAACCGGCTCTATCTGACGATCATGACGCGGCTCTCGGCCCACCGCGCCCGACGCCTGATCGCCGTATCCGAGCATGCCGCCAGCGAGTCCGTGGGCCTGCTGGGCGTCCCGCGAGACAAGGTTACGGTCGTCTATCACGGGGTGGATGCGGCTTTTCGACCGCTGCCAGCGGCCGAGGTGAGGGCGTTTCGCGAGCGCCAAGGTCTACCGGAGCGGTTTCTGCTGTTCGTGGGCACGCTGGAGCCGCGTAAGAACCTGCACCGCCTGATCAAGGCGTTCGCTCGCATCTACAACGGACGAGACAAACTCGCCTTGGTCGGAGGGAAGGGATGGCTCTACGATGACCTATTCGCCGACGTCGAGGAGCTGGGCCTGAGTGAGGCAGTCCTCTTTCCCGGATACGTGCCGAAAGAGGAGCTGCCACTCTGGTACAACGCCACCACGGCATTCGTCTATCCCTCCCTGTATGAGGGCTTCGGGATGCCCGTGACTGAAGCCCAGGCCTGCGGGACGCCGGTTCTAACCTCGAACACCTCATCGCTGCCGGAGGCCGCCGGCGAAGCAGCCCTCTTTATCGACCCGCACGACACTGAGTCGATTGCAGCCGGGCTGAAGCAGCTTCTGGATGACGATAACCTGCGCGAGCAACTCAGAGAGCACGGCTTGAGACACGCGCGGACGTTCAACTGGACACGCACCGCGCGAGAGACGATCGAAGTCTACCATCAAGCTGTGGTATAGGGCGCTAGAGGAGGCGACATGAGAAGCCGCCGAGAGACCCCCTGGTGGGTGATCGCGTCTGACATCGTACTCGTGAACATCAGTATGGCAATCGCCTACTGGATGCGGTACGAGCTTGAGTGGTTCCGAGATATCAGCTACTACCACGGCCTGTCGGCCTATCTCCCCTTCGCGCTCCTCTTCACCGGGCTGATGCTGATCACGTCTAGGATGGACCAGGTCTATCAGAAATGGCCGGGACGGCAATGGCTCGACCAGGTCTACCGGATCATCAACGCCACAGCCAAGTCGACCGTGGTGATGCTGACCGTCACCTTCGTCCTCCAGCCCCTCGAATACTCGCGTCTGCTACTCGTCGAGGCGGGGATGATCGCCATCGTGCTGCTAGGCACGTCGCGAGCGATTCAGAGCATCATCATCGGCCGACTCCACGCGCGCGGTATCGGGGTACAGCGAACGATCATCGTGGGCGCCGGCGAGGTAGGCCGCACCGTGATGCGGACCGTCGTGGCACGTCCTGGTCTTGGCTATCAGATCGTCGGATTTGTCGACGACAATCCGGAGAAGGGAGACAGCAACATTGGGCGATTTCAGGGCTTGGGAGCGATCAACAGGCTGCCTGATCTAATCAAGAAGGAAGACGTGGACGAGGTCATCATCACACTGCCTTGGATGTACCACCGTAAGATCATGGGGATCGTCCGCGCATGCAAGCGGAGGAACGTCAGCACCCACATCGTGCCAGATCTCTTCCAGCTGAGCCTCAGCCGGGTCGACGTGGACGATCTGGGCGGCGTACCCCTGGTTGGCGTGCGCGAGGTCGGCTTTGGGCAGAAGGTTCGCATGGTCAAGCGCCTGATCGACATCGTAGGAGCGACGTTGGGCCTGACAATTGGAGCCCCCCTCCTGGGGCTGATCGCTGTGACAATCTGGCTCGACTCCCCAGGTCCAATCATCTTTCGCCAGACCCGTGTAGGAGCCAATGGAAAGCCCTTCGAAATATGCAAGTTCCGTTCAATGTACGAAGGTGCCGAGGAGAGGCTGGAGGAACTGCGCGACCTGAGCGAGGTCGATGGGCCGATCTTCAAGATGAGGGATGATCCCCGAATCACGCCGGTAGGGCGGATCCTGCGGCGCACCAGCCTCGACGAGCTTCCCCAGCTTTGGAACGTCTTGCGCGGCGATATGAGCCTGGTCGGCCCGCGGCCGCCGCTGCCCTCCGAGGTGAGCGAGTACATGGAATGGCACAAGAAGCGAATGGAGGTACGACCCGGGCTCACCGGGCTCTGGCAGGTGAGCGGTCGCAGCCTGCTGAGCTTTGACGAACAGTGCCTGCTGGACATCTACTACATCGAGAACTGGTCGCTCTGGCTTGATTTCCAGATTCTGCTGCGCACCGTGCCGGAGGTGATCTTCAGAAACGGGGCCTATTGACGGACGTTGCCAGTTCATACGACGCGTGTTATACTAATGCGTCGTCTCAAGATAGGGGCGGGCCACAAGAAGGCCACGCCCTTGTTGTCTGTAGGCCAATTCGGAGGGAGAGCGGAGGCATGGAGACGATTCAAGTCTCGACCAAAGGGAAGCAAGCGTTTCACGACATCACCGACCAGGTTCAGCGCGTCGTCGGTGATGCTGGCGTCGAGGACGGTATCTGCTACGTCTTCTGCCCGCACACCACAGCGGGCGTGACCCTCAACGAGAACTGGGACGCCAGCGTCCAGCACGATATGGGCGTGGGGCTCAACAAGATCTCCCCACCCCGGCCTGAGTATCGTCACGGCGAGGGGAACTCACCGGCGCACCTCAAGTCCTCCCTGGTGGGGGCGTCGCAGTTCGTGCTTGTTGAAGGCGGGCAGCTGAAGCTGGGTCGATGGCAGGGCCTCTTCTTGGCCGAGTTCGACGGCCCTCGCACGCGCAAGGTGCGCGTCACGATCATGGCAGCCTGAGTCGAGCTCATGGATTCATGACGCCCTAGCTCAGCTGAAGATGACAAATACATCATGCAGGTTGATCTAGACAAACTGGAACGCATCCTCCCCACGGTGCGAACGCCCGGTCGCTACGTCGGCGCGGAGTACAACAGCGTCGTCAAGGACTGGGAGGCGGTCTCGACACGGGTCTGCCTGGCTTTTCCCGACATCTACGATCTAGGGATGTCAAACCTGGGGCTGATGATCCTCTACGACACCCTGAACCGGCTGCCCGATGTCCTGGCCGAGCGCGCTTTCCTCCCTTGGGTGGACATGATCGCGGCGATGCGCGAGGCCGAGATCCCTCTCTACAGCCTGGAGAACAAGCGCTCCTTGGCCGATTTCGACATCATCGGAGTCACGCTGCCCTATGAGCAGGTCTACACAAACCTGTTGGAGATGCTCGATCTGGCCGAGATCCCGCTCCGCTCAGAGGAACGGGATGCTCGGCACCCTTTGATCTTGGCCGGGGGACACGCCACGTTCAACCCGGAGCCCGTCTCGGCCTTCGTGGATGCGTTTGTCATCGGAGACGGGGAGGATGTCGTCGTAGAGGCAGTGACCACGTACGAGAGAGCGCGCCACGCCTCGAGAGAGGCTCAACTGAGAGCATTGACACAGCTGCAGGGCGTCTACGTGCCGCGATCCTACAACGTGTGCTATGATGACGCAGCGCCGGGATCCGAACAACCTGGGACTGTAGCGACTATCGAGACCAACGTCCCAGAGGCTAGCCTACCGGTTCTGAAGCGAATCGTATCTGAGATGCCACCCGTGCCGACGCGGCTCATCGTACCCACCGTGGACGTGAGCCACAACCGCGCAGCCATCGAGATCAGTCGGGGCTGCAACCGCGGGTGCAGATTCTGCCACGCAGGGATGGTGATGCGGCCAGTGCGCGAGCGCCCGGTGGAGGAGATCCTGCAAGCGACCGGGAAGATCCTCCGACAGACCGGCTTCGAGGAGATTGGACTGCTCTCCCTGTCGCCAAGCGACTATTCGAGAATCGACGAGCTGGTGGAGGCGATGATGGAGCGTTTTGGTGATGAAAACCTCTCCATATCGCTACCCGCGCTGCGAGCGGACAGCTTCTCGGTCACTTTGGCCGAAGCTATCGCGGAAGGTCAGTACACGGGCTTCACCTTCGCGCCGGAAGCGGGCTCGGACCGCATGCGGGCCACGATCAACAAGACCATTCCCTCCCACCAGGTGTTCGACGTAGCAAGGGAGGTCTTTGAACGAGGCTGGCAGACGATCAAGCTGTACTTCATGATCGGGCTGCCAGGCGAGGAGATGGAGGATGTGGAGGCCATCGCCGAGATGGCTCAGACGGTGCACATCATCGGGCGGCGCGTACACGGGCGTCAGGCCCAGGTCAACGTGAGCGTGAACACCTTCGTGCCCAAGCCACACACGCCGTTCCAATGGGTGCCGCTGGCCTCAAGCCGATCCATTCGCGAGAAACAGGCCCTCCTGCGGCGCGAGCTGCGCGGACGCGGCCTTAAGCTCGACTACAACGACCCCGAGGCCTCACTGCTGGAGGCCGTGCTGGCACGCGGCGACCGACGGCTGAACGACGTGGTGCAGCGGGCCTGGGAGCTGGGTGCTCGCTTCGATGCATGGGACGATCAACGCGACTTCGGAGCGTGGATGCGGGCCTTCGCCAAAGCAGGACTCGATCCTGACTTCTACGCCTATCGGGAGCGGTCAGCGGACGAACGCTTTCCGTGGGAGATCGTGAACACCGGCGTCAAGAAACGATTCCTGTGGAGAGACTATGAGCGCAGCCAACGACGAGAGACGGTGCCTAGCTGCCGGGAGAGATGCCACGCCTGTGGCATACTCACCGCATTCAGCAGCGACCGAAGCAAGGCATGGACATGCCCTGAATCGAGACAACCCTCGCCAAGCAAGGCATGAGACGGGATCGCAGGATGGACCCGACGAAGCGAGAACTTGGCCCATCACCGAGGCTTGATGGTTAACAAGAATCAGGAGAGACATGACGGATTTACGCATTGAGAGATTAGCTGACGTATTGATTGACTATTCCACCGGCGTACAGCCGGGCGACAAGACGATCATCAGTGGGGGCACTCCGGCCGAGCCTTTGCTCAAAGCCGTTTACGCCAAGGTGCTAGAGGCCGGCGGGCATCCGATTCTGCTGCCCTCCCTGCCGGGCACAGAGAAGCTGCTCTACAAACTTGGATCCGACGAACAGCTCCAGCACGTCCCGGAACCGGTGAAGTTGATGATGGAGACCTACGACGTGCGCATCAACATTCGAGGGGCTGCGAACACCAAGGCTCTCAGCAACGTCGATCCATCGAAGATGGTGCTCCGCAACCGGGCCCAGGCCGAGCTCATGAGGACGTTCATGCGGCGTTCAGCGTCAGGCGCACTGCGCTGGGTCAGCACCCTCTTCCCAACTAACGCTTACGCCCAGGACGCCCAGATGAGCTTGAGCGAGTACGAGGACTTCGTCTACGGCGCCTGCATGCCGGATCTCGATGACCCAGTGGGATACTGGGAGAGATTCTCCGCCCGGCAGCAGAAGATCGTCGACTGGCTCAAAGGAAAAGAACAGGTACACGTGATGGGGCCCGGCACGGATCTGGAACTAAGCATCGCGGGTCGAAGGTTCATCAACAGCGACGGCAAGCACAACATGCCCAGCGGCGAGGTGTTCACCGGCCCGGTGGAGAAGAGCGTCTCCGGCCACGTCACCTTCTCCTACCCAGCCATCCATCAAGGGCGCGAGGTGACCGGCGTCCAGCTCCGGTTTGAGGAGGGCAAAGTGGTCGAGGCCAGCGCCGAGAAGAACGAGGCCTTCTTGCTTCAAACGCTCGACACGGATGAGGGCTCTCGCTACGTCGGCGAGTTCGCCATCGGCACCAACGAGGGTATCACCCAGTTCACAAGCCAGATTCTGTTCGATGAGAAGATCAACGGCAGTTTCCACATGGCTCTGGGAGCAGGGTATCCCGAAACGGGAAGCAAGAACGAATCAGCAATCCACTGGGATATGATCTGTGATCTCCGTGACGGAGGGCAGATCTGGATCGATGATGAGCTGCTTTACGAGAACGGCGAATTCGTCATAGATTTCTGAGTCTAACGATAGAGTTGCCCGGACTGCCCTCCGTGAACCGACGTATGCGATTGCGCATTATCTTCTCCAAGACAGGTTGGCTCATCTACTCCTCGCATCTGGATCTGATGCGGGCGTGGGAACGGGCGCTGCGACGCGCCGGTCTGCCATTAGCCTACTCGGGGGGCTACAATCCCCGCCCCAAGCTCCAGCTGGCGAGGGCTTTGCCGCTGGGCCACGTTGGTGCGGAGGAGATCCTCGACGTGTGGCTCGAGGCATGCATGCCCGTGAAGGACGTCGCGAAGCTGGTGACGCCCGTGCTTCCAGAAGGGCTGACCATCCAGGGCGTGCGGCAGGTCGATCCGAAGGCCCCAGCGATGCAGACGCAGGTGGTAGGCACTGCTTACCGCGTGATGGTCGAATGGGACGAGCGAACGGAGGAGGTCGAAGCTCGCGTCGACCAGGTGCTGTCCTCGGACGACCTGATCCACGAGCGCCGAGGCAAGCGCTACAACCTCCGGCCCCTGATCGAGGCTCTGCACGTAGTAGAGGCATCGAAGGGCTGGGTGACGCTGCGCATGCAGCTTTCGGCGCGCCCCAGGGCGACCGGACGCCCAGAGGCGGTTCTGGACGTGCTGGGCATGGAAGCTGCCTTTGCCCGCTATTATCGCGAGGGGCTGATCGTGAAGACGGAGCCAGACGAAGGCTGACCCAGGAGCACTTGTTTTAGATGTTGCCTTCGCAGCGCCTGAGTGCCATAAGAA
>CAZNRX010000065.1:0-21578 GCA_964575455.1 uncultured Anaerolineales bacterium | reverse complement strand
CTGGGATGAAGCTGTCTTGAATTGTTAACGTGCGACTTTTACCTTAATGCCTTATGATTCCGAGTGCGCTTGGGAGATAGAAGACCGCGACGATGAGGGTGGACGCCGTGGGCAAGGGGGATCGTGCTCGCCCCCTGGGGCTTATGAGCTCCAGGGCGAGGCCCAGCAGGCGTTGCCACTCCCTCGCGGCGAGCAACAGATAGAACGGAAGGATATGAAGCAGATACCTGTGATGATAGAGGCCCGATGAGAGGGCGGAGGTGAGCAACCATACGGATACGGTCAATGTGTAGAGGGCAAGGATGATCGAATCGTCCGGTTCAGGGTTTCTTCTCGCCGCTCTGTAGAGTAATGTGACGAGGCCAAGTACGTACAGGAGGGTGAGGGGCCAGAGAGGCCAGGTCAGGAAATGCTGTGTGAACATCAGCGAGTAGATGGCGACGTCCTGCAGGTTGGAAAGGGCACGGAATTCATGAGCTGTGTCCTGCAGCGTCCCGTGCACGCCCCACGGGCCCTGCATCGTGGGGATAGACAGCGTCCCCGTGAAGATGATCACTGCCGCGACGAGGAGAATGCCCGCCGCCACCTCCCAGGCTGTCAATGACGGAGGCCACCTCCGGCCCGATGGAGACACGAGGCGAAATGCAGTCGTCGCGGCTAACAGGCCCCCGATCATCATGGTGCCCAAAGGATGAGCGAGCACAGAGGCGATCAGGACGAGGGCTGCCACTATGCCCGTTCGATGATCTCGGTCTCCGGTGTAGGTGTCGAGCACGAGATACCCGCCTATCAGACACAGCGTCTGAAGTAGGGCGTATGGGCGGATTCGCGCTCCCCACTCTATGTTGGAAGGGAGCGTGGCCAAAGCCGCTGCTGCCATCAGCCCTGCAGTCGGCGAGAACCAGTCGCTCCCCATACGATAGGCGCAACAGATCCCCATCATGCTTGCCGCGATGCTTATGAAGCGGAGGGAGATGCGGGGTACAGACAGCGTCCCCGGGGAACCTGATACGCCAAATGCCCGGATGACCGCTCCCCCCAGGTAGCTGTGTAACAGCCCTTTGGGGCTGTAGATCAGACCGGAGGGGAGAATCGGCAGCCCATGGCGGGCGACGGACTCCATCGCCAGCGTAGAGGTGTATTCATCGACGAAGGGATCTACGTGAACGGCGAATCCTATCCGCAGGGCGAAGCCGAGCAACAGGATCACGACCACGAGCGCCCATTGCAAGGAATTCGATTCGCGGGGATGCTGTCTATCCCCGCGCAGGTTATCGACTGATCTCGACATCAGAATCTCCTGGCGCACGCGGCTCGGCTGACCCGCACTGGGCGGCGGCTCCGATGAGTGCCTGGCCCCAAGTCGTCTCAGCGGATATAATGTATCTGCAATGAGACAGAGCATTGCGCATCGATTGCGTAGAATCAGCCCGCCGTGGTATACACGGGATAGACAGCGTCCGTGGGAATGGCTGTTGCTGATGGGCTTGCTGACTCTGGCACTGCTTGCCCGGGTTGTGCCTGGTGAGCGTATTGTGGACGATGCCTACATCACCTTTCGCTATGCCCGCAACATCGTCGAGGGCCGCGGATTTGTCTACAACTGCGGTGAGCACGTACTGGGCACGACGACCCCTTTGTACACATTGACGCTGGCGGCTGTGGCCGAGGTAAGCGGTTCGCACGACTTCCCCACCGTCGCGGTCTTGTTCAATGCAGTGGCCGGGGCTGCCGCGGTTGGGCTGCTCTATGCTCTCGGGAAACGAATCACCGAACACTGGGCGCCAGCCATGGCGGCGGCTCTGCTCTGGGCCGTGGCACCTTACAGCGTCACCTTCGCCATCGGTGGGATGGAGACCGATCTGACAATTGCGCTGCTCCTCGCTGTGTCCTGCACGCATTTGGCCGCTCGCACTCGATGGATGGCCGTCTTCTCGGCGCTGGCGTTTCTTGCTCGACCGGATACAGCCATCCTGCTGGGTTTGCTCTGGCTGGACCGCATCCTGGCGCAACCGCGGGTGACGGGGACAGACGCTATCCCGTGGCGGGAAGGTGCGATTGGACTGGTCATTCTGGCTCCCTGGCTGGCCTTCGCCACCCTCACCTTCGGTAGTCCCATCCCAGGCTCGATCGCGGCCAAGAGCGTCGCCTATCGACTGTCGCCTGGAGAGAGCCTGATACGGTTGATCCAACACTACGGTACGCCTTTCTTCGGGCATAACGTGCTCGGTTCGAGCTGGCAGCTGGCTGCCTTCGTGTTCTATCTCATGCTGTGGGCCATGGGAGGGCTACGGGGTGTGCGGCGGGATCGCCGTGCCTGGCCGTTACTGGCCTACCCATTCGTCTACTTCGTTGTCTTCTCCGCCGCCAACCCGCTGCTCTTCCGCTGGTACCTCTCCCCGCCGTTGCCGTTTTACGTCCTCTTTATTGTCACCGGTGTCTGGGCGCTTGGTCATAATATCGAAAGGTTGGTGGGCGGGTCGATGCTGTCACCTCGGAAGAACGACGGATCTACGAGCCGACCTACGTACCAGCCTATCATCCTGATCCTCTTCACGGCCCTCGCCCTCGCTTTCACACTGAACGCCTGGGAGTTACATCCCGATCACGGTCCAGACCGACCAGCCCCGGAGATGGCGTGGTTCGAGCTGGAGCTCCTCTACGCCCGAGCGGCTGACGTTGTGCTTGATCAGGCCGGGCCCGACGACACGCTCTGCGCGGGCGACATCGGAACGTTGGGCTACGTCACGGACCTGCCCATCCTTGATACGGTCGGTCTGGTGACACCGGAATCCAGACGCTACTATCCGGCCGATCCTGGCACATATGTCACCAACTACGCTATTCCCGCTGATCTGGTGCTGACGCTTGATCCAGCTTTCATCGTTATCCTCGAGGTCTATGGGCGCCGCGGGCTGCTTCCGGACGAGGCGTTTCAAGACCAGTATCGACTGCTCCGGAAGATCGAGACGGATATCTACGGGTCGGACGGGCTGCTAATCTACGTCAGGACGCGCTGACGGTTTTCGTGCGTACGCCGTGAAGAGATCGCCCAGATTGATCGGGACGGCCAGGCTCCGCAGTCCCAGCCTTGTGATCAGCCACTCGGCCGGCCGGCCGACCAACGGCAGCACCGCTCCCACGCGGTTCATAAGATACCCAAGCCGCAGAAAGCGCCCCTGGGGCTTGTCGCTGAGGACTCGGAAGCCACACGCCTTCAGCATCGCCCGCAATGTGTGCCGGGAGAAGTAGTAGATGTGCATCTCCATCAGCCAGGGCCACCGTGGTCCCATCAGGCGGGCGAAGGGGCTCTCGATGTCGATGGTGTGTACCACCAGCAGGCCATCAGGTGTGAGCAGGCGACGTGCTTCCAGCAGAGCCCTCCGGGGATTGGTCAAGTGTTCGATAACATCCCACATTGTCACCACATCGAAGTGCCCATTCGGCAGATTGGCCGTCTCCAGCGTCCCCTGCACCATATGCAGCCCGCGGGATTGAGCCCGCTCCACCGCCCAGCTTGACGGCTCCACGCCCCAGGCATCCCAGCCATGCTGAGCCGCGATCTCGACGAAGACACCGGTGTACGCCCCTACGTCGAGCAAGGGTCGCCCGTCTGGCTCACCAGTGAGCCGCTCCAGCGGCTCAAGATGATGCTCGAAGGTCAGCACGCGGCCCTCTCGCTCTTCAATGTAGAGCGGATCCTCGACGGCCTGGTACGTCTCCAGGATGTTGTCTCCGTCCGGGCGGGGATCGGTGTAGACCAGCCCACATCGTCGACACTGCACGATGGGCGGGTGCGTGCCGTAACCGCTGTGCGTACAGCGAAACGCGCGCCAGTCGCTGTCCTGTTCCCGGGTCGAGAGATACTTCACGGCAGCGTTGTCGGCTCCGCACAGATTGCAGCGCACGTGTTCCATCAAGCTGGCGTGTTCCTTTCGTCATCAAGGGTGCGTGCGGGCAGGAGGCGTGTTCCAGCTACTCTCAGCACAGTCCACATAGCCTTGAGAATCTCGTCTCGTGATATCTTTGAGACGCCCTGACGACGGTTCTCGAATAGAATGGGGGTCTCACCCACCCGCCAACCGAAGCGTTGCACGCGATAGAGCATTTCGATCAGAAAGGAGTAGCCATCAGCCTTGATTGCGTCAATGCCCACGGTCTCCAGCACCTCGCGGCGGTAAGAGCGGAAGCCGGCCGTGGCATCGTGAGCATGTAGGCCCAAGGTCGTCCGCGCAAAGGCGTTGGCTCCCCAGCTGAGCAGCTTTCGAACCAGCGTGCAGCCGTTGGTCCCTCCTCCACTCACGTAGCGAGAACCGATGACCAGATCGTAGCCCTGGTCGATCTTTTCCGCCAGGTTCGGGATATAGCGCGGGTTGTGGGAGAAGTCCGCGTCCATCGTACAGATGAGATCCGCGCCCTCGCGCAGGGCGCGTCTGAACCCGGCGACGTGGGCTGTGCCCAGCCCCAGTTTGCGACGACGGTGGATGACCTCCACGCGTCCCTCGTACTCCTTCGCCAACCGATCAGCGATGGCGCCGGTGCCATCAGGAGAGCTATCGTCGACGACGATGACGTGTACGTTGATCGGTAGAGCTAACAGTTGTGTCACCAGCGGTTCGATGTTTTCCTTCTCGTTGTAGGTGGGAATGATCACGGATATGTGCAAAGCGTTCTCCTTGGTCCAACAGGAACGGCTGGAGTCGTCATTCAAGACGAACCTGTCGCTAGCGCTCGCTGTCGGCGTAGCAAGGAAGGGCATCCAGGCGTTTCTGGGCTATCTCTAGATACTCGTCTTCAGCTAGCAAAGCCCTGTAGACAGCCTGTGCGTCTTCACATCGCTCCATTTGCTCGTACAGTGTGGCCACCCTGAGCCACGGAGCGGCGGTGTGCTTACCCATTCTAACCCTCACCAGTCCCGGTAGCATTTCGAACGTGGCCCGCCGGTCATAGAGCGTCATCTCCACGTCCTGGTCTATCGCTCGACCGCTGAGCGCGCGGCTGTAGGATTCGATGGCGGCGTCCAGCTTTCCTTGCTCTTCATAGATCTGCCCTAAGCACACGTGGGCATCTTGAGTGCCGGGTGAGATGAAGAGAGCTTTGCGGAGATCGTTCACTGCGCTCAGGTCTTTCTCTGCTTGCCAACGTGCGCAGCCACGCACAGCCAGTGCAACGCTGTTCTTGGGTGCCATCTTCGCTGCTTGTTGAGCTGCGAGAAGAGCTTCATCTGCACGCTGCTGGCCCAGGAGGGAGCGGGCCAGCCAGGTGTAGCCTTCCGGGGAGTCCGGGCGAGCCTCCAAGATTGAGCGAGCCACCTGTTCTACTTGGCCGTAGTCCGCCTTCGCCAAGGCCACCTGCGCGCGGAAGCGAACTAGAGCTTCAGTACTACGTTTCTGCGTCATGACATGATGTTGCTCGGCTTGCTGGATCATCTTGGTCCACGCTTCGGCGCGGGCGGGGTTTGCATGCCAGAAGCCCGACCCAGCCCGAGCAGGACTGTTGACCAGGGTCCTTCCGTAGCTTTCCCAAGCCGCTTCCTCTGCGCCAATCTGTTCGTAGAAGAAGCCTAAGTTGAGGAGATAGTCGGCGTGTTGATTTGCAGCGGTTGTTCGCTCCATCCACTCGATGGCCTCTGTTCTGTTGCCCTGCCTCCACAGCAGGCTACCCAGATTGGCGCTCTGCTTGCCCCAGACTGGGTCAATCGAAAGCCCAGCGTGGTAGTGTGTGATCGCTTGGTTTGCTATAGAAGATGCCCCATTGGCGGTGGAACGCAACGCCTGGATGTGAGCATGTTGAAACGCGTAGAGGGACAGCCCTCCGTCCATCGCTTGAGCTCTTTGGGACTCTTGGCTGGCTTGCTCGAAGTCACCTCGACGCATCAGCTGGGTGCTGCGTTCGAAGTGGTATTGCGCCACGTCCGTCCAGCCCAACCAAGCTGTGGACAGCAAGAGTGCGAAGAGTGCTGCTACCGGCCCCCAGCGCTTGCCTCTGGGTAGCCGTGTGGGGCGCCTGGCTCGGCCTTGAGCCGAGGCGAATGCTCCCAGGACGAGCACGGGCAGCCAATTGGCTGGGGCTGTGAAGGTATCCACGAGCAACTGTGCAGCTAGCCCGACGAGAGCAGCTCCGCAAGCCGTCATCCGCAGGCGGCGATCTGGTGGGGCGTCTTTCCAGTTGACCATCCACCCGCGCACGAACGCTGACAACAACCAAGCGCTGACGACCAGGCCCGCGAGTCCCACCTCGGCGGCAGCGTTCAAGTAGGCGTTATGCGCCGTTTGGATCTGGTGGCGGGGAAGAGCGTTATCGTTTTGAAGCAGGAGCGCCCGGCCGAAGTTGGCCGGCCCCGCGCCGAGCGCGGGGTTCGCTCGAAATGTGTCGAGCGCCACGTCCCAAAGGACGAACCGATGCGTTGTAGAGCCACGACGCCCAGTGAAGCTGTTGGAGAACCAGAAAGCCCCCACGACGACCGCTATCACTAGGAGCGTCAGGAAAACCCCCCAGGACTTCCATCGACTTCGACCCTGAAACCATTGCTTGAGGGCCTTCTGCCAGCGTTCCTGGGCCGCGATCCACCCTAGGCCCGTGAGGGGCAGTGAGACGCCCAATGCCAAGATGCCTCCACGTGACAGTGTGAGGACCTCGACGAGCAGAGCTACAGCAAGCCATAGACTCAAAGCCCATCGCATCTGCGGTCGCTTCGTCGTGACAACCCACCCTATGGCCGGGGGGATGAGGACGGCCAGGAACGCTGCCAGCGGCGTTGATCCGCCCAGTGTTGCGTTAAGCCGGTGCAGGACGGGGGGGATGAGCGTCTCCTGGCCCCTTATCGCTGGCCAACCCACGGTTGTGCCTGGCAGAAAGGATAGGCCGAGATACCAGCTGATCCATTCGATCAATCCTGCCAAGCATACCACCGTGCCGGTAAGGAAGAGAGCCCGGAAGGCGATCACCTCCCGGCCTTGAGATTGAAGCTCAACCAAGGCATAGAAGCTGAGAGCATACACCAAGTGACGACAGACCCGTTCAAGGCTGAATCGTGGACAGAGTCCTGCGAAAGAGGCTACGAGCGCTACGCCAAGCCACGCCAGGATAGGGCGATCCAGCCAGGTTCTGGCAAATCCTTTGCGGTTCCGTACCAAGCCCACGAGCCAGGCCCCGAGCAACGAGATCGGCAACAGGTGCGTGACGACGCGAAGAAGGAGATAGCGGGCGCTGTAGGTGTTCCCCGTGAAGAAGCACACATAGGTGAATATCGGGAACAGAAGAATCGATCGCCTGCGCTTCATCATCTACGTATCCTGTCCGCCTTCTTTCTCCAGAACGTGCACAGCGAGCCGATTGTGACCGCTCCTAGACACACCAAACTGATCCATTGCCCCAATAGGACGGACGGGGGACGGTAGGTCATCTCTACCAAGTGCTGCCCGCGCTGCAGTTGGACCGCACGGAAGGCGTGGTTAGCCCACAGCAACGCCGCTGGCTCACCGTCCACTGTCACCTGCCAGCCTGGATACCACGTATCCGCGAGCACCAGGTAGCCCGGGGCTTCCAGAACGGCTTCTATTGTAACTCGGTTAGGACCATCCTGCAAAGCCAGGCTGTAGCCTGGGGGCCTGTCAGGCGCCTCTGTCGTGGCTTGGTTGAGCCCATCTTCCACTAAGACGGTGCTGGTTGGATCAAAGGATGGGGCTCTCATCGCCTCCAACGCTTCGTCGGCGTGAACAGACTTGGCATAGGGCACCACCCACGCCCGTCCGGGCGTGCCGGGTAACCGATAGAACGCAGCTGACTCAGTGGTGTGGATTCGCAACCCCTCGGACCACGGGCGATCGCTGACTACGTGGGTCACTCCCATTGCATCCAGGATTCGCGGTGTCTCCACCGCCGCTTCCAATAGATCCGCGTACTCCTCGACGAGGAGGGGGTCGAAGTTGTTGGCCGAGGCGATTCCGTCCAGCATGCCTGCGTTTGGTAGTTGGTCTGCGCGCATCTCACGCCAGTAGGTTGCGCTAGCTGGCCCGAAGTTGTCGAACGTCAGATAGCTGAACTTGACCCGATACTGGGCGTCGTACCGCTGATCCTGGTGAGTTGGATCGGAGGGCCAGTAGAGACGAACGTGCTCTCGCTCGGCGCGCAGGGCCTTGGCGGTGTCTGTGCTGCCGTGGTAGAGGGATCGATCCACGGTCGGCACGAGCGGCCAGCCGAAGGTCAGCAGGTCGAGCGCGACGAAGGCGCCGACCGCCGCCTGCCACCAGATGGGGTGCTGCCCGGGTGGGCTTTGGTCTCGCGTCGGATGGCAGGCCCGTAGACGTAGGAACGAGAGGATGCCGGTCAGGATCAGCGCGATCCCGAGGCGCGCGGTCGCGGGGCCGAACGTGGCTGGAATGGTGCTGATGAGCCTGGGCGCCGCCAGCCCACCGATGAGCAGTGCACCACCCACGGTTGCTCCCAGGGCCCCTCGTTGGCGAGCGCGGTGTCCCCGGGGCCAGTGGTGGGCGCCAATCCCCGTCAGGGCGGCCAGTGCCACGGTGGCGACGACTGACCAGCGAGTTGGCGCCTGAAAGAGGTCAAGACCGGGCACGTGGTGGAACAGAAATGGGAAGACCGGGGTGTTCTTGCCAAGAGCGAGTGTCAGAGCGACGACCGCGCTGACGATCCAGAATCGGGCCAGGGGCCTATCGACGGCCGATGGCGAGGCACCAGTCACTAGGTTTTCATCGTCTCCGTCCCTCCGCTCCCTAAGCCCAAAGAGGCCGGGGAGCAGCGCAGGACCCTGCTTCCTTCTGAAGGCCAGGATCCCTGCACCGACGGCCAGGAGGAAGGGCAGCACACCCATATACACAGCGTCCTCCCAGTGGGCGGCATATCCCCAGTAGTTACCATAGCCTGAGCTGCCGAAGAAACCGGGGGCTACGATAGTGATCAGCCTCCAGGGCCAAAACGAATACGTCATCGCCAAGCCGTCGCTCACACCGGTCGAGCGCTGTGAGTGTACTAATAGCTCGGCGGTGGGCAGCAGCTGTACGGCCGCTAGGCCAAGGCCAAGGATCAGGGAGAGAAGAAGGGGGCGTGACGTGCGAAACGGATGGCGAGCGCGAAAGATCGAGTACGCTGCCACCAGCAGGCCGCCATAGCAGGCCGTCTGGGCGTGGCCAGCCAGGAGCCCCAGGCCGATAGCGAGGCCAAGCCATAGGACGTCTTGCAGGCTCGCTCCGCCTGATTCCGAACGTTCGTTCCCGCGCTGTACCAGGGCTTCCGCGCGCCACAGCCAGATGGAGATCCAGGGGAAAGTGATGGCGATGCTGGGGAAAAGCGCCACGCGCGCGACCAGAAAGCCGCTGCCCTCAAGGGCCAAGGCACCGATGAGTGCGGGGAACCGATCTAGCCCTGCGGCTCTGCCCCAGCGATACATGCCCCAGCCCGTCAAGGCGAGATGAAGCACGACTGTCCAGCTCAAGGCTACCTCGGCAGGGATCAGAAGATGGAGCGCGTTCAGCGGGTAGAAGGCTGCCGTCTGGTAGTTGGCCGCCAGCGGGGCACCGCACCCGACCAGGGGGTTCCAGAGCGGCAGGTGTCCGGAGCGCCACATGTCTGCCGCCAGCTGCTGCCAGGGGATGAACTGGAGGAGGGGAGTGCCCCAGAAGAAGGCCTCACCAGCGAAGAGGGGGCGCCAAAGCAGGGCCAGCGGGAAAAGGATGAATGAGAGATGGTGCAGGATCGACTCCCAGTCCCAGGGCGGGTGATTCAACAGAGGGTGTTGGATCCCGGCTCCTACCTCATCCATTTTCGTTGCGGAGGTGCAGAGAGCCGGATCGCAGGCGGTACTGCCCAGCCTGCACGAACGGGTAGGCAGACGTACAACACATCGGCGAACAGTATCGCACCGAGAAGATGGCGTACGTCCCGACTTCGTGGACCTGCTGCAGGTAGGGTGCGGCGGCAGGGTCGAACGCACCGATCTTTCTCTCCGCCGGCCCCCAGAAGACGTAGTCCACGCTATGATCCTTCAGGAACGTTTGTCTCCGGCTCTCGTCTGTGGTCGCATCGAAGAAGCGAGCGACTCCTTCTCTCATCCTCTTGGCGTTCATCGCCTCCAAATCGTGCCCCACGAGCACCCGGACGTTCGCACGGGCTGGGAGATAGGCACCTGTGTCGTAGGCGGTCAAAACCACGTCGCCAGGTTCAGAGCGGGCGGCAAGCCAATCCATGGCAGCCACCTCGGAGGCGTCGCGGAAGGAGGGGGATGGGCGGCTGACCATCCACGCGGAGCTGCTGACCAGCAGGAAGACGCTGGTGAAGGCCATGGGCAGTATCAGCAGCGACAGCGCTAACCGTCGGAGGACCCCGCCTGACTGCCAGAGCCGCACAGCGCTGCGGGCAGCCAGGAGGCTTATGGGGACCTGCGCGCCCGTCATCAGGCGCAGCTGCAGATTGACCGGCAGGTAGACCAGGATTGGCACTGCCGCGACCCAGGAGAGCGCTACCCAGCCCCACCCCTGATCCTGCCAGGTCACCTTCACGGTCGACTGAGCGGAGAGGGCCACTAGCATCAAGGGTATTCCGTAGGCGGCCAAGTAATGGAGCGGGGATGGGGATAGAATCTGGTTCTGCTCTGCCCAAGCGCCGTACACCGGATTGCTGGTGAACACCCAGACACTGTAGACCACCACCGGTGCCGAAATCAGCGCTGCTACTCCCGCCAGGAGTCCCTCGCGCCAAGCGATGGAGGGGCCAGGTTGCCGCCGGAAGCAAAGCGTTGCCCAGGCTGCGCCTGTCACCGCCCAAGCCACTGCCACGTAGAAGGGTACGATCAGGCCCATCAGGAGCCACACCAGGCCGGTCAGGGCTGCCCACTTGATGGAGGCGCGCGCTGCGCTTCTATCGTTGAAGGGTGCGCCAGCGTCCCAGGCGCGCAGAAGGCATAGCATGCCCTCCAGCAAGAGGGACTGGGCTGCTGCCACGTGCGGGAAGCCGGAGAGGGCGATGAAGGCGAAGCCCTCCGAGAAGTATAGATCGAATGGGACGGCACCCAGCCAGCGTATCTGGCCCAACGCTGTCAGCAGCCATCCCAGGCCCCCTCCCAGGGCTATCATCATCCAGGCCAGACGTCGTATGAGCACGCTTCGCGTGAGCGCTGCTAGGAAGTGGTACACCGTCAAGAGGAGGCCCAGGCCGGCTGTCACGCGTGTTAGGTGATAGACCAGCACGAGCTTCATCGTCAGACCGTCGCCTGACAGCGGGCGGGGAACCGCTTTGGCTGCGACCTTTCCCAGCAGCAGGTGGAAGGGAAAGAATAGGGTGCCCGGATGCTCTTCGGGGGTGTAGGAGATATGGAACAGCCAGGCACCCTCTGCTCCCTGTCGCATCTTCGCCAGGTAGGAGTAACAGTCCTCGACCAAGAGAATGCAGCCACTGAAGGTCCGCTCCGGCGTCTCGCGTGACCATGCCACCAGATACGGGACAGACGTTGCAGCCAGCACGACGAGCCCCAGGAGAAGCGTCCAACGCCACTCTGGCCAGGTGACAGCCCCACGCCCATGCGTCACTCGATCACCTCGAACAGAGAGTAGCTGCCACGCCCATAGATGGGCCGGAGGTAGGCTGCCGTCCTCGGATCGAAGGCGCCCAGGCCTCGTTCCTCCGGTCCCCAGAAGACGTAGTCGACGCTATGCTCTTTCAGCAGGTGGCGTCTCCATGCATCATCTGTGGTCGAGGCGTCGTCTTCCACGTTGAAGAAGCGCGCGACCTGGGCTTTCTTCCGATGGGCGTGAACGCTCTCGGGGCCGTGGCCGACGAAGGCACGAGCTTGCATTCGCACAGGAAGGTAATTGCCTGTCTCGTAGGACGCTAGAACGACATCAGAGGGGCCGACGCGTCGGCTGAGCCAGTCCAGGGCCTCGATCTCGCCCCTGCCTCGGAAGATGGGATCGGGCCGCCCCCGCAGTGACATGATGCTTCCTGTTATCATTAGAACGTTGGTGGGGATCAGGGCGATCAGTACGATGCCGATAAGCAGTTTCGACCTGAGACTGGAGAGGCTCGGCTCGGGATCGGCGATCTGCATCAGCCCCATCGCCGCAAGCAGGCTCAAGGGCACCTGCACGCCCTCTATCAGCCGCCGCTGCAGATTGAACGGAAGGTAGATCAACAGGGGCGCCACGCCCACCCAGCCCAACGCCAGCCGGGTGGGCCCGTTGCTGTTCCACGCATCCCGCACGGCAAAGGCTGCAAGGCTCAGTGGCACGCCATACGCGGCAAGGTAGTGGAACGGATGCGGGGAGAGGATCTGGTTCTGCGCCGCCCAGGCTGCGTAGATGGGGTCACTGGTGAAGCGCCAAGCGCTGTACAGTACGATCGGCGTGGAGATGAGCCCTGCAAGGCAGGCCAGAGACACCTTGGTCCAGGGGATTCGACGTTCGCGCAGGGCGATCACCATCAAGCTTGCTCCTGCGACTGCCCAGGCCACAGCTACGTAGAAGGGCACGATCAGGCCCATGATGAGCCAAAGGGACCCCGTCACGAACGCCCAGCCGATGGGCCTGTCCAGGGCCTGTCGAAGGGACTGCAAGCGGACTGCAAGCGGACTGCAAGCGTGGTAGAGAGGTCGGAGACTTGATCTTTCTTGCCGGACAGGGGTCGACGGGCGTGTCCAGGTGCATTGCACGGGGGCTGACTCGATCTGCCAGGCTTTCAGAAGGGAGAGGACCCCACACAGCAGCAGTGTGCGCCCCAGGGCGATGTGGGGAAAGGCGTACAGAACCAGGAAGGTGAACCCCTCTGGCAGGACGAAATCGAGGGGCAGGCTGCCGAACCACTCTGGTTGCCCCAGGAGCACCAGCAGCCAGCCGAGTCCACCGCCGAAGGTGACCATAACCCATGCCAGGCGACGCACCACCGGGCGGGAGGTGAACGCTGCTAGAAAGCGATAGTGGGTCAAGAGGAGGCCCAGGCCAAAGATCCAGCGCGCCAGATGATAGACCAGCACCATGCGTGATGCGAGGGCGCCGCCCGGCAGCAAGGGACCTGCCCCGGCAGCTATCTTCCCCAGCACCAGGTGGAAAAGAAAGAAGGGAGCACGTGGATGCGGCTCCGGCGTGTAGGCGATGTGAAACAGCCAGGCGCCCTCGGCGCCCTGCCGCATCTTCGCCAGGTAGGAGTAACAGTCCTCGATGGCGTAGACGAAGCCGCCAAAGACGCGCTCGTCCGTGGTCATCGCCGCGCCAACGAGATAGGGGATGGAGGTAAGAGCCATGGCAACCAGGCCAAGGATCAGTACGAAGCGGTACTCGCGCCACGGGCGTATTCCAAGTCGTGATTCCATGTTATTCATCACGCGCGACGCAGATGACTACGCCGATCAGCGTCAGGCACGAGAGCGCCCACCCCATATACACCGCCCACGGGCGATACCGAAACAGCTCCTTGCCGTCGGCGAGAAGGATCCTGGGCGCTGAGGGTTCTCCAGCTGGTGGACGGGCGTCCTTATTCTGGTAGACGTAGACATCGTCGAGGCGGCGCACGAAGGTCAGCCGGCGATGGGCGATTGGGAAGGCCGCTGTTACGTAGCGCACCCCCAGTTGTCCCAGCATCTCCGTGTCTGGGACCATATCCGCCAGGGCTGTCCAACAGTCGCTCCCCTCTGGGAACGGCGGCAGGGTCACGCTGTACCCCCGTTGACCCCGTAAGCCTGCCGCGGCCGTCAGGTAGGTGGCGTAGGGCTGGAGCTGCAGGGGATCGACCCCGTCAGCCAGCTCCAGCGTGTATCGCTCGGCCACGTGTTGGGGGATGCTGTAGCTGGGTGAGTAGACGCGGAAACGACCAGGCTGGCCCGCCAGCCACTCCGCAGCTGCCCGTCCCTCGTCGAAGATGTCCTCTGCTGGCCTTGCCTCGATGAGTGTGACGTCCACCACCAGGAGATCCAGGGTGACGAGGAGCACCCCGACAACGGCCGGCCATCGTGGGTCGTGTGTTGGGCCAGAGCTAACCCCCAGCGGTTTGCTGGCGACGGCCATCGTGAGCGGTGTCATCAGGCCGAAGACCGCCAGGTTGAGCGGAGGCCGGCCTATCGCCAGCCAGTATGCTGCCGTGAACATAGGCGGGAGCGCCGCGACCCCCAGCAGCAAAGCCCGTCTCCATCGCCTTTGCGTGGGGGGACTATTGCCTTGTCTCTGTCCGATCTCCTCGAGCCCCAGTCCCGCCAGCACCGCCATGGCGAAGGTCACCAGCACCCAGGCCCGAGGGGGGACCCGGAGCAGTCCTAGCACCGGGACCATGCGCCAGAGCACCTGGAAGAGGCCGCCGTTCTTTCCAAGGCTGAACCATGTGGCGAAGGCGCCCAGGCCGATCAGCCAGGCTCCCAGCCAACGCCGATCAGGGGTGCGCCAAAGGGCCCTCGCCCCCACCCAGGCCAGCACCAGCGTGCTGACGCCGACGTAGGTCATCCACTCCTGGAAACCGCCGTGATCGGCTAGAAGCAGCCCACTCAGGTAGCGCCAGGGGAGGGACCAGACCGCTGCATCAGCGAGGGTCATGGCGGATCGGGTGGTCTTCGGCAGGAGCGCCAGCCCTGGCAGCCATTGACACGCCGATAGACCAGCGAAGACGGCGGCTGCCTTCAGGGAGAGGTGGAGTGGTCTCATAGATCCACGTGCCAGAGCTGCGATGGCCGACTTCATCCCCGTGGTTGGGCTTCGCCGCTCGCCTGACCGGCTCACAATCCGTGCCAAAACCAGGGAGGCGGCTGCCATCAGCGTATACGCCGACAGTCGCACATCGGCGCAGAACTGAACTGCCAGCGCCAGGCCCATCCCCAAAGCCCATCTGCTTGCCCGCCGACCTTCGGACTGACATGCTCTCAGCGCGCACAGGATCACCAAGGGCAGCCAGGCCCAGGCCTGCACCCAGCCCACGTGCCCAGCGCCGAGGTGGGCCAGTAATTTGGGGGAAGCCTGGTAGGCCACGGCTGCCGCGAGCCCGCCCCAGAAGCCCGTGTCGAAGCCGCGGCGCATCAGGACGACCATCGCCACGCCCGCCAGCGCGAGATGGGTCAGGGCCGAGAGGTTGAACCCCAGAGCCAAGGGGCCCGCAGGGATACTATTCGACCCCGCAAACGCCGCAGGCAGAAAGAGGAAGAGCCAGTTGGGTGGGTAGTAGAGCCCGGCGAGAGGGTTAGCTGCAAATGGCGTCCCACTCATAATCGTGGGGCGCCACAGGGGGAACCGTCCCTCCTCCCAAAGCATCCGGCGCGTGAAATGAGCGTTTGGCCAATGGGTGACCGCTAGATCGGATGCAGGGGATCCGGGCTTCCAGAGCCACTGCGTTGGATGCAGCACAACGGGCCAGATCAGAAGCAGCGCCAGGCCGAGCGCCAGGAGTCCAGAGATGATGAGCTCCCGCTTCTTGTCCTCCCTCTTCAGCCTTGTTCTATCGCTCATTGATTGCGTAGATCTGCGTGTCGTACGTGTCGAACACGAGGTCTCCTACCTCGGCGCCGTCCCAGCCTTTCGGACTGAGCGCTTGCTCCCTTGGCCCGACCAAGATGTACCGCACCTGGTTCTCTTCTAGGAACGTGGCTCGATCAGGCGCACTCATCGCGCCGGCCCAGTATGCCCTCACCTGCTCCTCTCGTCGCTCGGCGTTCACTGTCTCGAAAGGGTGACCGTAGACCACCCGATGGCCGGTCCAGGCTGGGACGAACGATCCCATCTGCGGTGCGCACAGCACCACCGCTTCCTGCTGGGTCTCCGCCTGGCGGCGCAGCCATCTCAGAGCGGCCCACTCACCGTCGCTCAGATACAGCGACGAGTTGGGGCTCGTGGCCTCTGACCCAAGTGCGGCGGACGACGTCATGACGATCAAGAAGATGGGCGTCAGCGCGCTGAAGGCGATGATCAGCCCTCTAACGAGGCCCCGCCTGCGAACGTGGACCAGCTCTCGGATCCCCGACCAACGGGTCGACGGGCGCAAGCGCCTGGTCACCCGGGTGGACGCAGTCCCCCAGCCCATACCTGCCAGAAGCCCCAGGGGGATCCCTAACCCGATGCTGAGCCGTCGCTGCAGCGGAAGCGGTAGGTACATTCCTATCAACGTCACCAGCGCCCAACCCAGCACCACGAAGTCGCCGCTGGAACCGCGCCGAATCGCCAAGCCCCCCCCCCAGGTAGCCAGTATTGAGACCAGGCCGTAGCTCAGAACCCAATCCCACAGCGGGGGCGAGGCCGTCACGTTCTGGGCATTCCATGCCGCCAGGACCGGGTCGGAACGGATCGCCGCCTGCATGTACAATGGGTAGGGCAGCGCTGTTGCCGCTGCCCCCACGATCCAGGCGGTCGCCCGCCAGGGAATGGGGCTCGTGGCCCTGCAGTGAGCGGAGGCTATGCTTGCTGCGAGTGCGATCCCCAGCCCTCCAAAGACCGGCACCAGGCCAAACGGCTGGATCGCGCCCAGCAGGACAGCTGCCAACGCCGTGGCTAGGCCCCAGGGCCAGGTCGTGTCCCCTTGACCATCGTCTCCCGCTCCCGCGGCGAGGACGCGCAGGCCACAGCGCGCGACAACCGCCATTAGCCCGATGGCGAGCGGAAAGTGGGCGTTCGCCATCAAGGAGTAGGCTGGGAACGCCTCCGACACCCATAGATCGGCTGTCCGAATGCCAGTCGTCAGCAACAACCAGCCTAACCCAGAACCCAGCGCAGTCAATAGGAACATCGTACCACGCTCACGCCTTCGAGTGCTGAGGCAGGATGCCAGAGCGTAGATCGCCACCAGCATGGCTGCACCACCCACGATCCGCGATCCGTGGTAGACGGCGATCAGTGGTAGCTTGGCCCAGCGCGCCAGGTGTCCCAACCACAGGTGAAAGAGGAAGATGTGCGCCCCGGAGCTACGTTCGGGCGTGAAGGCAAGGTGGAAACGCCAAGATCCCTCGAAGCCCTGGCGCATCTTGGCGAGGTAGGAGTGACCGTCGGTAGGATTGAAGATCAGGCCGGTGAAATGGGCGTCGGGTGGCGTTACAATCCAGGCGACCAGGTAGGGCAGGCTGCTGGCGAGCAGAATCGCCAGCCCTATCCAAGCGAGCCAAGATCGTTCTCGGGGATTCACGTCACCTCTCGTTTCGTAGTCTGGTGCAGCGATTGTAACACGGTTTGGCTGCGAAACCAAGCTTTGCCCCCTCCCGATCTGTGATCGGGAGGGGGCAAAGCGGGGAGCGGGTCCCAACGTGTGTCAGTTGTCCTTCATTGCTCGTGCTCTGCAACTAATCTCCTTCGTTCTCGTATACATGGGGAGGTGTTCGTTCTTTGCTCTCGTATCTTTAAGGAAAGGCTTACCAAATGTTAAAGCCGTGTTAATGGTCGCGTGGGATACTATAGTGTCTGGCACCGGCTGGATGCCGGAGGAGCGCCTGCCCGTGACCGGTATGCCAGTCCAACGGAGATCAAACGGTTCCCAATGGAATCTCAAACCAACCTCGTATCCAGGAACGTGGATCCTCATGGTATACTGTGAAATTGACGTTGATCCGAGCGATCTGATCAAGGTGACCGGGTGCTTCTGGTGTTCTCGGGAGGTCCAGCTTGTTTAGGGTAGCGGGTGGGCCTCTATGTTTAACTGCTTTGGTAGGGAAAGGAGAATGATCCAATGATGAACCTAGATGGACGTGCACGCTGGCTATTGGCGCTGCTTGGCTTGGTGCTGCTAGGTGCGCTCGTTGTCGTGCCGAGCGTGCACGCGTTCGAGGGCCGGGGCGGGGATGTCGTCACGATTGGCGCCGAAGAGGTGATTGAGGATGACCTCTACGTCGGCGCCGGCGAGTTCACGCTGGATGGCACCGTCGAGGGCGACCTCATCGTCTTCGGAGGTACGATCACGGTCAACGGCACAGTTATGGGCGACCTTATCGCGGCCGGGCAAAGCGTGATCGTGAAAGGAACCGTCGAGGACGACGCTCGTATCGCTGGCTACGCCCTTACGATCCAGGGAGACATATCGGATGACGTCATCGCGGCTGGATTCAGCTTGGAGAGTGAGGGCAATTCGTCGATTGGTGGCGACGTGGTCTATGCTGGGTATCAGACGCTGCTTGCAGGCGACGTAAGCGGAGACGTCAACATCTCTGGCGGTGCAGTCAGGATCGCTGGCGCTGTCCAGGGTGGTGCCACCGTCGACGTGGGCGGGACGGAGCAGGCTGAGAGGATGCCGCCGTTCTACAATTTCATCCCTAACGTTCCCACTGTCCCCTCGGTGCCGGTTGGTCTGACGGTGGACCAGGGGGCGACAATCGGGGGTGATCTCGATTACATTGCCAACTTCGAAGGCGATGTGCCCGGCGAAGCGGTCGCGGGTGAGGTCGATTTTGACCAATACGTGCCCAAAGGAGAGGAGAAGCGAGCCCCTTCGTTGGCCGCCATGGCTGCCCGATGGTCCTTCCGCCAGCTGCGTCGCCTGGCCACGTTGCTCCTGGTTGGTGCACTGATGATGTGGGTTGTGCCCGACTGGATGTGGTTGCTCGCCGAGAACGTGGAGGAGAAGCCCCTGCCCAGCTTAGGCTGGGGCGTGGTCGCCATCGCTGCCTTTGGTGTGTTGATGGGTCTGTTAGTCCTGGCCAGCGTCGTATTGACGCTCCTGTTCGGCGTGGTGACCCTGGGAGGGCTCGCCGGTCGGTTCGCCGTCTTGGGTGGGATTGTCACGACGACGACCGGGTTTAGCTTCAGTCTCGTCTGGCGCTATATCACGAGCATCGTTATCGCCCTTCTGCTGGGGCAGCTTATCTTCCGTGCCCTCAGCTCACCGGCGGAGAAGAACCGCTGGTGGCCGATGGTGTTAGGTGTTGTGATCATCGTCGTCGTCACCGCTGTTCCGATTCTGGGTTGGCTTGCCAAGCTTGCCGTGGTGCTGCTTGGCCTAGGCGCGATCTGGATATGGGGGCTTGAGGTCCTCAGGGGCCGGCGCGTGCCCCGGTCGGCGGCTGAGGCTTAAGGCGCCAACTGAGGTCAGTTCAGGCAGCATTCTGAGAGGGGAGTTCCGTTCGCTCCCCTCTCGACTTTTCGGATCAGGTCGACTTGAGGAAGCGCGTTTGGATGAAGTCCGCCAGTTGAGTCACGTCGTCTAGATCGAACTGTGGCACGGTGATATTGTCTATCCCCTCTAGGTCGAGCGGACGTTCGGAGGCGATGGCGATCAGATCGCCTAGATTGGAGATCAACGCTGGCTTGGTCTGCTCTCTGCTGACCTCTATCTTTGGGGCGTCGGCGTGCTTGTAGCCCTCTGTCAGGATGAGGTCCACGTCTTGGATGCTGGAGGCAATCTGTTCCAACGTCGGTTCCTGCCTGGGTGTCAGAGCGCGTAGGTGTGCTATCTTGTCTGGTCCTGCGAGGACAACGTGGTCAGCGCCGGCCTGTGCAAACCGCCACGTGTCCTTGCCACGCTTGTCGAAATGCAGCCCGTGGTGGTGGTGATGCTTGATGACCGCCAGCCGATAGCCTCGTTGCTTAAGTTCGCGGATGAGTTTCTCCAGCAGCGTCGTCTTGCCGCTGCCGGAGTGCCCGACGACGGAGATGACGGGCGTAGCTTCTATCATGTCTAGCTCCTGGGTGAGATTGCTCATCGTTCCGATCACATCTGTTTCAGGAGGCCTTCTGGGCTATCCCTCCGATCCCCCTGGCCGTTCCACGAGTATATCGAGAATCGATGGTGTGTCAACGCAGATGCCCGGCACCGTTATTGGCACTCTGCTGACCTGTGGTACAATGGCCAAAATCATCTAAGGAGGTCCTAACGTGCGATCGAAGATTCAAGACAGCTATAGGAGAACGATTAACGCCTGGTGCATGTATGACTGGGGCAACAGCGGCTTCGCCACGACGATTATGGCCGCCGTCCTGCCTACTTTCTACAGCGAGGTAGCCGGTGGAACGCTGGAGCCTGTACAGGCAAGCAGCTATTGGGGCTACACCAACACGATTGCTATGATGTTGGTCGCCTTTGCAGCTCCCATTCTAGGGGCCATCGCCGATCACAGCGGGGCCAAGAAGCGTTTCCTGGGTGGATTCGCCGGGTTGGGCATTCTTTTCACAGCGCTTCTGGTTCTCGTCAGCACAGGCAATTGGGTCATGGCGTCTATTCTCTACATCCTGAGTCGGATCGGCTTCTCGGGGTCGATCATCTTCTACGACGCATTGCTCCCGCACGTTGCGCGCTCCGACGACATCGACCAGGTCTCCACGAAAGGGTTCGCCCTGGGGTACCTGGGGGGAGGGCTCCTCCTGGTCGTCAACCTGGCTTGGATTATGAAGCCAGCTTGGTTTGGCCTGCCTAACGCGGAGATCGCCTCTCGCCTCTCGTTCGTGAGTGTGGCTATCTGGTGGGCGGTCTTCTCTATTCCCCTGTTCCGCCGGGTGGAAGAGCCTCCCTACGTGCGGCGGGAGGGCGAGAGCCCCAACTCGGTGAAGGCTGGCTTTCAGCGCCTGGGCCGAACCTTCCGTGAGATTCGCCATTACCGCGAGCTATTCACGTTCCTCATCGCTTTCTGGTTCTACAATGATGGCATCGGCACGATCATCACCATGGCCGTGATCTTTGGCAAGGAGATCGGTCTCGCGAGCACCGACTTGATCGGGGCGATCCTTGCTGTTCAGTTCATCGGTGTTCCTTTCTCCTTTGCCTTCGGCTGGCTGGCACGGCGGTTGGGGGCCAAGCGCTCGATCCTGCTGGCGCTGGGGGTCTACACGCTGATCGCTATGGGTGGGCGCTTCATACAGACCAGCTTCCACTTCTGGATCCTGGCCTTCATGGTGGCGACGGTCCAGGGCGGGGCCCAGGCCCTCAGTCGATCGCTCTTTGGCCGGCTTGCACCGAAGGCGAAGTCGGCGGAGTTCTTCGGCTTCTACGACGTCAGCTCCAAGTTCTCCGGCATTCTGGGCCCTGCGGTCTTCAGTGTGGTGGGGCAGCTGACAGGTTCGAGTCGCGGGGGTATCGTGTCGTTGGTTGTCTTCTTCGTCGTCGGCGGTGCGCTGCTGTTCTTTGTGGACGAGGAGCGAGGCATACGTCTGGCCGAAGAGGAGAACAGAGCAACCGGGCTGGCGTAGTGCTGCGACCGGGGGACCGGCCGTGAACGGGCGGTCCCGGGCAGCCTGCAGCTTCCGCGGGGTGCGACAGTGATGGTCCTTTCCTGTCTCTGCGTCTTGTGCAAAACCCTCAACCTTGTTATCATTGCGCTGTGTCAGAACACGGTCAGAAGAAGCCCCTGATTCTCATCACGAACGATGACGGTATCGAGTCGCCGGGCTTGCGGGCTGCGGCTCAAGCAGCTGTTCCTCTCGGTGACATCCTCGTCGTCGCGCCCAATCGCCAATGGTCCGGAGCCGGCAGAAGCCTCCCGCACGAACTACGAGGGGAGATCGCTACCTATCCACTGGAGGTGAACGGCCAACGCCTTGAGGCCCATCAGGTGGGGGGGTCTCCGGCCGCTGGCGTGCTCCACGCTCTGTTCGAGCTAGCTCCCAGGAAACCTGACCTTCTTATCTCCGGTATCAACGCATTGAGGTAAAAGTGTCACAAGCATTCGTTTGTGGTAGAATTGGACCGCA
>CAZNRX010000064.1:0-22101 GCA_964575455.1 uncultured Anaerolineales bacterium | reverse complement strand
AAGTCACGTCGTCGTGATAGTTACCGCGGCAACAAGGGATGGGCCCTGACCCACGGCGCAGAAAATGTGAGCCCCACCGCACCAGGGTTTTATCATTCTTTTCTGGCCAAGGTGACCGGCACTTGGAAGCGGGGCGTTATGGCCCGAATCAGCTTCAGAAAGCGTCGGATTCAGTTCTTCGATGTCTTGAACGAAGTGCCGTTCACCTCAACGGCGAGAATGAAAAAGCCCTACCACCGCACCCCGCGCGCTCACCACCACAAAGGAGAGATCCTACCATGACCAGGATCCAGCGCCTCGACGTCGCCCGCGCCCGTCGGCTCCAGCCCGGCGAGTTCACCGTCCGTCACGATGCGCACCCCCGCCGCTTCAGCCGCAGGTCGGCCGCTCGCGATGTTGATCCCGAGGTTTTCCCTGTGCCCGCGCCGCCGCCCACGTCGTCGCTGCCGCCCGCGTCGCCGTCGCCGCCGTGGCTGTCCAGAGCCGCACCCAGACCACCCGCCAGGGCCAGCCGCGCTCGCACGGTTGGCGAAAACGATAACACCCTGATCACAACCAGACTGCGCTTGACACAGACGTTTTGAAAGGGGGCATTTCTGGCTTTCATGACCACTTTCTTGTCACTTGGAATTGGCCTTCTATGTCGATTAAGCATTCCGTAATTGCAGGACAAGCCTGGGAAGCCCCAAGAAGGCGGGGAAAGTAGTCCGGTCAATGCTCCCAGACGGCTTAGAGGCAGCAAGTGGGCCGACTCAGTGCATTTGTTCTGTCGAAGTCGCGCCCAGAAAGCCGAAGATGAGGCCCAGACAGCCTGTCGAGAGGGGGCTTTCAAAACGTCTGCGCTTGACACTCCTCCAAAGTATGCTATACTGGCTGATGTTATGATTTTGCCATCTGTCGGCGCTCAGGTCGATATCAATCTCAACGACAATCAGCGCAACCCTCGCGCTAGGGGGCGGCGGATGGTGTACATCATCTGACACTGACGTTTGTCGAGACAAGCCGCCCCATATCGGGCGGCTTTTTTGTTGTAGAGGGGCCAACGACCGGCGCGTTGCGTCGCAGGCAGATGATCGAGCCAGCCCTTTGCGGTGGCGCGATGTCCTGCGGAGCAGGTCTTGGGCCGCAAGCTAGTCCAGCGCTGTCTTTGCACGACGGTGCAGTACCAGTGTTCAAGGAGTCGCTCAATGTTGAAAACAGAGAGTTGTGGGGAACTGCGAGCTCGGCACGCCGGTCAGAATGTGACGCTTGCGGGCTGGGTCAACCGGCGCCGTGACCACGGGGGCCTCGTCTTCATCGATCTGCGCGATCGGTCAGGCATCGTGCAGATCGTGGCCAACCCCGATATCGATCCTGAGTCTCACCGCGCTGCCCACGAGGTGCGCAACGAGTACGTGCTGCAGATCGAGGGCAAGGTGCGTCTGCGGCCGGAGGGGCTGGTCAACCCCGACATACCTACTGGGAAGATCGAGGTGGTGGCCGATGCGTTGAAGATCCTCAACCCGGCCAAGACGCCGCCCTTCTACATCTACGACAATCAGCCGGTCGACGAGGGGCTGCGGCTTCAGTATCGCTATCTCGATCTGCGTCGCCCTCGTATGCAGCGGAACATCCTGCTTCGTCACAAGGTGGTGAAGATCATCCGCGACTTCCTCGACGAGCACAGCTTCGTCGAGATCGAGACGCCCGTTCTCTTCAAGAGCACGCCGGAGGGGGCGCGGGACTACCTGGTGCCGAGCCGACTTTATCCCGGCCACTTCTACGCGCTGCCCCAGTCGCCTCAGCAGCTGAAGCAGCTGCTCATGGTTGCCGGCTATGAGAAGTACTTCCAAATCGCGCGCTGCTTCCGGGATGAGGATCAGCGCGGTGACCGTCAGCCGGAGTTCACGCAGCTGGACCTGGAGATGAGCTTTGTGGAGCGCGAGGACGTGATGGCGTTGACGGAGGCGTTGATGATCGAGATCGTCGATGCGTGCGATGGGTGTGAGCTGTACGCCAAGCCCTTCCCCCGTCTCACCTACGACGAGGCGATGGCCCGTTTCGGCACGGACCGGCCGGACATCCGCTTCAGGATGGAGCTCGCCGACGTCTCCGACCTGGTGGCCGAGAGCGAGTTTCGCATCTTCAGCGGTGTCGTCGGCAGCGGTGGTCAGGTCAAGGGGATCCGCGCGCCCGGCTGTGCCGGCTACAGCCGCAGTCAGCTCGACGAGCTCGCCGAACTGGCCACGGATGAGGGGGCGAAGGGTCTGGCTTGGCTGGCCCTGCCACTTGGGGGCGAGGAGATCCGGTCCTCCTTCGCCAAGTTCCTGACCGAGGAGGAGATCGAGGGCATCGTCGAGCGATTGGAGGCCGAGCCCGGTGATCTGCTGCTCTTCGTCGCCGACGAGTCGGATGTGGTGGATCCGGTGCTGGGCGCCCTGCGCCTGAAGCTCGCGGAGCGGTTGGGTTTGCGGGAGCACACCGATCGCACCATGGCTTTCTGCTGGGTGATCGATTTCCCGCTCTTCGAGTGGGACGAGGAGGGACAGCGCTGGGATCCCAGCCACCATCTCTTCACGTCGCCGATGGTGGAGGATCTGCCGTTGCTCGAGAGCGACCCGGGTGCGGCCCGAGGGCAGCAGTATGACCTGGTCTTGAACGGCGAGGAGGTGGCGGGGGGGAGCATCCGTGTCCACCGGCGCGACGTGCAGGAGAGGATCTTCGATCTGATCGGGCTCAACGTAGCGGAAGCCCAGAAGCGTTTCGGGCACATGCTGGAGGCATTCGAGTTTGGCACGCCGCCCCACGGCGGCATCGCCCCGGGGATTGACCGCCTGGTGATGATCCTCGCTGGCGAGCCCAACATTCGCGAGGTGATCGCCTTCCCCAAGACCCAGCAGGCGAAGGACCTTATGGCGGGGGCTCCTTCGCCGGTGGAGGAGGAGCAGTTGGAAGAGCTCCACCTAAGGGTTGTGGAGTAGCTTCGAATAGCGTGTAGGTGCCAGGCACTGCAACGACGGCGGCTTAGCTGACGCACGCTTCGCAAAGTGCTGGGCGCCGTGGGTCTGAGTGATTGAGATCAGCCTATGAGGAGGTTCTGATGTCGGATAGCTTGATGAAGCGTGTGGCGGAGGATGGTGTGGAATTCGTGAGTCTGCAGTTCACCGATGTGGTGGGGACGATCAAGAGCGTCACCATCCCGGTGGGACGGCTGGAGGGTGCACTGGAGGAGGGTGTCTGGTTTGATGGGTCGTCGATTGAGGGGTTTGCCCGCATCTATGAGAGCGACCTGGTGCTCATTCCCGACGTGGATACGTATCGCGTGCTTCCTTGGAGCGCGGCGGAGCGTCGTCGGGCGCGCATCATCTGCGACGTCTACGGCGCGCAGGGGGAGCCGTCGCTCCGCGTTCCGCGACAGGTGCTCAAGCGGGTGTTGGCCCGGGCTGCGAAGATGGGGTACACCTATAACGTGGGGCCTGAGCTGGAGTTCTTCCTGTTCCGGCGGGATGGGGAGCCCAACAAGGACCATCCGACGCGCCCAGTGCCGCACGACGTGGGGAGCTACTTCGACTTCTCGCCGCGCGACGAGGCGCAGCAGGTGCGGAGCGAGATTATTCTGGCGCTTGAGGCGTTGGGGATGCAGGTGGAGTCGAGCCATCACGAGGTGGCCACCGGCCAGCACGAGATCGACTTCCGCTATGCCGATGCACTGACCAGCGCCGACAACGCCGTCACGTTCAAGTACACCGTGCGGGGCGTGGCGGCCAGCCACGGGCTGTACGCCAGCTTCATGCCCAAGCCGATCTTCGGCATCAACGGCTCCGGTATGCATACGCATCAGAGCCTCTTCGACGCCGATGGGCAGAACCTGTTCGACGACCCGGACGATGAGTATGGTCTTTCGCGCCTGGCGCGCAACTTCATCGCCGGGCAGATGGAGCACGCCCGGGCGCTCTCGGCCGTGGTGGCGCCGACGGTCAACAGCTACAAACGCCTAACGCCCGGCTACGAGGCCCCGGTCTACATCTGTTGGGCCCAGCTCAACCGTTCGTCCTTGATCCGGGTCCCAGCCCATGGGGCGGAGAGATCCGCCACGCGCATTGAGCTCCGCTGCCCCGATCCCAGCACCAATCCTTACCTGGCCTTCGCCGCTATGCTGGCGGCGGGCCTTGACGGGATTGAGAGAGATCTAACGCCGCCCCCGCCGGTCAACGAGGACGTCTATCACTTCGATCAGTGCGACCTGGAGGAGCGGGCGATCGGCACGCTGCCGGGCACGCTGGCGGAAGCGCTGGACGCGCTGGGGGAGGATGAGGTGATCCAGGATGCCCTGGGACCGGCCATCACCGACGTGTTCATGCGGGCCAAGAGGGCGGAGTGGGGCGCCTACCGCATCCAGGTCACCGATTGGGAGATCGAGCGGTACCTGGAGATGGCGTAGCCTCGCTCGCTCCAGCAGCGCCCACAAGAGAAGAGGAAGTACCCCCGCCGCGACTCGAACGCGGGCGCCCGGCTCCGGAGGCCGGTGCTCTATCCATCTGAGCTACGGGGGCACTTAGCACCTTTATACCACGAAACGGCTCAAGGCGCAAACCTGCGGCGCTGCGCCAACCGTGACGCCAGCCGGATCGCCTCTGCCATGCTCGTCTCGTCGGCTTCCCCCTGCCACGCGATGTCGAAGGCCGTGCCGTGATCCACGGACGTGCGCACGATGGGCAGGCCCAGCGTCACCGTCACGCTTCGCGCGAAGTCGTGCGTCTTGATGGGGATGTGGCCCTGGTCATGGTACATCGCCACCACGGCGTCGAACTCACCCCCGATGGCGCGGAAGAAGACCGAATCGGCCGGTATTGGGCCTCGGACGTCGACACCCTCCGCTCTTGTTGCCTCGACTGCTGGGCCGATCTGCTCGATCTCCTCCCTGCCGATCAGCCCCTCGTCGCCCCCATGCGGATTCAGCGCCGCGACCGCTAGCCGGGGTTGGGCCACGCCCATCTGCTCCAGCCCTCGGTGCGTGACGCGGATCGTGTTCAGCACACGTTCTTGGGTGATCTGAGCCGCTACCTCCGCCAGCGGCACGTGGCGCGTCACGTGCACCACGCGCAGCCCGGGTGTCGCCAGCATTGTCGTCACGTCCGTTTCGGTGAGGCCGTCGCCGACCAGAGCCGTCAGCAGCTCGGTGTGGCCGATGTACGGGACGCCCGCTGCTCGGAGCGCCGCCTTGTTGATCGGCCCCGTTGCTATAGCACCCACCCGGCCTTGCAGCGCCAGCTCTGCGGCCCTCTTCACGTAGTCTACCGAGGCCTGACCAGCCGCTGCCGTCGCCACGCCGGCCTGCAGGGTGGCCAGGTCCACGTTGTCCAGGTCGAGCACGTCGCACGCGTCGGGCTCAAAGCGCGCGGCGGTCACCTCTCCGATAGGGTGGAGCGTCATTGGGCTGTACACTAGCTTCAGCGCTCTCTGCATCACGTTCGCGTCACCGACGAGTAGGAGGCGGCACTGGGCTACCACGTCGTGCCCCGTCAGTGCCTTCGCTGCTACCTCAGGCCCGATCCCGGCGGGATCTCCCATCGTGATGGCGACGATCGGTCGTTCCTTCATACCCCATCTCCTATCGGGCTACACCACCTCGGCCAGCGAGATGCCGCGCTCCTCGGCCCGGCGCTGCCCCCACTCCCTCACGTCCGCCGGCGGCGGTGAGACCTCGCCCTCCGGTCGACGCTCCAGATGGAGGGCATCCGTTGGGCAGACGGTGGCGCACAGGCCGCAGCCCACGCATCGCACCTCATCGACCACGCAGGTTCCATCTGGTACCGAGAGCGCCCCGAACTGACAGCGCTCCACGCAGTCCCCGCATCCAATGCAGGCTTCAGCGTCCACCATCGCGCGGAAGTCGGCCTTGGCGATCGCGGTCGGCACGCCGAACTCGGCCACGCCCCGCATGATGCCGCAGCAGCAGGTACAGCAGTTGCAGATGTAGTAGTGGGGGCCCACGTAGTTTCCCGTGGAGTGGATCAGCCCCGCTTCCTCAGCTTCCTGCAGGATCTGCAATGCCTCCTCCTTGCTGATGGCCCGGTCGACCTCGCTGTGGTCGAAGGCCCCCTTCACCGGCGCGAAGACGAGGCAGGCTTCGACCGGGTAGTCGCAGCCCTTGCCGATGAGGCGCTGCTGGACGCGGCAGATGCAGTCGCGCACCCCCCAGGATTTCGCGTTCTCCAGCAGCTCGGAGGCACGCTCGTGGGGGAAGATCTCGAGCTCGAAAGGAATCGACGCCTCGACCGGGATCACGCGCTGGAGCGCCGGCGTGTGCCGGGTGATGCCCCCGCCCTGGGTCTCCTGGAAGTACTGCTCCACCAGCGTCGCCAGCTCCTCGTCCATGCGTGGCAGCTGCTCCTCATAGAATCCGACGGCGAAGGGCATCAGGCCGAACAGCAGCGCACCTTTGCCGCGCTTGATCCGAACCAGTCCCTTTCGCGCCATGGTCTTCAGCCTGCGATAGGCGGTCTCCGCGTCGACGCCGGCCAGGGCGGCGATTGCGTCGGCCGGCTCTCTGGTCAGACGCATCACCGCGGCCAGAGCCGCCTCCTCCGGCGTGAAGAGCTTGGCCAACAGGCGCAACTCCACGCCGCTCTCCGTGGCCGGGAAGCCGTTGGGAAGGGCGTCCAACCGCTGAGCGAGCTTGCGATAAACCTCATTCACCATGTGCGTGTTCCTCCTATGATCCGTGTGGGCGCGCTGTGACGTGCGCCAGGGACGCGACCAGTCTAGCACAAACAGGGCCCCTTGCCAAGCGGCCGGATCACTTCGCCCGCATGGTTCTGGAACGGACGAAGGTGACCGGTACTTTGAGTGACCTCTCAGAAGCCGCTAAGTGGTGCTCGTGACCCGCATCCGGTGACTCGAACGTCGTGTTGCAAGTGCCCGGGTCGAGGCAGTCACCCGTCACCTTGGACGCGGGAATGACAAAGCCCTGTGCTCCGGCGTCCAGCTCTTGCCAGTGAAGGGGGCTGGGGTACAATAAACGCATGCGCTTTCGTCGAGAGTCGTCTGAGGATGCCGGGCGCCCAGCGTGTGGGAGCTGGCTGCTGCGTTCGCTGGTTGTGATCGGATTGACGGTCTTGATCGCGCTGGTGGTGTTAGTGCGTCCTCTGCGGGAGCTGCCTCCCCCTTCACCGGCGACGTCAGTCGCTGGTGTGGCCACCGCCCAGACCTCTGTGGCTTCATCAGCGTCTGGGGGGGCTGGCGAGGCGGTTCAGCCAGACGACACGCCGACGGCAGCGTTCAGGCCGACGGCTACCGCAACTCCCAACCTGCTGCCCTCCTCCACACCGACGCTCACGGACGTCCCCACCTCCCTGCCCAGTCCTACGGTGATGTCCAGCGACACGCCGCTGCCTGCTACGACGGCTGTGCCTCAGCCAACCACTCCCGCTCCCCTGGTCGGGCGCGTTGAGCAGCGGGTCTACTTCAGCCAGGTGACGGGCCAGGAGGAGCCCTATCGCGTCTATCTCCCGCCGGGCTATGACCAGGGAGATCGGCGCTATCCGGTGCTCTATCTGCTCCACGGCTATCCCTACGATGAGATGCATTGGGATCGCCTTGGGATCGACGAGGCTGCCGACAGGAGGATCGTTGAGGGGACGTTTCACCCCTTCATCATCGTCCTGCCCGGTGCCGATGCTGGTGGTCTCTACGTCACGACCAGCGGCGGGTCGGGATCCTTTGAGGAGCAGCTTGTCAACGAGCTGATGCCGCATATCGACGCCACGTTTCGGTCGGTGCAGATCCGCGAGGCGCGGGCCATCGGGGGCATATCCCGCGGAGGCGTCTGGGCGCTGGAGATCGCGTTTCGGCATCCGGACGCTTTCGGGATTGTCGGGGCGCACAGCCCAGCTCTTTCGGCCAACCGAGCGCCCTCGGTCTTTGACCCTTTCGTGCTGATGAAGGAGCCCGGTGTGGGCACCCTTTGCATCTACCTGAGCACTGGTGATGCCGATTGGGCGCGGCAGGCGACGGTGGAGCTACATCAGGCGCTGCAGGCTGAGGGGATCGCCAGTCAGCTCGCCATCCACGCCGGCGCTCATCGGGATCAGCTGTGGAGGCAGCACCTCGATGAGTATCTCACGTTCTACGCCGCCGGCTGGTGACAGCGCGTACGCTATCTCACCTGTCCACCTTCCCGAAAGCTCGCCGCTTGGTTTCCGGGGAGATCATTGTAGAGAGCTTCGTAGACGGTGAGATGCTCTTGGATGCGCTTGACGTAGAGGTTTGTCTCGCTGAAGGTGATCTTCTCCAGGAATAGATCGGGATCATCTCCCGAGCGCTCCAGCCACCGCTGAGCGTTGAACGGACCACCGTTGTAGGCTGCCAATGCGACGTCAATCCTGCCCCCGAAGCGGTCGCGTTGCTTCGCCAGGTAGTAGGTGCCGAAGCGCAGGCTGACGTAGGGGTGGTATAGGTCTGGCGTGGCGTAGTCCGGCGGCCAGCCGAGCTCGCCGGCGATCTCAGCGCCCGTCGGTGGAATCACCTGCATCAGCCCCTGGGCGCTGGCGCTGGACGTGGCGAGGCTCTCGAAGAGGCTCTCCTGACGGATGAGGCTGAAGATGAGCTGAGGCTCAAGGCCGGTCTTTCGGACGTTCTCCAGCACCAGGTTCTCGTAGTAGGTGGGGTAGGCCAGCTGGAGCACGAAGCGGGGCGCGTCGAGGGTGCTGGTGACCGGGGAGAGACCAATCACCCGCCAGGCGCACAGTATCGAAGAGCGGTAGAGCCCCACGTCGCGGTAGGCGAGCGCCAGCTGGTACTGATCCAGCGGGTTCGAGTACGTCTCGACGCGCAGCGTTTCCAGCTCTGTCTTCGCCTGCTGGAATCGACCGAGCCTCCATAGCTCCCTGCCCCGTTGCAGGCGGCCGTCGGCGGCGAGCTGAGGCGAGAGCTCTCCCAAGCCCTGAGGGCCGCCCTCTGGGCTCTCTAGCCCCACCCAGTCTGCCAGCCACGCCTCCGCCTCGTCTCGACCCTCCGTCTCACGCTGGGGCTCGTCGTTGGGATAGGGCCGCGGTGGTGCCTGGATGGCGGAGGCGATCTGGGTGGCGCGCAGGCCGTAGTACTGATCCGGCGCTGCGTTCGTGGCCGCTTCAAGGGCGGTCTTGGCTGCCTCCATCTCTCCCTCTTCCAGGTGGAGCTTGCCCAGCCATAGCAGTGCCGCCAAGCGGTGTGAATCACCCGGATACTGATCTGCCAGCGTCCGCCACACCTCGACAGCTTCCGCCCAAGCGGAGCCGTCGCCCAATTGATAGAGCTGGAGACCACCTCGGAACAGGGCCGCGGCTGCCAGGTCGGAACCCGGATACGCGCTCTGACACTCGAGATAGGAGGTCGCAGCCGCCTCAATCCTACCGGCCCGCTCCAGCAGCTGGGCCGCCTCCCACAGCGCCTCTGGTGCCAGAGGGTGGTAGGGGGCGGCGTCGACGAAGGCGCGGTACGTGGCGACGGCCTCGTCCGTCTGGCCCTGGTCGGCATAGAGCTCGGATAGCTTGAGCCAGGCCTGTCCCCAGCGAGGGCTGTTGGGATGGGTGTCAATCAGGAGCTCGAACTCGTTGATGGCGAGATTGGGGCTGCCGGCCTCCCAGTAGGATAGGCCAGCGTACCAGTGGGCGTCCCCCGAGTGCGTCTCCGGATAGGCGTAGATGTAGCGATAGAGCGCTTCCACCGCCGGGCCATATGCGCCGCCGTAGTAGTCGACCTGGCCTCGCAGGAGGTCGTTCACGGGGCGCCCGACCTGCACCAGCTTCACCAGGGAGAGGTAGGCGTGCTCTTCGGTCGGGTAGGTCTGGACCACGTTGGTGTGGCGCTGGTACCCGGCCTCGATGTCCCCCGCCAGGAGGAGGGTTTCGGCCGCCTGATGCTCGATGCGAGCTCGGTAGGCTGGCTGCCGCGCTATGTTCAGGATGGCATCGTACTCTTCGACGGCAGCGGTGTACGCCTCCCGGGCGACGTGAGCTAGAGCCAGCTTCTCTCGGGCCTCGGCCTCGAAGGTGTGGCTGGGAGCTGCGGCGATCGCGCTCTGGTACGGGGTGAGGGACGCGGTGTGGACGCCGGCAGCTCGAAAGGCGTCTCCCAGCGAGAGGTTCACGTACGGCGTGATGACCGTGCCGGCCCTCAGGTAGCTGCTGTAGGCCTGGGTGGCGGAGAGGGGCTCGCCAGCGGCGACCAGGGCGTCCCCCAGCAGGAACGCGGCGTCGTCGGCCTGATCGCTGTCCGGGTGCTCGTTCAGGAGCCTCTGGAAGGCGTCGACAGCGTCCGAGGGGGCCTGATCGCGCAGGTGGGCCGTTCCCAGACCGAGCAGCGATCGGGCGCTCCTCTCGTCATCGAGCGACCGGGCAAGGAGGGCGCTGTAGGTCTCGGCGGCGGTCTGGTAGTCGCCGTCGTGCACAGCCTGCTCGGCGTCCGACAGCAGCTCAGCTGGGGCTGGCGTCGGGGTCGGGATGGACGTTGGCGTTGGGGTCGACGTGGAGGTTGGTGTTGGTGAGGCAGTTGCCGCCCGCTCTGCCGTGGCTGCCCCTCGGGTGACTGTGGGAGGGGCAGAGGAGGGCTCCTGGCTGGCGGACCTCCAGCAGCCGCAAGCAGCCAGCGCCAAGATCGTCAGTCCCAGGATCAGCTCTATCTGTCGTCGCATATCGGACGTATTATTGCCGGTAAGGCCGGTTTGTCAACCACAGCATCGGAAGCCCCACGGCCCCATCATTCTGGCGCTCAAGGTGACCGGCACTTACGGCCAAGACTGGAAGCCGCTCCTCATGTGTCAGAACAGCCACTTGTTGTCCCGCAGGAAGTCGTTTGAAGTGCCGGTCACCTTACTCCTTGGAGCATGATGAAGCCCTACGAACGCTTGAGCGGCGCGCGGGTGGCTCAGGAGCGGGATCGAGGGCATGGTTGACGCGTTTTCCCAATGGCGTACAATAGATGTGCAACCGGCGCTGAAAAGGAGGTTTTGAGGCGATGGATCGAGAGACCCTGCAGGATGCAATTGAGGAAGTGGCCCGCCCGAGCGGCGATAACCGGGTCATCGGTTTCGAGCAGGTACAGGTGCTGGCGGCGTCCCTCGGCTATGTCCGTGACGTTGAGCTGACCGCATTGAACCTGGGGATCGTCCCGGCGCGCTACGTGCGCAATCTGGGCACCATCGGCGTCGATGGTCAGCGCAAGCTTCTGCAGGCCAGCGTGGCGATTGTGGGCTTGGGGGGGCTGGGAGGATACGTCGCCGAGGCCCTGGCCCGCATGGGTATCGGCTGCCTGATCCTGATCGATGGAGACCGGTTCGAGGAGCATAACCTCAACCGACAGATGCTCAGCCGGGAGAGCAACCTGGGCGTGGAGAAGACGAAGGCGGCGTGTCAGCGGGTTGCGGAGGTGAACGCTGCCGTGTTGACGACCTGCCACACCGCCGTCCTCACGAAGGAGAACCTGCCCCGGCTGTTGAATGGCGCCGACGTGGTCGTGGATGCGCTTGATCGCCTACCCACGCGTCTGGTCCTGCAGGACGGCGCGCGGGAGCTGGGCATTCCGATGGTGCACGGCAGTATTGGGGGCTTCTTGGGACAGGTGATGACGATCTTTCCCGAGGATCCGGGCTTGCACACGCTCTACGGAAGCGGGGATGGCCTTCCAGAGCAGGGCCTGGAGTCCCAGCTGGGCACGCCTGCCGCGACGCCGATGACCGTGGCGGCCTGGGAAGCGCAGGAGGTCATCAAGATCGTGACCGGCCGAGGCCGGCTGCTGCGTGGTCGGCTGTTGGTCATCGACATGGAGTCGGCCACCTCTCAGATCCTGGAGCTTGGCTGATCCTGGCTGAGCTTAGCTGATCTTAGCTGGGCCTAGCTGAGCGGGTCTCAGCCCTCAGGCCCTCCCCGTGCCGCCCTGTCGGCGAGACGATGCTGCCTGAGCGAGCTCTACGCCGGCCATGGTGCCGAAGGAGGCCGTGCAGAGTATGAGGAACGGCATCAGGCCGTATCGGTCAGAGCTGTGAGCTACCGATGCCGCGACCAGAGCGTAGAGGGTCAGCGCGACCTCGCCGATCACGCTCCTGTCGATGCCCAGCCGGTACGCGCTGTGGAGCCAGTCTCCGGCTTTCCCTTTCGCGTCTCCTCGCGTGCAGTCCACGTTGAACTTCGGTGTCCGGGCGAACGTGCCGCCCCAGCGGCTCAGACCGCGCCATATAGCGAGTGAGTTGTTCCAGGCCATGCCGATCCCAACCAGGATCAGCAGCGGAAAGGTCAGAAGGCGTCTGGCCCAGTCTGAGTACAGCGCGCGTTGGGAGATCACGTAGACGAAGGGCGGTCCTAGGCTCATCAGCAGTCCCACGTTGCCCAGCGACGGCAGCGCGTCACCCAGCAGGAGCAGAGGGAGTGTCACCAGGAGAAGCAGGACCACTAGCGCGTGCGCCAGGTAGCTGCTCAGGTGCACCAGGGCCATTGCCTTCTGTATCACGCTCAGCCGTCGGCTCTGGATGAGGGGCCGGATGAGCTTGCGTAGCGTCTGGATGGAGCCCTGGGTCCAGCGCGCTTGTTGTCGTTTGAAGGCGGCCATCTGAGGCGGGAGCTCCGCCGGGGCATCGACCGTCGGCAGGTGCAGCGTCTCCCAGCCTGCCAGCTGGGCGCGGTAGCTCAGATCAAGATCCTCGGAGAGCGTGGTGAACTCCCATCCCCCGCTCTCTTCGATGCACGCCTTACGCCACACGCCAGCCGTGCCGTTGAAGTTCATCAGCAGCCCAGAGCGATCGCGCCCGGTCTGCTCGACGACGAAGTGGCCGTCGAAGGCCATTGCCTGAGCGCGTGTCAGCGGCGAGTAGTCCCCGTTGAGGTGAGACCAGCGTGTCTGCACAAGCCCAAGCTCTGGCCGACCCAGGAAGTGGGGCACGGTCTTCAACAGGAAGTCTGGGTGTGGGCGGAAGTCGGCGTCGAAGATCGCGACGTAGTCCCCTCGAGCCCGCTTGAGGCCCTGCGAGAGGGCCCCGGCCTTGAAGCCGTGGCGGTTCGGGCGGCGCATGACCGTGATGTCCAGGCCGTGCTCGCGGTAGAAGGCTGCCCGGTCGCGCGCCAGGAGCGTCGTTTCGTCGGTCGAATCGTCGAGGATCTGGATCTGGAGGCGATCACGGGGGTAGTCGAGAGCTGCCACCGCGTCGATGGCGCGCACGACCACGTGGCGCTCGTTGTAGATGGGCAGCTGAACGGTGACGGACGGAAGGGCCTTCTCGTCGACGATGGGCGCGGAGGGCACGTCCCTCCGATGGCGCAGGTAGAGAAAGGCGAGGATGAAGGCGTTCAGCCCGTATGCCGCCAGCCCAAGGGCGGTGACGGTGTAGATGAGAGCAAGCGGCGTCACGAGAGGTCGATAAGCTCGTAGGCGTGGATGGGGCCTTCAGGGCCTGTTACGTCCTGAAGGACGAGGGGGCGGGCGGTGACGCGGTCCCTGATCCGCTGATAGACCTCGGGCGTGAGCAGGATCTGCCCCGGCTCCGCCGCGGCTTGGAGACGCTTTGCCATGTTGACACTCGGGCCGATGGCCGTGTAGTCGAGCCGCTGCGGTGTGCCGATGTTGCCCACGATGGCATCGCCGACGCTTATGCCAATCCCATACATGAGCCGATGACCTGGGCCCAGGCAGGTGTGGAGCTGCGCCGTCGCCTCTCTTATCTTCACTGCTGCCCTCACCGCTCTCAAGACGTAGTGGTCCTGAGTCAGCGGCGCGTTGAAGAAGGCAATCACAGCGTCCCCCTGGAACTTGTCGAGCGTGCCCTCTTCGGTCAGGACGGCCTCCGCGCCCACCCCTAGGTACTTGTTGAGCGTTTCCATGAGCCTTTCGGGCGGATGCCGCACGCTGAAGTCGACGAAGCCGCGTAGATCCGCGAAAAGACAGGCGATCTCCCGGCGCACGCCTCCCAGCTTGAGCTCCTGAGGGTCGTCTGGCAGTCGTTCAATCACAGTGGGGGAGAGATACCGCTGAAACAGGCGGAAGCGCGACTCCAGCTTCCGCTGCTCGGTCATGTCCTCGATGACAACAGTCACGCCCTCGGTTGACCCGGCCCCATGTCTGAGTGGAGACAGGGTCATGCGCAGGTTCGCGACGTTGCCGGATGGGAGCGGGAGGTCGACCTCAAGAGGTCCCGTGATCTCACCCTGCTCTGTTGTTGCCTCAACCAGTGGCCTCAACCTGCTCTCGATGGAGGGGCACGCATCGGCCAGCGATGCCCCTGCCGCAGCGTCGGGTGTCTGCAAAATCCCTCTTGCAGCCCGGTTGATCAGCGAGATCTGGCAGTCGCGGTCGAGGGTCAGCACCCCGCTGGTGATGGAGGAGAAGACGTTGTCCATCAATGACTCGGACTCGGCGATGCTCTCAAAGAGCTGTGCGTTCTGTATGGCGATGGCTGCGTAATCCACCAGGGTCGAGAGCAGGACGACATCGCGCTCAGAGAAGGCGTCCCCGGGCCTTTGGCTGGAGAGGGCTAACAGGCCCATGACGCGGTCGGGAGCCTGAAGCGGTACGTGAAGTACAGCTTCAGAGGGCTTTCCCGGCGCGATGCAGGCCTGTTCCCCGGTGACGAGCACGGGTCGGGCGGTGCGGATCGCCCGACCCGCAGCCGCGCCATCCACCGGCATCCTGAAACCTTCGGCGAACCCCGCTCTCAGGTTTTTCCCGGCCCGCAGGCAGAGTTCGTCCTCTTCTTCGTCCCTCAGGAACAACATGCTCTCTTGGGCATCGGTCATATAGAGGGCGATCTCGGCCAGGCGGTCGAGCACGACGTCAAGATCCAGCAACGAGGTGGTGAGGCGTCCGATAACGTGGACGGCGTTTAGCTCCTGCTGCTGACGCTGAAGGGTCTCTGTGGTCTTCGTCAACTGCTGAGCCAATCTGTCCCGTTCTTCACGCAGCTCAACCGTGTGCCAGGCGCGCTCGATTGCCTTCGCCATCTTCGACGGCTCGAGAGGCTTTCTCACGTAGTCGCGAGCTCCGGCCCGGAAGGCCTGCAAAGCCTCATCTGTGGATGCGTGCGATGTGGTCAGGATGATAGGGGTATCGCGGGTTTCCTCTCCTAACGTGCGCAGGATGTCGAGCCAATCCGCGTCTCTCAGCTGGGCGCTCAACAGGATCAGGTCGGAGTCCTTCTCCAGAGCCAGGCTGAGCCCCTCCGCCCCGGTCGAAGCTGGGATGAAGCGAAGGTCACGGGGTCCGCCGGCCAGCTGGCGCAACTGTTGCTGCGCCAGGGCGTCATTGTCTATGACCAGAATATCCGACACAACACTCTCCCGCCCCACACGTGCTGCTGAGTAGTCCTGAGTGCTCGGTCTTCGCCAACAACGGTGCTACGCATCCTGTCCTGAGGTGAGGCCCAGGCGCCCGGGCCACTGTTCCCAGAGCAGGTGACGCCAGAGAAGCGCTCGGGCCTGGCTCCAGGAGATCCTCGCTGCTGGGTCTCGCGAGTCTCCTTGCCCAAACCGGGCTTCGATGTAGATGCCGACGATCCGGTTGATTGGCTCCTCTGCTTTGGGCACGATGGTGCTGAGGTCTTGCGCCCACTCCAGAGGCGTATCCGGGGTCTGCAGGGGGCGGCCCAGCCAGCGGCCGAAGCGAAGCAAGCGGCCATACACTTGCTCGACGTTGGGAGGACGCCGGAGTCTGAGATCCACCGTAGTCATTGAGGCCGCCCACCAGCCAGCGGCGACCAGAGCTACGAGCGCCAGGCTGCCGCCCACCCAAAGCCACAGTGGGGCTCGCCGAGTTGGGGCATCTTGATCCGGGACGGATCCTGGGCTGTTCTCGGGGATCGGCATGGGGCTCTCCTCGTCCCGTCTCAGATCGTCGGCAAACTCTGGGTTCGTCCGCGATGGCGGGACGGGTTCCGGACCCGCCCCTTGGTCGGGCTCGGGGCGGATCAGAGGGTCCTCACTGGCCGTCGGCTCGAACTCGGTCCAACCGTAGCCGGGGAAGTAGATCTCTGGCCAGCTGTGAGCGTTGTTCTCCCGCACTCGGAACACGTGGCGCTGCTCATCATACTCCCCCTCGGCGTACCCCGTGGCCAGGCGAGCCGGGATGCTCAGGCTGCGTGCCATGACGATCATCGCCGTGGCGTAACCATTGCAGTAGGCCCGCTGACTGTCGAACAGCAGGAAATCTACGTAGTCTCTTCCCTCAGGTACGGCGGGAGGGTCTAGATCGTAGGTGATCGTATCGCGCAGGTACTGCTCCAGCAGCCTGGCTTTGTCGTAGGGGCTCTCGGCTTCATCTGGGGTATCCTCCCCCGTGATCCTCTCGGCCATGGTCTGCACGCGCTCCGGCAGGGCGTCGGGGAGCTGCAGGTAGCGCTCGCGCATCCAGGTGGGATAGTCGGTGCCCGCTTGTCTCAGGGCGGGGCCATTGGCCTGGGAGATGCGGGACGTTACCGTGTACTGCTCACCAGCTCCGAGTGGTTGGATGGTGGATACACGATGGAACGCCGCTGGTGTTCCATCTTCCATCCTAATGAGGGCCTCCACTTCCCTGTCGACAGCGGTAAGCTGCGAGGCCCCGACCAACAAATGGCGACCAGGGAGGTAGTTGGTGATCGTCTGGATGACGGAGCGACGGGAGACGTCGTCTATCACGGCGGTCGCCCGTCTGCCGGGGGATAGGGCAACCACATCTCCCTCTGGTCGGTCCCACTGAGAGCCGTTGTACGTGGCGTAGACCGTTGCTCGCCAGTAGTAGCGGCCGTCGGGAGGGGCTTGGACGTCGAGAACCAGCGTGTCCCTCAGGTTGGACCCTCCCCCCAGCGCGAGGGACGAGCCAAAAGGCTCAGCTATCGCCTCCTCACCGCTGTGGATCGAGGAGAAGAGCCGCCGCCATTCCTCCTCGACCGCCTTCCAGGGATCGTTGATGCGCTCCCAGACGTCGGATGCGGACGTTGAGGCGCGCGACGTACCCGGCAGCGTCCATGCAAAGGAAAGAACCAACAGAGCGAGCACGAGGCTGGATTGAAGGATGTCCATACCCAGCTTAGGGTCATAGGTCACGCGCTCCCGGCGCCAGATACCCTGTTGTCTGAAGGTATCGGCCCGTCCCACGTAGAGGATAGCGAGGAGCAGATAGAGAATCAGGTAGCGGATCAGCGGGGCCTCTCCGACGTAGAAATGGGCAGCCACGATGGTGATGACACCGAGGGGAACCGCCGCCAGCCATGGCCGTCTGCGCCGATAGGTGTTCCACGCGGCATTATGTGCCAAAAACCAGAACAGGATGCCGAGGAAGATCGAGAAGATAAGAGCGTCCTGGCTTGTGCCGCCGCTGAGCGCCTGCCGACTCCAGCTGACGATGCGGGTCCCGATCTCGAAGATGCGCTCCCGCCAGCTTAGCTCTCCTGGGAGCCCCTGGCCCATCAGGAAACCGACCCAGGCCAGGCCATAGATGACGCTGAACAGATGGCTGAGCAAGCCGCGGAAGGTGCTCAGGCTCAGCAGGAGGCCGGTGGCGAGCCCCACGAGTCCGATCAGCGGCATGACCTCAAGCTGATCAGCCCACTCCGTGGCCACTAGCGTCAGGGCGGGGATGAGCACCATCCCAATCAAGAGAAGTGGCGCACTCCATCCCTCATCTACTCTAACTTCTCTTGACAATCCTCAGTCCTATCTCCGGGGCCGCGGCCTGGCTGAGCCCATCATGCCGGCGAGGCCGGAAGCGTTGATGTGGATTATACCGGATCGGCGGCCTGTGACAAGGATGAAGGCCGCCGCTCTACTGTCTGTTCAGCTCGTGGATGATTCGCAGCCCATGGAGCGTGAGCCAGGGGTCGACGACGTCGATGACGTCGGTCTCCCTGGCGATCACCTCGGCCAGCCCACCGGTGGCGACGACGTGGGTCCCCGGGCCGAGCGCGGCCTTGAAGCGGGCGACCATGCCCTCGACCAGGCCGACGTAACCGAACAAGAGCCCCGACTGCATGGCGTGCGGCGTGTTGCGGCCGATGACGGAGGGGGGACGACTCAGCTCCACACGGGGGAGCTTGGCCGTGCGCTCGAAGAGCGCCTGGGCGGCAATGCCGATGCCCGGGGCGATAGCCCCCCCCAGGTAATCCCCCTCGGCGGAGACGGCGTCGAAGGTCGTTCCTGTGCCGAAGTCGACCACGCATGCGGGCACCCCGTAGAGTGCCCTTACCGCTGCGGCGTCCACCACGCGGTCTGCTCCCACCTGCCGCGGGTCGTCGTACCTGATGCGCACGCCGGTGCGCACCCCCGCGTCGATCAACAGGGGCTCCCTCCCGATGTAGCTGCGAGAGGCCTCCTGGAAGGCCTGGCTCAAGGGCGGCACCACGCTGGCAATGACGACGCCGGAGATGTCCTGGGGGCTGTGACGGCGATGGTCGAACAGCTGAACCATCAGCATGCCGTATTCGTCGGGCGTCTTCTCGTGGATGGTGCGGATCCGCCAGCGGGGGCCGAGGTCCTCTCCCTCGTAGAGCCCGAAGGTGATATTCGTGTTGCCAATGTCGATTGCCAGAAGCATGCTCTTCCTCCGCAAAAGGGACCGGGGAGCGCTACACGCTTGAACCTCGGGGGCCGAGGGAGATCTGCCGCCAGGCGGCCACGACAGACGTGGCGATGACGACGGCGACGATGATCTCCGGGATGCCGTGCGTGACAGCGACGGTGCTGGCCAGCTCTATGCTCATGTAGCCGCGTAGAACTGCCAGGCCGAGCACCAGCAGGGTGTTCGTGGCTGTGCCGATAGCTGCCCCCACGCCGACTGCCACGAGTTCATTGATCCGCTTCAGGGCTGCGTAGGCGAAGTAGGCTGTGACGCCAATGAAGAGGCGTGGGATGATGGCCACCAGCGGGTCCTTGAAGATCGGCGTCGCTGCGCGAATGAGGCTGAACAGGCCGAAGAAAACGCCGATCAGACCACCAACCAGCCAGCCCTCCAGAATGCCGCCGATGATGGCCGGAATGTGCAGGGTGGTGGCGTTGACGCCGGTGGGAAAGGGGATGAACCCGCCTACGGGCAGGAGCCCCAGCAAGACCGTTATGGCCGTCATGATGGCCGTGACCACGATCCGGCGTACGAGCACGGTCGTCGTTTGTCGATTGGTTTCCACAGTATCCTCCTGACTATAACTTGCGTATCCAGGCGATGAACGCCTGGTCGAGAGAGGCGAAGTCGATACTCAGCATCGCGACGCAGAACGCAGCGGCTGCAGTCAGGGCCAGATAGTCGAGCGGGCCGGCGTGCAGCCGGGAGAGCCGCGTGCGCCCTCTGCCGCCGGTGTAGCCTCGGGCATCCATCGCTACGATCAGTGTCTCGGATCGGCGCAGCCCAATGAGGAAGAGCGGTATCAGCAGGGGCAAGATGCGGCGCGTCATCTTGATAAAGCGAAAGCGGTCCGACGTCCCGAAGTCCGCGCCTCGCGCCATCTGGGCCTTGACGAGCCGCTCCATCTGCAAGGCTAGCGTAGGGACGAAGCGCAGGGCAATGGTGACGACCAGGGCCAGCTCGTGAGCTGGGAAGCCAATGCGCTGGAGCGGCGCCAGCACGCCCTCGGTCCCGTGGGCCAGTTCGCTCGTTGTCGTCGAAAGCGTCAACAAGCTGGTGAGCACGAACAACTCGACCAGGCGGGCCGTGGAGACGACCATGAGCTTCAGCGTACAGCTTGTCAACTCCACGAATCGCCACCGCCAGATGACGGAGCATTCCTCGGCCGGCCCGAAGGAAGGGGGGGGAAAGATCATCTGGAAAAGGGCCAGGATGGCGAGCGCGGGCAAGGCCAACCGCAGCCCTTGCAGCGTATGACCTATCGGAAGGCGAGAGAGGGCAAGCAGCAGCAGGACCGTCAGAACCAGAATGACGTTTGCCAGGTACGTGCTGCTGAAGGTGACCGCCACGACGACGAAGCCGAACGCCAGCAGTTTGAACCGTGGGTCCAACCGGTGGATGATTGAGTCGCGCGGCAAATACTGCCCTATGGTCACATAGCGGAGGAACTCAAATTTGCTCATCTTCCTCCATCCCGGATGCTTCGACGTCCCGACCAGGTCGCGGCGCGGACAGACGGGATGTGATCTCCATCGCGGCCTCGTCGAGGGTCAAGGCGTCTGTCGGCACGGACACGCCGCGTGCACGTAGCGCCGTCATCACGCTCACCGCCGGCGGGACGTCGAGCCCCAGCGCCCGCAAGGGCTCGGCCCTGGACAGGATCAGGCGCGTCGGGCCCTGCAGCACCATGTGACCTTCCTCCAACACATACACCCGATCGGCCAGCATGGCGACGTCGTCCATGTTATGGGTGGCGATGATCAGCGTCATGTCCTCCGCCCTATTCAGGCGACGGAGCGTAGCCAGCAGATCGCGGCGGCTGCTCGGATCGAGGCCGGCGGTCGGTTCATCCAGGAGCAGCAGCTGAGGGCGCAGGGCCAGGACGCCGGCCAGCGCGGCCTTCCTCCTTTCCCCGCCGGAGAGACTCTGCGTGAAACGATCCTTGTAGGCCAGGAATGGAAGTCCCACCACGTCCATCGCCCAGCGCACGCGCTCGCGGACGGCCTGACGGCCCAAGCCCAGCTGGCGAGGCCCAAAGGCTACGTCGTCGCCGACGTAGGTCTCGAAGAGCTGCTCCTCTGGCCGCTGAAAGAGCATACCGATCTTTCCGCGGAGCGGCCGCCGGTCAGCTCGCTCGGGGGCGCTCACGTCCTGTCCGAGCACAATGACTTGCCCCGCGTGTGGCTGCAGCACGCCCGCGATGTGCTGCAACAACGTGGACTTCCCCGAACCTGTTGGCCCCAGCAGTGCCAGAACCTCCCTCGGATGCGCCTCCATGCTGACCCCGTTCAGGGCCTTCGCGGCAAGAGGCGTGCCTGCCAGGTAGGTGTGGTGAAGACCACGGATGACGACCAGGGGGTGGCCGCCCGAGCTGTGAGGCTGGTGCGGCGGCGTGCTGGCGTGCCCAGTGTCCGGGGAATTGGAGAGCAGGGGGGCGACAGCGTCGCTCAGCTCATCTAGAGTCAGTACCCCGGTGGGAAACCCCGGATGGTGATGAGCCAGCTTCGATGCCAGGAGAGACACGGCCGGCGGTTCCAGTCTCAAGGTGGCCAGTCTATCCGGGTCAGCGAAGAGTGATCTCGGTGGGCCATCAAACGCCTTGTGGCCCACATCCAGCGCAATCACCCGCTCGGCCAACGCCGCCTCGCTCATCCAGTGAGTGATCAGGACGACGGTCATCCCCTCGTCACAGAGCTTGCGCATGAGGGATTGCACCTGTCGGCGACCGGCCGGGTCGAGCATAGCGGTAGCCTCGTCGAGCACCAGGCAGCGCGGACGCATGGCCAACGCCCCCGCGATCGCCACCCGCTGCTGCTGACCTACGGAAAGCAGATGGGGCGGCCGGTGGAGGTATTCCAACATGTCGACCGTTCTCAGCGCCCAACGCACGCGATCCTTGATCTCCTCGGGGGGCAAGCCCAGGTTCTCAGGACCGAAGGCGACGTCGTCCTCCACTGTCGTGGCCACGATCTGGTCCTCTGGCCGTTGGAAGACCATGGCCACCTGTGAACGGATGGCGGGCCAGGCATCCTGATCGCGGGTATCCAGGTCGGCCACAGAAACGCGGCCCTGGGTGGGCAGGAGCAGAGCGTTTAGGTGACGTGCGAGGGTGGTTTTGCCGGAGCCATTAGCCCCGACGAGGGCGACGAACTCGCCATCGTGAACGGTGAGGTTCACGCCGCGGAGGGCGTGAACAGGGGTGACCCCGCCTCTGTTGTACGTGTGGTGGAGGTCACGGACGTCGATCAGTGGTTGAGCAGGTTCCATCAAAAAGAGCCTTCCGCCGCGACGGAAAGGCACGAGAGGAACGCAAGGAAGATAGGACAAGCCCTCTCCCTGCTACCGTCTCAGTCGCCTTCGCGATCCCAGCAGCAACAGGAAGCAGTATGATCTACTGCGTCGATCCATTGAGGGTGCAGCTCAGTCAGTCGATCAGGTGTCAGCTCACGGCCTCAAGGGTCCATGGTCATCCTATTCTACTTCGTTGAGCGCACCTGTCAAGCCCGCACGCCGCCAGGGGTGCACTAACGAGTTGTCACGCGACACAGCGAGAATAGGTGCGTCGCGGTG
>CAZNRX010000063.1:17356-23071 GCA_964575455.1 uncultured Anaerolineales bacterium | reverse complement strand
AAGCGTACTCTGGAACGTTTAGATGGCCTGTGACAAAAATAACGTTGTAGTACTATAGAACGAGCGCTCATCAGCGTTTACGACAAGTCGGGCGTGGTACCCTTTGCCCGATCGCTCTCCCGGCAGGGGACTGAGCTGATCGCCAGCGGCGGGACGGCCCGCGCGCTGCGCGACGCGGGCCTCAAGGTGCGCCCGGTCAGCGAGGTGACCGGCTGCCCGGAGATCCTGAGTGGGCGGGTGAAGACGCTTCACCCGGGCGTCCACGGCGGCATCCTCTCCCGCCGCACCCCGGCCGACCGGGGCGAGCTCGAAAGCCACGGCTGGAGCGAGATCGATCTGGTCGCCGTCAACCTCTACCCCTTCGAGGCCGCAGCGTCTGACCCCGACGCGTCGGAGGAGCACGTGATCGAGCAGATCGACATCGGCGGCGTGGCGCTGCTGCGAGCGGCGGCGAAGGCCTTCGCCCACGTGGCCGTCGTCTGCGATCCCGATGACTACGCCGCTGTGCTGGACGAGATCGAGGCGCACGGGGAGGTCCTCCCAGCGACGCGGCGGCGGCTGGCGGCCAAGGCCTTCGCCCGCACAGCGGCGTACGACGCCGCCATTTGGCGTTGGGTCAATCAGGGCCATACGAGCGGGGGGAGCCCGCTCCTGCCCGCCCGGCTCCTGCTGAGCCTCAAAAAGTGGGCCGATCTGCGCTACGGCGAGAACCCCCACCAGCGGGCGGCGCTGTACGTCCAGCCTGGCCTCGATGACCCCCTGGGGGGTGAGCTGCTTCAGGGCAGGCCGCTCTCCTACAACAATCTGCTGGACCTGGATGCGGCGTGGCGGGCGGCCGCGGCCTTCGAGCGGCCCACAGCCGTCATCGTCAAGCACCTCAGCCCCTGTGGCGTCGCCTCGGCCGAGACCGTGGCCGACGCGTTCCCCCTCGCGCTGGCCGCCGACCCGGTGTCGGCCTTCGGGAGCGTGGTGGCCGTCAACTGCCCCTTCGACCAGGCCACCGCGCGGGCGTTGGGCGACCTGTTCGTGGAAGCCGTCGCTGCACCCGGCTTCACCGCCGAAGCGCTGCACGTGCTTCGCAGGCGAGATGACTGCCGTCTCCTGAGGATGGCGTCGGGCGCGGATGACGCGGTGGAGCTCCGCAGCGTGCGCGGCGGCATGCTGGTGCAGGAGCAGGATTCGGGCGACCAGGCCGAATGGCGCGTGGTCACCCGCCGCCGGCCGAGCGAGGAGGAGCTGGCGGGCCTCCGCTTCGCCTGGCGGGTGGTGGCCCACGTCAAGTCGAACGCCATTCTGCTGGCCCGAGGAGAGGCGGCGGTGGGCATTGGGGGCGGCCTGCCCAGCCGCGTGGACGCGGTGCGGCTGGCGGTGACCAAGGCTGAGGCGCGCGCCGAGGGCGCCGTGATGGCCTCCGATGCCTTTTTCCCCTTCCCGGACGGCGTGGAGGTGGCGGCCGAGGCGGGGGTGACCGCCGTGGTGCAGCCCGGCGGCTCCGTGCGCGACGTGGAGGTCATCCAGGCCGCCGACCGGCTGGGGCTGGCCATGTGCTTCACCGGCGTCCGCCACTTCCGCCACTAGCGGCGGCGCTGCAGAAGCACCTGCTTGGACCTTCGGGGTTTGCGTGCAGCGTATCAAGGCCCCCAGACTGGCTTCAGTGGGAGCAGGATGACGTGCTGTGGCGCGGTTAGTCAGAACCCTGAAGGTCTCAGGCGTCAAAACCCCTGCTCATTAGTGGCGCCGGCTGTGGCTTGACACGCAGGGCGGCCGGCATACAATCCCGATGGGAGGTCGAATCGTGGAACGAAGCCTGAGCGCCGTCGCTGATCAGCTGAAGCGGGCCGCGCTGACCGCGGTCGATCCAGAGGCCGCCATACAGCGCCACGTCCGCCGGAACGGACATGAGCTGACCGTGGGCGAACGCCGCTACGACCTGGACGCGTATGACCGCGTCTTCGTGATCGGGGGCGGAAAGGCGTCCGTGCCGATGGCCGCTGCCGTCGCCGACGTGCTGGGCGAGCGGTTGACCCAGGGTGCGGTGGCGACGAAGCACGGGCACGCGGGGGGCTGGTCTCACCCCAGGGTCCGGATCATCGAGGCCGGGCACCCGGTGCCGGACGAGAGCTCCGTGCGCGGGGCGCAGGCCGTGGCCGACCTCGCGGAGGAGGCTGGGGCCGGCGATCTCGTCGTCGCCCTCATCTCCGGCGGCGGCTCGGCGCTCCTGACGCGGCCCGCGCCTGGCCTGACGCTGGATGACCTCCAGGCCATGACGGACGCCCTCCTCCGCTCCGGCGCGACGATCAACGAGATCAACGCCGTGCGCAAGCACTGCTCCGGCATCAAGGGCGGCCACCTGGCCCGCCTCGTCGCCCCGGCGGACCTGGCGACGCTGATCCTCTCCGACGTGATCGGCGATCCCCTTGACGTCATTGCCTCCGGCCCCACCGTCCCCGACTCGACCACGGTCGCCGACGCGCGGGAGGTGCTGGAGCGGTACGGCATTGAGGGGGGAGCCTTCCTGCGGGAGACCCCCAAGCCGGGGGACGCCGCCTTCGAGGGGGTGCAGAACGTCGTGGTGGGGTCCAATCGGCTGGCAGCGCTGGCGGCGGTGAATGAGGCCCAGTCGCTGGGGTTCAACGTGCTCCTTCTGGGGACCTACGTGGAGGGCGAGGCGCGCGAGGTGGCGAAGGTGGCGGCCGCTCTGGCGAAGGGCGTGCGGGCCGATGGCCATCCGTTGGTGCCCCCGGCCTGTCTCGTGTGGGGCGGGGAGACGACGGTCACCGTGCGCGGGGAGGGGAAGGGCGGTCGGAACCAGGAGCTGGCCTTGGCGGCCGCGCTGGCGCTCGAAGGCTGGGCCGACATCCTGCTCATGGCGCTTGCCACCGACGGCACCGACGGCCCCACCGACGCGGCTGGCGCCACGGTCACCGGAGAGACCATGGGGCGTGCCCGCAAGCTGGGCCTAGACGCGCGGGCCGCGCTGGAGGCGAACGACAGCTACCACTTCTTCAAGCCCCTGGGCCATCTGATCCACACCGGTCCCACCGGGACCAACGTCAACGATCTGCTCTTCATCCTGGTCGGCTAACCCGCCGTCGGTGCCTTGCACGTTCCGTTCGTGCGAGGCACCTGGCGTGGAGCGTAGCGAACGTGTAGCACACCCAATGCCTTGCACGTGCCAAGCTCAGCTCTGCTGAGCCGCTCAGCTCCGCTGAGCCGAGTGCGAGGCACCTGATCTTCGTGCCATTCGTCCATTCGTGTTCGTGATTCCGCCCCGTTGACACCAACCACCATCGATAGTACAATACTACCATCAACAAACCGCCCTACCGCCGCAGCCCTCATTCCGCCATCATAACGGGAGGTGGCAGATGACAGAGAGAATTCGCAGCCGACGCCTGGCCTGAGAGGGATCTTGCCAGGTAGTTGGCTGTTTTCGCTTCCGGGATGGGCCGTTCTCGGGAGTAGGACGTGTCACCTGGTCGCGCCAGCGCCCGGTGCTCGGATGGGAGAGGAGGATGGAAGATGGACATCAAGAAGGCCATCGTGCTGAGTGGGGGGTCGATCAAGGGCGCCTTTCAAGCTGGCGCCATCGCCGAGCTCCTGGACTCTGGCTTCGTGCCGGACGCCATCTATGGCACCTCAGTCGGAAGCCTCAACGGCTCGTTTCTCGCGGAACGGGCCGGCCGCGTCGTCCAAGAGGGCGATACCCTCGACTGGCCGGATCTGGGGCGTGAGCTGGAGGACTTCTGGCTGGAGGGTCTCCACTCGCCGTCTCAGGTGGGCGTGCAGAGAAGGATCGTTCCCCTGCTGGTGTCGCTGTTGCGCCAGCAGTTCAATGGGCTGATCGACACCGGTCCGCTGCGTGCGCTGGTGGAGGAGCAGCTCGACCCCGAGAACCTGCGCGCTTCGCCCGTTCAGTTCTTCGCCTGTGCGGTCAACCTGGTCACCGGTGAAGCGGTCTATGCCAGCGAGGACTACTCGGGGATCCTCGACTACGTGATTGCCAGCACGGCGATCCCCATCGAGATGCCTTACGTCACCATCGGAAAGTCACCCTACGTGGATGGCGGTGTGCGTGAGGTCGCCCCCCTCAACCGCGCCATCGAGGACGGCGCGGAGCAGATCGTGTGCATTCTATGTCAGCCCAGGGAGCTCGAGGGCGCTAGCTTCAGGCCGGGGAACCTTCTTGAGTTCGCCATGCGGCTGATGGACGTCGTGACCAACGAGCTCATCAACAACGACATTGAGCGATTCCGGAAGGTGAACAGCTGGATGGAGACGTTCAATCAGATGAAGGGTGACCTGGAGACCCTTCTGACCAGCCAGGAGGTGTCCGGGGTTGACAGCGGACGTATCCGTGAGATGCTGGCGGAGCTGCCATTCAGCGAGTGGCGGCGCATACCCATCACGGTGATTCGGCCCGACAACGAGATCGTCCTCGATCTCCTGCACTTCACGCCTGTCGAGATCAAAGAGGTGATCGAGCAGGGCCGCAACATCGCCAGGAGAGAGCTGGCGGCCGCATAGCGCAAGGAGGAGTGACCCCGCCGGTGCCCGATCTACCGGTGCCTTGCACGTGCCAAGCTCAGCTCTGCTGAGCCGCTCAGCTCCGCTGAGCCGAGTGCGAGGCACCTGAACCCATTCGTGTCATTCGTCCATGCGTGCCGTTCGTGATTCCCGCGATCCCGCCCACCCCAAACTGATGCGCCCGCGCTCCTCCTCCACCTTCAAAACCTCCACCGCGATCACGTCGCCCACCTGGAGCGCCGCCTCGGCCGGAATCTGGCTGCGGTGCAGCAGGCCATCGTTCTTCACCCCGATGTCCACGAAGGCGCCGAAGTCGACCACGTTCCGCACTGTCCCCTTCAGCCGCATGTGAGGCTTTAGATCCTCCATCGTCAGCACGTCGCTGCGCAGGATCGGCGCCGGCAGATCCTCGCGCGGATCGCGCCCCGGCTGCACCAACTGCTTGAAGATGTCCGCCAGGGTAGGCACCCCCACCTCCAGCTCCCCCGCCAGCTCGTCCACCGGCCAGTCCTCAAGGAGCTTCACCAGCGTCTGGGCTCGCTCACCCGGCGGCGTCTTCGTGGTCAGCCCGGCCAGGTCGAGCACTGTCTCCGCCACGTCGTAGCTCTCCGGATGGATGGCGCTGGCGTCCAGCGGGTTCTCACCGTCCCGGATGCGCAGGAAGCCGGCCGCCTGCTGGAAGGTCTTCGGCCCGATGCCCGACACCTCCTTCACCGCCTCGCGCGTGCTGAACCGTCCCTCCGCCTCGCGGTGCGCCACGACGCGCTGGGCCAGCGTGGGACCGATGCCGGCCACGTGCGTCAGCAGGGCGGGGGAGGCCGTGTTCAGATCGACGCCCACGCTGTTGACCACGCTCTCCACCACCCCGTCCAGGGCGTCGTTCAGCTCGCTCTGGCTGACGTCGTGCTGGTACATGCCCACCCCCAGCGACCGTGGGTCGATCTTCACCAGCTCCGCCAGCGGATCCTGCACGCGGCGGGCGATGGAGACCGCGCCGCGCATGCTCACGTCCATATCGGGCAGCTCGGCCCGGGCCAGCGGGCTGGCGCTGTAGACGCTGGCCCCCGTCTCGTCGACCATAAGGTAGCGTAGGGGCTGGGCAACTCCGCTCGCGGCGGATTCCTGACCCACCCCGCTCGCGGCGGATTCCTGACCCACCCCGCTCGCGGCGGATTCCTGACCCACCCC
>CAZNRX010000063.1:129-17256 GCA_964575455.1 uncultured Anaerolineales bacterium | reverse complement strand
CACTCGCGTCGGATTCCTGACCCACCCCGCTCGCGTCGGATTCCTGACCCACCCCACTCGCGTCGGATTCCTGACCCACCCCACTCGCGTCGGATTCCTGACCCACCCCGCTCGCGGCGGATTCCTGACCCACCCCACTCGCGTCGGATTCCTGACCCACCCCGCTCGCGTCGGATTCCTGACCCACCCCGCTCGCGTCGGATTCGCAATCCGACGCCCGACCACTACCCGTCAAGCCGTTGCGCTCGCTCTCCACGCGCTGAATCAGCTCCGCGACCAACTGCTCCGTCTCCCGCGACGCCGTGCCGTTCCCGATGGCCACGACCGTCACCCCATGCGCCTCCACCAGCTCCTTCAGGCTCTCCAGCGCCTCCTCCCACCGCCCCTGAGGCTCGTGCGGGTAGATGGTGGCCGTGTCCAGCACCTTCCCCGAGGAATCCACCACCGCCACCTTGCACCCGGTGCGGAACCCGGGATCGATCCCCATCACCGTGTGCCCGGCGAGCGGCGGCTGGCTGAGCAGCGCGCGCACGTTGTTCGCGAAGACGCGAATGGCGTGCGCCTCCGCTCGCTCGGTCAGATGGCGGCGCACGTCGCGCTCAATGGCCGGGAGCAGCAGTCGCTGGGCAGCGTCCTCGATGGCCAGCACGAGCTGCTCGTCCAGCGGCGAGCCGTAGGTGGGCCGGAACGTCGAGCCGATGCCCGCCCGCCAGTCTCGCTCGGGCACGTCCACGCTCACGCGGAGCACCTCCTCGGCCTCGCCGCGGTTGATGGCCAGGATCTGGTGCGGACGCAGCCGCTTGACCCTCAGCTTGAACGCATAGTAGATCTGATACGTGCCACGCGGATCGCCTCCGTCCCCGGACGCGTCGTCGGGGTCCTTCCTCTCGGAGCGGAGCACGCTCGACCGCAGCGCCTTCTCCCGCGTCATCTGCCGCACGTCGGGATGGTCGCTGATCGCCTGCGCCACGATGTCGCGCGCCCCTGCCAGCGCCTCCTCCACCGTCGGCACCTCGTCGCTCAGGAATGGCGCTGCGATCTGCTCCACCGTCTCGTCCGTGCGCGGCTGCTCAAGGATCAGATCGGCCAGCCCCTGCAGCCCCTTCTCGCGGGCCACGTCCGCGCGCGTGCGCCGCTTGGGCTTGTAGGGGCGGTAGAGGTCCTCGAGCTCGGTCAGGGAGCTGGCGGCCAGCAGCCGCTCCCGCAGCTCGGGCGTCATCTTTCCCTGCTCCTCGATGCTGGTCACGATCGTCTCGCGGCGATCCTCCAGCGTGCGCAGTCGGTTCAGCAGCTTCTTCAGCCGGCGCAGCTGCTGCTCGTCGAGCATGCCCGTCTGCTCCTTCCGGTAGCGGGCGATGAAGGGGAGCGTGTTCCCCTCGTCGAAGAGCGCGATGGTGGCCTCGGCCTGCTGCAGGCGGATATCCAATTCAGTGGCGATACGTTGGGCGTAGTTCATGGGCCTCCTCAAGGTCCCTGATGGGCGATCAAACAGCCCTGACCCTATCACCGATGGCCTGATCCGTCAAGCGCGGCCACCTTGGGCAGCAGGGCAATCGCATATGAAGGCGTCGTCGACAGACCTGCTCGCAGTCCCAGTCTCGGGGACGTCCTTTGGCGTGGACATCCGCCATATCCATGCTCTCTTGGCCGCGGCGTCCTCGAGGACGAGGGCTGTGAGCCCAAATGCGATTGCCCTGCCTTGGGCAGTGCGACCTTTGGGCGAAGGTGATGGGTGACTGCGTCGACCCTGGCGCTTGCGACACAATGCTCGAACTGCCAGAAGCGAGTCGTGAGTTCCAGCTGCCGTCTTCAGTGTCGCCCGAAGTGCCGGTCATCCGCTGCCCCGACCCTCGTCCCCACCAGGAGGCGTCCCCATCGCCCAACGTTGCACAGCCATCTGTGAGGGTGGCTCGCCAGCCGTTACAGTGCCTGGCACCTTGTTCCTGAATACGACAACGGAGAGAGAAACGAGCGCGTACGGCAACCGCCTGGACCAGCGATTCGACAGGCGCGTGGGATTGGGGTTCATCTGGGCGGATGGCCCGACAACCGGCAGCTATCCCGCGCTTGTCACTTCATCGAGGAAGGCCTGGGCCTCCTCGTAATGCGCAAAGGCCCGCTCCGCCTCGCGGAACGCCGGCGTGTGAGCGTAGTGACGCCCATTGACCACCTGTCTGCCCAGCGTCTTGTGCAGCAGCTCATGGTACATCACGTAGTCCACGACGTAGTCCGGCACCTCGGGCGCGTCCAGGGTCACGCTCACCGTCACCCTGTCGCGGAGGAAGTCGTAGTGCCCCATCTTCGCCTCGGTGATCCTCTTGTTCCACGTCAGCCGGGGCCGGTCGAGCTCGCCCCCGAAGTAGACCTCGTTGACCCGCTCGAAGACGGCCTCAAGGTCGAAAAAGCGCCCTTGCGTGAAGTCATCCGCCTCGGCCGTTGTCATCTCCAGCGCCGTCACCACCTCGACGAAGTCCTCACCCATAGCGTAGGTCCCCACCGTCTCTTGGTCGGCGTCCCGATCGCGGGAGAAGAAGACGCAGGCCAGGGCCCGCAGCACGTCCGGAGGCGCGCCCAGGAACCCCTCGTGCACCTTGACCGCCAGGGCCCTGTCCACCGCTTTGACCCTGTAGAGATACGACGCGTAGGTGAAGCTGATCTGCACCGGCGCCTTGCGGCTGGCACGGGGGGCTCGCTTCCTGCAAGGTGTGCTCCGACAGGCGTCCTGCAGAGCCTGCAGCGTCTCTAGATGGGCCACTAGGGTGACTGGATCGCTGAGGAGCTTGAGCCACTGGTAGGCGCGTCGGGATCGGGTGGGCAGGTTCCCCGGGGTGCCTCCTGCCTCCTGCGCCACCGCCTCGATCTGTTCGACGCCGACCGTCAGCCGTTTCAGCAGCGCCTGCAGGCGAGGGTCGTTCTCGGTCGGTGCATCCCCCTCGGGGTCAGCCCATTGGGCCATGCGGTCGTTGATCTCGTTCTTCATGGCGATGATGCCCGATATGCGAATCGTCCTGGCCGCCTGGGGCGTAGGGCCCTCGCGCTCTGGAAGGTCGTCGAGGTCCAGCTCCTTGAGGAATCTGTAGGCCCGGTATGAGGGAGTGGGCAGATCCGAGGGCTTGATCCGGTGTTCTCGGCAGATGGCCTCCGTCCGCTCCACGCTCTCGCGAATCCAGTCGCGGAAGGGCTCGACCTGGTCCGGCGGAATGCCAACCGCGAGTTCCTCCCGCGCCCGTCGTGCGATCCTGACCAGGCCGGAGATACGAACTCTGTTCTGCCGTTTTGTCATAGGTCCCAGCTTCTCCTTATGGAAACCGCTGCAGCACCACCAGCAGCACACCACCCGCGATCATCATGCCCAGGCCAGCGATGAGGCGGATCAGATAGCTCCGCTTCGAACTGCCGCGCTTGGGCGTCATACCTGCTCTGCCCCTGGGATCCCTCCACTACGGCGGGCGGGCCTGGCTGTCAGGTCGTCATCAAGATGGCCCCACCACAGCTTCAACGAGGTGGCGACTACCATCAGTAGTATACACCAGCTGCGGAGCGCTGCAAAATCGGCTCTTCAGGCCGCTGCCTTCTCGGGCGCTTTTCCCAAAAAATATCCCAAACTTGCCCTATTGACATATCGATCTTTCTATAGTATAATGTCCTCACCATAGGGTCAACGCTCACCGACCTGAGTGCCAGCACCTTAACAGACCACAACAACCTCTTTCGAGGCCTTTGCCCCACCGCACCCGCGGGCTCACCACCACAAAGGAGAGATCCCACCATGACCAAGAGCCAGCGCCTCGACGTCGCCCGCGCCCGTCGGCTCCAGCCCGGCGAGTTCACCGTCCGTCACGATGCGGACGCCCGCCGCTTGAGCCGCAGGTCGGCCGCTCGCGATGTTGATCCCGAGGTTTTCCCTGTGCCCGCGCCGCCGCCCACGTCGCCGCCGCCGCCCGCGTCGCCGTCGCCGCCGTGACTGTCGGGACCCGCCCCCAAACCACCCGCCAGGGCGAGCCGCGCTAACCTTCGCAAAGTTGGCGAAAATGATGACACCCTGTCTCCAGGCAATCGCCGTTGACAGGCGCCGTCCGACGTGATAACATACCGCCTTGTACAGACTGGACTGACGTAGGGTTACGTGGGCACCGGGCAATCGCGAGTCCAACTGCATCGTCAACGCTCTCCAGATGAGACGGAAGCCGGCCCTCGGGACGTGCCAGAGGGCGCTTCTCTTTCCCTCTGATGGCCGGTGCCCTATAGAACAGACCAAGGTCAACGATGCCCTTCATTGACTCCCTTGCGCATTATGCCGCTGGCGTGGAGGCCGAGCTGTCGACTATCGTGGACGACATGACGGCCCGCGCGGCCAGGGTGCACCCGGTCGCCGTCGAGTTAGCCGACGTTCTAATGGATCTAACCCGAGCACCGGGCAAGCGTATGCGTCCCGTGCTGATGTGGGTGGCCTACGAGGGGTTGGGTGGCACCAACACGTCTGATGCCGTGCGTGCCTTCTGCGCTCTGGAGCTCCTGCAGAGCTTCCTCCTCATACACGATGATATCATGGATCGCAGCGATCTGCGCAGGGGGCGACCGACGGTACACCGTGAGTACGCCAGCCGCTACCAGGGGCGCGTGCGTGATGTCGATCATTTCGGCCAGACGATGGCCATCCTCGCTGGGGACGTGGCGGAGCAGCAGGCGATGCTGCTTCTCAGCCAATCTCCTTGCCCACCCGAGAGAATCAACCAGGCCATGACGTGCTACGCAGAGGCCGTGCTGGACGTCTGCTACGGTCAGGCGCTGGACATCCTGCTATCGGAACGCCCGCTGGAGGAGGTCCTGGAGGAGGAGATCCTCCGGGTGGCGGAGTACAAGACGGCGCGCTATAGCACCGAGTTGCCCCTCCATCTGGGGGCCATCCTGGCTGGGGCGGACGAACGGGCGCTGGACCATCTTTCTGACTATGCCATTCCTGCTGGGATAGCCTTTCAGCTCCAGGATGACCTTCTGGGCACGTTCGGAGATCAGGCCACCACCGGCAAGTCGGCCCAGTCTGATCTGCAGGAGGGCAAGCGAACGCTGCTGGTCCTGAGGGCCTGGCAGAACGCCGATGCCGCCCAGCGCGGTGCCCTGGCGCGCGCCATGGGCAATCCGGATGCTGCGGCCGAGGACGTGAGGAGGGCGCGCGAGGTGATCGAGTCCACGGGCGCGCGGCTCGCTGCGCAGGAGCAGATGACCGAGCTGGTGCGTCAGGCCAAGACGTCCCTTGCCCACGCCTCTTTCGCCCCAGGCATGACCCGGTTCCTCGTTGACCTGGCCGACTACGTCACGAACCGGACGTGGTGAGCCCATACCGGAGCCAGCTATGACACGTCCTCCCATCCAGCAGACCCAGCAGCAGCTGCTATCGCTCCAGAGAAGGGCTGCGGAGCTGGAGAAGCTTCAGGCCATCAGCAACACCCTTGCGCGCGTCGTCAGCCAGGATGAGACGCTGCGACTGATCGTGGAGAGCCTCGTCTCTTTGGGGTATAGCTTCGCCGCGTTCCTGGCCCTGGACGAGGAGAAGCAGGTGCTGTCCGACCACGTGATCAGCACGGGCTCCCAGCCGCCCATTGAGGAAGCACAGAAGATCATCCCTGTCTCCGCTGAGCTGCCACTGAGCCTCGAATCACACCCGGCGGTCCAATGCGTTCGCACCCTGGAGGTGCAGACCACGCGGGATCTGGCAGAGATCACCGCGCCCATCATCGATCCGGGCTCGGCGCGCCTGGTGCAGCGGGTGGCGGGTCTGAAGTCAATCGCCGTGGTTCCGGTGTTGGTGGGAGGCGAGCCCTTCGGCGTCTGGATCACGGGCAGCGACGAGAAGGAGGAGCTCGACGCCGCAGATCTGAGGACGCTGGTGACCTTCGCCAATCAGGCTGGCCTCGCCATCGAGCGGGCTCAGCTCTATGATCGGCTCTTCCGCCGGACGGACGCGCAGGAGAAGGCCCTCCGGGACCTCAAGGCAGCGCAGGATCAGCTGGTTCGCTCGGAGCGCCTTTCCTCCATGGGGCGCCTGGCGGCCAGCATCGCCCACGAGGTGAACAATCCGCTGCAGGCAGTGAGGACCTGCCTGGAGCTCGCGCTAGAGCAGATAGAGTTGGACCAGCCCGTCGACCAGGAGAACGTGCAGGTCGCCTGTCGCGAGATCGAAAGGGTCATCCAGATGCTCCAGAGACTGAACAACCTCCAGCGACCTGGCGACGGCGGGAAGACGCTGGTCGACGTCAACGGGGCGCTGCGGGAGGTGCTGACGCTGATGCGAAAGCAGTTCGCCCAGCAGCAGGTGAGCGTTCGGATGGATCTGAGCCCGGACCTGCCACGAATCCCAGGGCACGGCGATCAGCTTGCGCAGGTGTTTCTCAATCTTGCTCTGAATGCGCTTGAGGCGATGCCAGACGGTGGCGCGTTGTGCGTGACCACTGCGTGCACCGCCGAAGACTGGGTGACGATCACCTTCTCCGACACAGGGATCGGCATTCCTGCCGAGACGCTGCCCCATATCTTCGAACCGTTCTTCACCACCAAGGCGGATGGGTTGGGACTGGGGCTGACGGTGTGTCTCACGATTGTGGAAGCTCATGGAGGGCGGCTGAACATCAGCGGCGAGCCCGATCAAGGCGCTTGCTGCCAAATTGATCTACCTGCGTCCTGGGGGGATCGTGATGGGTGAGCCCGCCCATATTCTGATCGTAGACGACGAGGAGGCGGTGCGGTTCTCACTCCGCAAGGCGCTGGCCCACGAGGACGTCCTGATCTCGGAGGCCAGAAGCGGTGAGGAGGCCGTGGAGCTGCTGTCGCAGGCCCCCTTCGCCCTTGTGCTGACCGACATCAGGATGGGAAGGGTCGACGGGCTGGGTCTGCTCGCGACGATCAGGGAGCGCTGGCCAGAGACCGTGGTCATCCTGCTCACCGGCTACGCCTCGGTTGCATCCGCCGTCGAGGCCCTGCGCAGAGATGCGTACGACTACCTCACCAAGCCGGTCTCGATCGCCCAGGTGCGCAGCACCATCCGGGAGGGGTTGGCCAAGCACCGCGAGATGTGCCGCCGACGAGACGTGTTGGCCACGCTGCGGGAGGGCGTCCTGGAGCTGGCTGAGGGGGCACGACACCCACGGTCGAAGAGGGAATCCGAGCCTCAGAGGCTGCGAGCGGGACACCTGACCGTCGATCCGTCCAGGCACGTGGCGTCGGTTGCCGGAACGCCGGTCGACCTGACGCCGACCGAGTTCCGGGTGCTTCTCTGCCTGTTGGACAGACGAGACCGGGTGATCGGCTATCAGGAGTTGGTGAGGCAGGTCTACGGCCACAGCTGTACCACCGACGAGGCGAAGCAGTTGATCATGCCGCACATAAGCAATCTCAGACAGAAGCTTCGGGCGGCGTCCTGCAGCCCTGATCTGATTGAGAACGTGCGCGGCGTGGGCTATGTTCTCTCCAGCCCGGATGGGTGAGACCGTCTCCTTCCACGTAGCATAGGGCCTTCGAGGCGGCCCGGCCCCGACGCGGGTCATACAGCCCCATTCGCCGCCCCAGCACATCGGCAAGCGGTCCTCAAGCGGTCCTCAAGCGATTCTCAAGCCTTCCAGGCCTGTTGCGATGGATGATTGCACCCTGCTGTGATATACTTGATGGACACGGTGGGGGTCGCTGCCGTTGAAGGCGGCGCCTGCCGGCCCAATGGCAAACAGGTCACTCTGACTTACCCGGACGCGGTGCGTCGCGGGGCAATGGTAGGCTAGAATAGCGAGAGATATGGGATTTCCACTTCCGTTGGTGCTTGGCTTGGCCCGTTATCTGGTGGCGAAGAAGATCAGGAGGGAGCGGCGCTTCCCCTTGGTGCTGGTGCTGGAGCCCACGCATCGCTGCAACCTCTCCTGCGCCGGGTGCGGTCGGGTCAGGGAATACGACCACAGGACCGAGGTGGCGATGAGCGCCGAGGAATGTCTGGCATCCGCAGTCGAGGCTGATGCGCCCGTGGTGGCCGTCAGTGGCGGTGAACCGCTGCTCCATCCCGACGTCGAGCGCATCGTGGAGGGCCTTGTCGCCCAGGGACGCTTCACCTATCTCTGTACGAACGGCGTTCTGCTGCGGCGATCCCTGGACAAGTTTGCTCCCAGCCCCTACTTCAGTTTCAATGTTCACCTGGACGGGTTGGCTGAGACGCACGATGGCTTGACCGGCCGCCCGGGCACGTTCGACCAAGCGATCGAGGCTATCCAGGCCGCCGTACAGGCCGGCTTCCGCGTGTGCACCAATACCACGCTGTACAAGAACACAGATGCAGTGGAGATCGTCGGGCTGATCTCGCTGCTCATGGATTGCGGCGTGGACGGCGCGCTGATCTCACCGGGCTTCAGCTATGAGGTGGTGGCAGACGATATCTTCCTCTCGGAGGAGGAGATTCACCGCACCTTCCAGTGGCTTCTCCCGCGCCTGAACGGCGCCAGGCTCATCAACACATCCCCCTACCTGTCCTTTCTCAAGGGAGAGAGGGAACTGCGGTGCAGCCCCTGGGGCAACCCCACCCGGACCCCGCAGGGCTGGAAGCAGCCGTGTTATCTGTTGACTGATGGGTACTGTGAGTCGTTCCGCCAGCTGATGGAGGAGACCGACTGGGAGCGGTATGAGACCCGCCGAGATCCGCGCTGCGCCAGCTGCAAGGTCCACAGCGGCTACGAGACCTCGGCAGTGCTCGCCATGCTCCGTCCGGTGGAGCTGCTGCGGGACGCGCTTTCGCCCCCGTTGAGCCCGTGAAACCAGGGCCGATTGGTATCGTTGCAGCGCTGCACTGGGAGGTGGCCGACCTGCTCAAGCGGATCCAGGTCCGGCGGCGGTCCACGGTGCAGGGGCAGCGCCTATGGGAGGGCGAGTGCCGCGGTCGGACGGTGGTCGTCGCTGAAAGCGGCGCGGGCCGATCGCGAGCCGAGAGGACGGTCGTGGCCCTGCTGGACCGGTTCGCATTCTCCGCGCTGATCTGTACCGGCTTTGGCGGGGGGACTGGCGAGATGTGTCGGGCCGGCGACATCGTCCTCTGCCCTTCGGTCTTCTGCGCCCACGAGGGGCCGGGCCGGAGTGAATGGACGCGGGGGGCAGAGGTGCAGTCCGACGACGGACTGGTAGCGCGCGGGGCGGATGTGCTTCGCAGAGAAGGCATTCAGTTCCATGTGGGAGATGGACTGACGGTGGCCCGGCTCATCGATGACCCAGGCACGAAGGAACGGCTGGGCAGGAGCCTGCATGCGAAGGTCGTGGACATGGAAGGCTATTGGGTCGCCCGGCAGGCCAGAGAACGCGTAGCGAGTCTACTCCTAACCCGTGCTATCAGCGACCCAATCGGGCAACCACTGCCTGGCCTGACCCAGTCTCTGGTCGGTCCGGAGGAAGTCAAGCATAGGCAGATGGCGCTTCAAGTTCTAACCCATCCGTTGCAGGCAGCGGCTATACTGCGATTGGCCCACGATGCCCGTTTAGCGGCCAGGAACTTGGGAGCGTTTGTGTCGGCGTTCGTCGGTGGGTTGTGAGTACTGTGGTGGAGGCAACGTGTCGAGCGTAGATCCCCAAGCACTGGGGCGAGCAATCGCGCGCACGCGCGATTACCTGTTGGAGCAACAGCACCCTGATGGGTACTGGGTGGCTGAGCTCGAGTCCGACGTCAGTGTCACCGCCGGCTACATCCCGTTTATGTACTACCTGGGGGTGGACGTCGGAGAACGCAAGCGCAGAGTCCTCCAGACGCTGAGGGACGCACAGCTCCCCGAGGGTGGTTGGAGTAGCTACCGGGGTGGTCCGGGCAATCTCGATGTATCCATCCAGGCCTATCTGTCGCTGAAGCTGCTGGGCCGTCCCGCATCTGAGCCCATGATGGAGCGGGCGCGAGCCTTTATCCTGGCCCGGGGAGGCATCGAGCGGGCCAACACCTTCACCAAGATCATGCTGGCCCTCTTCGGTCAATATGATTGGACCCGCCTGCCGTCGCTTCCGCCAGAGCTGTTGCTGCTGCCCAGCTGGTTTCCGGTCACCATCTATGACTTCGCCAGTTGGGCGCGCGCGACGATCGTGGCCCTCAGCGTTGTCATCGCCCACCGGCCCGTCCACCCACTCTCGGAGGCTCAGACGCCCCACGAGCTGACCCTGGAACCTGGCGGTGCGTCGGTGAGCCCTCGCGATCCGTTGTGGAGCTGGGAGACGGGCTTTCGGATCGCGGACCGGGTGCTGAAGGCGTGGGAGCGGGTGCCCTACAAGCCGGGGCGCGCGCGAGCGCTGCGGGAGGCGGAGCGGTGGATCCTCGCCCACCAGGACAGGGACGGCAGTTGGGGTGGCATCATGCTTCCCTGGGTCTACTCGCTTGTGGCGCTGAGGTGCTTGGGGTATGCCAGCGACCACCCCGCGATAGCCAGAGGCCTGGAGGGCATGGAGGCCTTCATCGTTGAGGACGAAGACGCCATGCGCCTCCAACCCGCCGTCTCTCCAGTCTGGGACACGGCCTACGCCACCATCGCCCTGCGCGGGGCTGGCCTGCCGCTGGATCACCCGGCCCTGTTGCAGGCGGCTCAGTGGCTGCTCGGGAAACAGGTGCTATCTAGCGGGGACTGGCAGGTGAAGCGGCCTCACGCCAAGCCGGGAGGATGGGCCTTTGAGTTCGAGAACGATCGCTACCCCGACATAGACGACTCCGTCCTGGTGCCCATGGCGCTGCTCACGGTGCAGACCCCAGACCCGGACCGGAAGCGTGAGGCCATTGCGCGTGCGGTAGATTGGGTGCTCAACATGCAGAGCCGTCAAGGCGGTTGGGCGGCCTTCGATGTCGACAACGACATGGAGATGCTGGCCCACATTCCCTTCGCCGACTTCATGACGCCTTTGGACCCCGTCAGTGTGGATGTCACGGCCCACGTGGTCGAGCTTCTGGGACGCCTCGAGTATGACCCTGCACACCCGGCTCTGGAGCACGCCGTGACGTACCTGCGCAGAGAACAGCAGGAGAACGGAGCCTGGTTCGGCCGCTGGGGCGTCAATTGCATCTACGGTACCTCGGCGGCGCTGATGGCCTTGCGCGAGGTCGGAGAGGATCCGCAGGGAGACGCGGTGCGCAGGGCGGTCCAGTGGCTGAAGCAGCATCAGAACCAAGATGGCGGTTGGGGGGAGAGCTGCCGGTCGTACGAGGATCCGAGCCTGCAGGGCGTCGGCCCCAGCACGGCCTCGCAGACGGCCTGGGCGCTCCTGGGGCTGTTGGCCGCCGATGAAGCACGCGATCCCGCTGCGCGCAGCGGGATCGCGTACCTGCTCGACACGCAGGAGAGCGACGGTCGCTGGGATGAACCGTTCTTCACCGGCACCGGCTTTCCGGGCGCCTTCTATCTCAAGTACCATATGTATGCCATCTACTTTCCGCTGATAGCCCTGGCGCGCTACCAGAGGATGACCCAGGGGGGAGACACATGACCACGGTCAACTTGGCGAGTAAGGATGAGCTGGAGGCAGTCGCTCCGGACGATCGCGTGCTTCTGCTGCCTCACTGCTTGCGGCCCAGCGAAGCGTGCCCCGGCAAGTACTCCAAGCAGGGGTTGGTCTGCCCGGACGACTGCTCTGTACCATGCGTCATCCGCAGCCTGCAGGATGCGGCTCTGAAGCAGGGCTACAAGGGCGTCTGTGTTGCGCCTGGGGGCTCCATGGTCCTCCGGTTTGTCGAACGGATGGAGCCTCAGGCGATCGTGGCCGTTGCCTGCCAGAAGGAGCTGGAGCTGGGGGTGAACGGCGTCGAGGAGCTGTCGCGTGACGGGAAGCTCTCTATGCCGATCATCAGCGTGGTGCCCCTGAGCAAGGAAGGGTGTGTGGACACGGAGGTGGATGTCGCGGAGGTGATGGAGGTCCTCACGTCGTAGCGGCGTGCACGGTCGACCGGCCTGACCTGCGCGTCTTCATCGCGTATTCCTCTCCCTTGCTTTGCTCCTCGCGCTTGTCTCCAATGGCCCGCCGTGCCGTCGCGGCTCCCTCTTGGCTTTCCAGCCAGCTGTGCTACAATATCCCGTTGTGAAGAGGACATCACTCAACCTAGGGCTTCATCATTCCTGAGCCAAACCTTGCGAGGCTCTTGCACAACCTTCGCGAGGTTTTCGAGGGTGGTAGGGCCCTGCACTCAACTCTAAGGAGCAAGGAGACATGCGAGTCCTATCCTATGATGCCGAGCGATGCGTCGCCTGCCGCACCTGCGAGGAGGTCTGTTCCGAGACCTTCTTCCGGGAGGTGAACGCGGAGAAATCGAAGATTCGTATCCACAATGAGGGCGACGGCCTCCCCAGTGCGTCGTTCTGCAACCAATGCGGCGAGTGCATCGCCGTCTGTCCGACCGAGGCTCTCTACCGAGACAAGCGCGGCGTCGTGCGCATCAAGCGGGATCTGTGCGTGGGATGCCTCTCCTGCGTTGGGTTCTGCCCCTCCCTGGTGATGTTCTGGCACGTCGATCAAACCGTGCCCTTCAAGTGTGTCAGCTGTGGCATGTGCGCCAGCGAGTGTCCCGAGGACGCCTTGGAGATGATCGAGGTTGACGAAGCACCGGCTCCTGCGGAGCCTTACCGGTCCATTTAGCAAGGAGAGAACTAGGCAACATGTCAGAGAGAGCAGAAACACCCCGCCGTGTCTTGACCGAGTTTTCCTACGAACCGGCCACCGCCCAGAAGGGCTACACCGGACAGACCCTCTACGTCAACCTGTCGGAAGGCGTCGTCGGCCCCAAAGAGGTCACCGAAGAGATGAAGGAGAAGTTCATCGGTGGCCGCGGCTTCGGCCTGTGGTATCTGTGGCACGGCGTCGAGGATGATACCAAGTGGGATGACCCGGAGAACGAGATTGTGATCTCCTCCGGTCCCTGCGGCGGCATCACCCAGTATCCCGGCTCCGGCAAGTCGCTCGTTGTCTCCATCTCCCCCCTCACGGGCGTGGTGATCGACAGCAACGTGGGCGGCCACTTCGGGCCCCTGCTCAAGTTCGCCGGCTGGGACGCCATGGAGATTCAGGGCAAGGCCGAGAATGACGTCATCGTGTTCATCGACGGGACCACGGGGCGCGTGACGATCGAGGAGGCGCCCGACGTGCCGGTCGACGCCCACCAAGTGGGCCATTGGCTGATCGAGGATATGGCAGAAGCGGAGGAGGATCGCTACTACATGTCGGCGGTCGCCGCCGGATCGGGCGCCGAGCACAGCCGCTTCGGCTGCCTCAACTTCAGCTTTTACGACCGCAAGCGGGAGGAGCCGCGCTTCAAGCAGGCCGGCCGTGGTGGCATCGGCACCGTCTTCCGCGATAAGGGCATCAAGGCGCTGGTGGTGAAGACCGACCCCGTGCGGGGCGATTCCAACCATCCCGCCGACGCCGAGCGCATCTCCCGCGTGGGCGTCAAGATGCACAAGGAGATCCACGACTACGACGACGAACAGTGCCAAATGCGCCGTGGCGGCACCACCTACCTGGTCCAGATCATGAACGACTACGACCTGCTGCCCACCCATAACTTCCGCTATGGGTCGCACCCTGACGCGCCCAAGATCAACGGGGAGGTCTGGCAGAATCGCTTCACGCAGGGCATCCCCGACGGCTGCTGGTACGGCTGCACCATGGCCTGCTCGCACGCCGTCGATGGCTACGAGCTGCGCACCGGCCCCTATAAGGGCGAGGTGGTCATCGTCGACGGCCCCGAGTACGAGACCATCGCCGGCTGCGGCTCCAACTGCGGCATCTTCGAGCCCTGGGCCGTGATGGAGATCAACTTCTACTGCGACACCTACGGCCTGGACACGATCTCCTTTGGCACGGGCACCGCCTTCGTGATGGAATGCTACGAGAACGGCATCCTGGACCAGGAGAAGACGGGCGGGCTGGAGCTCACGTTCGGCAACGCTGAGGCCGCCCTGGAGCTGCTCCACCAGGTTGGGCGCGGCGAGGGCTTCGGCCTCATCTTCGGGCAGGGCATCTGCCGCATGAAGGACATCTTCGTCGAGCGCTTCGGCGCCGATCGCCAGTTCGTCGAGGACATCGGCATGGAGGCCAAGGGGCTGGAGTACTCCGAGTACGTCACCAAGGAATCGCTGGCCCAACAGGGCGGCTACGGCCTCTCCAACAAGGGGCCGCAGCACGACGAGGCCTGGCTTATCTTCATGGATCAGGTCAACAACCAGATTCCCACCTTCGAGGACAAGGCCGAGGCGCTTCACTACTTCCCTATGTGGCGCACCTGGTTTGGCCTCTGCGGCTTCTGCAAGGTGCTCTGGAACGACATCACGCCGTCCGATAACGATCTGACCGAGGAGCCGGCGAAGATCCCCGAGCATGTCCAGAACTACGTGGAGGTCTTCTCGGGCGTCACGGGGCGCGAGGTGACCAGGGAGGACCTGATCACCCAGTCCGAGCGCGTCTACCAGTTCCAGCGCGTCTTCAACATCCGGCTGGGCCATGGCCTGCGCGATCACGACGCCGTGCCCTATCGCTCTCAGGGTCCGGTGACGGTGACGGAGTACGAATCGCGCGCCGAGCGGTACGACAAACAGCTGGAGGAGGACTTGGGGCTGGATCCGGCGGACATGACCATTGAGGAGAAGGTGGCGGCCCTGCGCGAGCACCGCGAGGATCAGTACGAGCAGCTGATCGACGCCGTCTACAAACGGCGCGGCTGGACGGAGAACGGCGTCCCCAAGCGGGAGACCCTGGAGAAGCTCGGCATCGACTATCCTGAGGTGATGGCTATCGTCGAGCCGCATCTGTAGCGGGTAGCCCCTCACCTTCTGCTCCTAGCGGATCCGCGATCCGCGACGTCGACCGCCGAATCCCCGGATCCGGCTGGAGCACGGAGGTGGGTGAAGCACATAAGGTAGGGCAGGTTTCCATACCTGCCGAAGTTCAACAGAGTCTTCCATACCTGCCGAGATTCAACAGAGCCGCGCAATATGATCCGGGTGAACGACAAGCACGACGTGGCATGGCGAGAGGGCATGACCGTCTCCGACCTGCTGGAGCGCATGGATTACACCTACCATCGGATCATCGTCAAGGTCGGTGGTGAGCTCGTGCGCCAGGGCGCGTTCGACACCTATACCATCCCCGACGGGGCCGACGTCAAGGCCATCCATCTGATCGCCGGTGGATAGCGCGTCTATGGCCGGTGCGCAGCCGCGTACACCATGAACCACCGCCTCTCCGGCCTGTGCGAGCGCATGGACGAAGTGGGGATGAATGCGGCCCTGCTGGTCCATCACCGCGATGTCCTCTACTACGCTGGGACTGCGCGCCCGGCCAGCTTGCTCGTCGTCTCTCACGGTCACCCCCCTCTTTCTGTCCGGCGGCAGGCGATCCTCTTTGTGCGCCGCGGCCTTGAATTGGCGCGGGACGAGGCCACCGTCGAGGACGTGGTGCCGATGCGGGGGTTCTCCAGCGTCACCCAGACCGTGGTCGAGCTTGGCCTGGAGACCGGCGTGCTGGGGCTTGAGCTCGACACCACGCCGGCGCAGCTCCACCACCGGATCAGGGAGGCGTTCGAAGGTTGGGACGTGGTGGACGTCTCGCCCATGGTGCTGGAACAGCGCGTGGTCAAGGATGACGACGAGATCGAAGCCACGAGGCGGGCCGCTGCCGTCGCCGACGCTGGTCATCTCGCGCTTGCGCAGGCCGCGGCGGCAGGGATCTCTGAGCTGGAGCTGGCCGCCGAGGTTGAGCGGGCCATACGTCTGGCTGGCCACGAGGCGTATCAGCCGCTGCGCCATCCCGGCGCGCGCGGCGGCGGCGTGCTGCTGATGAGCGGTGAGAACCTCACTGTGCGCGGTGGCCACGGGCTGGTGGTGACCGGCGCAGGGCTCAGCGCGGCGACGCCCTACGGCACCTCGCGCCGGGTGCTCCAGCGGGGCGATCTGATCGTGCTGGACATCGGCTCGATCCGGGACGGCTACACGGGCGACGAATCGCGCACCTTCGTCATCGGGCAGTCGACGCCGGCCCAGCGGGCGCTCTTCGCCGTGGTGTCTCAGGCGGAGGAGGCCGTGCTGGAGGCGGTACGTCCGGGCGTGCCGGTCGCGCAGGTCTACGCGGCGGCTGAGGGCGTGGTTGACCAGGGGGCCGATCCCTTCTTCCCTCCAGGGAGCCTGATCCTGCCCGGTTTCGTCGGCCACGGCATCGGGCTGGAGCTGGATGAGCCGCCGGTGCTTTGGCCTCGCGAGGTAGGGCGGCTGCGTGCGGGCATGGTGCTCGCCATCGAGATTGAGGTCAGCGCTCCCGCGGCCGGGACGATGGCGAAGCTGGAGGACACCGTCGTCGTGCGCTCGGACGGCCCCGAGGTCCTCACCCATGCGCCGCGCGCCCTGACTGTCTGTGGCTCAACGCGGATTCGTGGGACATAAGCTCAAAGGGGCTGTGTCACCCCTGCGTCTGCGTAGACTCGCATGTGACAGCAGCAAACCTCCGAGGTTCGCTGAACACCAACCATGCTCGCTCGAACACCAACCATGCTCGCTCCAGATCCGCGATCCGGAGCCCGCTTTGCCAGTCTCTTGAGGAGGTATCCATGTCCCACCGCATCACAATCGCTGCCGGCCCTGTGACCGTGGAGGCCGAACTGAACGACAGCCCAACCGCACAGCGGATCTGGGAAGAGCTCCCCATAGCGGGTCAGGCGAACACCTGGGGGGATGAGATCTATTTCGGGATCCCGGTCCAGATGGAGGAGGCTCCCGATGCCCGCGCCGACGTGGCGGTCGGCGAGCTGGCCTACTGGCCGACCGGCAGCGCGTTCTGCATCTTCTTCGGTCCGACGCCGGCCAGCAGCGGCGACCAGCCGCGCGCTGCCAGCCCCGTCAACGTCGTGGGCCGCGTCTTGGACGACACAAGCGGGTTTCGCCGCGTGCCGGCCGGCGCCACAGTCATGCTGGAGAAAGCATAGACCAAGCTCGCCTCTGTCCCCTAACCCCTCGGGGGAAGGCCAGGGCAGGGGTGCGTTTTTCCCTCCCCCCTCGGGGGAAGGCTAGGGTGGGGGGCGCGCTTCCTTCTCACCGGCAGGGCCAGGATGGGGGGCGCGCTTCCTTCTCACCGGCAGGGCCAGGATGGGGGGCGCGCTTCCTT
>CAZNRX010000062.1:0-23624 GCA_964575455.1 uncultured Anaerolineales bacterium | reverse complement strand
CACCGCTGTTGCAGTCTGGGTCCTGTGCGAAAAATGGCTGTTCTTCATTGCTGATTCATTGGCCGATTTGACAGCTAAGCACAGGTAAGGTATATTTAGGATGAAGTCGTAAGACATCTTACGATTAGGATTATGCACGAACTCAAAACGGATCGGCGACCTCTTCACATCCAGGCTCGGCAACACTTACTCAAGCTCATTGAGGGCGGAGCGTATGACCCTGGCGAGCAGCTCCCCTCCGAGTCTAACCTAGCAGCACAGCTAGGTATCTCCCGCCCCACCCTGCGCGAAGCGCTGTTCAACCTGGAGCAGGAGGGGGTCATCGTGCGCAAGCACGGCGTTGGAACCTTCGTGGCCCCCGGCTACAGGGAGCGACTGGCGAGCGGGTTGCAGCGCCTGGACAGCATTCTGACGATAGCCGATCGCCAGGGGATGTCGATCGAGGTACTCCGGTTGAACGTCGAGCAGATACCCGCTGACGACCAGGTTGCGCAGAGGCTAAATCTCTCACCAGCCACGCCGCTCACCTGCGTGCGCCGCACAATCGCCGTGGACGATCGATCCGCTGCCTACCTAGTCGACTTCGCGCCAACGGCAGTTCTGCCGCCAGAGGCCGTGGACGCGTCATTCGAGGGATCGGTTCTGGATCTGCTGATACGGAGGAACGTCATCCAGGTCCGTGAGGCTGTGGCCGAGATCACAGCGATCAATGCCGACGCCTTGCTGGCAGAGCACCTGGAGATCGAACCGGGAGAAGCGCTTCTCCTGCTATCCGAGACGTTGTTCACAGAGGATCTGGTCCCGGTAGAGTTCTCACGCAATTACTTCCTACCTGATTTCTTCGACTTTCACGTTTTGCGCCGATGAGGCCACGCACGAGCATGAGAGCTGTAACACAACAGGCCAACGCCTTCGAGTTGAGCGAGAAAGATGAGCGAAGGCATCTCTTCGCGCTGTCCCGAATCGGTGACAGTCGCTACGTTTTTAGACACCCATATTTTCTACATTACGGAGGTAACGTAAGATGAAAACCAACAGTTTCTGCGGTCGTGATTTCATCACCTTGCTCGACTGGAGCAAGGAGGAGATTGAGACCGTACTAGATGTGGCACTCGACTTGAAGCAGCGCAACGCTATAGGCGAGTATCACGACCAGATTCTAAGAGCTAAGTCGTTGTTCATGATCTTCTACAACTCCTCCCTGCGCACGCGCAACTCCTTCGAGGCAGGGATGACCCAGCTGGGCGGCCACGCCCATTTTCTGGAGCCAGGGAAGATCTATACGCCGGCGCTGCCCGGCAAAGAGGTCGCATACACCACCGAGCGCGTGTCCGACGTCGCCCGCGTGCTCGCCCGGATGGGCGACGCCATCGCCATTCGCTGCTACGGCGACCCAGTGGACTGGGAATACGGCGGAGCCAATGAGTTGATCCGCAACTTCGCCTACTGGGCCGACATCCCTGTGCTGAACATGGAGGACGACAAGTATCACCCCTTCCAGGGGCTAGCCGACGTCCTGACGGTAAAGGAGAAGTTCGGCGGCTTCAAGGGCGTGAAATTCGTCATGTCCTGGGCCTACTCGCCCAGCATACATAAGCCGCGGGCGGTGCCGCAGAGCGCGATCATCGCCGCGAGCATGATGGGCTGCGACACCGTTCTGGCTCGGCCGGAGGAGATGGCCCTCGATCCTGAGATCATCCAAGCTTGTGAGAACTACGCCAAGATGAACGGGGCATCCTTTGAGATCACCGATGACTTCATGGGCGCCGCCGAGGGTGCTCACGTGCTCTATCCCAAGGCGTGGGCTCCTGTTCAGCTCTTCAAGCCGCCGATTGGCGAAGATGACGCAGAGCTGGCACAGGAGATCTTCGACGGTTACAAGGACTGGAAAGCCACGCGAGGGTATATGGCTCAGGCCGATCCAAACGCCGTCTACATGCACTGCCTGCCCGCCGACCGAAGGTGGGAGGTCACCGATGAGGTGATCGATGGGGAGCAGTCCGTGGTCTTCGATGAGGCTGAGAACCGCTTGCACGTCCAGAAAGCGGTGATGAGCCTTACGATGTCATAGGCGAGAGGCAAAGGGACATTATGCCAGTACAAGACAAAGGTGACGTAGCTCTCTTCATCGATTGGGAGAACATCAAGTGGAGCCTGGAGGACGCGGAGATGAGCCCCAACGTCTCTGCGATTCGTGACGCCGCCGAACGGTACGGGCGGGTCGTCGTGGCAAAAGCCTACGCCGACTGGACGCAACGTTGGCACCAGAAGGAGTCAGCCCGCCTGTACAGAGCCGGGGTGGAGCCCGTCTACGTGCCGACAAAGGCGTCCATCCGCGCTCAAGCCGAGGAGGCAGAGGACTTCTTCATCAAGGGCAGCGTGGACGTGAAGATGACGGCAGACTGCATCGAGTGCGCCCACGACTATCCGACCGTCAGGACGTTCGTATTGGTCTCGGGAGATGCCGACTTCGTCCACGTGGTCAACATCCTCCGCCCCTACGGGAAGCGCGTGGTGGCCGTCGGCGTCTCTTGGAGCGCGGCCACACGCCTGATCCAGACAGTGGACGAGTTCCTGCAGTACGACAAGGACGTGGTGCCTTTCTCCGAGCCCGAGAGCAAACCTGTCCAGCGCACAGAAAGGCAACAGGACAAACTAGATACGGCCTTCGAGACGGTCGTGGACATCGTGGAAGGATCGCGTTTTCCGGGGCGCGCCCTCGCGTCCTACGTCAAGCTCGAGTTGATCAAGCGCATGGGGGAGTTCGACGAAAGCGAGTATGGCTTCAACCAGTTCCGCATGTTCCTCAAAGAGGCCGAGAAGCGCGGCTACATCCGGTTGATCACGGATGAACTGGTGGACTGGGTCTACCTGGCCGAGAGCGTACCGGACGAGGGGAAAACCAAACCGTCGGCAGCGCCACCGTCTGATGAGGAAGCGGTGAACAAGCTACTGCGCTTCGCGGACAAGCTGGAGAAGACGTACGATTACGTCGCTTTTAAGTTCCTGGTGGATCGAGCCATGGGGGCGGATATCTTCGACAAGATGTCCCGTTCGCAGGCTTCGGCCCTGCTCAACGATGCTATTGAGGAGAGACTCTTCCGACGAGGCACCTACGTGAGGATAGACCCGAACTCGGGAGAGGAGCAACAGATCCGCACGATCCTGCTCAACCGGGGTCACAAGCGCGTTCGGGAGGCGCTAAAGTAAATCGATCTGGCGGTAGAGCGGGTGTCCCACGTGGCCCCTCTACCGCCAGATTGACGTGACGGAGGAAGCTATGGATCTATTCGGTCGAGACTTCATCTGCACCCAGGACTGGTCATCTGCCGAACTCAAGAAGGCTCTTGAGTTGGCTGCCAAAATGAAGCGCGAGCGCTTCTCGGATCGATGGACCACCGTCCTGGAGCACAAGACGTTCATCATGTTCTTCTACAACCCCTCGGTCCGCACCCGTATCTCATTTGAGGCGGCCGCGACCGAGCTGGGGGGACACGCTCAGTTCATGACTCCGTCAGCCGGGCGCTTTAAGACCGAGAAGAAGGCTGGCGAGACAATCGAGGACGCGGCCACCGTCATGGCCCGGTATGCCGCAGGCCTGGGCATCCGCATCCTCGAGGATAAGATACCCTACTACGGCGCCGGCGACGAGGTGCTGGTGGATTATGCCAAGTGGGCAGACGTGCCGATCCTGAACATGGCCGACGACCGCTTCCATCCCTGCCAGGCGCTGGCGGACGTGATGGGGTGGGCTGAATGGCTGGGTCACGGGCCGGGCCGTCCTGACTACGAAGCACTTCGGGGCAAGAAGCTCCTACTGTCCTGGGGATCAGGTGCTCTGGCCCGCTCCTGGTGCTCGGTCCAGGCGGCGCTGCTGATCGCCTCCCGCTTCGGGATGGACGTCACGATGGCGTATCCGCAGGGATATAACCTGGACCTAGAGGTCATCGAGTGGACAAGGCAGAACTGCGAGACGAATGGAGCCAGTTTTGAGACCGTGAATGACCCGGACAGCGGCTATGAGGGAGCGCACGTGGTCTACTCGCGCAACTGGGTCAGCCCTGAAGCTTATCAAGATGGAGAGCTACGGAAGCAGGCCGAGATCGAGAAGGCGATGGCGCATCAAGGCTGGACCACCACGGCTGAGCGTATGGCCCGCACCGACAATGCCATCTTCACGCACCCGATGCCCGTCGATCGGGGCAATGAGGTGACCGACGAGGTGGCCTCGGGCCCGAGATCAGCCATCTACGATATCGCCGAGAACCGCCTACACGTTCAGAAGGCGGTGATGGCGCTAACCATGGGGAACTGGTAGAGCACAGGACTTGAAAGGACACGACATGACGGAGAAGCGAGTCGCCGTTGTCGCCATCGGCGGCAATTCGTTGATCAAGGACAAAGATCATCAGACCGTTGAGGATCAATATCAGGCGGCGAAGGAGACCTGCGAGCACATCGTCGACATGATCGAGCAGGGCTGGGACGTGGCCATCGGGCACGGAAACGGCCCACAAGTGGGGTTCATCCTGCGCCGATCGGAGATCGCGGCCAGGGTGGCCGGGATGCACGACGTACCGCTGGACGCCTGCGGAGCCGACTCCCAGGGGGCCATCGGCTACGCGCTGCAGCAGAACCTGCGAAACGCTTTCGACCGGCGCGGCATCGACAAGACAGCAGCCACGGTGATCACCCAGGTGCGGGTTGACGCGGAGGATCCGGCCTTCGAGGAACCCTCCAAGCCTATCGGTTCTTTCATGGACAAAGGCGAGGCGCAGCAGCGCGCCGAGAAAGAGGGCTGGTCCGTTGTCGAGGACGCCGGGCGCGGCTGGCGCCGCGTGGTGGCCTCTCCCCTCCCGCAGGAGATCGTCGAGTTGCCCGCGGTGCGGCAGCTCATCGACGCTGGCATCACCACCATCACAGTCGGCGGCGGCGGCATCCCTGTGGTGCGGAACGAACACGGCCCGTCCCCGGGCCGTGACCTGCGGGGCGTGGCCGCTGTCATCGACAAGGACTACGCCTCTGCCCTGCTCGCCCAGTCGATCAACGCGGGTCTGTTCCTCATCTCGACCGCCGTGGAGCACGTCTACTTGAACTTCGGTCAGCCAGACCAGGAGCCGATCGACGAGATGACGGTAGCCGAGGCGAAGCAGTACATCGAGGAGGGTCATTTCGCCGAGGGAAGTATGCTGCCCAAGATGAAGGCCATCGTCTGGTTCCTGGAAAACGGAGACGGTCACGACCGCGAGGCAATCATCACGAACCCAGAGAACATCGCCCACGCCCTTAGAGGCGAGAGCGGGACGCGCATCGTCCCATAGCGCAAGAGGGATACTCCATGGATCAAGTCCTCGGGCTGAGGTGTACCATCTGTGGCGAGACCTACAGCGTGGATCAGGTCGACTACGTCTGCCCCAAGCACGGCGACGAGGGTATCCTCGACGTCATCTATGACTACGACCTGATCGCCGAACAGATCGACCCGGACAGGTTGATGGACACCCCCACGCGCTCGATCTGGCGCTACATGCCGCTTCTGCCGGTGAATCCCGAGACAGCCCAGGATGTCATCCAGGGCACGGCGGTGGCGACCGTCGGCGGCACCCCTCTCTATCTTGCGCCACGCCTGGCCGCAGATCTGGGTCTAGAGCATCTATGGATCAAAGACGACAGCCAGCAGCCTACTGGGTCGCTGAAGGACCGGGCCTCGGCCATAGCCGTCGTCAAGGCTCGCGAGGAGGAGGGTGAACACACACCCTATGATGTCATCACCACCGCCAGCACTGGGAACGCCGCCGCGGCGCTCTCCGGGCTCTGCGCCGCCATCGATCAGCCGAACGTTATCTTCGTCCCGCGCTCCGCACCGGAGGCGAAGATCGCCCAGCTACTGGCCTACGGATCGTCGGTCCTGCTCGTGGACGGGAGCTACGACCAAGCGTTTGAGCTCTGCCTGGAGGTAGCGCGATCCTTCGGCTGGTACAATCGCAACACGGCCTACAACCCCTACATGAGCGAGGGGAAGAAGACGGTCATCTACGAGGTTTGCGAGCAACTGAGCACGTCCACGACGAGCCCTAGGGACCCATCGAAGGCCTGGGAGGCCCCGGACGTGGTCTTCGTCCCCGTCGGTGACGGCTGTATCATCGGTGGGGTGCACAAGGGCCTGCGTGATTTGCTCGCTCTGGGCTGGATCGATCACATGCCTCGAATTATGGGCGTCCAGGCGGAGGGCTCGGCGCCCCTGGTCGCAGCCTGGGAAGAGGGGCTTGATCCACTAGAGATGGAGCCGGTCGAGGCGCACTCCGTCGCCGACAGCATTGTCGCCGGCCTACCTCGCGACCGCATCAAGGCATTGCGAGCGGTCCGGGAGAGCGACGGAGCCTACGTCAGTGTACGTGACGACGAGATACTGGAAGCCATCCCCGCTTTGGCTCAGGGCTGCGGCGTGTTCGCAGAGCCAGCCGCCGCTGCGGCCTACGCGGGCCTGGTCAAGGCGCTGGACCTGGGGATGATTGACGCCAGCGAGCGGGTGGTCGTCCTGTCCACGGGATCCGGCCTGAAGGACGTCGCGAGCGTGATGAGGGCCGTGGAAGAGCAGCCTTCAATCGTGAAACCGACGCTGGCCGATGTGAAGCGCGCTCTAGATCTAGGCGGCAGGGCATCGTAAGGATCTCAGCGCTTCGCGTCGTTCTGGAGATGAACGGCGTTCCAGGGACAGATGCCGCCCCATGACAAACGGCTTCTTGGTAGACAACGGACTGGGAGAGCACGCTCTCCTCAATGATTGGAGGCAATGATGGTCAACGTGACATTTCTTGGAACCGGCGGTGCCTTCTCCTGTGGAAGACGCACCAACCTAGCGCTTCTGATCGAAGGCCCCGACTTCCGCATGCTGGTGGAGACAGGGCCGATGATCATGCACCAGCTGGACCGGATCAACCTGAAAGCTGCCGACATCGATCAACTGTTCGTCACGCACGCCCACGGCGACCATGTGCTAGGTTTCCCCATGTTGGCACTCAACCGGCTGGAAGCTCAAACGCCCCTACACGTGTACGCTGGCCTGAGCACCATAGCCTCCTTGCGCGTCCTGAGCGCCGTCAGCTTCTCCAGCCTTAGCCCCAATCGCATCGATCTTAGCTGGCACGATCTGTCGGAGGAAGGCTCTAACGAGACGCGCTTACCAGCGGGGCCAACGCTCCGCACGGTGGTGGTTGACCATCCACCTGACGTCCCCACGCTGGCTGCCCGCTGGGACTTCGATGGCGGCCCCTCGGTGACCTTCATCACCGATACCCGACCTACTGACGTCGGCGTCGAGTTCGCCCGAGGCAGCGATCTTTTGATCCACGAGGCCTCGTTTAGCACCGTGCTAGAGCCGAAAGCCGACGCGGCAAACCACTATCACAGCACAGCGGAACAGGCAGGCGACGTCGCCCGCCAAGCGGGGTGTCCACTCCTAGCGCTGGTGCACCTGGGCCCAGAGATTGGGGAGCATCCAGACGTACTGACTGACGAAGCACGCGCCGGCACGGACCTGGAGGTGATCGTTCCGGAGGACGGACAGCGGTTGTCCGTTGGAGATAACGGATGACGCAGAGAGGAAACCTAGATGATCGATTTGACCATTGACGAAGAACAACTTGAACGTACGATAGAGCGCGCCAGAGAGCGCGATATCATTATCCCCACCTTCGAGCAGATGAGGGAACCTTCGCTCATCCCTGACAGCGTCAAGAGACGTCTGGCGGACATCGGCCTGTGGGATGTCACGTCGCTGAATCTCTTTCGCATCACCTGGAAGAACGAGTCGGTGGAGTATGGCGGCAGCTTCAACGGCGTTAACTACGTCGAGCTCCCGTCATCTCTGACCGGCGTTCCAGCACGGATCATCGCCCTGGTGGGCAAGTGGTTCCCCACTGGTTCCCACAAGGTAGGTGCCACCTTCGGCTGCCTGGTGCCCCGATTGGTCACCGGGCAGTTCGATCCCACGTACCAGAAGGCCGTCTGGCCGTCGACCGGGAACTACTGCCGCGGCGGCGCCTACGATGCCTCCCTTCTGGCATGCGAATCGATAGCGATCCTGCCCGAGGAGATGAGTCAGGAGCGGTTCGATTGGCTATCGACGGTGGCGGGCGAGGTGATCGCCACACCAGGATGCGAGAGCAACGTCAAGGAGATCTTCGACAAGACCTGGGAGCTGCGCGAGACGCGCGAGGACGTGGTGGTCTTCAACCAGTTCGACGAGTTCGGCAATCACCTCTGGCACTACGACGTCACCGGCCACGCTATGGAGGAGGTTCTGGAGCAGGAGATGCGCCCCGGCGACGCCTATCGGGGCGTGGTGCTGACCAGCGGCTCTTCGGGAACCCTCGGCTGTGGGGACTACATGAAGGAACTGTTCCCCACCAGCAAGGTCGTGGCCAGCGAGGCCCTGCAGTGCCCCACACTGATGCTCAACGGCTACGGGGGACACCGCATCGAGGGCATCGGAGACAAACACGTGCCCTGGATCCACAACGTGCGAAACACGGATATGGTGATGGCCATCGACGATGAGGCGTGCATGAGCCTGGTGCGGCTGTTCAACGAGCCAGCGGGGCGGGCCTATCTGGCTGAACAGGGCGTGCCCGATGAGCTGGTGAGCAACCTGGATATGCTCGGGATCTCCTGCATCGCCAACGTCCTCTCCTGCATCAAGTTCGCCAAGTGGTACGAGCTGGAGGAGCAGGACGTGGTGCTGACCGTCTTCACCGACTCGATGGAGCTGTACCAGAGCCGCCTGAAGGAGCTGCACGAGGAGCACGGTGAATACAGCGGGATGGACGCAGCAGCGGACTACGAGCGCTACCTGCTCGGCACTGGTATGGACTATGTCGAAGAGCTCCGCTACTGGGACCGCAAGCGCATCCACAACTTGAAGTACTTCACCTGGATCGAGCAGCAGGGCAAAGAGCTTGAGGAGCTGAACGCGCAGTGGTACGATCGCGATTACTGGGACGACATCCACAGTCAAGTCAATGAGATCGACGCACTGATCGAGGCGTTCAATGAGCGGACGGGCCTGCTCAACGAATGGACACGCTAGTCGGGCAGCGATCGGCAGCAGTACGCCTGGCCGATCTATGGGCATTGACCAAGCCCCGGCAGACGGTGCTCCTGCTGGTCACTGGAGTCTGCGCCTAAACGCTCAGTTGGATTGGTCGTCGCTGCCGGCTTCACCATCAATCTTCTGATCTACACCGCATGGCTGAAGCAGCGCACGCCTCTCTCCATCATCTCTGGAGGCATAGCCGGTGGGATGCCCGTGCTGGTCGGACGGGTCCTTGCACTGAGCGAGGTGGATGGCATCGGCATGCTTTTGGCCAGCTCGGTATTGCTCTGGATTCCCTCCCACATACTGACGCTAGTCATTCGCTATGCAGCGGACTACGACCAAGCGGGGATACCCACGTGGCCCAACGTCTACGGTCCTAGGTTGACGCGCCTCTTCATCGCCATAGCCAACCTACTGAACAAGCTGGGCGCGATCGTCTAGCCACTGAATCCCAAGTTGCTTTCCCCTGCGCTTATGTTACAATCGCCTGCTGGTTTTTTGGTGACGATGGGATATCACTACTACTAAGGAGACTTGCGAACTCATGGATTACGACGTCAAAGACCTCGACCTAGCACCGGCCGGTCGACGACGCATCGAATGGGCAGGCCGAGAGATGCCCGTCTTGAGCCTCATCCGAGAGCGTTTCGTCAAGGAGAAACCCCTCTCCGGCGTGCGCATGTCCGCCTGCCTTCACATCACCACGGAGACGGCTAACCTGGCGCGCACGCTGCAGGGCGGCGGCGCCGAGGTGGTGCTGACCGCGTCGAACCCTTTATCGACACAGGACGACGTGGCGGCAGCCCTGGTCTCGTACTATGAGATCCCCGTCTTCGCCATCAAGGGAGAGGACAACGACACGTACTACGCCCACATCCACGCAGCGCTAGACAACGAGCCCCACATTACGATGGACGACGGGGCCGACCTGGTGAGCACGCTCCATAAGGATCGCACTGAGCTGATCGACAACGTGATCGGAGGCACCGAGGAGACAACCACGGGGGTGATCCGGCTGCGCGCTATGGCAAACGACAGCGCCCTGGCCTACCCGATCGTGGCGGTGAACGACGCGATGACCAAGCACCTCTTCGACAACCGCTACGGCACAGGCCAGTCCACGTTGGATGGCGTGGTGCGGGCCACCAACGTACTGGTGGCCGGCAAGACCGTGGTGGTGGCCGGCTATGGCTGGTGCAGCCGCGGGATTGCGATGCGGGCCGAGGGTCTCGGCGGGAACGTCATCGTGACGGAGATTGATCCTCTGAGAGCGCTGGAGGCCGTGATGGAAGGCTACCGCGTGATGCCGATGGGGAAGGCCGCCCCTCAGGGCGACATCTTCATCACCTCCACCGGAGACATCAACGTGATCGACGGACACCACTTCGAGGTGATGAAGGACGGCGCTATCGTAGCTAACTCAGGCCACTTCAACGTTGAGATCAACATCCCGAAGCTGGAGAAGATGGCCCAGGAGCCGCCGCGCCGTGTGCGCCCCTTTGTGGACGAGTACGTGTTAGCCGACGGACGCCGCATCTACCTGCTGGCGGAGGGACGTCTGGTCAACCTATCGGCGGCCGAGGGACATCCGAGCGCGGTGATGGATATGTCCTTCGCCAATCAGTCCCTCTGTGCGGAGTATATGCTCAATCACGCAGAAGAGCTGGAGCACAGGGTCTACAACGTGCCGCAAGAGATCGATGAGCATATCGCCAAGCTGAAGCTGGAGGCCATGGGGATTGAGATCGACGTGCTGACGCCGGAGCAGGAGGAGTATCTGGCCTCATGGGAGGCGGGGACGTAGGGTAATCGGCAAGAATGCAGGATGCAAGAAGAATGGCCGCCCGGACAGAGTGTCGGATAATACGCTTCAAGCATGAGTTATAGAGTTAGATCCGATCACCGAGAAACGATCATGCTCAAGCCAATCGGCTACGTGGAGCGCGACGGGGGCGACGCTGCCTTGCGGGGCAAGGAACTGCGGGCGCAGCCAGCGCGCATCGTAGTCGATCCCTCCTTCAGTGACGGTCTGCTGGGGCTGGAGGCGGGCAGCGACGTGTTGGTGCTGTGTTACTTCGATCGGTCCAGCCGCGACTTGCTGCAGGTCCATCCCAGGGGCAACATGGACAACCCCCTGCGCGGGGTCTTCGCCACGCGCAGCCCGGCCCGCCCCAATCCCATCGCGGTTACGAGCGCGCGTGTTGAACGGATCGAGGACAACGTGCTCCACGTGGTGGGGCTGGATGCGCTGGATGGGACGCCGGTGGTGGATATCAAATCGCACGCCGAGAGCTTCGACACGCCGTATCAGGCATAGACTGCTAGAAAGACGTTTTCCGAGAGCATCGATCCCCGGAGGGCCTGCGAGGAGGCCCCCGGGGATTCTTCGCTCATGCGTTCGGTGCGATGGGAATCGCAGGGAGGTGCCGGGTTAGGGCGCGTAGCGGAAGGGGTGACGCGCGGCGGCCTTCTCCGCGATCAGCTCGTCGACCGTGGGGCGGCCCTCCAGCGCCTTGCGGATGGCGTGGCGGGCGGCCTTATAGTTGTTGAACTCGACCCGCTTGGCGATGGACGCTGCCGGGTGGACGAAGGCGTTGACGATCAACGCCACGTCGTCCAGGATGGGCTCCGGCAGGAAGCCGTCCTCAACGCTGAGGTCGATGGCCAGCTTGACGCCAGCGGCGGCCCGCTCGAAGAGACGGCGCTGCTTGGCCGTGCGTATGGTCACTGTGGGCACCAGCAGCGTCCGCGGCCGTTCGCCGATGATTTCCAGTCCACGCTCCTCCCCCCACTCCGCTAGCGAGCGCTCGATGGCACGTCCGACAGGCCCGTCCTTCAGGCCAATCAGCAGGTCAACGTGCGCCAGCTCCTGGAAGGGAGGCCCGGCGAAGCCCTCGCCCACCTTCATCGTCCAGTCATCTACGGTCTTGGGCGTGTGATGGGTGGCAAAGAGATCCGTCACCACATGCTTCTGGCCCAGGTCGTAGGCAACGGGGCTCTTGTCGATCTTCCCCAGCGCCTCCAGCTGCAGGCGCAGCTCCTCGCGATCCTCCCGGCGGAAGGCGCCACCGGGCACGATGGGATGACGGGAATCGCCGACGTCGACGCCCATCATGCACAAGCCCTCCTTGCAGGCCTGGTTGGCGCCGCAACGGACCACGATGCGCACCAGCTTCTGCACCTTCTGCTGCCACTCCTGCGCGGTGGCGAGGTCGCCCTCCTGTGTGGCGCGATAGATCTTCTGCCAGACGTCGGGTATCAGGTTGGCGCTGGCCAGAATCGCGCCGTCGGCCCCCGCCCCCAAAGCGGCTTGCACCACCTCGTCGTGGCCGACGAAGATGGAGGCCTTCCCCTTGGCCTTCTCGAACATGGCCTCCATGAAGGGGAGGTCGCCGGAGGAATCCTTGATGCCGATGGTGTTCTCGAAATCGAGCAGGCCACCCTCGGCAGTCCACCACTTGAAGTGCGTACCCGCACACTGCGGGATATTGTACATCACGATGGGCAGCCCCACCTCGTCCACGGTCCGGAAGTGATTGTAGACCTCGTTGAAAGCAGGCTTGAGGAAGTAGGGCGCCACGACCAGCGCACCGTCGGCACCGGCATCCTTAGCCCAGCTCGTCAGCGCCACGGTCTCGCGAGTGGTGGTGCAGCCCGTACCGGCCAGCACAGGCACCTGCCCGTCCACCTCGTCAAGGCAGATCTCGACCGTCCTCTTTCGCTCCTCCAGGGTCATGTAGGAGAACTCGCCGGTTGTGCCACAGGGCACCACACCGTCCACGTCAGGCAGCACGAAACGAATCAGCTCACGATAGGCGCCCTCATCGACCCCACCATTCGACGTGAAAGGTGTCACGAGCGCCGGGAAAATACCCTTGAACCAATCAGTCTTGTATCCCATCCTCCTCCTCCTCCTTACTCTCCACCCTCACCCTGGGCGAAGGCCTGCTCGATCGCTTCGCCTGCAGCGGCGTGTACGCTCTTGGTCAGGGCGTGGCGGTTCATCGCGCGCGGGTGAATCGTCACCAGAGCGACCATCACGTCGCCGTCAATCGCCTGCCGGGGAATGCGTCCCATCTCCAGCGCGTCCACAATGGCACGTCCAAGCGCCGACTGGGCCGGGCCGTAGACCATGTTGGCCTGGCGCAGGTTCTTCTGGGGCAGCGTCGGCAGCAGCAGCGTCGAAGGCCGAACGGTGAGCGCCGGCTCCAGGATAGTGGTCAAGGCCTCGCGTCGGTGGAAGGGATACGTCATCTGGAGCGCATAGGCGTCACCCAGCGGCGTCTCCTTCCCCCCGGCGATCAACTCAATCTGCACCTGGTCGATGCCTTCGCCAGCGAAGCCGCTCCCAATGCGCAGACCGTGCTCCACGATATCGTCCGGCGTGATCTCCAGATCGCCAAAGCGCTCGGCCAGCGGCCCGTCGGGGTACTCGAAGGCCGTACCGCCGATGGGGACCTTCCCAAGCTTCTCCAGCTCGAGGTAGATCTCGGCGCGGGTCTCGTGGATCAACGCCCCGCCGACGCCCTTGAGGGGCCTGCGCGGCGGGCCCATATCGAGCCCCATCATCTTGAGCGCAGCCTTGACCGCCACGCCGCCGCCGTGGCGGCAGAAGATGCGTGAGAGCTTCTGCACCTCCCGCTGCCTGGCGCGGGCCTTGTCGACCTGACCAGCGTCGAGGAGACGGATCACCTCTTGCCAGACCTCGGGATAGACCTGGGCGCTGGCCAGGATCATGCCGCTCACACCGCCAGCCAGGGCCGGCAGCACCACCTCGTCATGACCGACGAAGACGTCAATCCGATCGCCAGCATACTCCAGGATCTCCATCGTGTAGGTGAGGTTGCCAGAGGAGTCCTTGATGCCGATGACGTTGGGGAGGTCGGCCAGATCCTCCACGACGGTGCGGGGCAGGTAGCGATCCATCACCTGGGGTATATTGTAGAGGATGATGGGCAGATCGACGCCAGTGGCGATGTCGTAGAAATGCTGGTAGACGCCCTTATCGGACGGGTGAAGGAAATAGGGCGTGACGATGAGAGCGGCTGATGCGCCAGCCTCTCTGGCGTCGTGCGCCAGTGCGAGCGCCTCCTGCGTCGAGGACGCCCCGCATCCGGCGATGACAGGCTTTCCGTTGGCTTCCTCCAACCCGATCTCAACCAGCCGCCGTTGCTCGTCGCCAGTCAGGTAGGGGAACTCGCCCGTCGTACCGCTGGTGACGATGCCATCGACGTTCGGCAATGCATGACGAATGAGGTGTCGGTAAGCCTCCTCGTCCACGGCTTCCGACCCCCTCTCGAAGGGAGTTACCAGTGCGGGGAAGACTCCCTTCAGCCACGGGACCTTGATAGGCATATGCGACCTCCTTGCATAATGCATAATACGTGACGTGAAACGTGAGGGAAGCAAGACATTCGAATCACGCTCGCGCTTCACGCTTTGTGTTTTATGTCCCCAACCGTACTACAAAAGCGTTAACTAGGCAAATCGCTTGACAGATAGCGCCTATCCTGGTATAGTATCGGGAATCGATAACGATAGCCGATAGAGGAACCGACCCATGTCGCTTTCCCGTGATCTGTTTTTGGGCTTCGTCAAACTGCATATCCTCTACCACGCTGGTCGCAAACCTGTCTACGGGCTGTGGTTGATCGAGGAGCTGGCACGCCACGGCTACGACCTCAGCGCGGGCACGCTTTACCCCATGCTACACAGTTTGGAGGAGGAAGGGCTGCTGACAAGCGAGAGAAAGGTCGTGGAGGGTAAGATGCGCAAGTACTATCGCCTCACCGCCGCGGGCCAAGAGGCCCTGGAGCAGGGTCGAGAGAAGGGCGTCGAGCTGCTCAACGAGATACGCGGCGAGGTTACACAAGGGTAAGCCGGAGGCTTAATGACAAAACGTGACACCAACTCATCAGGACACAGGCTGCGTGATCTCCCGCGCAACGTGTGGGCGACCAGCCTGACCAGCTTCTTCATGGACATCTCCAGCGAGATGGTGATCAACGTCCTACCGCTGTTCCTGTCCAACGTGCTGGGGGTGGAGACGAACGTCATCGGTCTGATTGAGGGCATGGCGGAATCGACCGCCAGCCTGCTGAAGGTCTTCTCCGGCTGGCTGTCCGACAAGCTGCGCGCGCGCAAGTGGCTGGCGGTGAGCGGCTACACGCTGGCCGCCCTGGCGAAGCCTTTCTTCTACGTGGCCAACTCCTGGCCGGTGGTGGCTGCTGTGCGCTGGGCGGATCGGGTGGGGAAAGGCGTCCGCACCTCGCCGCGCGACGCGCTGGTGGCCGACTCTATCTCCGAGGATCAGCGCGGGCTCGCCTTCGGCTTTCACCGCGCCGCCGATACCGGCGGCGCCGTCCTGGGGCTGGCGATCGCCCTGGGAGCGGTGTGGCTGACTCAGCGTGGCGCGGGTGAGCTGACGGCGTCCACGTTCCGGACGCTGGTCCTGATCAGCCTGGTACCCGCGTTTCTGGCCGTCCTCTCCCTGGCCATTGGAGCGCAGGACGTGCCGGTCAAAGAGAAGAGGAAACGCCCTCACGTCTCGTTTCACGGGCTGGGCGGGCGCTTTGCGCTCTTCATGATCATCGTCGGCATCTTTGATCTTGGCAACTCCGCTGACGCCTTCCTGGTGCTGCGGGCGAAGGAGCGGGGGCTGAGCATCATCGGGGTGCTGGGTATGCTGATCACCTTCAATCTGGTCTACGCGCTCGTGTCCACGCCGGCTGGCTCCCTCTCCGACCGCATCGACCGTCGGAAAGTCATCATCGGCGGCTGGTTGGTCTACGCTGCAATCTACTTTGGTTTCGCACTGGCAGAGAAGGGCTGGCACATTTGGGCTCTGTATGGGCTCTACGGCGTCTACTACGGTCTGGCCTACGGCACCACGAAGGCGATGGTGGCAGACATCGTGCCGAAGGCGCTGCGGGGCACAGCCTACGGCACCTATAATGCCGTGCTGGGCATCCTTGACTTCCCGGCCTCGCTCATCGCCGGCGTGCTGTGGCAGGGCGTGGGGGGCTGGGAGGGTTTCGGGCCGGCCGCGCCGTTCGTCTTCGGCGGATCGCTGGCGCTGACCGCGGCCCTCCTTATGGGCCTGGTGATGCCCAGAGAATAGGAACATGCTTGTGCGGAGGGTAAGGCTTGCTTCGTAGTCCCTGGTTATGGTTCACTGTGCTGCTCATCGCGGCCGGCGCAGCGCTGACCGCGGCATTGGGCGTCCTCGGCTGGTTCGCCTTAGCACTCGCCATTGGTATCCTGGCCGTGGATGGCATCATCGTCTACAACACCTTCGTGATCCGGCCCAAGGAAACCCTCGCCGTGCCCCAGCTGAAACCAATCGCGGACGAGAAACGGATTCCCGTCATCCATGACTGCGATCTCACGATGGGACGCCCTTTCCGGGACGTAGGGGATGGGCTAGCCCTGCTCTATCTCTTGGGCGAACCAAGGATCAACGTCCGAGCCGTCACCACCACATATGGGAACGGCCCGGTGGATATGACGACCCGCACCACCCGAAGGCTGCTGAGGCAGCTGAACCTGGAACACGTGAGGGTGGCACGAGGAGCAAGCAGTCCGGACCAGGATCCACAAGAGAACGAGGCCGCGCAGTATCTGGTCGATCACGTCAGCGCTCGGCCCAACGAGATCGTCCTGCTCGCCACTGGCGCTATGACCAACCTGAAGCACGCTCTGGCCCTCGACGCTGACTTCTTCCGGAAGCTCCGCAGCCTCCATCTGGTGGGCGGCGCAACCCACAAACTGGTGTGGAACGAACGACAGCTCTTGGAACGCAACTTCTCCCTTGATCCAGAGGCAGCCTATCGAGCGATCCAGGCAGACTGTCCCACGACCATCACGCTGCGCGAGGCCGGCCTCACGGCCATCTTCCGCAGCCCGCAGTTCTCAGCCCTTCAGGCGCTGGATGATCCGGTGTCGAACCTGATCGTCAGGCAGGTGCGCCTCTGGTTCGGCCTGATGAGGCTCTGGTTCCGGGATGACGGCTTCGCCATATGGGAGCCGATCGCCGCGCTGACCATCACACACCCAGACACTATGAGTCTCCAGCGGGCGCACTTGCCAACGACCATTCAGGATCTACGAGCAGGACGGCTGGTGCCGGATCCAGATAGAGGAGGGCCGGTGCGGCTGGTTCGTGGCGTGGAGGACTACGAGGGGTTCATTAAGGCCCAGCTCGCCGCATGGCACCATTTGGGACGGTCCATCGAAGCGAAGAGGAAGGAACGCTCATGAGCAAGGAAACAACGCGAATCGCTTTGATCCGCCATGGTCAGACAGCCTGGAACCGTGGATCGCGAGGGGGGCTCCGTTTTCGGGGCCAGGCTAATCCAGCGTTGAACGAGGTGGGGTTGAAGCAGGCGGCGATCACCGCACGGTATCTGGCAAAGCGCTGGCCGGTCGAGGCCGTCTACACAAGTCCCATGGAGCGCGCTACGCAGACCGCCAGGGTTATCGCGGAGGCTCACGATCTGGACGCGCAGCCGTTCGAGGGCCTGCTTGACATCAACTACGGCAACTGGCAAGGACACACCCCAGACGAGGTGAGGCAACAGTACCCGGAGCTGCTGCAAGCCTGGTTCGAGGTGCCGCACACCGTCCAGATTCCAGGTGGTGGAAGCTTGAACGACGTCCGAGAACGGGTTGTCGCCGGCCTGAACACCATCGTCAAGCGCCATCGGGGCCAGACAGTGGGCATGGTGGGACATGCGGTCGTCAATCGCGTGCTGCTCTGCGCCGTGCTGGGCCTGGGGAACGCGCACTTCTGGCGGCTGCGGCAGGGCACCTGCGCGGTCAACGTCTTCGACGTCGATGAAGAGCACACGGCCACTATCGTGGTGTTGAACGACACCAGCCATCTGCAGGACATCTGTGGTTAACGTGATAAGGAGACTGCCGATGCCAAACCGAGAGATACTGCGTCAACACTCCAAAGAGGAGCTGATCGATCTCCTGGAGATCGCGGCGAAGGACTGGCTGGCTCACGATGGGCTGTGGTTCCTGGCCGCCGAGGACGCCTTCGACATGGAGACCGCCATCGAGCTCGACAGGAAGGCCTGGGAGCAGTTCACGGTGATCGAGGCCAAGCGCATCATGCGCTTCCTCGACGTTGAGCCGGGTGAGGGCATTCCAGCCTTGAAGAGAGCGCTGCAGTACCGGCTCTACGCTCGCATCAACGAGCAGGAGATCATCGACGTGGATGAACGGACCTTCATCTTCCGCATGAACAAGTGCAGGGTGCAGGCCGCGCGCCAGCGGAAGGGCCTGCCAGATTTCCCGTGCAAGCCGGTGGGCCTAGTGGAATACGGCAACTTCGCCACCACCATCGACCCGCGATTCGAGACTGAGTGCATCGCCTGTCCACCCGATCCGCATCCTGAGGACTACTGGTGCGCCTGGCAGTTCACACTCGCGGAGGAAACGTAGCAAGAGCAGACGTCCACAAGACCCTTGAGGAAGGAGGCCCTATGCTCGACTTGATCAAGAAGCGCCGAAGCATTCGCAAGTACACGGACGAGCCGGTTTCGTCCGCAGATGTCAGGACGCTGCTGGAGGCCGCGATGGCCGCACCATCAGCCGATAACCTGCAGCCGTGGGAGTTCATCGTGGTGCACGACGATCGGCTGCGGCAGCGCCTGTCTCAGACCCATCCCTGGAGCAGGATGTGCGCCGATGCGCCAACCGTCTTTGTGGTCTGTGCCCACTCGCGGCACTCTAACCACTGGATCGAGGATGCCAGCGCGGCCACGCAGAACCTTCTCCTGGCAGCCACAGCGCTCGACCTGGGCGCTGTGTGGGTGGGCATCTACCCGAACGCCAGCTACGAGAGCCAGGTGCGCGACGTGCTCGACATTCCGTCTAGCTTGCGCGTGCTCTGTCTGGTGCCGGTGGGACACCCCGCCGAATCGAAGTCGCCACACACCAAGTATGACGAGGACAAGGTCCACCACGACGGGTACTGAGCTCGACGAGCCTGAGACCGATCGGCGACCTTGCGAAGGTTCGGACACTAGATCGCGCCCCGCAGTGGTTAGGCCTTACGATTGGCCTAGTCGGGGCCTGCTGCGCAACTTTCGCAAGGTTTCGCTCGAGAGGGCCTCAGCCCCTCTCCCCAACGCTGACCATATAGAGCGCTGCCTCCTCCAATCCATCCACCCTCAACAGGTCATTCAGCGCATCATCGAGAAAAGCGCCGACGGCACAGGCGCCCAGGCCCATCGACGTGGCCTGGAGATAGAGGTTCTGGCCGACATGGCCCACCTCCAGCAGGACGTACCGGTATGCGCGCTCGTGGTATTTCCAACGCGTGCGCTGGAAGACGGCCGAGAGGACGAAGCAGACGTTGGCCTGCCCCAAGAAGCCCTGATACAACCCGGCCTGTGTCACTGCACCACGGAGATCACGCTGCTGAAGCCGCTCCAGCGCGTGCTCCCGAACAGCATAATGATAGAGACCCGATGGCAGCCCTGAGACGCTGTGCACAACCGGATAGACCTCGACGGGGTAGAGCGCCCCAGCGGAAGGCGCGGCGCGGAACCCGAGTCGCTCCTCGGTGACGCCCTGGGCTGCGTGCAGCAGACGCGAGAGCGCATCCAGAGACAAGGGTTCATTCGCGTAGGTACGCACGGAGCGGCGGTTCTCCAGCGCCTCCTCCGTGCTGAGCCCGCGGAAGCCCCGTGGGTCCGGCAGCACGACGCGTTCGGCATCGGGGTAGGTCTTGTAGGTCGGAGGGCGCCCTCCCCAACCGGGCACAGGCAGATCCAGCAGATGGCCAGGCTTGCTCCACTGGTGGTAGAGCACACCGACGTCGGTGGCCTCGCCGGGGAGATCTGGACCTCGGTCGGGGAACAACCAGCCCAACACAAACCCTCCAGCGGCGGAGAGAGCGGCGACAAGCACCTCCCGTCGCCCGACCGTCGGCTCCTCCCCGCGCTCCTGTTCCGCCGGCCTCCGAACCCGCTGGCGCCCAAGTAGATAGCCCAGATAGGCCATGGCCCGCCGCCAGTTGAGCGCCACGTGAAGCAGGGTGAGACCGGCGCAGAGGTAGCCAGCATAGCCGTGGAAGACGACCTGGTGCAGGCCGAAAAGACCGGCAATCACGCCCGTGACGGTCACGTAGAGACCGCTCGCCAGCATAGCGGCGATGATCAGGTAGTCGAGGCTTCTTCTTCTCATCGCGAATCACTCCGGCTAGGTACTTGGATCTGGCTGCGTGGGCCGGCCCCACCGGCTCCCGAGGGTATGCAACAAGCTACGCCACAGACCAGTCACCCGCGACACTGAGTCAACGGCTGAGGGGTATGGAGAAGCGCACAGAGACGCTCGATTGCGCTGCGCCGCCATCAGATAACGACGACGCGGGTCCCCTCGCTCGGAAAGGAATGGAGTGTGTGCTCGCTGTAGGGAACATGCGGCTCGACCCAACGGAAAATCCACCGCGCGGCGGCGCTGGTCACGTTGATGCAACCGTGGCTGTGGCGTCGACCGTAATCATTGTGCCAGTAGGTACCGTGGATAGCGACCCCAGACCAGGTGAAGTAGACGGGGAAAGGAACGCCAGGCAGGTCATAAGGATCGTCGATGCTCTCCCCAATCATGCGCTGAGCATGCCGCTGGTAGAGTATGTGAAACTCGCCGAGCGGCGTGCCAAGGCCATAGACGCCAGAGCTTATGCGGGTCCTGAAGACGACTCGCCTCCCCTCCAAACAGGTCAACCACTGATCCGGAATGTTGATCCTCAGCCATTTGTCGGGCCGTCCAGGAGAGATGGACGTCAACTGGTCAGGAGGGATGTGCCTCATCGAGCGCGAGCGGACATAGGGGCCAGGAGACCAGGTCAGGCCGTCCTTCAGCTGATACCACCAGCCGCCCTCATCATCGATCACAGCCTTGATGACGCGGTAGACGGTGCCGTGGTAGAGCTTGTAAGAGACGTACGGGCTGAGGGGGCGCCAGCGCGCCTGAGCGAAAGGCACACAGACCTCGGCCCAGAAACCGGGCTCATCGACCTGCTCAACGACCTCAGGCTGAGGGGTGTTCTCCACCGGTTGTACGTAGCCACTGTGGATATAGCCGTCATCGGTCTCATACCAGATTGCGTTGGAAGGCCAAGGCGGTTCACCCACAACTGAAGCGTACAGAGGGATGACTTCATCGCGCGCTCTCCACGCCACCCAATCGGCTCTCTGGGAAGGTTCCTTGCGCAAGGCCTGTTGCGACCAAGTGGCGATACGTCCAAGCGAGGCGGGTGGCGCCTTGACAGGCGGCCCATCGTCGAAGAGAGGAATGCTCGGCAACGCCAGGTGAGCTAGACTGACGCCACTACCGATGAGGAACTGACGTCGGTTGATTGTCTGCATAGTCTTCTGACTCCCTTTTACGCGTAGTTCCCAGAAGCATACAACAAATCCACCTGAGGGCAAGTCTGAGCGCAATGCGGGTGATGACAAAAAGGCATCGTAGATTTCGTGCGCCGCAGATTGACGCCCTTGCCTAAGCCAATGATTCGGAGTACAATAGCTCCCAACATACTCCGCACGACAAGGCTATTGAGCATGGAAGACATAAGACTCAACGAACGGTATCACCTGCTGACCTGCATCGGTTCCGGCGGCATGGCCGTGGTCTACAAAGGCATCGACGTGCTGCTCGAGCGCCGGGTGGCGGTGAAGGTGCTGCGCCAGCGATTCGCCAGCGACCCTGAGTTCCTGGAGCGCTTCCAGCGCGAGGCGCGCGCGGCCGCCAACCTCGACCACATGAACATCGTCACCGTCTTCGATGTGGGGGCCGATGGCAACCGCCACTACATCGTGATGGAGTTCGTCGACGGACAGGATTTGAAGACGCTCATTCGCCAGAAGGGGCGTTTGGACGTCGCCGAAGCGCTGGAGATTGCGACCCAAATCGCGGCCGGCGTGGGACACGCGCACAAGTCCGACATCATTCACCGGGACATCAAGCCGCAGAACGTCCTGGTCACCAACGACGGCTGCGCCAAGGTGGTCGACTTCGGCATCGCGCGAGCGCTCTCTGAGTCAGGACTGACGGACCCAGATACGGTCTGGGGGAGCCCAATTTACTTCGCGCCAGAACAGGCAGCCGGCGATCAGCCGACGCCGGCCTCCGACGTCTACAGCATTGGCGTGGTGATGTACGAGATGCTGGCCGGATCGCCGCCCTTCCGCGCGGACAATCCGACCGCCCTGGCCATGAAGCACCTGCGCGAGGAACCTCCCCCTCTGGCCGCGCGGAACCCGCAGGTGCCGCCCCGGTTGGAGTGGATCGTGCGCAAGGTGTTATCCAAGGAGCCCTCAGCACGCTATCGGACGGCCGAGCAGCTGGCTCACGTGTTGGAGGAGTACCACTCACAGGTGGAGCAGCCGACCAGAATGCAGATAGCCGTGGCGCCCGCTTCACCAGACATCTCCCCCAAACAAGCGCCGTCGAAGAGCGAACCTGTCACCGTACAGAGAATGTCTTTCGGCTCCGAGGCTCTGACGTGGGTCTTGAGCGTGGTAGCGCTGGTCGCGGTGGTGGGGTTGATCCCCTTGTGGTGGCTGGTTCGACGGTCGTACGCCCCACCGACAACCACGCCCCCAACGGTCACTCCAACGCCGCTGGTCGCCGAGACCGAGGAACCGGTCATGGTCATGGTGCCGAGGATCGTGGAAAGGCCAGTCGATGAGGCACGCAGGTTGCTGCAGCGGTCCGGGCTGGAGATGGACATCAAGGAAAAGCGCGAAGCTGCGGGCGTTGAGGAAGGCGTTGTGATTGAGCAGGACCCACCCGCTGGGCAGGAAGTCGCCACGAACACAACAATCTCGGTGGTCATAAGCGGCCCAAGACGAGAGCTTACAATGCCTCCTGTGGTCGGGTTCCCGGCAGAGAATATGGAAGAGGGCCTAACATCGATGGGCCTGGATGTCGTGATCGAAGAGGTTTGGAGTGCGGAACCCGAAGGACAGGTGATCGGTCAGCAGCCCGAGGCCGATGCAACAGTCCGCGCTGGCGATAACGTGACGCTCACAGTAAGCAGCGGATCCAGCATCGTGCTGGAGGCGGATCTGGACCGGAAGATCACCCTGAAGAGCGCGGTGCTGGAGCAGAAGACGCTCAAGGCAGGCGAGATGATGGGCGTCACACTCCGATGGAAGGCAACACGCCCGATCGATCAACGTTACACCGTGTTCGTCCACCTCATCGGCCCAAACGGCAACCTGGTGACCCAGGACGATAGACAGCCACAGCCGCCGACCACGCACTGGAACCAGGGCAGTGAGATCGAGGACTCGCATCAATTGACGGTTCCGGCAGGGATTCCGCCCGGGCGCTACCAACTGCGGACGGGAATGTACCCTGAGGGCCAGCCCGGCAACCGGCTGCCAGTGGTGGATCCCGGCCGCACGACCCAAGAAGCGAACAGCATCCTGGTGGTCGAGCTGGGCGTCGAGGGGTGCACTAACGAGTTGTCACGCGACACAGCGAGAATAGGTGCGTCGCGGTG
>CAZNRX010000061.1:0-23824 GCA_964575455.1 uncultured Anaerolineales bacterium | reverse complement strand
CACCGACACCCACTCAACCGCCTGACACCGCCACACCGACGGAGACATCGACGCCAACGGCGACCCGGGTCCCCGACACGCCTACGCCCACTGAAACCTCGACGTCGACGCCCACGCAGCCGCCTGACACGCCTACCCCTACCGGGACTGCGCCCCCGTCTCCCTGCAATTGCGCCACGTACGTTGAGCTCACGGACTTTGGCTCTGGTTTGGAGGACTCGGTCATCGTTCCCGCCCCAGCGGGCAGGACGTTTGATTCGGGCGCGATCACGGAGATCTGTGCCGCGGGCAACATCGATCGCTCCTATGAGACGTTCGACGTCTGGGTGAACAGCGTCCATCCGGTCGCCACTAGCCTCTACTCCGGCGCGAGTGATTGCGTCTATCGGACAGTGGATGACGCCACCCACGACATCAGCCCCTTCATCTCGGGGGCATCCAGCTTCACGTTTGATGGGGAGAGAGACGCATCGGTGAACGTCCACGAGTGTCCTGGAACCCCGCTCAAGATCAAGATCTGCTACGATATCAGCAGCTCGCCGTCAACGGCGACACCAACCTCGACGTCACCCCCTACGGATACCCCTACGCCGACCAGCACCTCGACTCCTCGGGCCACGGACACACCTCCGCCGACGGCGACGACAACTCCGGTGCCGGGCTGCGCTCCAGGGGAGACCGAGGTGATCATCGATGGGTTCAGCTCCGATGGGGACACGCAAGCCCGTACCGTCTACGCTCCCGCTGGCGAGGCCTTCACCAGTGGCACCATCTCCACGCTGCACGCCGCAGGGGACCTGGACAGCTCCCACGAGTACGTCGAGCTGTCCGTCGAGAACCATGCCATCAACGGACGCTACTCGACCGGTCATCAGGACTGTGTCTTGCGTCAAGTGGACACGAACGTGGGCATCAGCAGCTTCATAGGCGGCGAGACGGCATTCCAGATCGAGGCCGAATCCTCGCCGGGCACGGATCGTGGTGCCTTTGCTTGTCCGGCTACAGCGGTGAAGCTGCGGCTCTGCCTTGATCTCAGCACCGCCCTGCTACCACCCACCGATACGCCGACTCCCACTGACACGCCGACTCATACCCCTAGCCCAACGGTGCCGCCAAGCAGCACGCCTACTCAGACCCCGACGCCGAGTCCCACGTCGACGCCCAGTCCCACGCCGACACCCACGACGCCCCCGGTCACAGATGTCACGCTGACGCGGGACTACGCCTATCTCGTCTGCTATGCTCCGCTCTACTGGGGGCTGCCTGCTCAGACGCTTCACGTCGTGGTGAATGGGGGTTCGCCGCCCTACGACGCGACCTTCAGCATCGTGGCGCCAAGTGGCGCCTACTCGTTGCTGCCTTACACGGCAGGCAGTTCAACGTTCTCCTATGGGCCTTTGCAGGTTGGGAATCCCTACTTCGGGGTGGACGAGACGGGCACGTGGCAAGCTTGGGTCGTGGTCGAAGGTATCCTGTCCAACGTGGTCATCTGGGAGACGCGCTGCTATCGCGTCCACTGGAGCAGATGATTGCCTGCACAGGATGGCAGCAGTTGCCTCGAGAGCAGACGGGATCGGAGACTCCTCCCCCACGATTGCTCCGCTGCGTGAACCCGTCTGAAGCCCTACCACGCTAGCCTTGGTTAGTATGGTACAATATGGTACACTACGGACATCACCAGCAGGCACGGATCACGGGGAGGTGGCTATGAGCGAACAAGCAGGTAAGAAGACGTTCACCCTCGGCAGGGAATCGGCACGGCTACTCGAGGAGCTCGCCCAACGATTCTACGCCGACAATCAGACGGAGACAGTCCGAGTTGCCTTGCGCACCCTGGCCGCCCATCTGGGGGTGGGGGAGACGACCTGGGTCATCGATGGCTACGTCCCAATCAAGGCTAGAGAGGCAGGCACCTGTCATCGTTGCGATGGCAGCTTCGAGACCAGCGAGATCGTGTACAGACCCGTGTTCAAACAGGGATCAGGGGCGGGTGCTCTTTCTCAGTTGCCTGGAAGCGAGGTCCTACACTGCTCCAAGTGTGCAGACGGAGACCCCTGACTCGAGACCGATGCCTTTGATTGACAAGAAGAGAACACTCTACATGCGAACCATTCTGGACGATTGCCACGAACTCTTGGGTGGGCCAGATGCTGACAATCCATAGCGGCTCTCCGAGCGCTTCTGTTCCTGGCATAGGTATCGGATTATGACGGATTGTTGAGAGGTATGGTCTTCCTAGCTGAAGTCCCGAGAGAGATTGGTAGTTGTCTCCAATGGGGCTGAGCGTCACCGATCGCCCTTCCTGTCGAAGGATTAGTCGCTCTGCTCTGAGCGAGAGGCTCATGCGCTTGGTCTAGGGCCCTCTGTAGTAGGGAATAAGTGGTCGATCCGGAGACATGAATCTCTCCACGACGGACACCCTCTGTTCATCTCCCGGTGCGAAGTAATTCTTGTCGACAATGACAAACTGCGTTCCCGACAACTCGTCGCTGGCAAGATGATAAACATACTCATAGAAGGCTCTGAATATGTTCTCGTTGACATCTTCGCCAATGTTCTTCATCGGCGTGTCAATCATCAAGAAGGTGGGCAACGGACGATCGTATTTGGCTGCGATCTGGTGCACAGATAGCGCGTAGCATACGTTGAGGAGTGTCTTCTTTCCCCCGCTCCCCGCATCATAGAACGTGTAGGGATCTCCCTCTCTGGGTATAATCTTGGGGATCCAGGTTTTCCGGTTGATCTCAACTTCATCTGTCTCCGCCACACCAGGAACGCCAACTTGTACCAACGCTTCCAAGTAAGTGTCCTCGATCTCCTCAACTACTTCTTGCGCGTCCGTCAGCTTGCGTTTCTCTGCAGCTATCTCCCTCTTGATTCGATTCTCTTCTGCCGCGAGTTGACTAGCTTCTCTCTCGTATTCATCTACTGCCTCGAGCATCCGAACAGTCTTCTCCAGCCCGCGCTGTCTTTCCTCCAGAGTGGCGATCCGACGCTCCAATTCGCGTGACTGAGAAACGTACGCAGAATCGTAACTGGATAGCTCATCGGATAGTCTCGAATCAAGCTCTGCCTTCCGCTGCCTCAGTCGCCCGACCCGTCTAAGCTGTTTCTCTAGGGCTCTGCGATGTCTCGTCAGCGACTCGTCGAGTTCTTCCACTCGAGATCCTAAGTCTCGTCTCACGATTTCAGCCTGCTGGACGGGTTCGGTGGTGGACCGATCTCGGAATCTACCACACAAATCGCATGTCCCATGTCTGTGCGGGTGGTCTGTTTGCAGATCTGCGCCACACGCCGGGCAGTACAGGAATTCGACCCCTGAGAGCACGGATGAAGCTGACTCTGCACGTGCCAGTTTGAATCTCGCAGACAGGAGCTCGGCCCTGAGTTCCACTTGCTCTGAAATCCGTTCCTCAAGATCCTCGAGGGCTTGTTCTTCCTTAGCCAGCTTGTTCCCGAGCTGCCTCAGTTGCCGACGGAGATCATCTGCAAAGTGGGTCTCTATCTCATAGCGACGATGCAGCTCCGCCAGTTCTTGCTTCGAGCTCGCTAGTCTTCGCTGAGTTGCTTCCATCTGTTCATTGACCTCACGCTCAAGGCCTCCTGCGTATTGCTGCAAGAATTCTCGCACCTGCTTGGCCGCCTCGAGCTTTGCTGATCGCTCTTCTCGTATTGCCTCTAGTCGAATCTCAAGTTCGTTCCACCTCTCTGTGTAGAACCCAGTTATGAATCGCATTGCATCCCGACTCTTTAGCTTGCGGTAGATCGTTCCTAGCTGATAGAAGGAAGAGTCCAAATCGTCCTGCTCCAGGTAGCAGTACCACATAAGATCTCTGAAACTCAGTCGCACGAGCGGGCTATCTTCCTTTCTTTTGCTCTTCCGTACTTTGATTGGATCCAGTCCCGCGAGGTAGAACAACAAGTCACTTAGGTTGTAGACGCAGTCATTCCAGATGGGCCTAGAAGCGGCTCTCAGAGGGGCCAGGACGCTGGCGGACCTGCCTGCATCATTCTTCCAGGTCACGTGAACCGCATTGGAATCACTTGCGTCTCTGTAGAAGAGCACCTGGTACTCGCCAACCCTTGCGTTAAGCTCGGCAGACACTAATTCTTGTGAGAGGGCCGGTGTCCATTCGAGTCTCCCACCAAGACAGTAGTCTAGTAACCTAAGAATGGATGATTTTCCTGCCGATATTTGTCCGTGGAAGAAGGAAATCCGCGGCGCAAAGCTAATCACTTCGCGAGCTTCCCTGCATTGTATGGCAAGCGTCTCGAATCGGATTCTCACAGATCTATCTCCTCTCCAAGGCGCAGTGAGCAGATCTCCGGAAAAGTCCTGTAGATGAACTTCATCAGGTAGGTTCCAGTGTAATCAAAATGAGTGCTGAGAGTTTCTGCCCGACGCGTGATGTCCTGGAACGGATCCTGTCTAGATATCTGCTCAGCCAAGTCATGCCCTGCTGCGGTAAGCCCAATGACCACCGTTCTGCCTTCTATCTTCACTTCTGCAAGTCCCTTTGCCACCAGCAAGTTGATGAACCTTCGGTACCGCGGGTCCCACGGCCCGTACCTATACCGGATCATAGTCGATTCTACACTTTTTCGCTCATGCTCGGCCACCTTGACGCTCCGAATTGAGGCATTCCTTGCCTTCAGGGCGCGCTCCAAGTAGACGGGGTAGCGCAGCAGGAAATCCAGCTTCGCCAGCTTTGTCAGCCCTTGTATTGGCTCAGTTCCGGTTTCGCCAGCAAAAGCATTCAAGAGGATCAATAGCCTCCCCAAGTGCACCGAGTCGCTAGCTTCCAGGTCTGAAAGAGTGCGAAAAAGGCTCATGTCTTGTCACTCTCCGGAAGCTCGAACCTCTCACTCCACCAGACGTCGCAGATTTCTGTCAGGATACCCGCAATTCCCAAGAGATGCTCGTACTCGCTACGGAAGAAGCTCGCCGGGTTTCTGGAGTGGCGATCACGAAGCCGTCTCCTGACCTCCTGCAGCATCTCCTGCCCAAACGGTGCTTCAGGCGTAAACACCGAGTCATATGCCTCGTGACACTCATTGCCCACTATCGCGGTTAGGTGCTCATACCGTCGATTCGCCGTATTGGGATCGTACTTATAGATCCACCTGTTCAGCAAGTGCTCAGCCGAGTATTTCTGATCTCTTGCGTCACGGATACTGTGAGCCGAGACTCTGCCTTTCGCCATTTTCAGCTCGAGATTCCGCATTCCCTTAGGCAAGTCCGAGACTAGCACCTTGTGTCTTCTACGGAGTAGGAGATCTCCTGACAACCTGCTCCTAAGTATGGTCTTCACTCTCGCTCTGGTGATTCTCTTGCCGTCTATGATATCATTGGCTCTCGCTCGCGACGGATCTGAGCATAGGGCGAAGTACATTTGTTTGGCCGTGACGTGCTGAAGAGAAGCGGCTCTGGAGGCCTCATCAATGAGAGCTCTGGCTGCTCTAAGCAGATCGTCGAAGCCAGCTTCTCCCACGTCATGGTACTCCGGAATGTGCCTGGCAAGACGTGACTCTACATCGTCGAATTTCGGTAGTGCAGTCTGTATCTCCATCTTCCTAAGTACCCGGACAACTAGATCAGTTACGTCCGTTTCGTCTGTCAGTCTACACTCTTCCTTGATCCTATTCACAAAGGATGTCAGCCAACTGTGGTCTCCTTGTGAACTGCTAGCCAGCTCCAGTAGATAGGGCAGATTCTGTTGAGACCTCTTCTCGGTCCAAAACGCGTAGTTCGTGGCTAGGACAAAACGCGTGTAGTGGCCTGGAAACTGCATTTCCTGCCTAATGAATCGGCAAATGGACTTGATGACCTGAGCGTCTCTTGCCTTGAATGGTTCGCGACCAGGCCTGCGGGTCTTCACCTGAATCCCAGCGAATGTTCCATCGCATCTCTTGAGCAAGGTGTCCTCGTGCTGTTCGCAGAAGACCTCCTCGTGCTCGGTGTCAGCATCGAGCAGGGTGAGGGCCAGTATGGCGGCATAGGCAGCCTGATATCGATACCGACGCTGCGTGTCGTCTCCAGGGTCGGCTGTGTCAAGAGTGTCTTCGGGTGCTGGCATTGATTCGCTATTCATCATACTCTCCAGCGGTCAGCAGACTCGTCTGTGACGGAAGACGATGGAGGTGAGTGTCGGGCCAACGCAACGAAGTCCAGTGACGTCACGGAGCGGCAGGTACGCTTGAGGCTGGCCAGCAAGTCCGTTTGTCGCGGGATTCGTTCTTCATCTTCGCCCCTAGCATCACCTTTGACCGAAGAATAGGTAATCGCATATTTGAATCTGGACCCTGATTTGGTCCCAATTCTGCTTGACATGTATGCAGGAAGCGGAAAGCAACTCAATATAATGTTGTATAATTGGGTAATATAGGGCACAAATCAGTTGCTAAAGCGCGACCAAAATGCAGTTTATATAATTTCAAGCAGCTTGATTTGCGGAAATGCATTTATTGATTGCGGTATACATCGTATAATGTTTGTAGAGATTGAGCTAGCCGCGTCGTCAGAGTTCAATTATGTGATTTGTTTCACGCGGGCAAAGGTCACGCTAGCTGGAAGCTCAATCGTCGACAGGAGCCGCCTATTGTGGCGGGTCCTTCTCGGTTTCCAGTTCTGAAGCACTCTTCTGCATGATTTCTGACAGAATCGTCTCGTGCATACTCTCCATGGTCTCAGGACGCTCGAATTCCATAATCTGCACACAAGCCGGCAACCAGGCAAGGTCCCACCGGTACTCGCGCTCGATCCACTCTAGTTGGCCTTCAATGATCTCAGGGCTCTTGTTTCTCTCGCTCAGGTCCCTTGCCCACTTCCGCTTACGGACTATCTCCATGTCTGGAGCGAGATAGTAATGAAGATCACAGCCTCGGAGGATTTCGGGTATACGGAATATGGTCATTCCTTCCACAAGCAAGAAATCCCCAGGTTCTATCAAGTTGCGTTCTCCAGTCCTGTGGAAAGTCTCGAAGTCGACCACAGGCACTGCCGCGACATTACCAGTTTGTAGCAAGCTGAAATGACCGACGAACTCCCTTACGTGCAAGTAGCGTAGGTCGCAGTAGTTTGCGTCATCTTCACATTCATCGGGATCTATGAAGTACCAATCTTGTTGGATTATGCGACAGTTCGCCAGATGCCGGCTCAGCTTCTTGCACAAGAAGGTCTTGCCCGATCCTGATGGCCCAGATATCCCAATGGTAATCATCCAATTCAGTTGCGCAGGTTCGGTGGTGCGCCTCCACTAGCTGAACAGAGTCGCGAACACAGGAACCGGTTTGCCATAGACAGCTTCGTCGCCGAAGTAGCCTCCGCTAAAGACTCTTTCGTAGACAATCTCGCCATTCAACAGGATGCGTTCAACTGCCGCGAACGAAGCAAAGCTGCCACTCATCCGATACTTGTATAGCCAAGCGCAGTCCTCACTCTCGAGCTCTGAGGGACCCCTCAACGGTACCGCGAGGTCATTGGGGGCCCGGAGGGCCCTGACTAGGAAACCAAACACTCGATCGGCAGTGGTGTCTGTGCTTTCGTTGTCGATGAAACCTCCGCGGTAGGTGGTACCCCAGACCATGTCACTCTTGTGGAAGATGAGCTCGAATCCAATGTCCGTCTGTGCGCCCCCATATAGGTCTACGTACCTCCACGGATTGCGATCATAGTGAATCTCCTCGAAACCCGGTAGATCTGCCTTGGTTGTGGGAACGACGTTGCTGGGCCAACCGTGCTGCAAAGCCTCGCGCAAGAACTCGATGACTTTCTTCTCGTCAGGGATTGGTCTCAGGTCCACGTATCTTACTCCTTTTCAGTAGCGGTCAGGTGGCAGAAGCTGCGTGATCGGGTCGACGAATGACGTCTTGTGACTAATCACTTGTGCTGAAACGAGCCGAAGTCCTATGTTGGATGGATCTAGGCTTTGACTGACAAAGAGGGGCGATCTGGACGACGGCCTCGTTCAGTGACCAAGCCTCTTGGAGTCATCAAGGATCTTGCGCCCAAGGCATGGACAAGCTGACTGAGAACGGAGGTGACCCAGAGGCTATTCTGCTCCTGTTCATTCCTGAGGTAGCTCAACTAGGTCCTTCCTCTGTCATCCAGTGATCGCCTCACACGTCCTGCAATGATCCACGAAGGTCCGTCGAAGGCTCCCTCTTCCCCTATTGCTCTCGAGGTCTTTGGACTGGTGCTGTTTCGGAGCCAGACGCTACTCTGCGACAATCGGTACATTACCGTCAGCGATGCTGACGTAGGTTGTTGGATCGGGTACCGTGCAGGACTTGCGATGCGGTCCGCGCTGCAAAGCTCCGTTGTCACCTCTGCGGAGTGGGAGACCGGGCCCAGTCCGTGGGTCGATTGTCCAGATCCACGCTTTCCAACTACACTGCTGCAGGTCTTCCGACTCAATCTACCTCCCCAATTCGCCGATGCCATCTATCGGTCGCTGATAGTATCACCAAGGTGGCGCGCCCGCTCTCATCGGTAAGCTCAACAGATCTGAAGCCAGCGCAATGCAAGCACCTGGGCATCTAGGTGGAGCGGACTTAGTCCTAGGTGAGGATTCACTGATTCCGGTCGACTGTCTCGATAAACCTCCTTTGAGTTACTTCGCTGTTGACCACGATAGGAACAGAGCAAGGGTAGCCAAAGCTATCATAGACGCCACGAGAAATACTGGCCGTGGTGTCTGCAAGACCAGTAGAGCGACAAGGGATATCAATACCCCGAGTACGTGACCTATGTTCTCCCAAGGGCCCAGTTCATACTGCTCTGTCGGAGCTGTGCGCTTCAGCTCATGCAGTGCGTAGACGGTCCCACCGCCGAAGCCTGTGAGAAACCAGAATCCGAGCACTCCACCGAGAGAGCCAGAGGAGCAAAGGAACAGACCAGCAAGAGAGAAGGCGGCGAGGATGTGTCCAAGAGCGAAAACCAGAATCAGTCCATGCTTGCCGAATACCCGACGGGAAGAGATGTAACTCAGCCAGCCGATACAGAACAACGTACCTGCCAGCCTTGGGGCGATCCCGTAGTTGTTGATCAATGTCAGTGGGATCATGTAGGCGTACGAGAAGTAGTGGGATTGGTGGACCATCATTGTCCATCCGATCGGACCACTACCCACGTTCCGGACCTTGGTCCTCAAGGGTCTGTGAGGTGCCTTCATCGCCAGCAGGGCTGCGAGAAGAGTTAGGCCAGCGACCATTGGTAGGTTCTTCCACGAAACGAGTCCTGAGCTGGCAAAGCCAGCGATCCGGAATACTCTCTTTGTGAAGGTGCCGATTCGCTGGTTCCGGGATGCAATTCCACGAATCCCCTGAACCCCAACACTCAGTAGGAAGACAGTCAAGAGCAAGAAGACAAGCGACTGAGACGCGACGACCGCCAGCATCAGAGATAGCATGACGGCAAGGTAGTATAGCCAAGAGGCAAGTTGAATCGGTTCCCTGAAGAACGCGCCTAACTGGTATGCGAGTCCCACCAGAGGGATCCCGTAGAGCGGTTTCTCCATACGAATCACTAGTATGACAGTGCCGATTTCGATGACGCCAGACAGTGAGCTGAGCGCTAGGTAACTTGCCGCGAATCTGTCTAGACCCGGACTGTCCTGCTTTGCCTTGCCACGCATCGGGGGTTGGAAGAACACTAGTGTCTATAGAAGCCCATCAAGGGCATGTCAAACTCGTCGCATAAGCTACCGAATTCTTCTTCGACTCCATTCCAGTATTCGGTACTCTGGACCTTCTTTTCGAGATCAGGCAGGAGCTGGGGCCAATGCTGTTCGAGCGTTGCCTCTAGGCTTTTCCAGGCACCTCCACGTGTGTTAAGGACTTCGCCCCACATTGTGTCAACCACGCCAGATACGCGCTCGAATATTCTGCGCAGGTCCGTGAAATGGGGCAGGATTGGGCCAAGGAAGGCATAGGTGGTCACTCCCTGGTCGTGGAGTCTCCTCAATGCTTCAATCCGTGCGCTGGTTGAGGACGATCTTGGCTCCAGCCTGGCTCCTACTTGCTCATCGAGAGTAGTGATCGTCAGTCCGACCGTGCAACTGCGAAGCCGCCTTAGTAGATCGACATCACGTACTACCAGATCCGATTTTGTCAGTACAGATACGGAGAAAGTCTCGTTCAGTAGTTCTTGCAGAAGGCCTCGAGTGAGCTCGTATCGACGCTCAAGTGGTTGATAAGCATCGGTCACACTACCCAAGAGTATCGTTCCTTGCTTCTTCCGCATCGACTTCAATCGCGTCCTCAGCAACTCGACTGCGTTGATTTTCACATCCACGAATTGTCCCCAAGGCTCTCTGTGTCCGGTGAATCGCTTCATAAACCGAGCGTAGCAATACACACACCCGTGTGAGCACCCAACGTAGGGATTGATGCAGTAATCAGACTCGGGAAGACCGCTCTTGGTCAGGATTGACTTGGATTCTATCTCTGTCACTAGCATATCTCTGATCACCTCCGAGCCAGGGGCTCTATGTTGAGTGGCTGGAGAGGTTCTCTAGCCTGATCGCGTCAGAATCGCAGAAGTACGCGCAGAACCCGCAGCCATCGCAGCACGATGAGTTGATGTCAATACGTCCTCCATCTTCCGCGATGGCTGTGCAGAAGGTGAGCTGGAGGCATTTCCTACACATTGTGCATTTCTCGTGATCGACCCTTGCCATTGCTTCCTCAAATCTGGGTGTGGCCCCTTCAACATCAGTGTACTGACGTTGCGACGCGATACCTCGAGCATCGCGGACTGAGTGGTGGCCGAGCTCCTGAAGCAAGTTATCGAGCTGCTTTAATGCCTCACTCAAGAACTCGTAGCCTCTGGTAAGAATCGTCGTCGCGTACTGGACGGTGGTTGCGCCCAGCATTATCATCTCCAGAGCATCACTGCTACTAGTTAGACCTCCACCAACGCAAAGAGGGAAGTTGGTCAGTCGACTCAGAATCATCGTGTAGTGCTGAGTAAGTGGCAGCTGCCACGCCCCAAAGAGCGAAGACATGCCCAGCTGACGAACAGAGCTGTACGCTGAGCTGCCGTCAGGTTTCACCGGACTGGGAACTCTGACCGAGTCGAGCAGGGAAACACCTGCTATGTCAGTCTCGCTAAGACAGCTAGCCATCAGGTACGCAGGCAGTTCTAGGTTCAACTTCGGCAATATCGGTATCGAAACAGCAGTGGTCAGAGTATGGATCAGTGACACCAAGGCCTTGATTGAGCTATCCGTGCACACCGGCTGGGGAAGGTAGAAGAGATCCAGTTGGATCATGCTTGCGCCAGCGGACTGAAGATCAAGACAGGTACCCAGCCAAGAGTCAGGATCCAGATCCATGGCTGTAACGCTGGCAATGATTGGTGCCACGCTCTGCCGGGAAGCTCTCGCTAACAACTGCGTTCCGGCTTGACGAGTAATCGTCTCTCTCCGGAAGGTAGAGGTCGCCCATAGACCTCGTGAACCTACGTAGGTCCTTCTTGCTCCTCGAGAGAGCTTGTCCTCATCATAATCAGCAATTGACTTGGTTATGATGGCACCAGCACCCGCCTGGCCGCACCTCACGATGCCTGAAACCGTTTCGGTGGCAGGAGACGAGGCCGCAACAAAGGGGTTTCTCAATTCGAATCCGCAGAAGTCCACTGCTAGTTCAGGCATTGGCTGGCCCTCCAAGCCACGCACTATCCTACTGTTCCACGATTGGTGATCTCTCTTCCTCGGATCACCCTACTGGTGGTAGTAGTAGGAAACATTGGCGTCTTGTCTCGTCCATCCCACGTCCTCCAGATCATCAAACAGGAGGCGTTCTCTCCAAAGCTTCGCCAGATTCCTAACGTAGTCAGGCGTCAGCTGAAATTGATCTCGCAGTTCATCCAGGACATCCGTCAGGGTGACCAAACTGCCCTCGTGCTCATGGATTATCTTCCATATGTCGTATCCTGTCGGATAGCGGAATGGGTCCTGAACAGTCGCCCAGTCATCCAACCAAAGCCCATATGCTTCTCCCTCGCAAGAGAAGCCCAAATTGAGGGTTTGGCACTCGGATCTGGCGTACTCGTACAGTTGATGGCGATAGTCGGCACTGGGCAGCCAGGAGTCTCTAAACTCCATAGCCCCCCGGTCGAAGTAGAGATTCTCGATTGAGGGAATCAGTTGGCAGTCATAATGGCGCAACCTTGCCCTCAGTCTCTCCCAAGTTCCGGGGGTGAGTTTCAGGACACCGAAGTGCACCTTCTTGTTTCCGGTGAGGCTAATCTCGCGGAGAAGCTGGGACAACGCATAGTCCTCATCCGTCACGAATGGTACAACTGGCTCAACAAATACGTAGGTCTTGATGCCGCGGCCTACGAAAGCCTCTAGAGTCCTTAGAATCGTCCCGGCAGATGGCGAGAGTGGTTCCAACATGCGCTTGACAGTTGGATCGGCGTTCGTTGGCATCGTCAGGGTGAAGCCAACAGCTGCAAGATCTCTCTCTGCCAGCCGGGACCATAGGTCGATATCCCGTTCGCATAGGTTCGACTTTGTCAAGACGGAGACAGGCATCTCCCTCTCTAGGAAGAGCCTGAGGCATTTCCTGGTCAACCGATACCTCCGCTCAACTGGCTGATACGAATCGGTAGTGGTGCCTAGGCACGTATACTCGGGACTCTTCGTGTCGAAGGCCCCACCGGATACCGCTCGAAGCTCGCGATCGAGTTTCGCCGGCGCGTTTGCATCGACAACTATGTCGCTGCCAAATCGGCGTGCGTCAGTCTGCCCCCTCTTGTACGATGCCGCGAAGCAGTAGGCGCAATCGAATTGACAGCCCCTATACAGGTCGATTCGTCGCCGAACCGAGTATGTTCGAATGGAGAAGTAGCTCTCTGATATCCTATTGAGAACTGGATCAGAGCTGTGCTCGACCGTTATCATCTGTTCCCTAGTCGGATCACATACCCAGTGGACAAGCCGGGTCTCTTTCTGTCATCCCCTGTAGAATGTGGCTAACCGTTACTTCTGATGAGTCTAACGAAGGATCAAGTTGCAGATATGAGGCTGCTGCTGCAAGACGAGAGCCTCCGGAACACGGTTCTTCACATCCATGACAACGAATCTCCGGACGACAGTACTCCTGGGCGATAGCAAGGATACCCTGATCGAAGATAGCACTCAGACTCGCTGCTTCATCGAGCAAGGAACCGCCCACAAGTTGGTTCCAAGGAGGAACCATACACCACGGGTCAAAGAAGACTCTCCCGCGAGGATCGATTCCTATTGAAGACCTCTTGTCCGGTGCTCCCAGTTTGTCACCTACATAGGTGTCGTGCTTCAATAGCAGCGTGGCGTACATCGACTCGATACTGTGATGAATATGGGCGTCTATGCCTAGATCGTTGGCAGTCTCTGTAATCCCAACGAGCAACTGCAGGTAGTCCTCAGCCTCTGGCAGAAGCTCGCTGTGAGAAGCAAAGCGGCCGACCGGCATCGCCCTATGAACACTGTAGGAGTCTATTCCGATGGTGTTCAGAAGACGCATCAGAGCCGGCAGTTGATCAAGGTTCTTCTTGGTGACTACTGAGCTCACTTCGAGGCTCTCACGGGCTTCGGGAATCTGTAGCGCGGTCTCTATAGTTCTGAGAGCTTCTTGGAAGGGACTCCCGATCCCTCTGGTCCTGTTTCCCTTTCTCCACCAGTCGTGATAAGCATCGAGACCGTCGAGGCTGATTCCAATGTAGCTGACAAGAGGGGCGACTCTACTGAGTTGCTCTTCGGAAACAAATGTACCGTTTGTGTCCAATCCCACGCTGTCTCTTCCGAAGCGCCGCGACGCTTCTTCCAAGATCTCAATGAAGTCAGCACGAAGAAATGGCTCTCCCCCACCGAAGTTGAGGAAGAACCTCAACGCAGGCCTACTATCTACGTAGTCGCCGATCTTCTCCAAGATGAACATGACCTCGGCGGTATTTGCTTCGAGACTGCCCGACGGAACGCAATCTTGCCCAGAGTACCTTTTCGCGTTCACAGCGCAGCCTCTGCAAGCCAGATCACACCAGTATGTGATGTCGAAAACAATGCCGAGTCCGCTCTTCCGAGACCTTGCTGTGACCCGCTTCTGTAGGTGTTCTCTGACTATGTCCAGTTGCCTGTGCGTTAGCGACCCGAGGATTTTGCTGTTCATGAGTGTTTCCTTACTTCCTCCTATGGTGACCCGACCAGTCAGCGCTGCTGCATCGCGGACCATTTCGAACAGATCTCGCTCATGGACCAAGAGTACTTGGGTAGCGGTTTGGTTGTCGGGCCGATCCGGTGCGTTTCCACAAGTCCATACAGAGACGCTCTACTTATGGCTTGACGGATGTCTGAGCTGTCGAATTCGGAGAACTTGCAGTACATTCCGAAGTCTACTAGGCACTTCAACCAACGAACTTGGGCGCCGTTCAGGTTCGTTGCTGCCCTCGACAACAAGTTCTTCCTTTCCTCAGCCATGAGTCTAAGTACGAAAGCAGCTGGTGTTGATTGAGCCATCAGGGTCTCGAATGCTCTTCGGTAGTCCTTCACAATCATCTTGTTGCTGATGACCTGGCCTGTCAAGGAGAAACCGTGAAGGTTGCGCCTGTTCGGTGCGAACATCACAACGAATTCCTCGTCAACGACGTAGAACTTGCGGTCAATCAGATCCCTTTCTGCGACATAGAGTTCGACTCCTACCTCTTCTACGTCTCGCGTGACGATCTTATAACCGTGTTCGACTATCTCTCTGAGGTCCACGATACGCTTGTACTTCACACCAGCTTGGATTCTGGAGAGTATGCTATTCCAGATGACTGACAGCTGAGGCTGCCTTGGGGAGGTGCTAATGCAGAGAACCTGATCTTGGGCCTTGTCAATTGCTTCTGTGAGCAAGGCAGCCAGTTGGTTGGGATTCCTCGCAATCTCGATCTTCCCAACCGCTATAGGAGAACGATGAATGTAGAGCTCGCCAGCAAGGCTTCGAAGTATCTGGCAAGCCTGTCGCTTCTCTCGAACGTCGGTAACCTGATCCTCGGGGACGTCCTCCAAGCTATCTGATGTCGTACTAGTAACCGACCATAGTACCTCGTCAGAGAGAGACTTGAAAGCCTTCTTTGGATTCAGAACCCAGTACTGCCCCTTATGCTCAAACACAAGTCTGTTTGAGATCATTGTCACAAGGAACGGCACTGCCTCTTCCGGTTTCAAGCCAGCCCTGGACGATACTGCCTCTAATGTAAGAGGCCCGTTTCTGAGCAAAGCAACGTACAGGTCGGCTGCTTCCTGGCCAAAGCCCAGCTTGCGCAATTGTACCGCGATCTGTTGCTCAGACATCGACGATATCCTCTCGACAGTGCGCCACTATGCACGTTACAGGGCGAGATGGTACTCCCTTTACTACTTCTTCCCATAGGTCTGACTGTCGTGCAACGACTTGCATCGCGGGACCTGGTGGCGTGCATCCTGCCATTCCTAGGGCGAGCGTCGAGTGCGACCTGGGCCGCGAGCTTGTTCCTAGCCAAGTATACAATCAGTCGCCGAGGAGCACAAGGCCAGTGGTGGAGGGTGTTGAAAAACACCTTTAACGACTAGTCGCATAGGGTAGACGCCCCACTTCTGGCACGAGACGGCGCCGAATTAGGGATGCTATGCCGACAACGCCTGATTCTGCGATATGCGCGTCCCACCGATTGAGTGGGCTGTGGCTTATTCAACACCCTCGTGGTGCAGGGCTTTCGCAGCAATTGACATCCCGGACAACCCACATGTGGTGGTCCTGCTTGCGCCACCATCTAGATACGCGGTGTAGCCTATGCGACCTGCGGATTGCAGCCCACTCTTGAATGGCGTCGGTGTCAGAACGGATATTACCCCCAAAACCTGTACCCGTAGGCAGTGTAAGAAGTTGACCTTCTCTGGCAACCGTGAGATCATATACCGGCACTCAGAAGAGGCAGATCGGGCCATTCGGCGAAGCTGGAGTTCGAGGTGATCACAGATCTCCTGAGCCAGGCCGGGCTACGGTTGACGTGGGCCGATGCGCCAGTTGTAGCTACCACATCATTCGCAGCCCTACGATGGCGCCCCGGTCTCTCGGGGCTCCTCGAGGCGGCCAGCGAGTCACAATAAACACACCTTCAACTGGTACATACTTTGCCTATATTTCGCACCTTGACAACTGACAAGTCAGCCTGAGGACAGACAGATGACGAAGTGCTCCTTTTGTGGTACCAATGGTTTTGCCCAAACCAGCACCACGCAAGGAGCACAACATGAAGTCTACCACATTCTTGAGCGTTCGCCAAGTCATTGGTCACTGGTTGATCTGGCTGCTGGTGATCGTGATCAGTCTCTGCTTTGCTGACACACCGGCGGTCTTGGCCTTGGAGAGAGCTTCTTGCCATCCAGGCGGGTCGACACCGACGCCTGGCGAGTTACTTGCTCCTGTCATGAGGCTAGGCGACATCCCAGGACATCTCTTCCCTTGGCGATTGAGGCCCTCTCGACATCGGCGTTCCTTTCGGTGGCTCGAATGGGTGGTGCGCGTTCTGAGACTATGGGCCCAGCTCCGTCGGATGAAGGGCTGGACGATGGCGCAATGGGTGTGTCTTTTCACACGTTGCCAGGTGTGCCATCTCCTTGGTGCCCTATTGATTCTGTACCCTCTGCTGGAGGAGCTTGAAGTGGCGGAGATCGTCAACCAGTACTGCCCTACCGAAGCGGAGGTCGAGCATGGCACGGTCGTGGTGGTGCTGGCCCTCAATCGTCTGGCAGCGCCGCGTCCATTGTACAAAGTGGCTGATTGGATGGCTTATTCGATCCTTCCCCAGGTGCTAGGCATGCCAGCTCAGAAGTTCAATGATAATCGTCTGGGAACGGCTCACCAGCAGGAGATCCTGCAGCGGATCGGACTTGCAGGGAAGACTCTGCTGGATGTAGAAGGTTGGCAAACCAACGAGGTGCTCGGGACACGGCTCACCTTCCCGCCTCCTAGGGAATACTCCCTGTTAGACGGAGGGCGAGCCGCCTAGACATCCAGAGGTCTTGGCGCAGCTTCACCATACCAATGGCAGCTAGAAACGAGGCCAGCCTCGCTCTGGTGGGACAAACAGGCCCGCCAGTGGGCATCTCACTCTCCCACAGGGGCTCACTGGCCTGATTCTAGGTAACCGAATGCTCGGCTACCTTGTCGTCTACGCTAACTTATCAGTTGCTTGAGCTTAGACAAAGCGTAAGATCCTCGATGTCCGTCGAGTCAGGTGACGTTCTTTAACAATCAAGTTTCGAGCCGACTTTGGGCGAGTTCTAGCCCTTCTTGACCACTGGATGCCGCTTGCGACGAGTCCGTGGCCGCCTCTTCGGCCAGCCGGGGGACTTTCCGCGAGTTTGGGGTGGTGCTGCCGGGGTGCCAATCTCTCGGAAAGTCGCTCCCAGACTCTGGAGCGTTCGCTCTGGCGTCAGTCGCTCCTGAGGGGGTTGCCAAGGCAACGGCTCGTCCTGGACCACATCCCGCGCCAAGAATAGCTCCCACTGTGCAACGTCGATTAAGCTGCTCGTCCATCGGTCACATTTCTCTGGCTCTTGGAACTGAGGCGTGGTCCAGTGGAGATACTGTTTGCGGAAGCGGATGCTGGGCTCCACGGGCCATCGCCAGTCGTACCAGTGCCACAAGTCGACCAGGTCTTGAGTGCCTGGCTCCTGGTGAGGCGGTGGCTGGTAAGCCAGCGGCTGGTGCCCCAGCCAGAAAGGTGCGGATGGCTTATCGCGCTCCAGATGGGTCTCCACCAGGATGATGCTTAACACGGTCCCGGCGTCTTGACGGGCGTGCTTGTTGTCCCATCGTCGTATCCGTACCTTGCCCCAGCGCTCATCCTCCAGTCCCACTTCACTGTCTGGCTCGCCCCACGTCTCCGGCTCTTTGAAGGCAAAGCGATCGCCGTGGACCCTCGGTCGGCCTACCCCCTGGTAGGGACCGGGGTCTCCATACAGCACACGGTCACGGCGCATACGAACCAGCGCCCCGCACGGCTCATCCTTCAAAGGCCCCAGGAAACGATGGTTGCCGTACTTGCAGTCGCCTACGATCAGATGCAGCCATTGAAGCATCTCTTCACGTCGCAGCCGACAAAGTCGTTTCACCTGCTCTACCCCCACCTCGGTGTCGGTCTGCTCACTGAGGACTCGACGTGTCGACACCGGCGGTGCCCAACTCGTGTCAGGCTCAGGCACCCAGGCCAGTATGGAGTAAGGATGCCCGACCACAATCTCGCCACCGCTGTAGACATATTGGCGGTCAAGCAGTGTCCTTGCCTCCGGATGAGGCCAAGCCGTGCCGTCCAGAGAGAAGACCTGGACGCTTTCCGTCGGGATCTGTCCGACGCAGAGCTTCTCCAACCACTCCCGGTTTTGTTCCCTATCTTCAAGGGCAGCATAGGCGCTGGGCCACTTGCGTCGGAAGACTGGGGAGAGGCTCAGCTCGGGGAAGGAGCGGATACGCGAGCCGAGAAGAAGCGCATCCACAAGCTCGAATTGAGCGTCTTGGGCCTTGGGAAGGCCATACTCATAGATGGCTTGACGAAACTCGATCAAGTTGTTAAACTGCTTCATGGTAGAAACCTCCTGGGTTGTTGATGGCATCCCACAGGTTTCTACCATCGGGGCGGTTTCGCGCAAGTCGCGAGCCGCCCCTGCCATCTATCTAAACTCAACAAACAGGTCGGCCAGAATAACGGGCTGACCTGTGATGGAGGGCTGCGGTTGCCCGTCGGTTCAGTCTAACCTGTCGTTGAAGCTGAAGGGCGAGCGCCGCGGTCGTGCCTGCGCGGCTGGCGAGCGTCGACGGCGGTGATGGGAGGGTTTCCGGCGAGGCTGTCGCGCAGCTTGGCACAATCGACAGGTAGTAGGGCAGAACGGAGACGCCCAGGGGGGTGAGTTCATCATGATACGAGAGGTTCAAGGAATTACGCTTGAGTGTGTACAGGGTGATATAGCGCAGCAGCCCGACATGGAAGCCGTCGTCAACGCGGCCAACGCACAGTTGCGGATGGGCGGCGGGGTCGCCGGCGCGATTCATCAGGCGGCGGGTCCAGGACTGGCAGAGGAATGCCGCCCGCTGGCCCCCATCGGGCCGGGGGAGGCGGTGATCACCGGTGCGCACAATCTGCCCAATCGATATGTGATTCACTGTCTCGGGCCGGTCTACGGCGTGGATGAGCCTGCTGACGAGTTGTTGGCCTCGTGTTATCGGAATGGGCTCGAGCTGGCGGAGCAGAACCAGATTCGTTCCGTTGCCTTCCCGGCTATATCTACGGGAGCCTTTGGCTACCCGATGGAGCCGGCAGCGAGGGTGGCATTCGAGACAGTGATCCATAGGCTGCCCCGCCTGTCATCGGTCAAGCACATACGCTTCGTGCTGTACCACCGAGCGGATCTACGTGTTCACGAACGAGTGCTGAAGGCCCTGGTGGGATCAAACGATGCCGACTAAGCCGCTCTCATTCACCAAGGATCACTTTGTTAGATCCAGAATAATGAGAGGCATCGGGCGAGTGTTGTGCTTATGGCTGACGCGGTAGTCGACACGCTGAACGACGGCATAGTCGATGATCTCATCCGCAAGTCGGCATACAGGGTCCAAGAGTGCGGGCTACGGTGGTGGTGTGTCTGCAGTCTTGGTCTCCAGCGCGTCGTTGCCACCGGTGCTCAGATGCCTCGAAGCTACCTGTGCGGCCAGACTGAGGGTATTATCGAGGGTCCCTGCCCAAGCCAGCTACGGCCAAGTCATTCGAGAGCTTGGTCTTGCCGCGACCCGTTGTTGATCATGGTGGTCTCACAAAATGCTCCAAGGCTGAGCAAGTGGGAACACCACCAACAGAGAAGTCGTGGGTGGTTGCGTGACTCGAGTACGCTAGAAGGAACAAGTAGGGCGCAATCGAAAATGGATGATTCTTCTGGCCCTGGCCGCCTTGCTGCTTGTCCTGAAGTGAGTCGAAAGCCCGCTACTGCGGGGTTTCCTGCAGAGACGAAGCGTTCTTCCTGACGACCACAGTCACTGAGGTCTTCAGATAGCAAGGTGAACGAACCCGACGAGGAGGCATAGATGAATCGGTACAAACAGATCGGTTTCACGCTGGGGTTTGCGGGGGTGTTCCTGCTAGCGCTCTTCCTGCTGTTGGGCGGGGTGCCACAAGTAGCCTACGCCAAACCCGGCGATGTGTTCGTGATGCCCGACGGCGACGGCGATTGCTCCCAGGCGAGCCCTTGTGCCCTACGGACCGCGCTGGAGGCAGCGACCGAGGGCGACACGATCTACGTGGCGCAGGGGACCTACACCGGCAGCGGGGGCGCCGTGATCACGGTAGCAAAGACCATCACGCTCTACGGCGGATGGGATGGCGCCCCGGCTGGCTCCGTGGTGCGCGATCCCGATGCCTACCCCACCACGCTGGACGGTGAGGACGAGCGGCGGGTGATCCACCTCGATGGCCGCGCGGTGGCTATCGCGCCAACCGTCGATGGCTTTGCCATCGCCAATGGGAGCGCTGCCCACGTCTCGTTCAACGCGGGCCGGGGCGGCGGCATCCACAGCACAGGCGCCACGCCCCTCATCGCCCACAATATCGTCACCCACAACGTGGCCGGCCCTTCTGACACCGACGGTCGGGCCTACGGTGGTGGCATCTACCTAAACAACCCTGACGGCACGGCCGTCATCACCGCCAATGTGATCATCTCCAACGCCGCCAATGTCAACGGTATCGGACAGGGCGGCGGCATCTACCTCTCGAATGCTCCGGCGGCGCAGGTGGCGAACAACGTCGTGCTGAGCAACACCGGCGTCGTCACCGGCGATAGCGCTGGCTACGGAGGCGGCATCGCTTTCTCGTCCAGTCCCGATGTACTGATGGAGGGCAACCAGATCGCCCACAACGTGGCCTACCGTGGCCCAGGCTGGCAGAGCAGCGACGGCGGCGGCGTCTATTGCTACAGGAGCCACGATCTCACCTTCCGGAACAACGTGGTACACCGCAATACCGTCAACCTGAATGCCTCGGGCGGCACGGGCGGCGGAATGCAGCTCTGGAGCTGCTACCGAGCGGCCCTGGCCCACAACCGCTTTGAGGGGAATGCCAGCTCTGGCCTGAATTCCGGCTCCGGCGGCGGACTGTACACCTATGCGGCCCGCGACTTGACCCTGGAGGCCAACCGTTTCGTGGGGAACCGCGCCTACCGAGGCGGCGGGCTCTACATGGGGCACAACACCGCGTTTACTATGACCAACAGCATCGTGGCCGAGAATCACGGCGGGCACGAGGGCGGCGGTATGGCCTTCGAGGCCTGGAGCACGGAGCCGGTCAGCGGCACGCTCTTGCACAACACCTTTGCCGCCAACGATCAAGGCAGCCGCAAGGGGCGCGTGGCCATCCACCTCAGCGATCCCTACGTCACACTTGCCCTGACCAACAACCTGATCTACAGCCATACCTATGGTATCTACGCCGTCGCGACCAGCACCGCCCGCCTCGACCACACGCTCTTCTACGCCAACAGTGACGGAGACGTGGGCGGTCAAGGCGTCATCGTCAACGTCGATCCCATCACAGCACAAGATCCGCTGCTGGACGCCGACTATCACCTGCAATACGGCTCGCCCGCCATCGACGCGGGCGCCATCCTCCCCCGCGTCGATGTCGACATCGACGGCGAGGCGCGGCCCAACGGCCTGGGCTACGACATCGGCGCCGACGAGTACTCCTTCCACTGCACCAACCACCTGACCGGCGTGGTCATCAGCGGGCCTACCAGCGGCGTCGCCGACCTACCTTATGCGTTCACCGCCAGGATCACACCGACCGACGCCACGCCCCCGATCACCTACACATGGTCGCCGGAGCCCCACGCCGGGCAGTCCAGCGCGTTCTCCACCTACATCTGGGCGGTTTCGGGCACGAAGGTCATCACCGTGACAGCGGAGAACTGCGGCGGCAGCAATACAGCGACGCACACCGTCACAATCGCGGGAGAGCCCCGTCGGCTCTTCATGCCCCTCGTGCTCAAGGAGGTCGAAGGCCCGTCCAATTCCTGACGATAGATCAGTGGGCTCGAAGGTGCCGAAGATGCCCGACGGAGACGGGGTCCAGTGCACCCGTGCCTTGCCGGAAAGTCTACAGCGATTGGTCGGATGTAAACTCGCCTGTCGCTGATGCGCCGGAGCTTCGCCCCGACGCCCCTAGCGCCGAGCTCGATTCCGAGGGTGGGGTGAAAGCCCCACCCCGGGGGACGGCTGTTTGTGTCAAGATTCGCGGCGCATAGGCCAACACATCGTTATCAGATACCTGGGCGCATCCACGTGGGACAGTTGTGCTTTGGAGGCGAAGACACAGCGTTCAGGAATCGGTAGCCTCCTGTTCGTGTTTCTTGGTTCCTTGACCCAACTGGTCGTAGCTGATAGGATAGGGGTGAGAACGGACGTTCTCATTGGGCCAACGCCGTGAAAGAGCGCCGTGAAACGAGCCCTTCAGGGCGAAATCAGTCCTCAGGAAGGCCGTTTTGCGCCGCGAAAACCGACTCTGACGGGATTGAATTGCGTCACAAAAGCCTGGACGTCTCTGAGGACAACAAGTCTGGCCCGGCAGAAACAGCCAGCAAAGCACCAACGATGACCTAGAACGAGGCTGTCGACGTGTTTCTTGCCATGCATCGATCTAGCCTGCTGTCCAGTACCGTTGTGCCCTAGATGGGCCAGGCATGCCTGTCGGCAGATGTCCGGTCTTTCTCTTTCTGAGAAGCGAGGGGCGTGCTCATGGAGCACGAGGACTTGCTTTGACGGCCTTCTGCCGCTCCTTCATCGGCGAGCCTCGTTTGGTAGGTGAGGGAGCTGTGGTTTGTTCGCGCTGGAAGGGCATCGACTGCTAGTCTTAGAGGATACGTCGCTGTCCGAAGAGATCTAGCGCCGGCTGCGCCACAACGTGGGAGTAGCGCCGATTGGTGGGGCGATGACGATGGACATCGAAGATGCCTTCGGGCGGTGGCGGCCACGCGGCCAGAGGTGGTGACCCTCGCACGCTACGACAGGTCAGATCGCTTCCCGGCTCAGGCGTACTCCAGAAAAGAGAGTCTTGCCTCTTCTTGCATGATGCCTGCCCGTTTGCCCCCCTGCAGATCCAGACAGTCAATGAAACCATTCTGGGTGGGTCCTGTGGTGAGCCTACGGTCAGCCGAATACGCCGGATGGAAGATACCGGGGGCAGCCATATGGCCCCGTCGCAGAGCTTCGGCCAACGTCCCCGCATCCGCGAGACTGGATACCAATGGCCGTAGGGTGGATCCGTCCACAGCTCGTGATGCGCGCCGCTTCGCTAACGGTCGAGTTTTGTCGCTGCCTTGGCCCAGGCGTGCAATCCTCTGTAGGAGGAACTCGGCTTCCTTGAGCAGGAATTCCCGCCGTTCGACCACAATGGGGTCGCGAAGGTACTTGGTCAGCTCCGGCTCATGCTGCCTGAAGATCCTGACACACCGTCTCACCAGCTTCGAGCTTTCTATGATGTCTTTCACCGTTGCAGCGTGGTCGGCCTCGCAGGTGCTCACCACGTGGATGATGTGGGGCGAGATCATCATCTGTAGGAAGGTGGATCTGGCCAGTTGGAATCTGGCGGTATCTGGATCTGGATCGAAATACCCGACGCCCGTTCGAGTTTGTGTCCAGATCCTGGGCCTGTCTGGGCCCTGGGGCAGCAACTTGTTGGCGAGTTCCAGGCTCGCAGTCATCTTCGCCAGGTCCGCGAGGTCGCCGGTCTCGCGAGGTTTGTTGAACTGCATCTGCAGCACCAGGTCACGCA
>CAZNRX010000060.1:0-23925 GCA_964575455.1 uncultured Anaerolineales bacterium | reverse complement strand
GGTCCAATTCTACCACAAACGAATGCTTGTGACACTTTTACCTCAATGCGTTAAATCAACGACTTGAGCACGCGTTCCAACACGCTGACCTGTGCATCGAGACGGACGATCTAACCCCGACTGAGGTCTTGAACAGGGTGCTGTCCTTCCTCCAGCATCAAGCGCGCCAGTGACACTGAGGGCCGCGCCGAGCGCCCTCCTCAACCTGTCGAAGGGCACGCCAAAGCGAAGGGACTTGGAGGGAGTGAGAAGCTTCAACTGGATACGTCAGATACCACTGGCCCTGTCGAGGATGGACGGCCAGGAGCCTGGGTGAGACGCTGCATGAATTCGTGTTGCGACTTCGGCATCAGGAAGGTATAATCTGTGGGTGGGTAGCGATAGGATGAAGAGGTAGCAGTTGCCTGCTAAACGTGGCCATCAGGGTTCGGACATGGCGGGCGCGACGACGCCCGTTTTTTTGACTGAGAGAGATCTATGAACTGGATCAATGTGGTATTCTGGCTAGTCGGGACAGTGATCGTGATGCTGGGACCGATCCTTCTGATTCACGAGCTGGCCCATTTCATTTTCGCCAAGCTGGCCGGGGTTCGCGTCGAGGAGTTCGGCTTCGGCTTTCCGCCCCGGCTCCTGGGCCTCTGGCGAGGCAAAGGGCACGTGAGGATCGGCAGCACGCGGGTGGAAATCCCACTCGCCTTTGGGCTGCCACCTGACCTGGAGGAGGACACCTGGGTCGATGTCGTCACTAGGCGGCGCAATGACGGAACCTATATCCTGGAGCATCTCACTGCGCTTCGCTCGGGGGCAGAGAAGCTGACGGCAAAACGCGAGCGGGTCGATGATAAGGTCCACATGCGAGGTGTGGTCACTGAGTTGGAACTGGGCACGCTCTACAGCCTCAATTTGCTCCCGATGGGAGCGTTCGTGCGGATGACGGGCGAGGAAGACCCATCTGATCCTCGCAGTCTGGCGGCCCAACCCAAGAGGTGGCGCGTGGCTGTGATGGCGGCAGGGCCCCTAATCAACCTGCTTGCGGCGGTCCTCTTGCTCGTCGGGGCGTATACAAGTGGCTTCCCTACCCAATGGCAGGTCAAAGTCACGCAGGTGGAACCGGGCACCGCCGCTGAGGAGGCCGGGCTGCAATCCGGGGATCTTATCGTGGCTGCTGACGGCGAGCGCATCGACGAGGGATTGGAGGAACTGCGGAGCATTATCCGCGCCGCCCCCGAGGAGATCATAGAGCTCAGCGTCGAGCGAAACGGAGAGAAGCTATCTCTGAGAGCGACGCCAGAGCGCCGTGAGGATCATGGCTTCCTGGGCATCATGATGTCCCCGTGGCCAGATCGGAGTGGACTCCAAAGCTATTCGCTGCCGGCAGCCTTCAGAGCCAGTGCTGACACCCTGTCGACGATTGCGCGACGAACGCTGGAGCTTCCGGTCCAGCTGATACGAGGTAACGTCAGCTCGCAAGAAGCGCGACCAACGAGCCTCGTCGGCATCAGCCAGATCATGACCTTCTCCCTGCAGCAAAGCGTCGAATGGAACCTGGCTTTTCCAGCGCTTCAGACCGCGGCGCTCATCAGCCTTGCCCTGGGCTTGACCAACCTGCTCCCTATTCCCCCCCTCGATGGTGGGCGCATCCTGTTCGTGCTCATCGAGGCTGTCCGGGGACGGCGCGTCCCCCCGGAGCGAGAGGCGCTCATTCATTTCATCGGAATGCTGATTCTGGTGGGGTTAATGGCTCTGGTCATGCTCCAAGATCTGATCAACCCTATCCTACCCTGGTCGCTGTTGAAGTGAGGGATCTGATAAGCTCCTATGGACAAACCGCTTCAGGCTCTGCTTGACAAACTGCTTGAGAGCAGCAGAACGCCCGACCAGGCCTCGCTGTACTATCTCTCCAACCTCGATGCCAATGAAGCCAAGCAGGTGCGCGAGATATGGTTGGATCTGCCAGAGGATCTGCGTCTTGGATTGACGTCCCAGTTGGTGAAGATGGCGGAAGCGGACTTCACCCTCAGCTTCGGCGCGATCTTCCGCATAGCGATGGAGGATGAAAGCTCCGACGTGCGAAAGGTGGCCATTGAGGGCCTATGGGAGGATCAGGACGTACGCCTGGTTCCCCGCCTGACCAAACGCCTAAGAGAGGATGAATCGGCAAGCGTGCGGGCGGCTGCAGCAAAATCACTGGGGCGCTTCATCCTGCTGGGTGAACTGCAGAGAATCCGCCCCAAGCCCCGCAGGATGGCCTATCGGGCTCTCGTGGAAGCCTATCAAGCGGGCGATGAAGATCTCGAGGTACAGCGGAGGGCGCTGGAGTCGCTGGCATACATCTGCAACGAGACCGTGATCGCTTCGATCCGCGAGGCTTACGCTTCATCCCAGGAGAAGCTCCGCATCAGCGCAGTCTTCGCTATGGGACGGAGCGCCGACACCCGTTGGGAACAGAAGGCGAGACAGGAACTCTTCAGCATCAACCCAGAAATGCGCTACGAGGCCGCTCGCGCATGTGGGGAGCTGCAGATCTCCGAAGCAGTGTCGATGCTGGAGGAGTTGACAGAGGACGCCGATGCCGAGGTACAGCAAGCGGCCATCTGGGCATTGGGGCAGATCGGGGGGGACAGGGCACGAGAGATCCTTGAGCACTATCGCCAGGCGAGCGATGAGGCCCTTCGATCCGCCGCCGAGGCCGCGCTCAGAGAGTTCGAGTTCCTGCACGGCGATCTAGAGGATATCTTCGCCGATTCGGCGGAAGAAGTCACCTGGTAGATACTCCCTTGCGCACGGCACGCTTCGACCTGGTCATCGTCGCAGTCCTCGCATGGCTCGCCACATCCCTGCTTCTTCCCATCCCTACCTCGGCGAGCGGGATAAGCGTCACGAGGAGCAGCGTTGAACACAGCTTTGCGCAACACGTGACCTTCACGCTGGAGGCCACGTCCGACGCCGAGATCTCTCAAGTTTATCTCTTCTTTCGCGCCACGTACGATGAGGAGACAGAGAAGGAGAGACTGGCGCTCGAGAAGCCCTCGCGAGAGATCAGCTTGAACCACACCCACGACGTCCAGCGCCACCCGCTGCCGCCGTTTGCCGACATCACCTTCTGGTGGCAGATCGAGGACACAGCCGGTAACCAGCTGAAGACAGCCCCCCAGCAGTTCAGGTACACGGATAACCGCTTTCGCTGGGAGCAGCTCCAAGATGCCGGGCTCGCGGTCCACTGGGTGGCGGGTCAAGGAGATGCCGTCTTCGCTCAGACAGCCCTCGACATCGCACGGGCCAGTGTGAAGGGGGTACAAGCGGAGCTCCACACTCCAGTACCGGACCCTCTCGACATCTTCATCTACGACTCGGAGCATAACCTCGAAGCAGCGATGGTGCTCACGGGGCGAGATTGGGTTGGAGGGCAAGCACGCCCCGAACTCGGCGTAGTGGTGGTAGCCGTGCCACCAGAGCAGGGCTACAGCTCACGGATGAAACGGTATCTGCCGCACGAGATCACGCATCTGATGATCCACGAGCTTGTGACGCTGGAGGGCTACAGACACGTCCCCAATTGGCTGAACGAGGGACTGGCCACGGTCAACGAGCAGCTCCCCACACCCGAGTACGCCCTCGCCTTGGAGGAAGCGCGCGAAAGGGGGCAACTCCTACCGCTGGAGGAGCTATGCGTCCCCTTCTCCCCCGACCCACGCACAGCTATCCTCTCCTACGCGCAAAGCGCCAGCGTGGTAACGTACGTACGCGAGACACATGGTGCCGAGGGCATACGCAGGCTGCTATCGGCCTACGCGGACGGCGCCAGCTGCACAAGCGGGGTGGAAGAGGCCCTCAATGTCAGCTTCAACAAGCTGGAGAGCAACTGGCGGATCAGCCTGGAACCAGAGGCGAGATGGCGAGCCGTGATGGATCAGGTGGGGGTCTGGGTAGGGCTGTGGCTGCTGAGCCTGGTGCTGGTCGTGCCTATGATCGGCAGAATCCGTCGTCAGTAGGAGGACAGACCGTTCGGAGCTGCGATTTCTAAGAGAGAAGAGTCATTGACATGAACGACCTGATTGTGCTGGATCTGGAGACCCAGTATATCGCCAGTGAGGTGGGTGGCTGGAGCCACATTCGCGATATGCAACTGGCGGTCGGGGTGACGTATCACCCAGGTGAAGATGTCTACAAGACCTACCTGGAACGAGATGCGGGGCTGCTCGTCGCCGCGCTACGCGAGGCCGACCTCGTGATCGGCTACAACCTGCTACGCTTCGACTACGAGGTGCTGCGGCGGTACACCGAGGATCCGCTGCTGGATCTCCCGACGGTGGACATGCTGGACGACATTCATCGGAGTCTGGGCTGGCGGCTGAAGCTGGACGATGTGGCCGCAGCGACATTGGGCGAGGGAAAAAGCGCCGATGGACTGCAGGCAGTGCGCTGGTTTCGCCAGGGAGAGCTCCAGAAGGTGATCGACTACTGCCGACGGGATGTGGAGGTGACCTGGAAGGTCTACCAGTTTGGCCAGCAGAACGGTTACGTGAAGTACCGCGACCGGAATTGGCGTACGAAAAGGGTACCCGTCAGATGGTAGACGAGCAGGCCTTCGAAGCCGCACACCTAGCCCGCCATCGCTCGGGCGAGCTTCGGGAGCGCGTGGAGGTCGCCTACGAGCACCTGCAAGCCTGCGACCTTTGCGGTCGAGCGTGCAGCGTCGATCGCGGAGCGAAACCGCCTGATATAGGCGCCTGCAATACCGGCGCCCGTGCCAAGGTGGCCAGCCACGGGCCTCACTTTGGGGAGGAGGACCCCTTACGCGGTTACCAAGGATCTGGAACCATCTTCTTCTCGTGGTGCAACCTCAGTTGTCAGTATTGCCAAAACTACGACATCAGCCAGCGCGGGAGCGGCAAGGAGGTCGAGCCCGATGCATTGGCCACGATGATGCTCTCGCTCCAACGTCGAGGCTGTCACAACATCAACCTGGTGTCGCCCACGCACGTGTTAGCCCCTATCCTCGCTGCCGTGCTCATCGCTGCCGAGGCCGGTCTGCGTCTGCCCCTGGTCTGGAACACAGGTGGCTACGACTCACTCACCGCGCTCAAGCTGCTCGACGGCGTGGTTGACATCTATATGCCAGATATGAAATATGCTGATGCGGCGGTGGGTCTGAAGTATTCAGAGGTGAAGGACTACCCGGAGATCAACCAAGCTGCCGTCAAGGAGATGCATCGCCAAGTAGGCGATTTGGTCATGAACGAGAGAGGCATCGCGCAACGGGGGCTGCTCGTGCGGCATCTCGTGCTGCCGGAAGGTTCAGCCGGGACAGCAGAGATAGCGTCCTTCCTCGCCGAGGAGATCTCCGAAGATACATATGTCAACATTATGGATCAGTACCATCCCTGCTACCGAGCTAGGGATCTGCCGCCCCTGGACCGCCGTATCACAAGAGATGAGTACAAGACGGCCGTTCGACAGGCCAAAAAGGCCGGTCTGCACCGCTTCGACCGACGAAAGCCGCGTTTTCTCTACACGCTGTAGATGAGAGAAGAAAGGAGGACGAACGGGATGACAGAGAAGTCAACGGATCGGAGAAATCTGCAGGCTCGTGTCCATGCCATTGTCCATGGATACGTTCAAGGGGTTAACTTCCGCTACCACACCACGCGCACAGCCAGACGTCTCGGCCTGAGTGGCTGGGTCACCAATCGCAGAGACGGCACCGTGGAGACGATAGCGGAGGGGAAGCAGTCGGACATAGAGGATTTCGTCGATTTCCTGCATCGTGGATCGCCGGCTGCGAGGGTGGAGGACGTCGACATCGAATGGAAGAGCCCAGAAGGCGAGTTCGAGGGCTTCAGAGTGCGTTACCGATGAGGAGCAGCCCCGAACGCCTGGCCTGGGTCGTCCTGCTGGGATCCTTCTTCATCTGCGTGACCCTGGCGGTCATGACACCGCTGAGCGTCCGCTGGTACATTCGCAACGCCCAAGCGACGCAGCGCGTCAGCCTCCAGGTTCAGAGAGGGCCCTTGAGCGTCGTGCGAGGAGGACGAGGCCGACCAGTCTCTGTCGCCGAGGACAGCGACAACGTCCTGGAGGGGAGCATGATCAAGGCTCCCAACGCCGCCTCTGGTCACCTGCTGATCCGTCCCTCCGAGCCAAAAGGTGCAGCTCCGATAGCTATCATGCAACTGTACGATGAGACAGAGATTATCCTGTCGTCAGCGCGATCGCCTCGCTTCGCCACCAGCCCTCTGCCCCACGAGGTGACTCTGGACATGGCAGCCGGTCGTGTACGCATCAACATCTTCGGAGCCAGCGACAGGCCGACGACCGTTAAAGTGCACACGACGAACGGTTCAGTTACGTTCAAAGAGGGCAGCTACGAAGTCAAGATCAACTCGATGACCGAAGCGACCGTGCGGTACGGTCAAGCTCAAGTGAGGAATGGAGCCGGGGAAACGCTCCTGCTCGGACCAAGAGAGCGAGCCCTGCTGGGCACGGACAGCATCGACGGTCCATTGCCGGCCGCCCGCAACCTGATAGAAGACGGCAACTTCGAGGAGCCGCTTGGCACCGCCTGGGAGAGCTATAGCGAACAGGCGGATCCCAAGCAGTCAGCCGGCAGGGTTGATATCGTCGTTGCATCAGTTGGGAACGAGGAACGGCGCGTCGTCGAGTTCTACCGCAATGCCGTCAACCACGCGGAGGTGGGCATTCAACAGGACATCGGCTATGACGTGCGAGACTTCTCATCTCTCGAGTTCCACATGGCAGCACAGATTGTCAGCGAGAATATCGTGGGACTTGGAGGATGTGGACAGCTGGGGTCCGAATGTCCCATCATCGTCCGGCTGGAGTACAAAGACATCCACGGCAACGACCGCGAGTGGCTGCACGGCTTCTACATTGGGGAGCCAGCCGATGGCTGGCCCATCCACGGATGGCAAGAAGAGGTGCAGCCTGGAACGTGGCAACCCTACAACACAGGCAACCTGATGGAGGAACTAACCGAGACACCACCAGCCTTGGTCAAGAGCATAACCATATACGCCTCCGGTCATAGCTTCCAAGCCATGGTGACGGAGGTAGAACTGCTGGCTCAGGAATAGGCACGAAGCAGCATCGGAGTATCGGAAAGAGAAAGCCCCCACAGAACGGACGTGGGGGCTTCTGCTTAGGCTATGTATGCTCCCTTGGTCAGGCTATCGCTTCAAGAATCCTACTCCACATGTCCAGAGGGAGGCCAAGGGGCACCGAGTCTGCAACTGCTGCTGGCACGGGCTCTAGCCTGGCCTCATCCTTGATAGCGGCACGGATGGTGGGCTTGTTCACCAGACCGAAGGGGGCCTGATCACCCGCCGCTTCGTAACGATAGAACACGACACCCGTCACCGGCTGCTCCTCGCGGAAGTAGCGAACTACCTCTCGCACCCAGCGATCGTTGCCCGTGCGCCAACCAACGGGGCCGCCGGATTCCAGATTCTGGGGATTCAGCTCGGTGACGAACACGGGTAGATCCTGGAACCTAGGCGGGATCACCTCCATCCCTGTCTCCACGGTCCTGAGGTGGAGATACTGCCATTGCAGGGGCACGTGAGTGAACCTTGCCTCCGACCAAACCTCCGTCCATTCGTTTGTCTGGGTCTTGCCGTGCAGGAACAAGGCGTCAGCACCATCGATGTGCTCCAGGATGTGGGTCCACCAATCACGGTTGTTCGAACCGGGGCCGAAGTATGGGTCGATGGGCGGAGGGCCTATCCTGACTCGATCGCCGACGCGATCCCAGATCTCATTATAGATCTGCGTGACGTACGCAGGTGTCAGCGGATACTCGTCGGGCGACTCAAACCCAGGCCATTCCTGCTTGTTGTTCGGCTCGTTGCCGACATGGAAGTAGTCAACGCCCTTTGCCCTGAGCATGGTCTCCGCGACGGCGTCGATGAAATCCTCTCTGTCCTGCGGCCTGGGGAAGGTCCCATCGCCTCCGGCATAACCCCAGTTGAGACGCGCGATCACAACAATGCCCGCCTCCTGGAGGTGACTGAAATCGAGTTGAACGGGGTGCCATTTGACGTTACCGTGCACCAGACAGCAGCCGATCAGCCCTTGATCGACCATCCATTGCCCACCAGCAGCGTCGTGCATACCGAGGAGAAGCTCAGCGTTCGAAGGGGTGATCTCCTTCCTGACGTGGGCAGCTCGGATGCCAGCATACTGGTGAGCGGCTTTCTGCTTTCGCTCGCCATCCCAGGTGTCGATGATGTGCAACGTGTCGCCCTCGACATCCTCCAGGTAGACGAAGTGTACGCCACCGGGTCGTCTGAGGATAATCTCCCAGTTATCATCCAACAACTGCTTCAGCTCGGCGGCGGAGCGGCGAACGTCATCCCGCTTGGGGGTCTCGTCGAAGACCGGGAACAAGGGGACTGCACCGCCCCAAGCCAAGTAGTTGTCGCTGAAGTAGGCTGATCGGGCGGCCACCAGTAGCTTGTCAAGCACCGGAGGAGTGACGTCGCGCCGATAGAGCTTGCGCAAGATGATGGACAATCCCGTTAGGAAGCATCCGTATTCACCGATGGTCTCTGCCCCGACATCCGGATGCTCGCCGAAGTCGTAGTCCGCCCATCGCGGATCGCTTTGAGCTAGAGCGATATCCTCCTCCAACGGAAGCAAGAGCTTTATGGCCATCTCCCACGGGCTGGCGGCCTCGAGCCGTTCGTAGCGTGCGTTCGGGTAGTGCTCCTCGTACCAGGCCTCCAGATCGTCGCCCCACCACGCGGGGTTGACGGCAATGATGCGCCGGCCCAGCGGCCCTGTACCAGCATCGTCCGCGGAGTGCCCAAGGGTCTGCAGGGTAACGGAAGAACCGATGGCAGCAGCCACTCGCCACTTGATCTGATCAACCGGATCCTCAATCTGGGGCAAAAGCAGATAGGTGCGATCGTATGGTTCCCGTGGAGGTATGCAGGCCCCCAGCTCCACGTCCCCAGCCAGCAACTCAAACGAGGGCGTAACCGGCATCTGTTTGAGATGGGCTGCTCGAATGCCTTGGAGCGAGGTGACGTAGTCCACGCCAGGCTTCTGCTTCCGTTCGCCGTCCCGGGTGTCGATGACGTGGAGCACGCCGTCTATTATCCTCTCAAGGTAGACAAAGTGCTCCGCCCCTGTCTGTGGGTCATCCACCTGTCGGAGGATGATCTCCCACCCATCGTTCCACAAGGCCTTCAGCTCCTCAACCGAGCGCTGTTGGTCATCCTTGATGCTGTCGTCGAAAGCCGAAAACAGGGCGATGGCATCACACCAAACCAACACATTACCATCGGTGAAGGCCGCTCTGGCAGCTACCAAGAGCCGGTCGAGATGCGGCGGCGTGATGTGCCGTCCATAGATGTTGCGCAGGATGATGGCGAGGCCCGTAAGCTGGCTTCCGTACGTCCCTATCGTCTGGCCGGGTGCCTCACCGAAGTCGTAGTTCTCCCATCGAGGATCTCTCTGTGCAACAGCGATATCCTCCTGCAGGTCCGGCAGGAGATGGAGCGCCGTCTCCCAAGGCGTGCTGGCCTCGATCTCACGGTACAAGGCACCAGGATAGTGTTCCCGGTACCAAGCCTTCAGATTCTCTCCCTGCTGCGTCGGATTGATGACCGTTATCTGGCGGTCCGGAGGTCCAACGCCTGCATCGTCAGCCGAATGCCCAACCGTCTGCATGGCCTCCGAAGACCCAACGGCGATGGCCGTCCGCCATTCTATCCGCTCAAGGATATCCTCAATCTGCGGGAGAAGAACATAGGTACGCCGATAGGGCACTCTCGGCGGCACACAATCCTTCTCTGGCTCGATCGGCCTCGCTGGAGGCGAGGCGTTCTGTCGGTCTTTGACCGCGACTATGTGGTCGATCAGCGCTGGATACGCGAACTCCCAATCGGTGTCCACCCACTGACTGGTCGGGCCAAGCGTATAAGGAAGGATACCCCAGTGATAGTAGTCCTGGCTCGCCTCTCCGTCGTACCACTTGGCAGCGCTGACCAAATGGCCCACCGGTGTGCCTGCCTCGTTGCCAGCGTACCACTCGGAGACCACCAGCGGCACGACCTCTACGCGCTGCTCCAGCAAGTGGTACAGATAGCGATGGCGGAAGTTGAAAGAGCCAGCGTCGGGCAGGCTCGGAGCCCCTGGAACTCCGTGGCCCCAACCAGCCTTATGATCCTGGTCGAAGCCGAACACACCTTCGTGGACCGCCAGGATATGTCCACCTTCTCTGGCGCGAGCGAAGGCGCCGCTCTCTGCCATGACCACCATCTCGTCCCACTCCGGCGTGCCCGAGTTGAGGCTGAAGATCGCCAGTTTGAGGTTATGTCTCTCAGCCTCCTCCATGCAGGCGATCATCAGCTGCGACAATGCCTGATAACCGCCTGCGCCCGGCGGGTCGGGCTCGTTGCAGATCTCCCAGTAGTCGACTGCGTCGAGGTGCTCTGGCTGAGCGCGGTTCAGGATCACCTCCACAAGCCTGCGCGCCATGCGACCATGATCGGCGTCCGGGTAGTCCACGCCCTCGCAGGACTCGAGAGAGGACGTGAATCGCCCAATCACAATGGCGTCGGGATTTCGCTCCTTGACCTCCGCCAGCCAGCCAAAGTCATCGACAACCTTGACCACAGGGAACTGAGCCCCTCTGTCCCTCAACGCTCCGGCAAAGGCCGGGACATTGTTGGAACTGATCGAATGAACCCCTATCTTGCTGCCCCGCTCGATGACGGGGTAGGACCATTCGGTCGGCGCGGGTCCCGGTGGCTCTGGTGGCGCCTCCTCTATGACCTCCGCCACGACATTGTCCCAGTAAGCGTCGTTGTGCTTAAAGGGCCACTTGGTTCTGCTGCGTAGGAAGACTGTGATCGTGTCGCCATGAGCTTCGGCCTCGACCGGCGGCACCTGGTGGTGTTCGTTGTAGATATAGGCCTTATCGCCCCATATCACGCTTTCGGCAAATGGGTCCTTGCCGCCCTCCGGGTCGATCCCGAGCATAAAGGCGAAGTTGCCCATCGAGTCATTCTGCGGGTCGCCGTTGAGCGGTGGTATGTCCTCCTCGAGCCAGCACACGGAGTCATAACCGGCACCCTCCGACCAGTGGGGATCGTCGTTATGTGATCCGTGGTTGCTCCAGGCATGGGCCCAGGCCGAGAGCCGGAGCTTCTGGCCCGGCTCGACTGCCACCTGCTGCATGAAACCTGCATCGTGCTTGCGATAGAACGTGAAGAGCTTGGCCGCCTTCTCCCCGCTGCGGACGCGGTACGGTGCGTGCGCCTTACGGATGTCTCCAACCTCAGGTTGATCCCACGTGCCGGGATCGTGGTAGAACCATGAGAGCCAACCAGGCGGGGTGTGAAACTCACCTTGCTCGACCTCGTATGGTCCACCGTCTTTGGGAAAAACCCTGACCCAGTGACTGCTTTCCTCACCCCAATCAGCCTCGAATCCACCGTTCTTGAGCAGGTTCTCCGCCATCTGTCACCTCCTGCACTAGCTGACGCCCACGTCTTGACGACCGGGCTTGGGCCACACTCTAGTTTGAGTCTCTGCCACCTCCGTCGAAACCCAAACCGCGTTCCCGCAAGCTCACAAAGCGCTGCTGTCCAAGCACCAGGTGATCCAGCAGCTCAATCCCGAGCAGATTGCCTGCTGCGATGAGCTGTCGGGTGACCTCCACATCCTCAAGGGAAGGTGAGGGGTCGCCCGACGGATGGTTATGTGCGACAATAACCGCCGCACAGTTCCGTTTGATAGCGTCTCGGAAGATCTCCGCTACCCGAATATGAGAAGCATTGAGGCTGCCGATGTAGACCGTCTCTGAGCCGAGCAGACGGCTACGGGTATCGAGGTACAGCACACGGAAATGCTCTTGCTCCAAATGGGCCATCTCGGCCATCAAGAGCTGTGCTACGTCGGACGGAGAGCGGACAATGAAGCGCTCCTCCGGCGTGGCGAGAAGCATGCGCCGCCCCAGCTCCAATGCCGCCTTCAACTGCGCCGTCTTGGCATTACCCAGGCCTCGCTCAGCGCGAAGCTCCGCAAAGCTCGCCCGTGCCAGGCCCGGCAACCCATCATAGGTGGAGAGCAGGCGCCTGGCCATGGCCAGAGCACTCTCACCACCGACGCCCGTGCGGAGGATGATGGCCAGCAGCTCACTGGTCGAGAGCGCACCTTCACCGCAACGAGCCAGCCGCTCGCGGGGACGCTCTCGGGCTGGTAGGTCCTTGATCTTCACCGCTCTTCGATCAGAATCGTCTCAATGGCGTCAGGCTCCGGCTGATCGGGGCCGGGCTGCCTCTCCGTCAGGCTTTCGGCGACTTCCATCCCCTCAGTGACACGCCCGATAATGGTGAAATTGCCGGTGAAATCGGGCTGAGGCGCGTAGGTGATGAAGAACGAGCTGCTGTTTTGGTTAGGGGCGGGGGTGTAGAGCGCAAGCAAACCAGCTTCATCGAAGGAGAGATCTAGCGTGGTCTCATCCCCGCACGTGTAGCCCGGATAGGGCAAAGCGCCTCCGGAGTTCGTCGGGTCACCGGAAAGGGCCACCTGCTCGTGATCAACGAAGAAGAAATCCAGGCCATCATACCATCCATCCTGCGCCAGGAAGGCGAAGCTGTTGACGTTGGTGGGGACTCTCTCCTCGAACAGATCGACTTCAATATCTCCCTTGGTGGTCTGAATCGTGGCAACGTAGTCCTTGTCCGCATCGATGACCTGAGGCGGCGGAGAATCGTACATCTGATCCTGCATCGAGACCAAGGCAATGAACGCCTCTAGACGACCAAACCCGCCAAACTCTCGCGTTGGATAGAAGATCTTGTTGATCACGTAGGTTGGCGTAGCCATCTGACCATACTCTTGGTACGCCTCGTAATCAGCCATGATCTGTTCCCTGTAGATGTGGTCGTTCAGCTCCTTCTCAAAACGCTCGGTGTCGAGATCGAGCTCACCGGCGTACTCGATGAGCTTCTCCACCACTGCCTCCTCCGACAGGCCGCTCCAGTCATCCTTCTTCTCGTACAGCAAGTCATGCATCTCCCAAAATTTCCCCTGCGCAGCGGCTGCCTCCGTGGCCTCGGCGGTGATGATAGCCTTGTCGTGGATGCTGGTCAGGGGAAGGTGACGGTACACAAAACGAAGCTGATCTCCGTATTTCTCCGTCAGGTAGTCACGCAGGGTATGGAGCCCTGCACAGGCCGGGCATTGGAAATCAGCGTATTCGATAAACGTGATCTGGGCGTCATCAGGTCCCACGACGTGGTCGTCCTCATCAAGATCGGGGATCCGCGACTCAACGGCCAACTCAAAGGTCTCGCACGTTGCCGGTCCAGAAGAAGTTGGCGTCGTAGGCGAATCCGTTGCGTCCGGATTGGGCTCTGACGTAGGCGAGGGTGGCAACGACGTGGCCGTCGGTGACGGTTGGGGCGATGTGGCTCCCCCTCCACAGCCTGCCACCAGCCCAAGCAACAGGACAAAGTGCAACAAAACGATTCTACGCACAAAAACCTCCTCAACTTACGTGGCGCAAGCAGCTGTCATCTTGCACAAGCCGACAGTCAGTGTACATAGCTTATCAAGACATCCAACTCTGCTTTACACCGGAAACCAAGCGTGATGTACCACCCGATTGTACCACAAAAGGTGAAGCTCGACCAATACGCTAAATCACTTGGCAGTCAACGACAAGTAAGGTACAATCACTTGCAGGAAAGCGAAGGGACTTGTGCCGCGAGCCGCTCCTGAATCAGGTCACCAATAGCGCAAGGGAGATATCGGGCAGCTCTAGTAGCGAAGGAGTGAGTGTCATGCGAAGGATCGGCGCGATCTTGAGCGTAGCGCTCAGCCTGCTGGCGGCCTGCACTGTCACGACGTGTGCGCCACCCCAACCGATGCCGACACCCGGCACCGACGCAACGGCTATACCTCCCGAGGAAAAACAGAGATTCGCCCAACAGAGAGAAGACATGGTAGTCAAAACGATCAAGAATCGAGGCATCAGCGATGAGGATGTGCTACAGGCTATGGAGGACGTTCCCCGTCACCTGTTCGTGCCCGAGGAGCAGCAAAGCCAGGCCTACGGTGACTATCCGTTGCCCATAGGCTTCGGACAGACGATCTCCCAGCCCTACATCGTCGCCATGATGACCGAACTGCTGGAGCTGGAGGAGGGCGACAAGACCCTCGAGGTCGGCACCGGCTCTGGCTATCAGGCGGCGGTGCTGGCCGAGCTTCCCGGCGTCGAGGTCTACACGGTCGAGATCATCCCGGAGTTGGCTCAGAGGGCGGAGGAGACGCTTGATAGCCTGGGCTATACGGACGTCCACTGCAAGCAGGGGGACGGTTACTACGGGTGGCCGGAGCACGCCCCATTCGACGCCATCATCGTCACCGCCGCCCCAGATCACGTTCCTCAGCCGCTGAGGGAACAGCTCGCGGTCGGCGGACGGATGGTGATTCCCATCGGACCGCGGGGCGGCTATCAGACCCTCTGGAAGTTCGTCAAGCAGCCTGACGGAGAGTTGAAAGCCTACAACAAGGGCGGCGTCGCCTTCGTGCCATTCACCGGGCAGGGGATACGGTAGGAGGAATAGGATTGAAGCCAGCCACCGCCAGTAGGGCCCCGACGTAACAGGCAGCACCCAGCGTCAATACCACAGAGAACCCAAAGGAAAGCGACAGCAACGCCGCCAGAATAGAGGCGATCACCGAAGCAGCCCCATTCACGGCCCAGGCCCAGGCGATCAGGCCGGGCGCTCTGTGTTCCAGAAGGGAGAGGCCCCCCGGCAGGGGAATCCCCATCAAGAAACCCAAGGGGGCCAAGGTGGCCGCGGCGACCATGGTGCGTGCCCACAGCGGGGCCGCCAGGGCGACGTTGAACAAGCGAGGCAGCCCCCAGCTGTAGACACCAGCGAGAATCGGCAGCAGCACCAACACAACTCGGAGCGAGACGCGTCCGGAGACCGCGCTACCTATGCCCGAGAAGAGAAGCACGGCGAAGAGTACCGCGGTCATCGCATAAGCGGGGGACCCGAGGAAGAGGATGAACCGCTGCATCAGCGGAATCTCCAAGCAAAGGTATCCCAGCCCTAGCAGCGCGAAGTAGATCAGCGTGGCACGCAATGGCCCGCCGCGTCGCTTGAGAGCGGCGACGGGCACCAGAATGAGCACGCCGGCGGCCACCAGGGCCAGAGCCAGAAGTATCAGCAGCACGAAGTAACCCGCGCCGCCAAATGGCTGCCAGGTGTGACCGACCATGGCCAGAACGTGCCGTGCCTGCCCCCATCTAAAGAAATGGCCAAAGAAGGGCCGATCGTCAGTCGGCGGCTCGACGTCGAACGGATAGTCCTCGTACCAACCCTCTCGATCCTCAGCATCCAGCAGCCCGACGCAGGCCCGATGGTAATCGGGTTCAGGCAGTACATTGTGGCGATTGATCTCGCCCGGACGGAGGTCCGGGAGATAGACGAGATCGAAGGCCCTCGGCTCGGCGAAGGCACGCACGGCCTGCAATTCCTCCTCGGTGAAGGGTCCCTGGCGAATCAAGATGAGCATCTGCCGGTAGCTGCGCAGCACAACGATGTCGGTGCGGGGATGGCCTCCGGCACGCTCCAGGGACTCCACCGCCAGGGCGAACGCGCGGATCGACTCTGAGGGAGGAACCTGAAGCCAGCGCGTCACGACCAGCAACCCGCCCGGTCGCAGCCTTGCCAGGTAGTCGCTGAAGCCCTGAACTGTGTAACGGTAATCCTCGTTCAGGCTATAGGCACCGGACGTGACTGTGCGCTGCGGCGCGTTCAGCGAGAGAACGAGCACATCAGCATGCTGATGCGTTCGCCGCGCGTACGTACGACCCTGTTCCACAACAACTCTGACCCTGGCGTCGTCGTATAGGCCGCCGGCCCAGTCGCCCTGAGAGCGCACGGCCTCGACGATGAGGGGATTCGCCTCCACCACCGTGATCCTTCTGGCACCCTGGGCCAGCGCCGTCACCACATCGGAGCCACCCCGAGGCTCCAACACCAGCGCGTGGGCCTCCGGACGCAGCCGGTACGGAAGGGCTGACAGCAGGCAATCGGTGTACGCTAGATCCGTGAAGCCCGGCCTAACGTGATGGATGTAGTTCGTGTCGTCGCCATCCACGGTCAGACCCCGCTGGAGTGGCGGCTGAACGGAACAGCGAAAGCCACTACCTGGTAGCCCACGGATGCTTTCGGATCGCACAACGTCCACACGCGAGAAGCCATTCCAGCGCTGAAAGACTAACTCAGCATCGGGATACTGCAGGAGATAGCTGAGGCTCTTATAGGGGGAGAGCTTGACGTGGAGAAAAGAGGGGGTGCGGAAAGCAACAAGGACGAGAATCAGGAGGAGAGCCCCTTGGAGGAGACGGGAGAGATGAATCGCAGCGGGTGAAGCACGCCGCGCAGAACGCGAGGGAAGCGAACTCTGGTGCTGGAAGGCGAGGGCAGCCGCGATGCCCAGCGCAGCGGAAAGCAAGACCACCCCCTCGCCACCCACGAACGAGGGCGCAACGATGGGCAAGAGACATCCGGCGGCCGATCCGACAAGGTTGGCTGTGTAGATGCGGTTCGCCCGACCGGGCCAGGCAGCCAACAGGAGCCCAACGGCCGCACCGCTGCAGAAGAAAGGCACGGCCAGGGCCACGTAGTGTAGAAGAAGCACCCCCACTTGTCGCCAATCGTAGGCAATGCGGAAAGAATCGAAAGGAACGTGCACCGTCAGGGCATACGCACCGACCGCTGCCAGGGCAAAGGCCCAACCCAGCCAGATCAGCAGCCGCGCGCTCACACGCTTCCGCAGCCGGGGAAGGAGGCTGAGAAAGGTACCGCTAGCGCCATATCCCAGCAGAGCCAGGCTAATCACCATGAAAGCGAAGTGATAGAACTGAGCGACGGAGAAAATGCGCGAGAGATTGATCTCGAAAGCGAGCGAGGCAGCCGAGAGGAGAAAAAGACCGACGTAAATGAGCATCTCAGAGCCTCGATCCAATGATGCCCAAGAGAAGAACAAGAGGTATCAGCACCAAAGAGGAAAGGAAAGGATAGGTTGGGTCACTGGCGTACAGCCATCCGGCGGCGTAAGGAGCGGCAACCTGAGCCGTAGCGATTAGCGTCTCAGTAGCTCCCAGCAGCAGGCCACGATCAGCTTCGTCCGCCAGCCCCGTCGCCCTGGCCTGGGTCAGGGATCGACACCCCTGATAGGCACCGCGCAGAAGATAGGCCGCCGCCAGCAGCGGGAAGCTACGCGCAAGGAGGAGCACGACCACGGAACTCCACACGATCCCTGAGCCGACCACTAAGCCGCGTGACCGCCCCATCATGCCAGCGGAGCCGGTGTCCTGCTCTCGCCTCCTATCGCCCAGGCACCCAAGCAGCGGGTTGAACAGCACAGTGCCGAGGGCTTGAAAGGAGCCAAGCATACCAATGCGCGCCACACGCCACCCACCGACATCTTTCAGGAAGTTGGGCGCCAGGGGAAAAGCGAGGTGCATGGCGATAAACAACAGAAAGGTGAGTGCTGCGAAACGCACAAAGCGCCCATTGAGCAGGGAGCGCCAATGCCCGCCCTCTTCTGCGCGCTTAGGCACAGGCTGGGGCGAAACCTGCACAATGGCGAGCATGGAGACGACAAAAAGGAGAGCTGAGGTGAAGTAGACCATGCGCATAGTGGTGACCTCGGCCAACCAACCGCCAACAGCAGGAGAGATCACGCCACCCGCCGCGAAGCCAGCGAAGACCGTGGTGAAGGTCCGCGCCAAGTTGCGCCCGCCAACGGAGTGCGCCAGATAGGCGTTGATCACCGGAATACAATAGGCTGAGACAGCATAGATCAGAAGCCCGGGGACGAGACCCTGCCACGTACGCGCGAGCGCTATTAGAAGGATGCCGAGCAGACCCGTGATCCATCCGCCAGCCATCACCCATTTGCGCGGCACGCGATCGGCCAGGATGCCAGCGGGCAGGTAGGCCGCCGCTCTGACGACGTTGGCTAGGGAAAGCAGCCCCCCGATCTGTACCGGCGTGGCGCCAAGCTGCTCGAAGTAGAGGGGTTGGATATAGAAGAAGAGCCCCTCGCCGAACCCCCAGAGCAGGAACGCCAGGGCAATCCGTCGAGCGTCACGGTTCATCGAGCAAGCAGCGGCAGAACGGTCCGGTACGCGAACCAGGCGCAGGGATACGCATGACGCAAGCGTCCTATCGACAGCACAGAATGGGCACTCTCCAGGTGGTCAGATGTATGCATTGTGCATATTGTACATCACCCTGTTGGTTTGAACAACGCTCCGAGTCATGCTACCATGAGCAAGTGAGATACAAGCAAGGATAGCCAAGGAGACAAATGGGACGGACACTGCTCTTGACGGGAAGCCCCGGCGTGGGCAAGACGACGGTTATCAAGAGGGTCGCCAGGAAGCTGGGTGACCAGACCGGCGGTTTCTACACCGAGGAGATTCGGAGCAGTAAGGGGCGCCGCAGCGGCTTCCGGCTGGTGACAATGGGTGGAAAGGAAACCGCTATGGCGCACGTCGATCTGCGTGGTCAGGGACGCCCTCGGGTCAGTCGCTACGGCGTGGACGTGAACGCCATCGAAGAGGTAGGCGTGGCAGCCCTTAGAGAGGCCATGGCGACCGAACGAGTGATCATTGTGGACGAGATCGGTAAGATGGAGCTGTTCTGCGATGCCTTCAAGGAAGCCGTCCGGGATGCTATAGAGGGCGAACCCCGCGTTCTAGGCACCGTCATGAGCGGCTCGCATCCCTGGGTCGACGATCTGAAGGCGAGAGAGCAGGTGACGGTCTGGGAAGTCACTCGAGGGAATAGAGATGAGTTGCCTGGAAGAATCCATCGCTGGCTTGAACGTTGACGCTGAAGGCAAATGGCGGTACAATCAAATTGATAGCTTTCGAGTGAATCTGTAGGAGAGATTGAGCAACAAGACGTTTGATATGACTGAGGCAGAAGAGCATCTATATAATCACATAACGGACAACCTGGATGCCATTATGGGCATCCTTCCGGACGATATTCGAGCCTTCTTGCAGAAGCAGGGCAGGCGCGACGACCTATTGGAGGTCATCCTCGACCTGGGCCGTGTGCCCACGGCACGCTACACCGATGGCGAGGTCGTGCTACGAAAGACGGAGGTATCCCGAGACGAGATCCAGTACGTCGTAGATCGCGTCGGAGAGTTCGACGAGGACAACCGCGCCGGCATCGCACGCACGCTGCATCGCATCGCCGCCATACGAAACCGCAAAGGTGATGTCGTAGGACTGACGTGCCGGGTGGGACGCGCCGTCTACGGCACCATTGCCATCATTCAGGACATCGTTGAGAGCGGCAAGAGCATCCTGCTGCTGGGACGCCCCGGCGTGGGGAAGACAACGATGCTGCGCGAGGCGGCTCGCGTTCTGGCGGAAACCAAACGCGTCGTGATCGTCGATACGTCCAATGAGATCGGGGGCGACGGCGATATCCCCCATCCGGCCATCGGACGGGCGCGACGGATGCAAGTAGAGACCCCGACCCTTCAGCACGAGGTGATGATCGAGGCCGTCGAGAACCACAACCCCGAGGTGATCGTCATCGATGAGATCGGGCGTGAGCTAGAGGCGGTGGCTGCGCGAACGATCGCTGAGCGCGGCGTGCAGCTCATTGGGACCGCCCACGGGAACACGCTGGACAATTTGCTCATGAACCCGACGCTCTCCGACCTCGTTGGAGGCGTTGAGAGCGTAACACTCTCCGATGAGGAGGCACGCCGACGAAATACGCAGAAGACCATCCTGGAGCGACGCGCCCCTCCAACATTCGACATCCTGATTGAGATCGAGGCGCGACAGCAGCTCATTGTTCACAATAGGCTGGCTGAATCCGTAGACGCCCTGCTGCGGGGACGGCAACCGCCGAAGGTCGAGCGGCGCTACCGTGACGCCGATGGCGAGATTCAGATTGAGCAAGCTATGCCGTTGTCCCTGCAAGAACGGGAACGAGGGGAGAGGCACGGTGGGCAGGAGATGGAGCCAGCACCATCCACGAGGTCAAGGGCACCGTCACGTTCGGAAGCGCCGGCGCCATCATATGGCAGGAAACCGATCCGCATCTATACCTACGGGGTCAACCGCAATCGCCTGGAGAAGGCTGCAAAGCGCATGCACATACCCGCCAACCTGGTGAAACGCGTGGCAGAAGCGGATCTCATGATCACCACGAAGGAGTTCTACAGACAGCGCACCAAGGTGATCAAGGAAGCCGAGCAGCGTGATCTGCCGATCTACGTGCTGCGCAGCGACACGATTGGGCAGATGCAGAGCTGCCTGAACGACATCTTCGATATGAAGAGCCAAGAGCCTAAGCCGCTGGAGCAAGCGCTGACGGAAGCAGAGGAAGCGATTCAGAAGGTGCTGAATGGGAAGCCAGAGGTGGTGCTATCACCACAGAACGCTTACGTCCGCCGTCGCCAGCACGAGCTGGCAAGAGCCGCCGACCTGGTCTCCACGTCGCAAGGGAAGGAACCCAACCGGCGGGTCCGCATCTACCCGGGCTAGGGTCATCCTGAGGGGCATCCATGGGGATCTTCATCACACTCGAGGGCCCTGACGGAAGTGGGAAGACAACACAGGCACATCGGCTCACCGAGTGGCTCCGCGATCAGGGCCACGATGTCCTCCGCACCCGCGAACCGGGCGGGAGCGACATCGGTGACCAGATCCGAGGTGTGCTACACGACCCGGTCAACGCAGCGATGACGTCCCGCACCGAGTTCCTACTCTATTCGGCCTCGCGAGCGCAGCACGTGTCGCAGGTGATCCTGCCCTCATTGGCAGCGGGCAAGGTCGTGATAAGCGATCGCTACGCCGACAGCTCGCTGGCCTACCAGGGTTATGGGCGCGGGCTCGACCTGGAGATGCTGCAGGCAGTCACGGCCTTCGCCACCAAGGGCCTCAAGCCCGATCTGACGCTCTACTTCGACATCGCCGCCGGAGAGGGTTTGCAGCGTCGGCTTCTCAGTGGCGAAACGTGGAACCGCATGGACGCGGAGGCGCTTGCCTTTCACCAACGCGTACGAAGCGGTTACCTGGAGCTAGCCACTGCAGAGCCCGATCGCTGGGAGGTGATAGACGCGAATCGTCCGATAGACGACGTTCAGCGTGACGTCAGAGATGTGGTGGAGGCACGCCTAGAGGTATACTGACGTCATGGCCCTCGCTGATTCTGCACCACGCATCGACCTACCACCGCGTGGCGAGCATCAGATGTCATACGGCCCATTCCCAAGATCCTCGCCCCCCTCGCCCATCAGGTCCGGCATGGACTTCTCGATATCCTCCGGGCTTTCGCCAGCTTCGAGCCGCCCCACGACTTCGTCGAACTCCGGACCAAGATCCTCCCCGACCTCGTCACTCATCCTTCGCATCCACCGCCCGAGGCTCTTTGGATCATTCTCGTCGAAATCCGGCATATCGCTGGGATCGGCCAAGTCATCCAGCCGGCTTTCCTCTGAGCGTACGATCCGGACGCGGGACATCAGACGGGTGAGATTCGTGCCATCACAACGAGGGCAAACGGCCGTGCCCTGCTCGGCCTTCGAAAACGTGCGCCAGAAGATCGAAACACGGCGCTTACAATCGTGACAGTAGTACTCATAGATCGGCATGCTAACCTCCTATCTATCGATGCTGGCAGATTGGTATCTCGTCTGACTGGCACAGCAGTCATCTCATGCACAGGCAAGCCGGAAGGCTATGCCTCCAATCCAGTTTATCAGTATACCAATTTACCAGACCCACCGCAAGTGAGCGCCACCTATGGAGAAAGAGAATCTATACGACTTCGAGCCACAGCCGCTGTTGATCGTGATCTCCGGCCCATCAGGTGTGGGCAAGGATAGCCTAGTCCAGCGTATGGAGGAGCTTGGTTGCCCGTTCTATTTCGTCGTCACCGCGACTGACCGGCCGCCCCGCCCCGATGAAATGAACGGGGAGGACTACTTCTTTGTCTCCACCGAAACGTTTGAACGAATGATAGAGGGGGACGAGCTGCTGGAGCATGCGACCGTCTACGGGCAGCACAAAGGCGTACCCAAGCAACAAGTGCGGGAGGCAATGGCTTCGGGCAAGGATGTGGTGATGCGACTGGACGTCCAAGGAGCAGCCACGATTCGCCAGATCGTCCCAGAGGCTGTGCTGATCTTCTTGAGTGCCTCCTCGGAGAGAGAGCTGGAACAACGGCTCCGCAACCGCGGGGGGGATTCGCTGGAGCAAGTTGAGCGCCGTATCGCAAAAGCGCGGGAGGAGATGAAGCAATTGCCAGCGTTCGATTACGTCGTCATCAACCGGGACAGGGCATTGGACCAGGCAGTGGATGACGTCCTATCCATCATATGCGCCGAGCACTGCCGGGTCGACCAAAGAGAGGTGAGCCTATGACCAGTCGACGGGGCCCACTGGACATTCGGGTGGGCGATCGGGTGCGTCTGCGCAAGCCCCATCCATGCGGCGGATATGTGTGGGAGGTGACGCGCATTGGAGCCGACATCGGGATTAGATGTATCACCTGCGATCGACGCGTCATGCTCCCCCGGGTCAAGCTTGAGAAGCAAGTGAAATCGATCTTGAGGGACAGTGCGGAAGCACAAGACTAGCGCTATGCCACCCAGACGGGTCCTCCTCCTGTTCCTCAACACCGGCGGTGGGCATCAAAGCGCAGCTCTCGCCGTAGCTGAGGCACTGCAGGAAATCTATGGCAAAGGTGTTCAGGCCAAGATCGTGGACGTCACCGCCGACCACTTCCCTTGGCCGCTCAGCGAGCTGAACGCCACATATGACCGGCTTGTTCATTTGAACGGCTGGCCATGGGCACTGACCTATCACCTAACCGACGGACCTCGCCGTGTGGCGATGCTTGAGGGCACGTGGTGGCTTCTAACAGGCCGATCAATTCTGAGCCTCCTCATCGAGCATCCTGCCGACGTGATTGTCTGCTGCCATCCCTTGCTGAAGGCGCCTACCGCACGGGCACTGAACATGAAAGGGAGCGAGACGCCATTGATCACGCTGGTGACCGATCTTGCGTCTGGTCACGCCGCATGGTTCCATCCGAGCAGCATAGCGTGTCTCGTGGCGACCGAACAGGCGCGGAAACGAGCCCTAGCGTGTGGACTGGCGGCAAGTTCCGTGCAAATGACCGGCCTGCCGGTGAGGCCCTGCTTCGTTCGAGCGGCGGAATGGAACGTGGGTTTCATGCGAAAGAAACTCGGGCTGGACACCGACAGGCCCGTGTTGCTCCTGTTGAGCGGCGCCAATGGTATGGGCCTTTTCCACTCGCTTCTAGAAGCCATTATGACTAGCACCACAGACGCCCAAGTGGTGGCGATCACGGGGCGCAACAAGACGCTGCAGGCCAAACTCGCTTCAGAAAGACGGTCTCGGCCCCTGCACGTGAAGGGATTTGTGAAGAACGTCCACGAATGGATGCGCGCAGCGAATCTGGTGGTGACGAAAGCGGGGCCAGCCACGATCGCAGAGGCCCTGGTCGTGGGGACCCCAATGATCCTGAGCGGCGCCGTCCCGGGCCAAGAGCCACCTAACGTGCGCTACGCAACAAAGACGGGGGGCGCCGTTTGGGCACCCAGCCCCGCCCAAGCAGCACAGGCCGTGCAGGAACTCCTATCATCCCCCAGCGAAAGGCTGCAACAGATGACCCGGTGCGCGCGCGAAGCGGGCTGCCCGGCGGCCGCGCGGCGAGTGGCCCAGATCGTGTGGAGAAAAGCCGAGCGCTCGACGACGTCGAGTAGGATCGAGAATTGGCTTGATAGATAGATTGTGATATAATCGTTGGGCATGGTTTAGGATAGATTGACAGATTGCCCACAGGCCGTCTATGTGCCAGA
>CAZNRX010000059.1:0-24034 GCA_964575455.1 uncultured Anaerolineales bacterium | reverse complement strand
GTGCGGTGGGGCTCACGTTTTCTGCGACGTGGGTCAGGGCCCATCCCTTGTTGCCACGGTAACTATCACGACGACGTGACTTCCGTCCTGTCAGATTTCCGAAGTTTTCGTTGTGGCATTTCAAGGCGCAGGATGCCGCCACAGCAAGCCCAATCGGTTCTCAAAGGCCATCTGCCAGACTTCGGAACTCTTTGTTCATGGGTCAAGTATACCACGTGGGGAGTGGTTTGTCAATAGGGTAGTTTTGGGATACCATTTGGGAAATAGCGCAGGGGATTTGGGATATCGGGCGATGAGGCCATAGCCCTACTCGGCATTCCCGTTTGAGAATGATAAAGCCCTGCCGCACAGCTACGGTGCATTGACATCGCTTGATGTCAAGCAGCCCTTCGTCCGAACCGACGCGAGGCGACCCACGTGATCTCGGAGGTCCTTCATTGGCTGCGCCGGCATGCGCTGGCCTTCTTCTTCGTGCTGGCGAACGCCATCACCTGGCTCTGCATGCTGCCAAGATTGCTGGGCGCTTCCGGGCGGGCACCAGGCCTGGCCCGGTTGCCATCCCTGGCGGTTTACGGTCCCCTGCTGGCCGCCCTCGTCGTCGCGGGAGTGAGCGATGGCCTGCCAGGCCTGCAAGATCTATGGCGCCGCAGCACCCGGTGGCGCGTCGGCGTCCGTTGGTACCTGGCCGTCTTCGCGCTGCCCCTCGCTCTGGATCTCCTCGCGGTGGGCATCGGTCTGCCCTTCGTGGGGTCGTGGCAGGACATCGCGGCTGCGAACGGTCAGCTCCACCGCCTGATCCTGCCCTTGCCCGGCCAACTCCTGACCGGAGGCCTCGAAGAGCCGGGATGGCGCGGGTATGCTCTCCCCAAGCTGGAGGAGAGATTCACCCCCGTCAGGTCCAGCTGGATCCTGGGCGCTCTGTGGGCGCTCTGGCACCTGCCGCACGCGCTCGCCAGGTACGCTTCACCCGGCACGACGATGGTTGACCCGGCCTTCGTCGCAGCGGTGGAGACCCTGGGTGTGGCGAGAATACTGGGCTGGACCTTTTTCTTCACCTGGGTATACGACAACACGGAGAGCACCTTGCTGATGATTCTGCTGCACGCCTGGGTAAACGCCGTGGACACCTACGTCGTCTCTTTCTTCCCGTACCTCCTCGTGGATGTCCTGCTGAACGTGCTGCCCTGGTGCATCGTGGCGCCGTTCCTGATCACGAGGGCGTTCCGAGGACCGTCTCCGTCGGACATCTCAACGGCGTAGGTCAAGCATCAACCCAGCCGCGCTTCGCCCGCGGCCGACGAAAGGAGGACGATGAACGTCACAGTCAGACACTACGATCACGCCGCCGACTACGAGAGGGTCGGGCAATTTCTGATCAGGACCTACGGCATGGGGGACGGCCACATCAACTGGCTCCAGCCCCGCTGGGAGTATATGCACCACCACCCCCTGATGCGCAACGTCGATCGGAGCGCTATCGGCATCTGGGAAGCACGGGGACTGGGCCCCCACCCTGGCCCTCCCTAAGAGGGGGAGGGAATCGTGGGCGTCTGGGAGGCGCCGGGAGGAGGCCCCCACCCTGGCCCTCCCTCAGAGGGGGAGGGGATCGTGGGCGTCGCACACCCGGAGCACGGCATGGGGACCGCCTACGTCGAGATCGACCCGGACTACGGCGACCTCAAAGCCGAAATGCTGCGATACGCTGAGGAGCACATCAGCACCGTGGACGAGGGCGTGAGACATCTCCGCGTCTACATCAACGACCGGGACGAGGCGTTCCAGAGGCTGACCAGAGAGAGGGGATACACCAAGGGCGGCGGCAGCGAACCGATGTCGACGTTCGTCATCCCCGACCCCTTCCCGCCGATCGACCTGCCCGATGGCTTCCGCTTGAAGAGCCTGACCGAGGACAACGACCTGCAGGAGGTCGATCGCGTGCTGTGGCGTGGCTTTGGCCACGGCGACGAGCCGCCGAAGGGCGGCATCGCGGATCGGGCGTTTATGCAGTCGGCTCCCAACTACCGCAAGGACCTGAACCTGGTGGTGGAAGCGCCCAGCGGCCATTTCGTCGCCTACTGCGGGATGTGGTACGAGCCGGTGCACGCCATCGCCTACGTCGAGCCGGTCGCCACCGACCCGGACTACCGGCGCATGGGATTGGGCCGCGCGGCGGTGCTGGAGGGCATCCGGCGCTGCGGCGCCCTGGGCGCCAGCGTGGCGTACGTGGGGTCCGCCATGCCGTTCTACCTGTCCCTCGGCTTCCGGCAGATCTACAACCGCTCCGCCTGGCAGCGGGCATGGGCGGTGTATGCCGACGAGGATCGGTCATGCAGTCTATAGCGTTAGAGTGGCGTTTTAACAAGCGTGCGTCCGAGCTTCTGATGACACACGGGGTTATTTTTCATCCTTGCGAAACCCCATCTCTGCACTATAATGCCAGGTAGGTTTAGCGTTCCAATAGCCCGAGGTGAAAGCGTGATGGACAAACTTGAAGCGTTGAAGGAAGCCTATGCTGAGGAGGCCGGACTAGACCTGGTTTTGGGCAAGGTGCTCGACCTCACCCTGAGTCGTTATCGAACGCGCCTCCAACGATACGAGCAGGACTTGCAGGAGTTTGAGGAGCGGTACGAGATGGAGTCGCGCGTCTTCTACCAGCGTTTCGAGTCTGGAGACATGGGCGACGCCATAGACTTTTTCGAGTGGGCCGGCCTCTATGAGCTCCGTCAGGACCTGATCAAGAAGATCGAGCGGCTGGAGACGGCTGCGTGAAGAACGCGACCAACTACCTGAGTTGGATCAAAGCTTTGATCGTGGTTAGTCCCCAGGTCCTACAGTGGCAGACCATGCGTGAGGAGGCGCAAGGAGACGTAGGGTTGTTCCGATATCGGCTCCGCCTAAGCGATGGCGGCTTGCTCGAGATGTTCGAGCACTTCCGCATTGTGGAGGGGCACGTAAACGTGACCAAGTACAGTTTCCATTGGCAAGACGACGAAGGTAAGTTGCTCAGGAGATGGGACAACGCACGACATCATTCCGAAGTAGCAACGCATCCGCATCACGTTCACGTGGGTGCGGATGACGTTGTCAGACCACACGAACCCGTTGACGCAGAACGCGTCTTGGAACTCATTGCAGAGGATCTTCTGCTTAAACACCCAAGCCTAACTCGTCTCGTCACCCGCACCGTCTTTCTTCTGAAGGACCTTCTGATAGGGTTGAATCATCCCCTCCTTGATGCGCGACGTGAACGCCCGCCGGATGAAGGGCACGTGGATCAGCGGCGTCACGAAGGTGTTGAGGAGCCTCACCCCGAGATCCCGTTGGGGGAAGTCATAGAGCCCCATCCGCTTGTACGCACGGTGATCGGCGTGGAAGGCCAGTCGCAGTTTGCTCCAGACATCGTCGCGGAAGATCTTCATCCCGCCCACGCCCAGGAACGATGCCGGCGCCCTGTAATCGCTCTCGCCCAGGCGAACCAGCCGTTCGTCCAGGCTCCGCAGCAGGCCGTCGACGTGGGCTGAGTCGCCGAACTCGTCGGTCACGAAGCCCACCAAGTTCGACTGCTGCCACTCCACGAACGCCTGCAGGATCTGGCGCAGATTGGGCACCTGGCTCAAGGGCCCGGAGATGATGAACCCGACCTGCTTGCCCATCAGCGACGGGGTGTGAGTGTTGAAGAAGGAGCGGTCGAAGAACTGCTTCCAGGTCGAAGAGAGGTAGCGGTCGCGGATCGCCCCCGCAAAGACGAGCACATCGGCCATCCTCAGCTTGCCGTTGTAGACATCGATGTAGTCGTCCTTACCTGTGTAGGCGCATTCGTAGTCGTACCCACACCGCAGGCAGCCCAGGCAGCCCCCCTTGATCTCCAGGTCGTGCAGGTTGATCACCTCGATCTCCTGGGCGAAGGCGGCCCGGAAACGCTCGACCATGCGCGCCAGATTCGTCTGCTCCGACGTGGCGTCGCTCACGACCACCACCTTCTGATCGCCCAAGCCCGGCTCCGGGCCGTCCACCGGTTGGGCGACCGAACCGGGCACGTAGTCGAACGTACGCTGCGTCAGCGGCGCATACCTCCGCGCCGTGGTGCGCTGCTCCTTCAGCGCTTGGAAGAAGTCCGCCGCGAACGTGGTCAGATTCCCACGCCCCTCTTCCTTCAACAGGTCCTGCATCTCGGCGGAGAAGGCCACGACGTACCGCATCCCGAGATCGTCGCAGATGGCGTGCACGTAGTTGTGCGCCGTGTGGTCGAAGAAGTGGATCGAGGTGGAGAGGGCGGCGGCGTACTTGCCCGCGAAGGCGTCCTCCACCCCTCGCTCCCAGATAAGCTCGATGAAGCGCTTGTAGTTGGCGTGCACCAGGAAGACGTACAGGGGGAAGGCCCACAGCACGCCATCGGACGAGCGAACGCGCTCAATCATGTCCCGGAACGCCTCTTCGTCCCGCTCGATCCTCCGCAGGCGCTGGGCCACGTCCACGATCTCCAGGTCGTGCTTCGGGAATGCCTGCTGGATGTAGCGCACGTACTGCATCGTCACGCTCGTCTGCCCCTTAGGGCTGCCATTCAGAACGGTGATTCTCATCCTGTGATCTCCTTTGTTCAGGTTCCGGCAGGTATGGAAACCTGCCCTACTCATTCCCGCCTGCTCCCAGCAGATGCGTCATCCGCGGTCGATGTGCCCGGAGCAGTCTACCACCAGAAACTACCCTCCGTGCCTCCTCTGTGCGTCTCTGTGTCCCAATCCGTCTCCATCCGCCGCACTGCGATCAGCGGCAGTCCCAAATCGCGCACCTTCGCCAGCAGCCCGTGGAGCGCTGCTTGGTCGGCCACAAGGCTGGATAGGAATCGAGTAGGAGGGGGCCTCGCGACCCCCGTCCTCCCACACCACCGTGCGTACGGGTCCGTACACGGCGGTTTCCCCTACGGTTGCAGCCAGTAGAACTGACCAAGGCTCGCTTCCAGTTCAACGCCGTGGATGCTTGCCCCTCCTCGCGCACAGCAGATCCAGTTCTGCCTTCACCACTTGTGCCGTGGCGCACGTACTTCCACGTGCCTTACTGGTGCTACACATCCATCGAGTATCCGTGTCTGCTCCTTGCCGTAAGAGATTCAGTCCTTCAGTAGCCGAGGCTACCTGCCATGGCATCTGGTGACTTGTCTGCACCTTCCCCGATTGTCTCCAACCCGGTAGTCCGGTTCGCCCGGACAGTTGCAGACACCTCCCAGGGTAAGCCGTGTGTCTGTCTCGTGGCACTCGCCGGATTTACCTTCGCAACCTCCTGAGTGACTTCTGGGCTTCGTTGTATCTGGCCGACTTACCCGGTTGCGCTGGCCTTCTATCCGATTCCTGTTCGTCGAGTCCAAGATTTGCCTTACGCTTCCTTCAGATTCCGCCTCGCGACGGACACCCTTGCTTCGCCTAACGGTTCCTATCACCTAGGCCCGCAGAGGATTTTCACCTCCCAGACACACGGCATGCCTGGCACACCAGTAAAGAACCCCGCAGCAAGCTGCGGGGCTTTTAGGCTCCGTCCCACAGCTTGAGCTGGATGCCCCGTTGCTCGTCTTGATACTGAATGTGCCGCCGAATGATCTCGAAGATCACCTGGTCACCAACCGATCGTACAAAATAGCCGCCTTCCCACAATTCTCCACCCCATAACCTGTCTCGCAACCAGGAGAACCGTTGGAGAATCTCTCGCGCAGAAATGCTTTTCAGTATCTGCGCTATCCGAGCCGGTGAGTACTTAGGCGGAGCTTCTAGAAAGATATGCACATGGTCTTTCTCTACGTCCAACGTATCAATCACCATGTCATACGACTGTGCCGCCTCGCGCCACGTGCCGGCAGAGCGCTTCTCGCCGCATCCGTGAGATCGCAGGCATACGTGCGTGCACGGACGTTGTAGAGACGCTTCAGTCCGTCGCTAGCACACTTGAGCGTCTCCTCCGACAGATCGGTAAGGAACAGATCCCAACCCTGAGCGGCGCACTCCGCCGCGAGAGTCAGACCAAGCCCTCCGGTCGCGCCGCTGATAAAAGCGTAACTCCTCACGTTGAATGACCTTTCGATAGCAGCGTCTACTCTCTGCGCCTGAGAACAGATCTCTTTCGCAGACGCAGGTTACCATAATCCAAGCGAGACTACCTATCCCACGGCTAGCAGGGAGCTATCAAGTTCTCACCAGCTTGCCAGGACCAGGCTGCGCTGCTGCTTTCACGCGGGCAAACCCAGCTTAAGTTGAACTTGTCACACCTGGAGAGTTGACGTATACTGCGACCCGACAGCAATCTTCTCGTCACGTATCTGCCGGCGTGGCTGCGTGAGGCCTTTCGACCGAAGGAGAACAAGATGAAACGCAAGCAACTGACCGAACGCAGGTGGTTCTATCCGGTCGTCTTCGTCCTACTGCTGATCCTCTCCATGCTGCCGCCCATCACCCAGGTCCCGTACGACTCCCGCGACACGCAGGACGTGATCATGAGCATTCTGATGGTGTCCATTGAGCCTTACAAGGCGTGGGGATGGGTGTTCCACATCGCGACGCTGGCTCTGATCGCCTTGGTCGCCCTCATCGATAAGAAAGGGAAGCAAAGCGACTCCCTCCGGCAGGAGGTCGCCGGGAGGGCGGTGGCCGCCTACTTCGGCGTCAACTACCTGATCATCGCCGCCATGCAGACGAACGCGGTGACCGAAGCATACGGCTTTGCCGTGCAGACCGGCGCGCTCATCGCCGAGGCGCTGCTGGGGCTGCTCTGGCTGTGGGTGGCCTGGCGCGACAAGCTGCAGGCCTCCTTCGAAGACGTCCCGCGCTGGCGCTGGGTTCTGCTCCCGCTGGCGCTGCTCGTCTTCTGGTCGCCCATCAGTATCGAGGGCAGTCGGGTCGTCCCGACCTTCGATCCGTTGCTGTTGCTGACCTCGCCGGACTACGGACTGACCTACTGCTTCATGACGCCGGTGTTTCTCTTCCTTCTGATCCTGTTCTACCCCAACGTGGATACCTTTGCCTTCCGGGTGACGGCCTTCAACGGCTTGATCTACGGCCTGCTCAACCTGATGCACTGGTTCAACCCGGATATGGTCTGGATGGGCATGATGCACATTCCGCTGCTGGTGATTCCATTGGTGGCACTGCTCATGCCCGTCCTGGAGCGAAAGCGGACACGCGCGGGAAGCTGATGGACATGCCTGTCCGAGCATGTGGGGTTTAGGTATGGCAGATCGAGTGGTCGTGATCACGGGAGCTGACAACGGCATCGGCCTGGCTATGACGCAGGCTCTGCTCGACATGGGCGATCGAGTGGGGGCGCTCGACCTGTCCACCGACAACCTTGACGCCATGACGTCCAATGGGCAGAGGCTGCGCGCCTATGTCTGCGACGTCACCGATCGGAAGCGGACTCAGAACGTTGTCGCCGACGTGGTGGGGGCCTGGGAAGGGGTGGACGTGCTGGTCAACAACGCATGCATCGCCATCTTCAAGCCCTTCGTGGATCGCACGCCAGAGGAGACGCGCCGCGAGTTCGGGGTGAACTACTTCGGCTACCTGAACATGATCGACGGCGTGCTGCCCGTGATGCGCCGGCAGGGGCACGGCGTGATTCACAACCTCAGCTCCGGCGTCGGTATCACGGGCTACCCCGGCATCTCCGGCTACGCCTTCACCAAAGGGGCCATTGAGGCCCTGGGTCGACGCAGTCGCCCGCGCGAACCTCGGCCCTGGAGTTCGAGCCCTCCGGCATCACGGTCAACCTCATGCATCCACCCTTGACGCGCACCAGGTCCTCGGCTCCGTTGGGCGTCCCGGCCCAGATAATGGCGGACCCGGCGAAGGTGGGGCGCAAGTTGGCAAAAAAGATGGGGCAGACCAGGCCGGTGCTCACGCCGGACCTGGGTACCGCTCTGGGGATCGCGGGAAACCAGCACTTCCCCGTTCAGATGGGACGGTTTCTGGCCCGGATGGCCGAGCGCGCCGAGGAGAGGGCCGAGTCGGACGCGAATCAAGCGGAAGCCTGACACCCAAGGAGGCATCGTATGAAGGACACAAGATGGAAGAGACTGTACTGGGCTGGCGCCGTGGCGCCGCTCATCGCCATCGCCTTCTACCTGTTCGAGTTCAGCATTGTGTTCGTCGGGGATCCGTATCCGGCCACCATTGAGGGCTGGTACGCGCTCGCTCAGCGCAGCCGGCTCCTCGCCCTCTGGTACCTCAACGCCCTGGACATGATCTCGTTCGCGCTCCTGGGCATCATGTTCCTGGCGCTCTATGCGGCCCTCAGACACGTCCGTCCCTCCGAGATGTCGGTCTCCCTCTACTTCGCCCTACTCGGGGCGGTCGTCTTCATCGTGCCACGGACGCTCCACCTCTCGCTCCTTCCACTCAGCGAACGGCACGCGGCGGCGACCACGGAGACGCAGAGAACGATCTACCTGGCGGCAGGGGAAGCCATGGCCCAGGTGAGCACCACCACGCCGCAAACCCTCGGTTTCCTGTTCATGGCGGTGGCCGGTCTGGTCGTCTCCATCGTCACTCTGCAGGCTCGGTCTAGCAGCGGAGACGCCCCCCTTGGCAGACCGGCGGCGTACGTGGGCATCGTTGGGTTTCTCGCCGCCCTCGCCAACTACATCAGCTGGCTCCTTGCCCCGGCCGTGGCAGCGGTCGTGATGCCCATCAACGGCCTGCTCTGGTTCGCGTGGTGGATCATGGTCTCCGTGGGCCTGTTCAAGCTGGCCAAGGACACCGCTCGCCAGAAGAGGATGGCGACGACACCGTCGAGCTCAGTTCAGTGAAAGGGGGCAGCACCGCTGCGAGCAGTGTTTCGCCTGCCTGCAGTGGTGTCCGCAGGAGGCGATTCAGTTTGGCAGCAACACCGCGGGGAAGCGTCGCTATCACCATCCGGACGTGACGGTGGCGGACATAGTGCGTTCGGCCCCCAAGGCCAAGACGTAGGGCGCGTCCAGGTCTCGGCGCCGCGCAGTCCAGGGTTCAGGAGAGGAGCACGGAAGATATGGCGCACACGACAGACGCGACAACCCAGGACAACGTTGGCGAGAGTCGCATCCCCAAGGGGCTCTACAGGGTCGGCGGCGCGGCCGCCCTGATCGCAGCGCTGGTGTTCAGAAGGAACTGGGGGGCGGAGTTCGTCATGCTCCGGGCGCTGGGCGTCATCCGCCGCGGACCGGCCGCGCATCCCACCAGCGTGAGCAGGTGGTTCGAGCTGCTGCAGAGTAGCAGGTTCATCGGGCTGACGCTGTTCAATCTCTTCGACCTGGTCAACTACGCGCTGGTGGGCCTGATCCTTCTGGCGCTCTATGCCGCCCTCCGGCGGGCTAGCGAGAGCATCGCGACACTTGGTGCGGCCTGCGGGCTGGTCGGAATCGCCGTCTACTTCGCTTCGAACCAAGCGTTTGCCATGCTCACGCTGAGCGAGCGGCACGCGGCAGCGGCGACCGAGACGAGGCAGGCAGCGATCCTGGCGGCGGGGGAGGCGCTGCTGGCCATCGAAAACCCCGGCACCATGTGGCAGGGCCTGGGCAGCCAGATCAGTCTGCTCTTGGTGACCGTGGCCAGCGTGATGATGGCGTTCGCCATGGTGCGGAGCAAGGCCTTCAAGCCGAGGACCGGCTACGTCGGCCTGGTGGCCGAGGTTGCCCAGCTAGGAGGCTTCCTGGCGTTGGCCGGGCCCCCCGCGCTGGCCGCCGTACCCTCATCCATCGCGGGGCTGTTCCGGCTGGTGTGGTACATCCTGGTCGGACGACGGTTGTGGCGGCTTGCGCAGGGGGGGGCCGCGGGGCCGAGATGCCGTCAGTCGGGTTGAGGGCAGCGCATCCGTCCCCAGGGGCCGCCACAGTGACGATCAGGGCCAGCGCGGCCTCCACACCCACCTCGGTCGCGTTCGACACGTCGGGCACCAGCTCGCGCACCAGGTTGCTCAGGCCATGGTAGAGCACAGCCGCCAAGGTGACGCGTCCAGCGGCGTTGTACAACCAGGCGTATACGGGACATCCCACCACAGCCCCGAGGTTGAAGGCCCAGAACGCGAGCGTGCCCACCCCCAGACCTGCCTGGTAGGTGCCTGTGATGAAGAACAGGGGCAAGTGCCACGCCGCCCAGAAGACACCCACCACCAGGCTGGCGAGGACCACCGGCATGCGCCGCTGGAGCCCCTCCTGGGCGTAGCCGCGCCAGCCCGGCTCCTCAAGGCCGCCAATGATCAAGCCAACGAGCAGGAAGAGCCCCGGACCGCGCTCGATCAGCCCGTGCTCCCGGAGGGCGGCGGGATCCAACAACACGGGCAGCACGGCGAGCGCGATCGCCAACCCCAGGATCCAGAGATACCAGCGCCAGGGGAGCACGCGGGGGTCAAAGGCGCGCTGGAAGAAGTGGAACACGTTGCGATCCAGAGACGGATCCCAACGGCCGATGGCAACCAGAAAGCCGGCCACGATGCTGGGACCCAGGGCGCCGAGCAGCGCCAGGATCACGGTCGGGAACTCAAGCATGGGCTTGCCGGTGAGCGCCACGATGCCGTGGAGCGTCCAGGTCCAGGCGATGACGCCGAACAGGTAGAGCCAAGGGGCCGGCCGGCCCCTTATTGTTTCAGGTTCTGGGTTCATTGCATATCTCCATGCTGTTGTCGAGACGAAGAAGCCTCTGCGTTGTGCACGTCGCCGGACGGAACACGCTTCGCATCGATGTCGGTCGAAGCGAACATCAGCCATTCTACGTGCACTTGGAGTTCAACGCAAGCATCCCGGCGATCATCGACGACGTGGTCAAGGTGATGGGTGACTGCGTCGACCCAGGCACTTCCGCCGATGAATTGGGAAGCGGAGGTCAGCCTCTCTTGACGCCAGCTCGATCAGTTGACGGAATGCCAGCAAGTGCCGGTCACCTCCGCAGAGAAGACGATAGGGCCCCGCAAGGACGATGGAAGGCTTGACGCGTCGCAGCGCACGAGTATACTGGCCCGTATGACCATCCACTATCTCAACTGCTTCACCTGCAGCGCCCGGGTGCCCGCCGATTGGCACACCGGGGCGCTCTGTCTGCTGGTCGAGACCGACCAGGACCTGCTGCTGGTGGATACCGGGCTGGGGCAAGAGGACTACGTGCGCGCGCCGCTCATGCTGCGCGCCCTTCAGGTCGTGACCAGGACGCCCATGGATCCAGAGGAGGCCGCGGTGCGCCAGGTGGCGCGCCTGGGGTACGACCCAGAGGACGTGCGTCACATCGTGCTGACGCATATGCACTTCGACCACTGCGGCGGGCTGCCTGATTTCCCGCACGCCACGGTCCACGTCCACTGCCGCGAATACGAGGCCTTCTGCGGGTTGCCCGGGCACCCCCTCGACCTGGCCTACGTGCGGCGCCACATGGCCCACCAGCCCGATGTCGTGCTGTACGACGACGCAGGTGAGCGGTGGTTTGACTTCGCAGCGATCCGCCTGCCGTTTCAACCGGAGATGTGGCTGGTGCCGCTCTTCGGCCACACGCGCGGCCACTGCGGCGTCGCTATCCAGACGGAAACCGGTTGGCTCTTCAACGTGGGTAGCGCGGCGCCCATCGGCTTCACCGAGGCGGTACCGCAGAGGCTGACCAGCCTCATGGTGGGCCCGCAGGCACCACGTCTGCGGGCGTTCAGGGCAGCGCATCCCGAGATCCGCATGACGACCGACCATATGTGGTTGAATTTCTTCGAAGAGAACACCAAGTGAGGAGATAGCGACCATGAAGAACCGTGCAAAGCGACGCACATTGTCCACGACGCTGGGCGGCCTGCAGAAGTCCATCCTTGACGGTCCGATCTACGATGGCACATCCCTCTACGTGAGGAGCCAGATGCTCGGCCAGAATCTGAGTGCTTTGTGCCGCCTGGGGGACACGCAGGATGAACAGCCGGACGTCCTTGAAACGCTGACTGCTACGACACAGGAGAGAGCATGACGCTTCAAATCGCACTGGTTTTGGGCACGGTGGTCGCGGCGCTGGTCCTGTTTTCTATCGACAAGATACCGGTCGACGTGACGGCGCTGGGCCTCCTGCTGTTCTTGATCATCAGTGGGCTGCTGCCGGCCGAACAGGCTTTCGCCGGCTTTGGAAGCGACGTGGTGGTGATGATGCTCGGGCTCCTGATCCTCGTGGCGGCCCTGACGCGCACCGGGGTGACGGACATCGTGGGCCGAGTGCTGCTGAATCGAAGCAAAGCCAGCGAGCAAGAGCTCCTCATCGCGGTGATGGCGATTGCCGCGCTGGTGGGGGCCTTCATGAGCAACACCACGGCCACGGCCTTCTTCCTGCCCATCGTGATCACCATGGCGCGCCGCATGAAGATCAGCCCGGCGCGGTTCCTCATGCCGCTCGCCTTCGCCTCCATCATGGTCAGCTCCATCTCGCTGATCAGCACGTCCACTAACATCGTGGTGAGCGGCCTGATGCAGGATCTCGGACTGGCACCGATCAGCATGTTCGAGCTAGCACCCGTGGGTATTCCAATCGCGACGGTGGGCATCAGCTACATGGCCCTGTTGGGCCGGCGTCTGATCCCGGACCGTATCCCTCACGAGGAGATAGAGCAGATCAACACGCGGCTCTACCTGACCGAGATCCTGATCCCAGCCGACTCGCCGCTGGTCGGGAAGACGCTCCGCGAGGCTGCCCTGGGGGCGGAGATGGACCTGCAGGTGCTGCGCATCGTGCGCGACAGCACGCGCCACGTCCTGCCCCGCGCTTCGACCCGGCTGGAGAAGCAGGATGTGCTGCTGGTCGAGGGGAGCCGCCAGAGCATCCTCGACGTCAAGGAAGAGGCCGGGGTGCGCGTCACAGCCGACGCCGACTTCCCGGGCGAGGAGATCGACGTGGGGGAGATTGGGCTGACGGAGGTGATGGTGCTGCCGAACTCGCCCCTGGTGGGACGGACGCTGCAGGGCCTCAACTTCCGCGTGCGCTACAGGCTGCAGGTGCTGGCTATCAACCGACAGGGGGAGACCCTGACGCGGAAGATGAGCCGCATTCGGCTTCAGGTGGGCGACGTGCTGGTGGTCCAGGGCCGCGAGGGGAGGATCGACGCGCTGGAGAGGCAGAACCTGTTCCGCCGGCTCAATCTGCCCGAGGTCTCACTCAAGCGACGGCACCGCGCCCCGATAGCGCTGGCCATCTTCGGCGGGGCGGTGCTCGCTGCCACGTTCAACCTGCTCTCGCTGCCGGTGGCGATGCTCCTGGGTGCAGTGCTGGCGTTCGCCACACGCTGCATCACGCCGGAGGAGGCGTACAATCAGGTGCGCTGGCAGGTCCTGATGCTGATCGCCTCCATGCTGGGGCTGGGCGCGGCGATGGAGCTCACGGGCACGGCGGCGTTCCTGGCCGATCAGATCGTGTCGCTGGTCGGGGCTTCCGGGGTCTTCTGGCTCCTCTCGGCCTTCTTCGGGCTGACGGTGCTGTTGACGCAGCCGATGTCGAACCAGGCCGCGGCGGCGGTGGTGCTGCCGGTGGCCGTCCGGACGGCGGAGCAGCTGGGGCTGAACCCGCGGAGCTTCGCCATGATGGTCGCCCTGGCGGCGAGCTGCTCCTACCTGACACCACTAGAGCCAGCCTGCCTGCTGGTCTACGGCCCGGGGCGCTATCGCTTCCTGGATTTCCTCAAGGTGGGCGCCCTGCCCACAGTACTGATCTATATCCTGTGCGTCCTTCTGGTACCCGTCTTCTGGCCGGTGTGAGCGCGGTGCCTTGCACCTAGAGCGTGCGAGATACCTGGATGTGAGGTCCGCTCGTTTGGGGCATTGAAGGCGGTACTAGAATAGTAGGGCCAGGGGATGGAGCCGCTGTACAGCCATCTGGTGGGAGAGATAGAGGAGGGCCCCTGAACCAGGACAGTGTGCGGTTCGGCGATCTGACCTTCGAGGAGATCCGGCAGTGCGCTGCCGAGGGCTGGCTGGCTGTGGTGCCGACGGGCTGCACGGAGCAGCAGGGCCCTCATCTGCCGGTGGACTTCGATACCTGGTTCGTGGAGAGGGTTTGTCTGGCTGGCGCGAAACGGGGTAGAGACAAATATGGGCTTCAGGTCCTGGTGCTGCCCGCCGTGCCCTTCGGTCCCACGCCCGAGCACCGCGGCTACGGGAGCGGCTTCGTCCACCTGCCGCAGGGGGTCCACGAAGCTGTGGTCTCGTCGGTCCTAGACTCCCTGGCGGAGCAGGGATTCCGGCGGATGGTGGTGTGGCGCGGCTGTGGCGGGCATCACCTAGGCGGCGTGGTCGAGCGGTTCAATGCCGAACACAGGGGAGAGGCCAGGGCGCTCCAGCCTGATCTCCCCTACCACGCCATCTGGTGTCGGATAGGGGACCCCTCCGTTCCCGGCGGCCACGCCGACAGCTTCGCCACGTCCACCCTATGTGCCAATAACCGTGAGACAACTCTGCTCGGTAATTTAGAGTGCAATGTGGTACAATGGTAGAGAGCAGAGGAGGTCGGCAAGAGATAGAGAAGGACCAGGAGAGCCATGACTACGTGGTGCTGTGGCGCCACTACGACGGTGGCGAACGAGAGTGGGACAGATACCACCTCATGACCCGCGCCTCGGCGGAGATCATCCTTCTGTCGGTGCCTATGTACGAGCCACACTGCAAGCGGGCGAAGATCTGCACCATGGAGAGCGAGGAGGAGCTGGAGCTGGGAGACTACCCATGGAGCGCGTCCTGATGGGGTTAACCTTCCCGAAAGCTCAATGCGCGCACAGCCACGCTGGGACGTCGCTCTCCGACGGATTCCCAGCCGAGTTCACGGCATGTCGAAGCTTTCGGGAAGGTCTGGTGCGCTCAACGGGCCCAGGACGCCCAGCTTGAAGGACTCCAGGGCAGGCTAGTTTCTGACCAGGAGCGGCAGATACACCTGACGCAGTTTCCGCCAGACCTCCGTGCCGTTCATATCGTTGTCCGTGGCCAGGAACAGGCTGTTGTTGAAGACGGCGCTCCCGTAGGTAGATGCATTGTTCCGGTCGCCAAAGCCATCGGGGGCCACCTTCGTCCAGTTCACGCCGTCACCAGTACGATGGATCTGCGTACCGGTATCCGGATTGTAGGTGGCGGAGTAGAGCGCCCCATCGAAGGCGACCAAGGTGTCGCTGCCGCCGTTCGTGGGATCGCCGAAGCCATCGCCGACTACCCGATTCCACGACGTCCCGTGTGCCGAGCGCCAGATCTGGGTGCCCGTTCCGGTGTAGGTCTCGGTGGAGTCGTTGGCGAAGCCAACGTAGAGATGGTCGCTCAGCACGGCCATCCTGGGCCACTGGTTGTGCCCGTCGCCAAACCCGTCTTGGCCCACTTGCTCCCAGGTCACGCCGTTGGGTGTGCGCCAGATCTCAGCCCCGGTGTCGTAGTTCTGGGCGCCGACGTAGAGCTCGTGTTCGAAGACCCCCATCGTCCACCCCATCAGGTTGTCGGGGTCATCGAAGCCGTCGTCGTTGACTTGCGTCCAGTCCGTGCCGTCGGCCGTGCGCCAGACCTCGACGCCGCTGACATAGTTGTAGGTACTGACGTAGAGGTGCCCTCCAAAGGTCGCCATAGCGCCTACGCCGCGATTGTTGGGGGCGCCGAAGCCTCCCTTTCTCACCGGATCCCACGAAAGGCCATCGCTGGAGCGGTACATCTCGCAGCCGGTGGCCCAGTTCCAGGTGCCGGCGTAGAGATAGCCTCCGAACGTTGCGCCCAGCTCGATGCTGGTGTTATCAGCGTCTCCGAAGCCGTCGTCGATGATCTGAGACCAGGACGTACCATTCGACGTGCGCCACAGTTGTCCTCCCTGATCCTTCCCGAAGCCGGCGTAGAGATGACCGTCGAAGGCATGGAGGGTAATGCTGCCTCCGGCGTTCTCCCTATCGCCGAAGCCATTGATGTTCGCCTGCCGCCAGCCCGGCACGCCGCGGGCGAACACCTGCACGCGAGCGTTGTCGGTGTCGGCCACGTACAGGGTGCCCTGGCCATCCACGGCGATGCCGTTCGGGTTGCGGAACTGTCCGTTGTATCCACCCCACTGGCCGCCCACGCTGGTCAGGTAGGCACCGCTCTCGTCGAAGACCTGGATGCGCTGGTTCCAGTAGCTGTCGCAGACGTAGACCCGGCCCTCATTGTCCACGGCCACGTCCAGGGGAGCGCGTAGGTGGCCGAAGTCGTCACCGATGACGCCCGTCTCGCCCGCGAACGTGGAGCAGCTGGCGCCGAAGCCGCTGACGGTGCACTTCTGGACGCGGGCGTTCCCCTTATCGGCCACGTATACAGCCCCTTGGGCGTCGACCGCGACGCCAAGCGGCTCGTGGAAGTGCTCGTCGTCGCTACCCTGAACGCCGGTCACACCTAACGTGGCCACGTGGTCGCGGCTGCTGTCGAAGACCTGCACCCGCTGGTTCCAGGTGTCGGCGACGTACACCCTGCCGTGGGCGTCCACCGCCACCTTGTGCGGGCTGCAGAATGCGTCATTACCGGCGCCGCAATGGCCGGTGCCCAGCGTGTCCAGGTAGTGAAGATCGTTATCGAAGATCTGGACGCGGTGATTATCCCGATCGGCTACGTAGACGCGACCGCTGCTGTCGACGGCGAGGCCCGAAGGCCAAGACAGGAGATCGTTGTCGCTGCCTATGATCCCGGGGGTGCCAACGGACGCCTGGATCTCGCCGCGGCTGTTCAGCTTGAGCAGCCGCTGTCCCTGTTGCTCCACCACGAAGAGACTACCGCTGGCATCGGCCGCGGCGTCGGCCGGGTAGTTGAGATGATCAGCATCGGTGCGGTACGGCACACCGGTGGTCCCCATGGTGCTGATATAGTCCAGGTCGCTGTCAAACGTCTGCACGCGGAAGTTGCCCCAATCGGAGACATAGACGTGCCCACTGGAGTCGACAGCGACACCCTCCGGCCAGAGGAAATGATCGTTATCCGAACCGGAGACGCCGGTCTCGCCCAGCCTGGCCACGTGATCCAACCCGCTGTCGAAGATCTGCACCCGATTGTTATTGGTGTCCGCGACGTAGATGTTGCCCTCCTCGTCCACGGTCACGTCGCTGGGTGCGTCGAGGTGATCGTTGTCCCAGCCGGCCTCTTCAGAGACGCCCAGCGTGGCGCTGTAGTGGCCTGTGCTGTCGAAGATCTGGACGCGATGGTTGCCCGTATCGGCCACGTAGAGGTTGTCGTCGTCATCCACGAACAGACAATCGGGGGCGTTGAAATGTGCGTTGTCCGCCCCCGCCTCATCGGTCACGCCCAGCGTTGCGCTGTAGGCGCCCGTGCTGTCGAAGATCTGCACCCGGTGGTTGCCCGAGTCACTGACGTAGAGGTTGCCCTCGCTATCCGAAGCAACGCCGAGCGGCGAGTCGAAGTGGTCGTTGTCCGATCCCGACTCCCACTCCACACCCAGGTGATCGACGTAGTCTCCGTCGGCTTCGAATTGGACCAGCCGATGACGCCCAGTGTCCGCCACCCAGACAGTCTGATCGGGAGCTATGGCCACGTCTCCCAGCCGGTCCAGCTCTCCCGCCGGGCCAGGATCGTCGATGGACATCTGGAACGCACCGCTCGCATCGTACTTGACGGCCCGGCGGCCGTACCATTCCGCGATCCACAAGTTGTCGTCACTGTCGAGGCTGATGCCGTTGACGCCGTTAAGGTGATCAGGGTCAACTATGTAGGGCTCCCCCGTCGTGCCAAGCGTCTCGACGTGGCGGAAGCTTAGGCCCGGCTCGCCGGTCGGCACGTCGGCGCGGCCCGGGAGATCGACGTTCTCGGCGTCGGCTCGCAGCGTCGCGGCCGCGCCGGGCAGCAGCGTCAGGATCAAGAACGCCGCGATCGCCAGGCTGAGTGCTTCGGTACGCTTCAACATCTTTGTTTTGCTCCTTTCTGCTCATGGGGTTGACCTTCCCGGAAGCTCCATACGCACACAGCCATGCATGGACGTCACTCTTGTGTGAACGCTCAGCCGGGTTCATGGCACCTGGAAGCTTTCGGGAAGATTGGAACTCATCAGGCCTATTCTACCATCGGGAGCGCTGAGCGAAAGGGCCCCGCAGGCAGCCAACCCAGTCTACGGCCGAGGGGATGAGGGCCTGGGCGGGCGTCGGCGAAGGCCCGCCGCTCTAGCGGCGCAACGCAGAGGGAAGGTGCACGCGGTGGATGCGATCGACCACGCTCAACGTGACCGGCACCTGCGCGGGACTGTCCATCACATTGCCCACCGCATCTACCGTGACCGTGGCCTGCCAGGTGCCCACGCCGAGTCCGCTCGTGTCGACAGTCACCCGCGCCGTATCCCCTACACGCTGGGTCTGCATCCAGGCGGCGTCGTCGTAGACGTGCCAATCGAACGGCTCGCATCCTCCCTGTTCCACCCTCAGTGTATGGGCCGAGGGCGATGGGCCGTCATCCTCAGCCAAGAAGAGCAGTGAAGCGGGCGAAACGGCCAGACGCTGAGGGTGTATATCGGCCTCCTCCACTGCCGAGTAGGTGCCAGCACCATCGGTGTAGCGGAGCCAGACGCCCCCACCGCGATAGTTGCCGCCGGGCACCGTCCAGGTGAAGGGCGACTGCACCGGCTGCGGCGCGGTGAAGATGTACACGCCGCCCACCATGACGTTGGCCTCGCCCGGGCGCCAGAACTGGAAGATCAGAAAGACCTCGTCGGGGTTATCGTGGAAGGTGAAGGACAAGGGGAACTCCTGATAGGTGTTGGGCGCGTCGAAGTCGGTGCCCTTCAGTCTGAGCGGGCCGTACTCCGTCGTCGCATGTCATCGGTCAGATTGTCTGAAGGCCGATTGGCCGAACTGAATGGATAGACGAGGGAACGAGAAAAGGGCCTCGAGGGCCCTTGGTGGGAGGACAGGCATCAGCTGGTTGGGCCTTCCAGGTCGAGAATAACGCGCTTGAGGTCCGTTTCATCGAGAACCTGCTTGCCCTCGGAGGCGCCCAGCAATAGGGCGTTGCGGCAGAGGTTGTTGATGCGACGGGCCACGCCCTTGGTGTGATCGTAGACGCTGCCGACGAAGCTGTCGCTGAAGAGGGCACCTTGGAAGCCCGCCACCCGTAGATGATGCTTGATGTACCCAGCGGTCTCCTCCAGGTCGAACGGGGGAAGCTGGTAGCGGACAGCGATACGCTGGTAGAGGGCCTCGTAGGGGGCGAAACGGAGCTTGTGGGCGAGGTCGGGTTGGCCAAGGAGCACCAGCGTGACAGAGGAGATGGAGTCCATGCCCTGATTGAGGAGAAAGCGAAGCTGATCAAAGAGCTCGCCAGGTAGCAAGTGGGCTTCATCAACGATGAGAAGCACTTGGAAGCGAAGCGGCTGTAGCGGCCCTTGCGGGCTGAGTCGGCGACGGTGGCGTGGAACTGGGGGAGGAGGCGGCGGAAGCCAAAGGCAGGCTCGACCTGGAGGCCGACCAGGATCTGGCGGTAGAGAGAAGGGGTCGTCAGGGAAGGATTGGAGAGATAGACGACGCGATAGACGTTGCGGTCGAGGGTGTGGGCGAAGGCGCGAAGAGCGGGTCGACGCAGTCACCCGTGGACTTGCCGGTGCCGACGTCACCGGTGATAAGGGCCGGGAGGCGCTCCTGGAGGGCGAAGGTGAGGCGGCCCTGGACCTCCTGATGGCCGCGGGAGGGGTAGAGGTTCTGGGTGGCGATGGACTTGGTGAAGGGGGTGTGATCGAAGCCGTAGACATCATTGAGAGCGATCATCGGACGTGGTCTCCTTTGGGTTAGACGTATCGAGTTGAGTGAAGTGAATGGTGTCGAGTTGTTCCTGGATCAGGCGCTCACGCTCCAAGCGCAGCAGGGCCAGGTAGTCGAGGCCGGAGTCCAGAGCTGGCTTGGGGACGGGATCGAGATCGACGTCGGGATGGTGGGTGGTGACGATCTCCTCTGGCTCGGCAAGGTCCAAGAAAGCGTCGTGGTACCAGACCTCGAGGCGGGTGAGGTCGAAGGGGTCGTAGCGCAGTTCGACCTGCCTGCCCCGGAGATAGGCGGGGACGTTGTAGCGATTGCCTTTGAAGGAGACGGTGGCGGTCTTGGTGACTTTGCGCTCGTCGCGGTGGAGGAAGGCCTGACGAAGGCGTTCTGGGTCGGCCGGGCGGGTAGTGGAGGCGGAATCCTGCCGAAAGCGCTCCAGAGGGGCCTGACCGGTCTCTGAGTGCATCTTGCGGTGATAGACGACCTCGAGCCAGGCGAGCAACGACTCGTTGAGCTGACGCAGGGTGGTGACGGAGGAGCTGGACAGTTCAGGCAGGAAATCGGACTGGACGAACTCGAAGAAGCGCTCCATCTTGCCCAGCGTGCGAAGCTAAGCCGCCTTCGGGGTAGTAGGGGGTGCCGAGGATACGCTGGATCCCTAGCGTTGCGCAGATGGTGTCAAGGTGCTTGGAGGTGTAGACCTTGGCCAGGTCGACGTAGATGGCCAGGGGGCGGCCGTAGCGGAGGATGGCGCGCTTGAGGCACTCTTCCATCCGCGGCAGCTGCTCATTCCAGAAGAACTGGGCGTGGGGGACGAGACGCGAGTGGTCGTCGATGAAGGCAAACAAGAACACTTGCCGTTCCTTGTCGAGGTCGGCGGGGTCGGGGAGGTAGGGGCCGTGCATGGCGTCTCCCTGCCAAAGGTCGCCAAAGTGGTTACGTTCGAAGCGTCGGTAGGGCTTGGGACGCTGTTCGTTAAGGAGTTGAGCGGTGGTGGCATCGCGGCGGGCCAAGTGGCGGCGGAGCGTGCGAGGGGCGATGCGTTCCTCGGGGATCGGGTTGGTCTTGTCGAGGGAGAGGATCTTGATGATGGAACGGGCGGAGCGATGAGGCTGCTCGCGCTTGAGGGTCTCGGCGCGGTCGAGAGTCTCCTCCGAGATGGCACGGGACTGACCACGGTCGGAGCGGGGCTTGGGTTTGAGGCCATCGAAGCCGTCCCGGCGGTAGAGGCGCTCCCAGCGGCCGAGGGTGGACGAGCTGACGGTGGAACGAGAGGAGTGGGGAATATCGTAGTGACGGCTGACGATCTGCTCACGCAGCCTCTGTTTGCCGCCGGGCGGGTGCTCACCCCTATGTGCCAATGACCGTGAGACAACTCTGCTCGGTAATTTAGAGTGCAATGTGGTACAATGGTAGAGAGCAGAGGAGGCCGGCAAGATGTCTCGAAACAACCAAGAACGAAGAGATACGCCCGATCCAGAGGTCGTCGCCACGGCGAAGAGGAGACACTTCAGCGCTGAGGATAAGCTACGCATTTTGGAGGAAGCAGATGCGTGCGAGCACGGGGAGATCGGCGCATTGGTGCGACGGGAGGGGATATACACGTCGTATCTTAGCCGATGGCGGCGTGAGCGGGATCGGGGGCAGCTGGAAGGACTGGAGCCGAAGAAACGTGGTAGAGCATCCAGGCCTGACAAGGCTTTGGTCGAGGAGAATGAACGGTTGCGCCGGGAGAACAAGCGCCTGAAGGAGCGGTTGGCACAGGCCGAGACGATCATCGAGGTCCAAAAAAAAGTCTCACAACTGCTTGGGTTGACGCCGACGGAGACAGAGAGCACAAAGAGCGAATGATTGAGACGGCAGAAGCGTTGGGGAAGAAGGTGAACGTATCGGCGGCCTGTCGTGTACTGGACGTCCCTCGAAGCACGCTCTATCGGGCTAGACAGCCCAGGACCGCTCCTGCCCCGAGGCCGATGTCGTCGCGAGCTATGAGCCAAGATGAGAAGGCAGGAGTGCGAGCCAAGCTTAACAGTGAGAGATTCTGCGATTGCGCTCCGCGAGAGGTGTACGGGACGCTGCTGGACGAGGGGGTCTACCACTGTCACTGGCGTACGATGTATCGGATCCTGGAGGAACACGACGAGGTGCGCGAGCGGCGAGACCAATGTCGCCGCCCAGCAGCTCCCAAACCGGCGCTGGAAGCGACGGGACCCAATCAACTCTGGAGCTGGGATATCACCCAGCTCAAAGGTCCCAACGGTGTCCAGTACTACCTGTACGTGATCATCGATGTCTTCAGCCGGTATGTGGTGGGCTGGATGATAGCGAGGCAAGAATCGGCCGAGCTGGCAGAGAAACTGATTAGCGAGACGTGCGCCAAGCAGGGGATCGGACCAGAGCAACTGACGCTCCACGCTGATCGGGGCAGCGCTATGCGATCGAAGACCGTGGCCCAGTTGCTGATCGACCTCGGGGTGGCCAAGAGCCACTCTCGGCCGTACACGCCGACGGACAACGCCTACTCCGAGGCGCAGTTCAAGACGCTGAAATACCGACCGGACTACCCGCAGGAGTTCGAAGAAGGGATAAACCAAGGCCGAAATTGGGCGCGTGCCTTCTTCGGATGGTACAATCAGGAGCATCGTTATACCGGCCTGGGGTTGATGACGCCGGAAACGGTGCACTATGGCCGGGTGGAGAGCGTGAGGCGGAAGCGTCAAGAGGTATTGGACGCGGCCTATGCAGCGCATCCTGAGCGGTTCGTCGGTGGTAGGCCGACGCCGCCACAGTTGCCCAAGGAGGTATGGATCAATCAACCGGCAAAAGAACATGATGAAGTGAGCCATTCGGTCGAATCAGCGACCAGCGCCATAGAGTCAGGGACGCAGGCCGAGGTAAGCAATCCCACACTTGCCTCCTCTGACGAGAGCAAGTGTCGGACCAGAGTCAAACGAGTTCAGAAAGGGATCGACAAATCGCGCATTCTACACTCTAAATCCCAGCCGGAGTTGTCTCAAAGTTGATTGTCGGAAATGCAACATACTCAGCGCTGTGAGCGATCAGGTCCAAGTTTGACACCGTGGGAGCCAGGAACGCTTCGATATCTGATGACCCTGGCTCCTTCCCTTTGGAAGCATCTTGACATTCGATGGTAGCTCTGCTAAGATCTCGATAGGGACAGGAAGGGAAAGATCCTCACGGCCGGGATTGCTTGGTCGTGGTGTCTTTCTCTTTCTCTTTGTCGGGCGTCGGACTGGCCGACTCGGTTTTCTTAATGGCTTCGAACTCCTTCCACAGGGCGATGTACTCCCTCACGACATGGGGCCGCCTGTTTATTATGAAGCTGATCTGGTTGACGGACTGGCCTTCCTGAGCCAACTCAGTGACACGCTGATAGTCGTAGATGTAGCGGTCGACATCCTCGGGAGCATGCTGGATCCGCCGGGCAATCTCCGAGGTCAGGTTTCCTTGTAGGTAGAGTAGCACTGCTTCTCGCTTATGGCTTCTTGTGGGACCCATATCCAGCACCGACCCGCAGTGCGGGATGAACTCATGCGGATGGTCTTCTCGGTACCACCTGACCAAGCGCGCCACGCAGGCGGGCACCTGACACATTGCCAGGCCAACATCGGCGAAGGAGAGGATGGTGTTTTGGGCATAGGCCTCTTTGAGGATACGCACTGCCATTTCAGCTCGCAACTGCGGGAGGCCAGCCCCATCGCGCAACCGGGCAATCTCTTCCGTTGTCACTATGCTGACGCGGGCGGGACGAAGATGCAACTGGCTAGAGCGACGTGCGAACTCGAACTTCTTGAGTTTGTCGTAGCCATAGATCACCGTCTGGAATGGTTCCAGGTGATCACCGATGACATCCGCCTCCTGGACAATCTCCAGGAAACGGTCAATTAGCACATCGGCCATGAGAAACATGTGTTCGAAGCCAAAGTTCGTCAGCAACTCCTTACGCAAGATGGTGCGGATGTTCTTGTTAGCAGCGGGCCCGTATTTCGCTTTCTGATAGAGCCGTTTGGCCGTTTGGTTCTTCACCCCATGCCCCCTTTTTGGGTGAGAGGTAGCAATCCTTCGCTGAAGAAATGCAGCCGTTTGGTCAACGGCTCGGCAAGGATGGGGTCAGCGGCTAGCTCTTGATACAGCGCGATGTACTCGTTCACCAAGCCGCTACTCAGCTTGGTGAGGCGACAGATAGCAGCCAAGGCCTTGTTCTCGGCGTACAGACAGGCCACTCGGAAGAAGGGCTCAATGTATCGCTCGACACTCTCCAGAGTGTGGCCAGTGCGCTTGGCAACCTCAGTGGGTGGCCACCCCAGCAGGTACGTCT
>CAZNRX010000058.1:18891-24078 GCA_964575455.1 uncultured Anaerolineales bacterium | reverse complement strand
TGTCGCCTGTCGGTGATTCATCGACGGCTACCCCGATTTATTGAGAAGATACGTGAATCGCCCCTCTTGGTCCAACAGAAACTCCACCGTGCCCGCGCTCACGTAGCCCACAGCCTCGCCGATCCGCACGGCCTCCTGGCAGATCCGCCGCCGCAGCCCCTCGTCCAGCGCCCGCGACGGCGCCTCCTCGATCAACTTCTGATGGCGACGCTGGATCGAGCACTCGCGCTCCCCCAGATGGACCACGTGCCCGTGCGAGTCGCCCAACAGCTGAACCTCGATGTGACGCGCGTCCTCCACCAGGTCCTCCAGATAGACGCCGCCGTCGCCGAAGGCAGCCCGGGCCTCCTGCCTCGCGCGCGGGATGGCCTCCCTCAGCTCCTGGCGCGAGCGCGCAGCCCGGATGCCCATCCCGCCCCCGCCGGCCACCGCCTTCAGCATCACCGGATACCCTATCCGGTCCGCCGCCGCCAGCAGATCCGCGTCCTCCAGGTTGGAGGGAGAGCCCTCGATCACGGGGATGCCCAGATCGCGCGCCACCTCCCGGGCGGCCGGCTTGTCCCCCAGCAGCTTCATGGTCTCCGGTCGCGGCCCAACGAACCTCAACCCGGCGTCGACGCACGCCTGTGCAAAGGCCGCGGACTCCGCCAGGAACCCGTAACCTGGATGCACCATGCCCGCACCGGCCCTCAAGGCCACCTCGACGATGCGTTCGCCTCTCAGATAGCTCTCGCTGGCGGGCGGCGGACCGATGCAGTAGGCCTCGCCGGCGTAGCGCACGTGAGGCGCCCCTCGGTCGGCCTCCGAGAACACGGCAACCGTCTCCAGGCCCAGCTCGCGGCAGGTGCGCAGCACGCGCACCGCTATCTCACCCCGGTTCGCCACCAGGACCTTATCGGGCATCCTATCTCACCTTGGCTTTCTCTCTACAGCGGTATGCTGCCGTGCTTCTTGGGCGGCCGCCGGACCCGCTTGTCGAGCAGCATCTCCAGCCCCTGTATCACACGAGGGCGCGTCTCCCGGGGCGCGATCACGTCATCGAGATACCCACGCCTGGCCGCCACGTACGGGTGGGCGAACGCCTCCCGGTACGCCTGCACGAGCTCCTCCCGCAGGGCCTCTGCGTCCTCAGCCTCTCGCAGGTCGCGGCGGAAGACGACGTTCACCGCTCCGCGCGGCCCCATCACGGCGATCTCCGCCCCCGGCCAGGCCAGGCACAGATCCCCCCGCAGCGCCTTCGAGCTCATGACGATGTAGGCCCCTCCGTAGGCCTTGCGGGTGATGATCGAGATCTTGGGCACGGTCGCTTCGGCGTAGGCGTAGATCATCTTCGCGCCGTGGCGGATGATGCCCCCGTGCTCCTGTTCCAACCCGGGCAGGAAGCCGGGGGTATCGACGAGCGTCAGCAGGGGGATGTTGAAGGCGTCGCAGAAGCGGATGAAACGCGCCCCTTTGTCTGCCGCGTCGATGTCCAGCACGCCTGCCAGCACCGGCGGCTGCTGCGCCACGATGCCCACCACGTGCCCCCCCATCCGCGCAAACCCCACCATCAGGTTGGTCGCAAACCGCTCGTGAACCTGGAGAAAGCTGCCCCTGTCGACGATGCATGCGATGATGTCGCTCATATCATACGGCTCCGAGGGATCCTCAGGCACCATGGTGTCCAGCGACGCCTCCATGCGATCAGGGGGATCGAACTGCCCGGGTCGATGGGCGGAGACCGCCTGGGCGATTTCGCCTGGGCGCCCGGCATGGGGAGGGACGTACGGCGGATCCTCCGCGTTATTCGACGGCAGATACGAGAGCAGGGTCCGCACCAGATCGAAGACCTCCTCCTCACCGGGAGCCGCGAAGTGGGCCACCCCGCTCCGCCGGGCGTGGGTCTCGGCGCCACCCAAAGCCTCCGCGCTGACCTCCTCCTGCGTCACCGATCGGATCACGTCGGGGCCGGTGATGAACATGCGCCCGATCCCCTCGACCATAAAGACAAAATCGGTCAGGGCCGGCGAGTAGACGGCCCCGCCGGCGCAGGGCCCGGCGATGATCGAAAGCTGCGGCACCACGCCCGAGGCCAGCGTGTTGCGGTAGAAGATCTCCCCATAGGCGTTGAGGGCATCTACGCCCTCCTGAATGCGAGCGCCGCCCGAGTCGTTGATGCCGATCACCGGCGCCCCGTTCTCCAGCGCCAGATCGAGCACCTTGCAGATCTTGCGCCCGTGGGCCTGGCCCACCGACCCCCCCACGACGGTGAAGTCCTGAGCGAAGACGTAGACCCGCCGCCCATCGATGGCGCCCCAGCCGGTGACGACGCTGTCGCCCACAAACTTGCTCCCAACCCCGGTCCCCGGAGGCGCATGACGGCCCTCCAGCTCGAACGCGGTCGCTCGCTGAGAGACGAGAGGGTCCAGCTCATGAAAGGAGCCCGGATCGAGGAGCGCGTGGATGCGCTCCCGAGCGGTCAGTTTCCCCTTGGCGTGCTGACGCTCGACGCGCTCCTCTCCGCCGCCAGCACGCGCCTCCCTCCGCATCGCTTCCAGGCGCTCGAGCGCGGTGGCCTCGCTCGATCCCGGCTCTCGATCTCTGTGTTCCCTGTCCCGGTCCTTGCCCATCACTCTTCCTTCACTCCCCGAGAGAAGAGCCAGCGCACGAAGCGACGCACCAGCGAGCGCAGCGCGGCGTAACCCTGCAGCACCGTGTAGCGGCCCTTCCTCCACACGGTTGGTGGCTCCGTGGGCAGGGGTACGCTCCAACGCAGGGCGGTGGCCCCCCACGTCAACCCGGCGCCAAATCCAACGCAGACGACGACATCGCCGCGCGCTATGAGGCCCTCATCAGCGGCTTCGCAGAGCGCGATGGGGATCGACGCCGCCGAGGTGTTGCCGTATCGATCGAGGTTGGTGTAGACCGCGTCTGGAGGCAGATCGAGGGCTCTGGCCGCCAGCTCTAGAATGCGGTGGTTCGCCTGGTGAGGAACGAGAAGATCGAGGTCGAGAGAGGTCAGCTCGGCCTGATCGAGCGCCTCGCGCACGGCGTTCGGCATCGCCCGAACAGCGAAGCGGAAGACCTCCCGGCCCCGCATCTGCAGGTAGTGGCGGCGCTCGGACACCGTGCGATGTGACGCCGGCTCCTTGCTCCCTCCGGCCGGCAGATGGAGCAGATCGCCTCCCGAGCCATCTGCCCCCAGCCGGGTGGCCAGCACGCCTCCCTGGGCGCCGTTCGACCGCAGCACGACCGCCCCGGCCCCGTCGCCGAAGAGCACGCACGTCGCTCGGTCGGTCCAGTCCGTGATGCGGGAGAGCGTCTCGGCGCCGACCACGAGAGCCGTGGCCGTTCCTCCCTGCCCATCCTCCCCTGTCCCCTCTTGGCGGCTGTCGCTTCGCTTACCTTTCTTATGGCGGATGTCGCTCCGTTTGCAGCAGTCACCGGCGATCATGTCGGCGGCGACGCCCAGCGCGTAGACGAAGCCGGTGCACCCCGCCGAAAGGTCGAAGGCGGCGGCGTTCTTCGCCCCCAGCGCGTCCTGCACCAGACACGCGGTGGCCGGAAAGGCATGATCCGGCGTGGCCGTGGCTACGATGATCAGATCGAGCTGCGCTGGGGTCAGCCCGGCCGTCTCCAGTGCACTCCAGGCGGCCTCGATGGCCATGCTGGACGTCGTCTCGCCCTCGGCCGCGATCCGCCGCTCGGAGATCCCGGTGCGCGTCTGGATCCACTCGTCGCAGGTATCCACCATCCCGGCCAGATCATGGTTCGTCAGAACCTGCTCCGGGAGGTACTTGCCCCAGCCGACCACGTGCGCCGGAGACATCAAGCCTGGTCCCCGCTCGACACGTTCGGGCCGTGCTCCCAACGGCGGAGCAAGATGCAGCCGTTGTGCCCGCCGAAGCCGAAGGAGTTGGAGAGGACGACGTGCGGCTTCAACTCCCGCGGCTGGTTCGGCACGTAGTCCAGGTCACAGGCCGGATCAGGGGTCTCGTAGTTGATGGTCCCGTGCACCCAACCCGTCTCCAGGCTCTTGACGCATGCGATGGCCTCCACGGCGCCGGCCGCCCCCATCAGGTGGCCCATCATGGACTTCGTCGAGCTGACGGCCAGGCGGTCGGCGTGCTCGCGGAAGACGCGGCGAATGGCCTGCGTCTCGATGGGATCGTTGAGGGGGGTGCCAGTCCCGTGAGCATTGATGTAGTCCACGTCTTCGGGTGAGAGGCCGGCGTCCTGGAGCGCTATGGTCATGGCACAGGCCGCGCCCTCGCCGGACTCGGCCGGAGCGGCGATGTGATGCGCGTCGGAGGTGGCGCCGTAGCCGACCAGTTCTGCTCGGATGGCCGCCCCTCGTTCCAGCGCGTGCTCCACGCTCTCCAGGATGAGGACCCCGGCCCCTTCGCCCATCACGAAGCCATCCCTGTCGGCGTCGAAGGGCCTGCACGCCCGCTGCGGCTGGTCGTTCCGCGTCGAGAGCGCCTTCATATTCGCGAAGGCGGAGATGGAGAGGGGATGCGTGCCCGCGTCGCTGCCCCCGCAGATGATGACGTCCGCCAGGCCCCGTTCGATGAGCCCCGCTGCCTCGCCGATGGCGTGGGAGCCGGTGGCGCAGGCGGAGTTGAGGGAGAAGTTGGGCCCAGAGAGGTCGTAGTCGATGGCGATGGCGGCGGAGGCGGCGTTGGGCATCAACTTCGGCACCATGAAGGGGCTTACCCGCTCCGGACCTCGCTCCTTGAGCACGTCATACTCCTCCAGCAGCGTGAGAACGCCGCCGATGCCGGTGCCCACCAACACCCCAACCCGCTCTTTGGGTACTCCCCACCGATGGTCGAAGCTCAGCCCTGCGTCGGCGACGGCCTCCCGAGCCGCCGCCAGGGCAAACAGGGCAAACCGATCGTTCCGCCGAGCCTTCCGGCGGCCCAGACGCTCCCGCGCGTCGAAATCCTTCACCTGGGCCGCGATTCGCACGGCCAGATCGGAGGTCTCGAACCCCTGCAATCGATCAACACCGCTGCGCCCCTCAAGAAGCCGCTCCCAGACGGTCGCCACGTCGTTCCCCAGGGGCGTCACCGCACCCAAGCCCGTGATCGCCACACGCTCTCTCATAACCACTCCTCCCGGGGGCATTACCCCCTCTCCAACATCGCTCCAAGGGGATCGCCCCAGTATTGCTCTAAGGGGATCGCCGTAAGCGAAGCGACATCC
>CAZNRX010000058.1:15315-18791 GCA_964575455.1 uncultured Anaerolineales bacterium | reverse complement strand
ATCGCCCCAGTATTGCTCTAAGGGGATCGCCGTAAGCGAAGCGACATCCCCGCCCGTTCCAGGACCGCCCCAAGGGAATCGCCGTAAGCGAAGCGACATCCCCGCCCGCCATCCCCAACCCGCCGAAGCCAGAGACAAAGCCTCAAGAAGTGTAACACGTTCAACGCCCAAACGTCACGCCAAAAAGCCCTCAACCAAATGGTTGAGGGCTTCATAGCACACCACACGCGGTTCAGCCTTCCCTGACCGACTTCGTCGGCCGCACCATCCTAGACGTCCAGGTTCCGCACCTCCGTGGCGTGCGTCTGGATGAAACGCCGGCGCGGCGGCACGCTGGCCCCCATCAACATGTCGAACGTCCGGTCCGCCGTCGCCGCGTCCTCAATGCTCACCCGCAGCAGCGTGCGATTCTCGGGGTTCATCGTCGTCTCCCACAGCTGCTCCGGGTTCATCTCACCGAGCCCCTTGTACATCTGCGTGGAGACGCTTCGGCTGTTCAGCTCCTCCAGGATCTCACGCCGCTCCTCCTCCGAGTAGGCGTACTGCTCCGCCCGCCCGGAGTAGACGCGGTAGAGCGGGGGCTGCGCGATGTAGAGGTGCCCCGCCTCGATCAGCGGCTGCATGTAGCGGAAGAAGAACGTCAAGAGCAGGGTCCGGATGTGCGCCCCGTCGATGTCCGCGTCCGTGAGAAGGATCACCCGCCCGTAGCGCAGGCCGCTCAGATCGAACTGAGCCCCGATCCCCGTCCCCAGCGCCGAGATGAGGGCGCGCACCTCCTTGTTCTTCAGGATACGATCCAGTCGCGCTCGCTCCGTGTTGAGGATCTTGCCGCGCAGCGGGAGGATCGCCTGGAAGTGGCGATCGCGCCCCTGCTTGGCGCTCCCACCGGCGCTGTCCCCCTCCACGATGTAGATCTCCGTGCTCTCAGGATCCTTCGCCGAGCAGTCCGCCAGCTTGCCGGGCAGCGTCAGGCTCTCCAACGTGCTCTTGCGGATGACGAGATCGCGCGCCTTGCGCGCCGCCGCGCGAGCGCGGAACGACGTGCGGCACTTCCTCATAATCCGCCGCGCCGTCCGCGAGTCTCGCTCCAGGAACTCCGAGAGCGCGTTCGACACCACCGACTCCACCATCCTCCTCACCTCAGCGTTCATCAGCTTGACCTTCGTCTGACTCTCGAACTGCGGATCGGGATGCTTGACGCTGACGATCGCCGTCAGCCCCTCGCGTACGTCCTCTCCGGCGAAGTTAGGGTCCTTGTCCCGCAGGATCCCCTCTCGGCGGGCATAGTCGTTGATGATGCGCGTCAGCCCAGACCGGAGCCCCGTCAGGTGCGTGCCGCCATCGACGGTGTGAATCGTGTTCGCGAAGGCGTACATCGACTTGGCGTAACTGTCCGTGTACTGAATCGCCACCTCGATCCCCACCCCGTTGTCCGTGTGATTGGCGTAGACCACCTCGTCGTGAAGCAGCTTCCGATTTCGGTTCAGATACCGCACGAACGAGCTGATGCCGCCCTCGAAGTAGAACGTCATCTCCCTGGCAAACGGCCCCTCCCGCTCATCCACCAGGCGGATGGCGACGCCGCCCGCCACGAACGCCAGCTCGCGCATACGTTGGGCCAGCGTCTCGAACTCGTACGCCACGTCCTCGAAGATCGAGGGATCGAAACGGTACGTGACCCGCGTCCCTTGCCCGTGGGCCTCACCGACGTCCTCCACCGTGGTGACGGGGATGCCCTGCTCGTACCGCTGCCGATAGCGCCGTCCATCGCGCGGGTTGTCCACGACCACGTCCATCCACAGCGAGAGCGCATTGACGGCCGACACGCCGACGCCGTGCAGACCGCCCGACACCTTGTAGCCATCGCCCCCGAACTTCGCACCGGCGTGGAGCGTCGTCATCACCAGCTCCAGCGTGGAGGTCTTCTTGTCCGGATGGATGGCGACCGGGATGCCGCGCCCATTGTCCTTCACGCTCACGGACGAGTCGGGATGGATCGTGATCTCAATCCTATCGCACGCCCCGGCCAGTACCTCATCGATGGCGTTGTCGACCACCTCGTAGACCAGGTGGTGCAGCGCTCGCGTGTCCGTGCCCCCGACGTACATGCCTGGCCGGCGGCGAACGGCCTCCAGGCCCTCAAGGACCTGTACGTCGCTGGCTTCGTAACGACTGATCTCTTTCAGTTTAACGTCCACCATGGTCTAAGCTATGACTCCACTACCGCTCCATCGCAAATCCACACGACTCCCCGCACCGTCACTCCCTGCCCACCATCATCCGATCCCGGTAGAACACAAAGGCTGCACTGGTCAGGCCAGTGGCGACGAAGGCGTTCCCCAGGATACCGATCGACATCGCCCAGGAGTCGCTGTGCGGCAGCGACCACGCATACCCCAGGCCTTCGTAGATCACCAGGGAGAGCAGGACAAAACCGAGCACGGACGACAGGTTGAGGTGACTCAGCAGGACGCTCTCGCCGATGGCGCGCAGCAGGCGACGCCCACCAAGCAGCAAACCGGGTATCACAAACAGCAGGTGAAGCGCAGCGTAGCTCAATAAGCCCACGCCCCCCACCCAGAGGAGAATGCCCACTGGCTGCGCGATCGACGTCCCCAGCGCCACCACGAGAACCAAGAGGGGGAAGACGGCAGCGCCGATCACCATCAAGCCGACGGCGAAGAGGACAAAACGAAGCAACTTCCACACACCGGCAAGGGGGTCGATGGGCGGAGACCGCCTTGGCGATATCGCCTGGGCACCCGGGTCGAAGGTGTCGCCCACGCGATCCCCACCGGACCAATTCTCCTCCCCCAGCTGGGCGCCGCTCTCAACGCGCGAGACGTCGCTCTCCTCGACCTGATGAGCGATCTCGTTCAGGTAAAGAAACCCTAGGCCCAGGCCCAGGAAGGCCAGCACGCCCCACCAGGGTATCAGAGTCAGCACGCTGGAGAGCGATAGAACGCGCGGATCGCCCATCGGCGAGCCGGCCCCCGGCGCTCGCCGGGCCAGGAGGCTCGGCACCTGAAACATCGGCACGCCGCCCAGGACCGAAATCAGGTTGAACCGCGCGCCGAACTGCTCCAACAGCTGAACCGCCTGCTCGACCTGGCCCGCCATCTCCGGGCTGGCGGACTGCTGGCTCGTGAGCAGCTCCTCAACGCCCTGCAGCAGCGGCTCCACCGAGACTCGGGGCCCCAGCCAGAGGACGAGGTCTAGGACCACGGGTAAGGCCACCAGCAGCAGATTCTGGCTGAGCATCTCGAACCCGCTCGTCAGGCAGCCGATCACCCCTCTCGCGGGACGTGCCGTTCTCCTCTTCCCATTCATCGACCCTATATTATACCACAAATGACCGATCACGAAACTACCACCCCCTTCCCGACAGGGCTTCATCATTCTCAAGGGAGCCAAGGTGACCTGACGAGACACGTAGGGCAGGTTTCCATACCTGCCGCTTCAGAAAGCGTCGGGAT
>CAZNRX010000058.1:0-15215 GCA_964575455.1 uncultured Anaerolineales bacterium | reverse complement strand
CAATGCCGGTCACCTCAATGACGAGACACGTAGGGCAGGTTTCCATACCTGCCGCTTCAGAAAGCGTCGGGATGAGCCTATTCGATGGCTTGGCTGAACAATGCCGGTCACCTCAATGACGAGACACGTAGGGCAGGTTTCCATACCTGCCGCCGGGGCTTGATGGATCCGTTCAACGCCCAAGATCGCCTCCGATGCCCTCTCAGAGACCCTGGAACTGCCTCGAACACCCGCCATCGTCCTGGTTTGACCGCAAGCCCTCCTTGCGCTACAATCGAGCTGCCATGAAGACAGATATCGAGGCCCTGCAGCGGAGCGCCCTCTTCGCCGACCTCCCCCAAGAGACGCTCTCCCGCGTCGCCCGCGTCTCGATCCGCCGCACCTATACCCCTGAGGAGACCATCATTCTGGAGGGCGCCCCCTGCCGGGCCGCATACTTCGTCGCCGAGGGACAGGTGCGCATCCTGCGCACCTCGCCCGACGGGCGCGAGCAGGTGCTCTCCCAACTGGGTCCTGGCCGCAGCTTCAACACCGTGCCGCCGTTTCAGCCCCAGGGCACCAACCACGCCACGGCTCAGGCCGTCAACCAAGCGACGCTCTACGCCATCCCTGCCGAGGATTTTTGCCGGTTGGTGACCACTTCCCCAGGCCTGGCGCTGGCCCTGCTGCAGGACTTCGCCGACCGACTCGATCATCTGACCGACCTGGTGGAGGATCTCTCGCTGCGCACGGTGCGGGGCCGTCTGGCGCGTTTCCTCCTCCGGCAGGCCGAGGCCGGCGCGGTGACCCGCCAGTGGACCCAGGCGGAGATGGCGGCCCGGCTGGGCACCGTGCGTGAGATGATCGGCCGCACGCTCCGCTCCTTCGTCGACGCCGGCCTGATCAAGATGGACCGCCACCGCATCGAGCTGCTCGACCGCCAGGGGCTAGAGGCCGAGGCCTACGAATAGCCCCAAACCAACCATAGCTCCAATCACCCTCCCCACACCCCACACCCCGCACCCACGCTCCCTCCAAGTCCGCAATCTGGAGCCCCCCGCGCATTCACTTGACATTGTCGCCGCAAGGTGTATAATGTCAATCAGGATGCGGTAAGGACAGCAGTGATCATAACATCGCTCAGATACCGTTTATCTGGGCGGTTTTTGTAGCTGCCGTTCCAGCCGCTTAGCATATTCAGTATAAGGAGAAGAGTAGGAAGAATGGACGAGAAGCAGCAGAAGCAAACTGGTGAGGTCAAGTGGTTCAGCAATGAGAAAGGGTACGGATTCATCGCGCCCGATGAGGGCGACGACGTGTTCGTTCACCACTCGGCCATCAAGACATCGGGCTTCCGGACCCTCCGTGAGGGCCAGAAAGTCGAGTTCGGGATCGAAGAGAGCCCGAAAGGACCTAGAGCGGTCGACGTCGTTCCCCTGGGGGAGCACTACGACTTCTAGGTGGAAGCGCTGTTAGCTGCTTCTGCCGCAGTTGACAGTTGACGCATAAGCCGGGGGTGCCCGCAGCTGCGGGCACCCCCGGCTTTTTGCTTTGCACATTCCCGAAGAGCACATATACTATGGGCAGACGCGTCGGCACACGACGGCGTTGTTTGAAGATCGCGCCGTCCATCATCCTCATCTTCCCTTTCGGTTCTGGTAGTCTTCCCTACCGGAAGACTAACCTAACCTGCCACCAAGTCTTTTTCTCAAGCTCATGTAGGGCGGGCTTCTGTGACTCTGTTGAAAACTGTCGGCCATGGAAAGCCGACCTAAATATATACCGCTATCAATCATCCGCGCCGGCATATATGGCAGGGCAGGTTTCCATACCTGCCGAAGTTCAACAGAGTCTTCTGTAAGCGCAGGAAGCGAAGCGGCTGCAGCGGCACCCGCCGAAACTGGGTTGAGCCATCTCCCCCTCCGGACCCCACAAGTGGGCGGTGTGTGCTATGCGAAAAATCTAACATGCGCCACACGCCTTGTGGCGTAAATACTACACAAAGTGTCTAACTTGAACGACAAGAAATGGCGGATTTGGGCTTGACGTGAGCGGGGCTGATACTACAATGGGGCCGGGTGTTGCGCTACCTGCAACAGGCCATCGCTATACTGTGGGCAAAACTCACAGTATGGAGGTGGCAATATGCCTTTCTGGCGCAGGAAGCGACAAACGTTCGACAAGATGGATCGCATCATCCGCAGGGAACCAGGTATTCGGCCGGCGGAGCTGGCACGGCGGCTCGACGTGGCGCGTTCGACGGTGACGCGGCGGCTGCCCAGCATGGAGGAGGCCGGGTATCTCTACGCCGAGGACGAGAAGGGCGGGCTCTGGCCCTTCAAGCGCGTGCGGCGATAGGGCGAATCGGTGGGAGATGGGCCGTTTTCGGCGTCGCTGTTGCGGGATAGCGACGCCGCATGTGCTATAATGGGTGCAACGCGCACGGAAGCTGCAGGGAGGACGAGGTATGGAACGAGCTGCGAACAAGGCCGAGCGGTTGTTGCAGATGGAACAGCTCCTGCTCACCCGCCCCGAGGGGCTGCGCAGGGCCGAGATCGCCCGCCGCCTGGGGGTGCATCGCTCGACGGTGGGGCGGGACGTCGAGACGCTGGCCCTGCGGGTGCCGATCTGGGAGCACGAGAAGCGGCTGGGGATCGAGCGGGACGACTATCGCGTGGACGTGCGGCTGACGCTCCACGAGGCGATGGCGCTCCACCTGGCGGCGCGGCTGATGGCGACGCGGAGCGACAAGCGGAACCCCCACGCTGGGGCGGCGCTGCGCAAGCTGGCCCGCGCGCTGGAGGAGCTGGCCCCTCTGGTGAGCCGACATCTGCTGGCGTCGGCCGACGTGATGGACGACGCAGCTCAGCGCCACGACCCGGTCTACCTGGAAGCGCTGGAGACGCTGACCCGAGCCTGGTCGCTGGGCCGGAAGGTGCATCTGTGGCACCGGATGGCGGATGGTCAGGTCTTCGAGTACGACTTCGCGCCCTATTTCATCGAGCCCTACGCCGTGGGGCGGACGACGCACGTGATCGGATGGCGCGAGCCGCCCGGCGCGGTGCGTACGTTCAAGCTGGAGCGGATCCAGCGCATCGAGCTGACGGAGGGGAGCTACACGATTTCCGGGGACTTCGACCCGCGGGAGCTGCTGGCCGACGCCTGGGGCATCTGGTACACGGAGGAGGAGCCGGTGGACGTGGTGCTCCGCTTCCATCCCCGGGTGTCGCACCGGGTGCGGGAGACGCGGTGGCATCGGTCCGAGGAGGTGGAAGAGCAGCCGGATGGGAGCTTGATCTGGCGCGCCGAGGTGGCCGAGCCGCAGGAGATGGTGCCGTGGATTCGGGGCTGGGGCGCGGACGTGGAGGTGGTGGGACCGGAGGGGCTGCGGCGGGAGATGGCAGGCGGGGCCCGACGAATGGCCAAGATGTACGGATGGGAAGTCCACCACGCCGAGTCGGAGGGTTCGGCCAACGGTGACCACCGCTTTTTCGACGACTTCTTCAGGGAGTGAGCCAATGGGACTGTATCCATTTCAAGAGAAGGTCTATGATCTGATTTCTGCCGGGCAATCTGTCATCCTGCAGGCGCCCACCGGAGCGGGGAAGACGCGTGCTGCGCTCTACCCATTCCTGCGAGCCTGGGAGTACGCGGATGAGTTCCCGCGCAAGTGCATCTATTCGGTGCCGCTGCGGGTGCTGGCGAACCAGTTCTGGGACGAATACGAGGAGCGCGAGCGCAACTTCGGGTTCGAACGTCCGATAGCAGTGACGATTCAGACCGGCGCGCGCCCCAACGACCGCAAGCTTGAGGGCAATCTGATCTTCACCACGGTTGATCAGACGCTGAGCAACTTCCTCAACATTCCCTACGCGCTCAGCACAAGCCAGGGGAACCTAAACGCCGGGGCCGTGCTCGGTTCTTACCTGATCTTCGACGAACTCCACCTCTTTGATCCAGAGACCATGCTGCCGACGGTACTCCACCTGCTGCGCATGGTGCGTGACGTGGTCCCCTTCTTGGTGATGACGGCCACGCTCTCCGAGGAGATGGTGCGGGCGCTGGCGAAGCAGCTGGACGCCGAGCCGCTTGTACTTTCGATGGAGGAGGCGGCCGCCATTCCCTCTCAGGATAAGACCCGCCGCATGCACATCGTGCAAGAGGAGTTGACCGCTGCAGCAGTGCTGCCGAGACACCAGCACCGTTCGGTAGCGATCTGCAACACGGTGGGCCGGGCGCAGGCGCTGTTCGAGGAACTGCGGGACCAGACCGGTGACGACGTCGAGGTCCGTCTCCTCCACAGCCGTTTCCTGAAGGCAGATCGAGAAGCGAGTGAGGGTTGGCTGCGGCGCGAGTTCGGCAGGGAGAAGGAGAAGCACACCGTCAAGAGCGCCATCCTGGTGGCGACCCAGGTCGTGGAAGTGGGACTCGATATCACCAGCGAAGCGCTGCACACCGAGCTGGCCCCGGCGGCCAGCGTGATTCAGCGAGCCGGGCGCTGCGCCCGCTACAAGGGCGAGGAAGGAGACGTGTACGTCTACCGCCTGCCTCCCAACAGGCACGGCAACCCCAGTTACGCGCCCTACCTCAAAGAGCAGAAGACAATCTGCGAAAGAACCTGGAGCGCACTGACGGAGCACGTCACTACGCTCACGGGCGGCACCTTCGACTTCAATGCAGAGTTGGCAGTGGTGAACGAAGCGCACAGAGAGGTAGACCAACACATGCTCGATCAGCTGAGCGCCAATCGGCACTCCCTGGTTGAGCGAATCGCTGACACCATCGAGGCTCAGGAGCGGGGCGCAGCGCGTGAGCTGATCCGCGACGTGGACAGCCGAACGGTGATCGTCCATCCAGACCCGGATAGCATAAGGACCCCTTGGGCCTACCAGGGATTCGGCATCTACAGAGGCACGCTTTTTGGCGCCTACGAGAGGTTGGAGGAGCTGGCGGACCAGTTGGACGAGGACTGGGCGATGATGACAGCGGAGCCGAGGCAGGAAGGGGAATCCTCACGCACGCCGACGGTGTGGGAGTGGTTCGGTATCTGGGATGTGAAGGAGCTGGAAGGCGCGCTCTTCGTCGCCGTCAACCCGCGCTTGGCCCACTACAGCCCCGAGACCGGCTTCAGACTAGGCGTGGAGGGCGATCCGAACTGGCAATCGCCGCCGCGTGAACGGAAAGGAGGGCGAAAGAGCTTCCCACCCTATCAGCGAGAGACCTACCAGGAGCACGTAGAGCGTATGCTGCGCTTCTATGAGCATGCCTTCTACGACCAAGAGAAGGGCTGCGAACGGCTGGCGCTGGGGGAGGAGTTGGCCTACGCCGCGCGTCGACTGGAGGATAGGCACGGTTGGGCAAGGGGAACGGTCGACCGGCTGGCGCGGCTGGTCATCGCGCTGCACGACCTGGGCAAGCTGGACAAGCGCTGGCAGGCGTGGGCCCACCGCTGGCAGGAGGAGGTGAGCAAGCTGCGGGGAGAGAACCTGGCCATCCCTGATGACTATTTGGCTGCTCACACTGACTACGACGGGCAGGACGAGGCGGAGGAAGCGCTGAGCCGGAGGCTATACGGTATGAAGCCCAACCACGCCGTGGAGAGCGCCCTGGGCGCGGAGGACGTGCTGTGGGCGCGCTTCGGGGAGCAGGCGTTGGTGCGGGCGGCCCTTTCGGCCATCGCACGCCATCACAGCGCCGGGGCGAGGGGCAACTACGGCACATTCGAGGCCGATCCCGCCGCAAAGGAGGCCGTAGGGGAAGTGGTGCGCGACCTCGACCCAGCCAACGTAGCGTGGAGCTTCCCAGGGGGCTCGCTGGCGCGGAAGCTCATCCGTCCCGACTATGAGTCGGAGCTGCTGCCCTATCTGCTCCTGGTGCGCGCGCTGCGGCTGGCCGATCAGAGGAGCCAGAAACAGAGATACTGGATAGAAAGAATAAGGAGCGAAGTATGAACCAATCTACGTTCTACGTCGACAAGACGACTGATACCTTCGCCGACGTGCTGCTCACCTACGGGGTGGCGGCACTGCTGGATCGCGTGCTTCGCGACAACGTCGGGAGGCGCACCGTACGGGTGAAGGACGCCGGCAGTGTCTACGCCATCGGGCTGGAGGAGCCGATCCGCGCAGGGTACGAAGACGTGCCCTGGTTCTGCGACGTGCCCTTCCTGGACGCGGGCCCCAAGAGCCCGCCGGACGGCTGGCCCGCCTCGGTCGTGGACTACGACGAGGAGCGGGATCGACGCTCGGAGTACTTCGAAGCGCGCAAGCGGCTCCCCAGGGAAGCGAGGCGCCCGGGCGCGACGGTCGACGAGTTCCCGGAGCTGTCCACGGTCCACGCGCTGAGGCCCCGCCCCGACTACGATATCCTGGCTCAGATCTACCAGATGTCCGGCATCTACGCCTACAGTCACGTGCTGGTCAACTGGTTCACGTGTCGCGACTGCTTTCCGCAATTGCTGCGTCTGATCCTGAATCTCTTCGCAACCACGCCCAACGACGTGGACGGCGCCCTGGACGCCTGGAGAGCGCTGAAGGACGAACGCGATCTCGATATCTCACGCCAGAAGGACACGGCCACGTTGATTCAGGTGCTGAACCCCAGTATGGGAAAGGGCGTCAACCGTCCCAAGACCGACCGGGCCGATCTGCTGCAGAACCCCGACTCCTTCTGGCTGCTGGAGTACCTCAAGTTCTGGGGTATGCGCATGGCCGGGCTGCCGCGGTTCGTGAGCGGCGGGGGCGACCGCAAGACCTACGTCCTGCAGCCCAGGAACGTCACCTTGCAGACGTTGCGCGAGGTCTACCGCCCCTTCAACGCGGTGATGTGGCCCAGCACGGCGATCAAGATGGACGTGCTCGCCGCGCTCCGCTACACGGATGTCTTCCTGGAGCAGTGGCAAGCTGGGCAGCTGGAGGACGTGCGCTACGGCCATCAGCCGGGCGATCACGTGAGCGGCCTGGCCGTGGCCTTCTACAAAGACATGGGCAACGCTTCGACGGTGCTCAATCTGGCCGAGATCGGCCTCCCGCAGTGGATGTTGATTGAAGGGCCGGATCAGGCCCGAGCCTACCGCGCGCTATTGGAGGAGCATCGCCGTGTGGTCGATAGCCTGGACGAAGGGCGTGGTGACGAGTACCGTCTTCTGCAGCTCTACCGCGACTTCCTCTCCGGGCGCATCCTAGATCCCTTGTTCGCGTTCTGCGCTGGCTACGCCAGCCTGACGATGTCCCGTATGGAGCGGGGCCAATGGGCTCCACGCTTCACCAAAGACCAATTGGAGGTATTGATCATGACGACAGAGGAGAAGCTCGCCCCGATTCTGGAAAGCAAGGGCTTCCAAAACGTAGCTGCGGCGATCCGGCGGAGCACCGTCATCCCGCAGTACTTCAAAGCGCAGGGGAAGAAGGGCCCCTACGACGTCCGCTACGGACTGGGCAATGACCTGCTTCGTCGCGCTGCGTATCCGGACCAATTCGTGCAGGCTCTGGGTGAATTCCTCCACGAGTACAATCGGGAGACCGCCCAGATTCACGAGCGCTACAAGGGGAATCCCCCTGTGCGCCGCGCCAGCGTGACCACCGATGACATTGAGCAGGTAGTGGCGCTGATCGACAGCCACGGCTCCGAGACTGTCGCCAATCTGCTGGTGGCCTTCGGCTACGCCCGCGAGCCACGTGTCCGGCAAGAGGCGGAAGGAGCAACAGACAACGACCTGTAGACAGATTGTCGGCTATGCAAGGCGAGAGGATCAAAGGCTCGCCCATTCTCGATTTGGTGTTCTCTATTCCAACGGAGGTAGTCCAATGTCTGAAAAGAACGTCTATTCCCTGTCTCTCTCGGCTCGCGCCACGCTCGATATGCACAGCCTCAACAACGAGGGCGGCGAGGGCAACCAGATCCAGACCCGAATGGTGGACATCGTGGCCAGTGACGGGAAGCTGTACAACGTCAACGCCATCAGCGGCGACATGTTCAAGCACATCCAGGCCGAACACCTCTACCACATCGCCCGCAATAGCGACCATCTTCCCCTCTGCGCTGCCTGTGAGGTGTTCGACGCCAATCGCATCAGCGCCGACGTCGAGTTCATGGAGCAGATCACGGACAAGAGCGACGCCGAGGCCATTGACCTGATGGTGAAGGCATGCACCCTAGACGATGCAGAAGGGAACCTGCTCACCGGCGAGGGGCGGTCGACACCGCGGAAGAGCCTGGTGGAGTTCGGGTGGGTCGTGGGCGTGCCGGAGGTCACCACGACCGATGCCTATTTCCACGTCAAGTACGCCAGGGAGCGGGGTGTCGAAGCGGATGTGGACGAGGAAGCGCGACAGGCCAATCTGGAGCAGCGCATCTTTCACCGTCCGGCCTCTTCTGGCGTCTACGCGGTGGTGAACCACTACGAGGTGGCCCGCATCGGGTACAACGACATCGCCCAGCACTACGCCCTTGACGATGCGGCACGCGCTGCGCGCTACGAGGCGCTGCTGAAGAGCGTGCTCTACACCTTCGTGCAGCCCAAAGGCGCTATGCGCGCCGCCCAGATGCCGCACATCGTCGGCTTCGAGGGCGTGCTGAGCTACACCACCGATGTGCTGCCTGCGCCGACGGTCAGCCCCCTGAACGCGGACTACGCCACGGAGATCGAAGGGATAGCCAGCGCGCTGGACGGACTCCATCCAGGGGCGGTGGTCACATGCCCCTTCGATTCGTTGGCAGGCTTCGCCGACGTGATGCGTGACTTGGTGGAGACGACCAAGCCCTACGCTCTGGCGATATGAGCAGGGAGGCAGCTATGTGGACCATCGCTCGATATCGGCCCACGGCTTTCTTCAGCCTGAAGCCACATATGGCCACATCATCGGGTGGGAAGACGCTCATTGTGCCCACGCCGTTCGCGGTGAAGACAGCTCTGCTGGACGCTGCGATCCGCACTGAGGGGTTGGCGCGGGGCGAAGCGGTTTTCCCAATGCTGCGTGATCTGGACGTGGCGGTGCAGCTGCCGCGCCGGATCGTGGTCAACAACACGTTCACACGTATTCTACGTAAGGCCCGCAGACGTTCGCCGGGCCAGTGGCCCTACCAGCGGACCATCGGGTTCCGCGAGTACGTCCAGTTCGGCGGTCCGTTGTCGCTGGCTTTCCAGGGGGCGAACGACGACCTGCCTCCTCTGCTCACTCAGGTCAACTACCTGGGCAAGCGGGGAGGCTTCGTCCAGCTGCTCGACGAGCCACAGATGGTGGACGCGCTACCACAGCAGTTCACCATGCTGACCCAGGACGTCAACGGCGCATTCCCGATGGGCACTCTGCAGATGGTGGACGACTGGGGCGAGAGGATGACGTTTGAACACATCAACATCTACAGCGACAAGCGGATCAGGGCGGGAACCCATCGCATCTTCCATCACGTCGTGCTGCCGCACGAACCGGTCCGCTCCAGCAAGGGCTATACGCTCTACGAGCGCGCTGACTGAGGGAGTATGACCACCGCCCACGTACTCGAAGCCCTCCTGGAGGGCGCCATCGGCTCCGGCCTCTGTCCCGACCTGCGGGGCTGGTCGCCGGCGACGGGGGAGGTGCTGCCAGCGCAGTATCTGCTCCTGATCCGCGACCGGCCCCGCCTGCGGGCCAGGCTTCGGGGCGCGGCCGAGGGTCTGCTGACCCTGCTCGACGCCGCGGACGCAGCGTATGCCGACGGCAACGTCGACGGCTGCGGCAAGTTCCGCGCTCTGGCCGCGGCGCCGGCGTGGCTGCTCCGCCCGTCGGAGCCCGACGACGCCGATCCTGATGTGACCCTGATCTGGGAGCGTCAGGTGGACCACGGCGGCGACTGGCACGGGCTGCTGGAGGCGCTGCACCGAGCTGGCTCTGTCCAGTGGCAGGGGGCCATCCGGCGCTGCCGCACCTTGATGCGCTTCGAGGAGACGTCGGAGATCGACCTGGCAGAGCTGGTTGGTGCCCCCACCTCGGCGCTCACAGAGCCGGGGATGCCCGAGGAGAGCGCTATGCCACGTAACCGTCGAGCAAGAGAGCCTGAATCTCCCCGATCTTGACGTTCGGGGGGGATACAGGCTTCGGAAGGAGATAGCCCATGGATACCTTCAAGGCCCATCGTCTGCGCGTGATCAGCAAGGTGACGTCCACCGTCGAGTTGAACGAGCACCAGGGTTCGGCCATCCGCGGCGCGCTATTCCACGCCATGCGGAAACGCTTCTGCGGCAACCGTGACGCCGAGGAGTGCGCGGTCTGCCCTCTGGTGGCCACGTGTCCCGTGGCGACGCTGTTGAGCACGCTCAAGCCCGGGAGCAGCCGTGGGCGGGACGTGCCGCGGCCCTACACGATCCAACCGCCCCTGCCGGACGACGGCGGGCATCCGGTCGAGGATGATCGCGGGCGCCTCTTCGTGCACTACCGGCCGGGGGAGCGGTTCGCCTTTGGCCTCACGCTCTATGCGCAGGCGCTGCAGCTCTTCCCCTACGTCGTCCTGACGATCAGGACGTTCGAGGAAGGGGGACTGGGCCGGCGCATGGAGCGCGGGGGCGGACGGTGGCGACGGGGGACGCTGGACGTGCAGGAGATCTGGGCGGAGAACCCTTTGACGGGCGAGCGGCAGGCGGTGCTGGAGGGGGATGACCAGATGGTGCAGGTGCCCGACGTGCCCATCACGCACGAGCAGGTGTGCGAGTTTACGGATGGGCAAGTGAGCCAGTTGGCAGGCATGGAAGGTGGCGAGCTCGCAAGGGGGCAGGTGGTGCTGCGGTTCCTGACACCGACACGATTGGTGGAGAACGGACGCCTGGTGAAACCGCACGACTTCCGCTTCAAGCCGCTGCTGCAGCGGCTGCTGGATCGCCTGGAGGCGCTGAGCCGGGACTTCTCCGAGACGAAGCTGTCGGTCGATTTCTCCGGTCTGGTGGCGGCCTCTGAGAGGGTGCGCGTGGTCGATAACCGTCTCTGGTGGGAGGAGCTGCGCAGCTATTCGACGCGCCAGCGCGCGGACACGCCCACGAGCGGCCTGCTGGGCTCGGTGACGCTGGAGGCCGACGACTGGTCGCCCTTCCTGCCCTATCTGGTGTGGGGTCAGTTCACGCATGTGGGGAAGGACGCGGTGAAGGGGAATGGCGAGCTCCTGATCACGGAGATCAACCGCTGACGCCGCTACGCATCGAACCGTTGATTCACCATTCACCATTGGGAGATGTCAACTATGGCCATCGTGGACCATTTGATCGTAGACGACTACGGCGCGTTCGTGGGGAAGCACAGCGGGCGGCTGCGCGTGATGCGCAGTGGGGAGGGGACGGTGTCGGAGCGGCTGGCCCAGGAGGCCCCGCTGCTGCACCTGGAGAGCGTGCTCATCAGTGGTCGGGGGGTCAGCCTCTCTGCGGACGCGGTGGAGGCCTGCACCAAGGAGGGCATCCCCATCCACTTCGTGGACTGGCGCGGGCGGCCGTACGCGGCGCTCTATTCGGCAGGGTTGACGGGCACTGTTCTCACGCGGCGAGCTCAGCTGGCGGCCTACGAGGACGAGCGCGGCCTGGCGCTGGGGCTGGCCTTTGCTCAGGGCAAGGTGGAGAACCAGGCTGGCTTCCTGCGCTACACGGCGAAGTACCGCAAGGAGACGGATCCCGAGCTGCACCAGGAGCTGCGGCTGTGCGCCGGGGAGGTGCGGGATCACCTGGAGGATCTGCGGCAGATGAAGGCCGGGACGGTGGAGGAGGCGCGCTATCAGATCCTCTCGGCGGAAGGGCGCGCGGCACAGATCTACTGGGGCGCGCTCAAGGCCCTGCTGCCCGAGCGGTACGGCTGGCCTGGTCGCAAGGGCCGCGGCGCCAAGGATCCCATCAACGCCGCGCTGAACTACGGCTATGGCATTCTGTACGGCCAGGTGGAGCGGGCGCTGGTGCTGGCAGGGCTCGATCCGTACGGGGGGTTCATCCACGCCGACCGTCCGGGCAAGCCAAGCCTGGTCTTCGACCTGATCGAGGAGTTCCGCCAGGTGGTGGTTGATCGCACGGTGGTGGGCATGGCGAACAGGAAGATGGCGCTGGAGCTGGATGAGAAGGGGCTGCTGCGGAAGGAGACTCGGCGGAAGATTGCGGAGAAGGTGCTGGAGCGGCTGGAGGCGTGCGACCGATACGAGCGGAAGCGCCGCCCTTTGCGCACCATCATCCAGAGCCAGGCGCGCCACGTGGCGACGTTCGTCCGCGGCGACCGGGATGCCTACGAGCCCTTCATCGCCCGCTGGTGATTCAGTGTGCGTGATTCGCAGTTGCTATGAAGTGCCTGCTGGTTTACGACATCTCGCACGATCGGACGCGGACGAAGATCGCGGATTTCTGCCTCGATTACGGGCTTGATCGCATTCAGTACTCGGCGTTTCTGGGTGACCTGGCGCGTACGCATCAAGAGGAGTTGATGTTGAGGATAGGCGACCGGCTGGGCGACCGCAGCGGCAAGGTGCAGTTGTTCGTGATATGCAAGACAGACTGGCGCCAGCGACTGGAGATCATTCAGGAGGGCGAGGACGATGCTTGAGGTGGCCGAGAAGCAGGTCTTCACGGTGACGGATCTGAAGCAGTACGGGTATTGTCCGCGGATTGTGGCGTACACGTACTGTCTGCCGCTGGTGCGACCGACGACGTACAAGATGGAGGCGGGGATCGCGGCGCATGAGAGGGCCGGGAAGCGGGAGCGACGGCGCACGTTGGCGGCCTACGGGCTGGACGAGGGGAAGCGTCACTTTGACGTCTGGCTCGAATCAGATATACTTGGTCTACGAGGCCGGTTGGACATGCTCATTGAGGTCAGGGACGGGGCTGGAGGCGAGCTGATCCCGGTGGAGTACAAGCAGACGCGCCGGCGGACGGGGCAGCATGTTCGAACACAGCTGGCGGTGTACGGGATGATGTTGGAGGAGAGCTGGCCTGGAGTGGTGTGCCGCGGCTTCGTCTACTCGCTGTTGAGGCGCAAGGCGGAGGAGATACCGATCACGCCGCGGCTGCGGGACGAGGTGAGGGAGGCTTTGGGGACGATGCGAGAGATGGTGGAGCGAGAAGTGATGCCGGGTCCGCCCCGCTCGCGGAGGCAGTGCGTGAACTGCGAGTTTCGCCGCTTCTGCAACGACGTTCTCTAGCGCGGTCGGATCTGGCGCTGTCGCAAAAGGGCAGGGTTCTGTTGCAGATCTGGGTTTGCGAAGGAGATGAGCCTGAGGGGAAGAAGGGAGAGCATTCGACGATGGAGGGGCCGCCCAGGAGGCGTGTAGAGGCCCAGAACAGCCCCCCCCTTACCCCCCTACCGTACCTTGACAACTGAATTGGTGGGGTTTCACCGCATTCGATCCGTTTGAGGATACTGAAAGACTGGATATGCCTCTCTGAGCTCAGCCAGACCAGGTGTTTCACCGCATTCGATCCGTTTGAGGATACTGAAAGCTGGTCAGTGCGATGGGCTCCAGTACGATGTCCAGAGTTTCACCGCATTCGATCCGTTTGAGGATACTGAAAGTACACTGACGAAGAGGAGTACGTCTCATTGCCGGAGTTTCACCGCATTCGATCCGTTTGAGGATACTGAAAGCCCGGTCCATGATCCGGTTGCTGTCGGCGATCTTGTTTCACCGCATTCGATCCGTTTGAGGATACTGAAAGGGCAACTGACGGCCCTGGAGCTGGCCAGCCAAAGTTTCACCGCATTCGATCCGTTTGAGGATACTGAAAGATAGAATCACGATTGTCATCAATAGAATCATGACCGTTTCACCGCATTCGATCCGTTTGAGGATACTGAAAGATAATCTCATGCACAGATTTAACTCCGACAATCCTAGTTTCACCGCATTCGATCCGTTTGAGGATACTGAAAGTTTCACTCGTGTTGGAGTATGAGGATAATGAGCGGGGTTTCACCGCATTCGATCCGTTTGAGGATACTGAAAGTATGACTATGACGAGGTGATCGATGTGACGGAGGGTAGTTTCACCGCATTCGATCCGTTTGAGGATACTGAAAGCTCCGTGTGCTCCGCACCCATAGCAATGGTAGTGATGTTTCACCGCATTCGATCCGTTTGAGGATACTGAAAGGTAGGATGAGATGGCGACTGACTACGAAGTTCGATTGTTTCACCGCATTCGATCCGTTTGAGGATACTGAAAGGCATCGTAGCGCGCGCGCATCGTTGGCTCACTCAGCAGTTTCACCGCATTCGATCCGTTTGAGGATACTGAAAGAGCGTTTCGTTGACGACCCGAGGAGAGAGAACGAGGTTTCACCGCATTCGATCCGTTTGAGGATACTGAAAGCAGGCCGTGACGTCGTCCCGGATCTGTTTCGTCAATGTTTCACCGCATTCGATCCGTTTGAGGATACTGAAAGCCTGGCCTGATACTGGATTGCTAGCCACGCTCCAGGTTTCACCGCATTCGATCCGTTTGAGGATACTGAAAGCCAAACATTTCATAAAGAATACATGCGTTAGAGGTAGTTTCACCGCATTCGATCCGTTTGAGGATACTGAAAGTTCTTGCGGTAGGCCTTGCCATTGTTGTAGTAGATAGTTTCACCGCATTCGATCCGTTTGAGGATACTGAAAGTCACTAGCGCGCGCACATGCATATCCTTGGCAAAGTGTTTCACCGCATTCGATCCGTTTGAGGATACTGAAAGTTTCACAACCCTACACTCTCTGCTATAATGCGTCTGTTTCACCGCATTCGATCCGTTTGAGGATACTGAAAGACGTCATCTTCTTCATTATCAATCTCCTTTGCCGGAGTTTCACCGCATTCGATCCGTTTGAGGATACTGAAAGGAGAAGTCGGGGAAATGAACGGGAATGTCTCCGTCAGTTTCACCGCATTCGATCCGTTTGAGGATACTGAAAGTACGTCTACCAAGTAACGAAAGACGAGTGTTTGGACGTTTCACCGCATTCGATCCGTTTGAGGATACTGAAAGATTGCACCAGCAAGTTGATGTCGCTTACGTTTTTAGGTTTCACCGCATTCGATCCGTTTGAGGATACTGAAAGTCAACCTCTTCGCCTTCCTTGACGTCCGTCTCTGGGTTTCACCGCATTCGATCCGTTTGAGGATACTGAAAGCCAGATCGTCCGAGCCGATCAGCTCGTTGTCGACCAGTTTCACCGCATTCGATCCGTTTGAGGTGAGCGTATCACGCTAGCGTGACCTTTGACCGCACGTTAACAATCGTATAATTAGAGTTTGCATTTGA
>CAZNRX010000057.1:22734-24381 GCA_964575455.1 uncultured Anaerolineales bacterium | reverse complement strand
GGCGGAGGTGCGGGGGGGCGGAGGTGCGGGGGGGCTCACGTTTTCTGCGATGTGGGTCAGGGCCCAATTGGGAATCCGGCAAGAGCATGGGGAATGCGGCTAGAGCATGGGTATTGGGGCGGGCTCTGTCTCCAACGGTACCGCCAGCGCGAACGTCGAGCCCTTTCCCTCGCCGGGGCTCCTCGCGTCCGTCCAGCCGCCGTGCACCTCCGCCACGTACCGCACGAACGCCCAGCTGCCGCCCAACCCCTCCTCGCCCTGGAGCAGGGCCTCGACGCTCTCCTCGAAGGGGTTTGTCAGCGCCGCCAGACGCTCCTCTGCAAGGCCGACACCGGTGTCCGAGACGGAGATCACGACCACGTCGTCGTGGGGGTGGGCACGCAGCTCGGCGCGGCCGCCGGGACGGTTGAGGATCATGGCGTTCTGTGCCATCTGCAGGACCGCCTCGCCAACAAGCTCGGGGTAGATTCGGACTTTCGGCAGGTCGGAGGGCAGAAGGACCCGGAAATCCACGTCCCGACCGCGGGCCATCATGGCGGCCGGCTCCACGGCCCGCGGGATGACCTGCTGCAGGGCGTGGTACCCCAGGCGGGGCTGAAGCTGCTTGCTGGCCAGCTCGGCGAACTCGACCGCGCCCCGTACGCGGCGCTGCAGCCCTGCCATGCGAGCTATCAGCTTGCTCAGGGCCTCCCTGACGTCCGGGCTGCATGACCCGCCCTGTCGCCGAAGGACGTGCAGAAGCGCGTCGATGGACCCGAGGGGCGTCAGTAGCTCTTGGTTGAGGACATCAAGGAACTCCGCCTTCACCCGCTCCAGTTGCGCAAGGCGGTCAAAGACCTCCTCCAGGTCAACTCGCTCGTGCCGTTCCCGCTGCAGCTCCCGCCGTTCACGCTCCCACAGCTTCTTCAAGTCGCGCGCGTAGACCGTGAGCTGCTCACGCGTCATCGTGTCGATGCTTGGTCCCGGGGGCTGGCTGTCGCCCTCGTCGTCCGCCAGTGTCTCCTTCACCAGCTTCATGAGGCGGACCGGGCTGAAGGGCTTGGTGACGTACGCGGTGGCTCCGGCCGCCATGCCCACCGCCCGGTCCTCCTCCTCGGCCTTGGCCGTGACCATGATCACGGGGATGTCGGAGGTCTGGGGGTCGCTGGTGAGCCGTGCGCACACCTCGAAGCCGGACATGCCGAACATCATCACGTCGAGCAGCACCAGGTCGGGATGGAGCCTGCGGGCCAGCTCGAGCGCGTCGCTGCCCCTGTGGGCGATGACCGCCTCCAGGCCCCCCTCGCTGACTGTGGCGGCGATGGCCTTCGCCAGCGCTTCCTCGTCCTCGACGACCAGGACTGTCTTCTGCCGGTCGGTCATGTTCAATCCACCTCCATCGGCACTCGGCTGAGCTTCGCTCAGCTTGGCGTGCCTGACTACGAACGTGCTCGGCCCGACGCGGGTCATAGACCCGCTGGGAGCAGGACGTGCGCAGGGTGTGCGCAGGACGTGCTCTGTGCCGGCGCGGGTCATAGACCCGCTGGGAGCGGAGGAGGTTGGCGCGGGTCATAGACCCGCTGGGAGCAAGACGTGCGCAGGACGTGTGCAGGGCGTGCTCTGTGCCGACGCGGGTCATAGACCCGCTGGGAGCAAGATGTGCGCAGG
>CAZNRX010000057.1:0-22634 GCA_964575455.1 uncultured Anaerolineales bacterium | reverse complement strand
ACGTGCTCTGTGCCGGCGCGGGTCATAGACCCGCTGGGAGCAAGACGTGCGCAGGACGTGCTCTGTGCCGGCGCGGGTCATAGACCCGCTGGGAGCAAGACGTGCGCAGGGCGTGCGCAGGACGTGCCCTGTGCCGGCGCGGGTCATAGACCCGCTGGGAGCGGAGGAGGTTGGCGCGGGTCATAGACCCGCTGGGAGCGGAGGAGTGGGAGCGGAGGAGTGGGAGCAGGGGGGGGCGGCGTTGTCCTACTCCAAGACGCCGCGCACCACCCGCTCCAGCTCCTCAATCGAGAACGGCTTGGGCAGTGCCGCTTCGAACCCCACCCTCTGCAGCTTCTCGACGTCCTTCTCCACCACGTGCCCCGTCATGGCGATCACCTTCAACCCCGGTTCCGCCGCCCGCAGCCTGTCCAGCAGGGCCTTGCCCCCCATCTCCGGCATCACCACGTCCGTCAGCACCACGTCCACCTCCTCCTGCGACAGCATCTCCAGCGCCTCGCGCCCGTTCGCCGCCGCGAGGACCCGATACCCCAGGGCGTCCAGCCCGGCCCGGATGGCGCCGCGCAGGCGCTCCGCGTCCTCGACCACCAGGATCGTCTCGCTTCGATCCTGGAGCGGGATCTCTTGCTCCTCCTCGGCCCCGTGGTCCTCCTCTTCGTCCTCCGCCAGGGGCAGGAAGATGGTGAACGTGGTCCCCTCGCCCTCGGCGGTCTCGACGTCGATGAAGCCCTGGTGCTGCTTGACGATGCCGTGGACCTGGGCCAGCCCCAGGCCGGTCCCCTCTCCCACCTCCTTGGTGGTGAAGAAGGGCTCGAACAGGTGCTCCTGCGCCTCCTCGCTCATCCCGGTGCCGGTGTCTGCGACGGTCAGGCGGGCGTAGGCGCCCGCGGGCATCTCCGGCGGCCCCTCGCCCTCCTCCAGGGCGACGCGCGCGACCTGGATGCGCAGCTCGCCCCCCTCCGGCATGGCGTCCTTGGCGTTGAGCGCCAGGTTCATCAGCGCCTGGTGAATGCGCGTGGCGTCCGCCTGGACGATGCAGGGGTGGGACGTCACCCCCATCACCAGGCGGATGTTCTCCGGGATGGTGCGGCGCAGGAGCGTCGTCGTCTCTTGCACCAGCGTCGCCAGGCTGACCGGCTTCGTCTCCATCATGGCGCTGCGGCTGAAGTCGAGGATCTGCTGCACCAGATCGGCGGCGCGGTGGGATTCCTCCAGGATCGTCTCGAGGGCGTACGCCGTCCTGGGGGCCAGGTCCTGTCTGCTCAGAGGCATCTGGGCGTAGAGGATGATGGCGGCCAGGATGTTGTTGAAGTCGTGGGCGATGCCGCCGGCCAGCTGGCCCACGGCGGCCAGCCGCTCCTGCTGCCGCAGCTGCTTCTGGACCTGCTTCTCGATCGTCGTGTCGTTGATGACCATCACCCATCTCTCCTGGCCGCCGCTGATCGTCATGCGCCGGGCGATGATCTCGAAACTGCGGTCGTCGGCCTCGACCTCGTGCCAGGCTCTGGCGGAGGGTGGGGGAGTGAGGAGCTCCTCGATGGTCCGCCCCCCCAGCTGGGTGAGCACGTCGCCTATCCCGGCCTGGGCCAGAACGTCCAGGTCCTTCTCGGCCACCGGGTTGCTGAGGATCACCTTGTGATTGGCGTCCAGCAGGAGCACGCCCTCCGGCACCGTGTCGATCGTCTGCTGCAGCCGCTGCGCCTGCTGGCGCGTTCTCTCCAGCAGCCGCTTGCGCTCCTCCTCGGCCTTCTTCCGCGCGCTGATCTCCTGCTGGGCGGCCTCGTACAATCGCGCGTTCTGCATCGCCACGCCTATCTGGTCGCCAAGGCGGTTCAGCAGGTTCACCCGCTCGGAGCTGAAGAGGCCCACCTCGGCTGCGATCACGGTCATCACGCCCAGGATCCTCTCCCCCGACCGCACCGGTATGCCGGCGTAGGCGTGCCATCCCTCCCGGGCCGCCGTGGGAGAGAGGTTGCGCGGATCGGCGGCCAGGTCGGCCACCACCAGCGCTTCGCCCGTCTGGGCTGCACGGCCGGAGAGGCCCTCCCCCATGCGGAAGCCGGTCACCTCGCTCACCACGTCCTCTGAGATCCCTCGGTGGACCGTGGGCACGAACTGCTGGCTCTCCTCCTCGAACAGGTAGATCAGCCCGCCCTCGGCCCCCAGCAGGTCCAGCGTCTGCTCCAGGGCCGTGTCCAGGACCTCCTGGAGGTCGAGGGACTGGTTGACCTTCCTGGCGATGGCGTTGAGGGCGGCCAGGGCCTCGCGGCTGCGGCGGAGCGCTTCCTGCGCCTCCTTCTGCTCGGTGATGTCGCGCGCCACGGAGACCAGGGCCACCACCTCTCCATCCCGCATGATGGGGGCGCCGCTGACCTCGCCCCACACCCTGCTGCCGTCGCGCGTGATGAACTGGTAGACGCTTGAGGTGACCTCCCCGCCCTTCATGACGCGCAGCGTGTCGGAGAGCGCTTGCTCCATGAACTCGGGTGCCAGCACGTTCAGATCGCTGAACGTCTTGCCGATCAGCTCCTCTGGCCTGTACCCGAGCAGCCCCTCCACCGAGGGGGATACGTCGATCAGCTTGAGGTCACGATCGATGGAGTAGATGACGTCAGAGACGTTCTCGAAGTGGCGGCGGTAGCGCTCCTCGCTCTCCTCCAGTGCTCGGTCGGCCCGGCGGTGCTCCTCCTCCAGCTCGATGTCGTGGAGCGCAAAGGCGATGTCGCCCGCCATCTCTTGGAAGAGGGCCTTCTCTCGTTCGTCGATCTCGATAGAACGGGGCAGGGAGACCGTCGTCAGGCCGTAGACCGCGCCGGCGTGCTCCAGGCGGGTCGCCATGAGCGTGTCATCCCCGTAGACGTCCGCCAGCTGGCAATCCTCCGGCGCCTCGCCTACCCAGACGCCGGGCTCCGACAGCGCCTCCGCAACACAGGGGGCGAGCGCGCTCTCGGGCCCTTCCTCCGCCAGGGTCGGCTGGCGATCGCCCGGGCCCGCGCCGGCGACGTGCGTGGGCGTCCCGTCCTCCCCCAGCAGCGCGATGCGGGCGGTGCGATAGGCGTCGGTCTGGACGAGGCGCTGGCATGTGTCTGTGATCAGCCTGTCGCGATCTTGCTCGCGTACGATGAGCTGGTTGATCTCGCCGATGGCGTCCAGCACCGTGTTGAGGCGCTCCAGGCGCCGGGTGCGCTGCACCCGCTCCGTGACGTCCTCGACGGTCCCCTGGTAGCCCACCAGCCGGCCGTGCTCGTCGTGGATGGCCCGGGCGTTCTCCCGCACGAAGAGCGTGGAGCCGTCCTTCCTCCGCCAGGCCGCCTCCAGCCCGCGCACCCGGCCCTCCTCCTCCACCCGCTCCTTGAACGCGGCACGCGGGTAGTCCGGGTGGTACCCCTCGCTCTCCAGGTCGCGCTGGGCCAGCTTCTCGAAGCTGTCGTAGCCCAACATGTCGACCAGGGCCGGGTTCGCCATGAGGATCTCGCCCTGGGGCGTGGTGCGGTAGATGCCGATGGGGGCGTTCTCGAACACGTCGCGGTAGCGCGCCTCGGAGGCGCGCAGCCTCTCCTCGGCGCGCCGGATGCGCAGGAAGGCCTCGATGCGGGCCAGCAGCTCCCGGTTGCCCATGGGCCGGGCGATGGTCCCGTCGGCCCCCGCCTCCAGCCCTGCGGCCTGCTCCTCGGACCCGGTCCTGAGGCCCGAGAGGAGCACCACGAAGGTCTGGTCGAGGGCGGGATCGGCCTTGACGCGGCGGCAGATCTCCAGGCCGCCCACGTCGGGCAGCACCACGTCGAGCAGGATCAGGTCGGGCCGGGCGTCGCGCGCCACCCGGAGGCCCTCCTGGCCCGTGCTGGCCTGGAGGACGTGGTAGCCGGCCCTCTCCAGCAGAATGGCCTGGACGCGGAGGGTGTCCGGATCGTCGTCGACGATCAGGATCTTGGCGTTGTCTGTCATATGAGCAGCCTCCCCAGCTTCTCGTAGATGACGCTGATCATCAGTGCCAGAAGCAGCGATCTCAAAAAGCGTCCGGTAGTGAATCGAGTGGACGCTACAGCGGCCACAGCAAGAGGAGCAACGGCACGGAGATCGTGACGATGATGAGCTCCAGAGGGAGTCCCAAGCGCCAGTAGTCTCCGAACTCGTAGCCGCCCGGTTCCAACACCATCACGTTCAACTGGTGGCCGATGGGGGTGAGGAAGGCGCAGGAGTCCGGTGGCGGCGGTCAGCATGGCCGCGCCGAAGATGCCGGTGGAGAGGAGTATGCGGCGGGGTCGCCCCAGCTTGATGCCGCGCATCGCCAGTGGGAGACAGCCGAGGGCCTCCAGCGTTTCCCACATCGTCTCGCGCCGCATCTGCAGCAGGAGGACGTCGCCCACCCGGAGTCCAATGCCGCCCAGCGGGGCCCGAAGCTGGGCAAGATCAGGATCATGAGAATGACGGCGTAGACGATTCCTTGCTCAAGCGTCATACTTCCCTCCAGGACTCTCCTCCCACTGCAATTATACATCCAGGTGTGGAGTATCAAAAGCGGCCGTATGGGGAGCGTCACACAGTGGGGACAAGCTCCTGGAAGGCTGAAATAGGCCATTGAGAGCCAGGCCTACTCCTCATGCGCGTCGCGGGTGGTGGATGCCAGGGGCTTCACCAGATTGACGAACTCGGTGGGGATGACGAACTTCGTCGCGTCCCCCTCCCCCAGCGTCTTCAACGCGTCCAGGTACTGGAGCGTCAGCGTCTTGCTGTCCACCCCCTGGGCCACCTTGTAGATCTCGTCGAGCGCCAATGCAAAGCCCTCGGCGCGGAGGATGGCCGCCTGCCGCTCCCCCTCCGCCTCGAGGATCGTGGCCTGCTTGTCACCCTCCGCCACGGCCACGGCCGCTTCCCGCTTCCCATTCGCCTCGGCCACCATGGCCCGGCGGTCCCGCTCGGCGGCCATCTGGCGCGTCATGGCGTCTTCGATCGCTTTCGGCGGCACCACCTCGCGGATCTCCACCGCCATCACCCGGATGCCCCAGCGGTCGGTGACGTCATCCAGTTTCTCGTGCAGGACCCGGTTGATATCGTCCCGTTTCGAGAGCACATCGTCCAGGTCCATCGCGCCCACGACGGCCCGCAGCGTGGTGATCGCCAGCCCCCGCGCCGCCCCCGTGAAGTTCTCCACCTCCAGCACGCTCCGCTTCGGATCGATGACCTTGTCGTACACCAGAAAATCGATCGAGACTGAGGCGTTATCAGCCGTGATGCACGTCTGCGGCGGCACGTCGAAGAACACCTCCCGCAGGTCCACCTGCACGCTCTGATCCACGAACGGGATAAGGAAGATCAACCCCGGCCCCTTGGCCCCCACGTACCGTCCCAGGCGAAAGATAACCAGCCGCTGGTACTCCGGCACGATACGAATGGCTATGGTCACGAGTATCAGGACCAAAAGCGCTACCACACCAACAATGATCAGCTCCATCTCTATTCCTCCTCGTCTGCTTGTGACGGCTTATCAGCGCGGCCCCCCATCGGGGCCACCTGCAGCCGCACGCCCGCGATGCCGGTCACCCGTACGGGGTCCCCGGCCCAAATCTCCCCCTCCGCCGCCATTGCGCTCCAGTCCTCCAGATCGACCCGCACCTGCCCCGCTGGGGTCAGGTCGGTCAGCGCCACCCCGTGCTCGCCGATCAGCCGCTCCGCGCCCGCCTGGGGCGGTTGGCGAGAGGCGACGAGGATGGCCCGCAACACCAGGAGGTTGAACCCCACGATGATCGTAGCCATCGTGCCGATCAGCCAGGGGCTCACTCGCACGTTCGGCGTCGCCGGCGAGGGAGGTGTGAAGGGAACGAACAGCAACAGCGACCCGAGGATGAAGGGGACCAGCCCGATGACGGACACGACGGGCTCCGTGTCGGTCAGCAGGCCGACGCCGAAGAAGATGAACGACACGAACAGCAGGGCCACACCGGCCCAGTTCACCGAGAGGCTGCCCAGCGCCAGGAAGGCGATGATGAAGGCGATCACCGCACCCACCCCAGCGACGCTCAGCCCCGGGTCCGCCAGCTCGGCCAGCAGCAACAGCGTCCCGAGCGTCAGTAGCAGGTAGGCGATGTTCGGATCGGTAACGGCGTGGAAGAACTGCTCGGTGATGGTCATCCCCTCCGCCTGCGGCAGCGCCCCGGCCGTGTTCAGGGTCGTCCCGGCCACTTCACGACCGTCCAGCTGCTGAAGGAGGTCGCTGACGTCGTCGGCCAGCAGATCGATGACGTCCAGTGCCAGCGCCTCGTCGGCGGTGACCGAGAGGTTCTCCCGCACGGCCCGCTCCGCCCACTCCTCGTTCCGCCCTCGGGTTACGGCGATGCTGCGCACCAGCGCGGCCGCGTCGCTGATGGCCTTCTCGTCCCTGACCCCGTCAGTTTCGCCGCCCAGGGCCACCGGGCGCGCCGCGCCCACGTGGGTCGCCGGGGCCATCGCCGCCACGTCCGCCGCCAGCACCAAGAACATCCCGGCGGACGTCGCCCGGGCACCCCTCGGTGTCACGTAGACCACCGTGGGCATGGGGGCGGCCAGCAGCATCTGCACCATCTCCCGCATAGCCGACTCCAGCCCGCCGCGCGTGTCGAGGGTCACCAGCAGGGCCTGAGCGTCCCGCTGTTGCGCCACGCCCAGGCCGCGCTCCAGATAGCTCGCGGAGAAGGGATTGATCACGCCCTCCAGCTGGAGCATCACCACGGGCCCGCTCGCCGTCTGTGCCCCCGCAGGCATCCCCGCCAGCAGGACCAACAGCGCCAGCAGAATCAGGACTTTCCCCTTGTTCATTCTCTGTCTCCCCTTGCCTGCACGGCCGGTCAGGACGGACCCAACCTCAGTCCGGTACGTCCGGATATGCACGAAGGCCTCCCTCGGTGTGGGCGTGGAAGCCCCCCGCCGGATCCCCGTACAGCGTAAGAAAAAGCGACATCAATACGGCATCTAGGCCGGGTTGGCCTCAGTGCCCATCACGGATGGAGCACGTCGACGACCAGACGCACCGGACCCGTCAGCTCGTGCACCTCAAACGCCGCCGGGGAGGCCAGCCAGATGGAAAACCCCAGCAGGGCGTCATCGAAGAGCGGATCGGGTCGTCCTCGACGTCGATCGGCAGCCGGTCGCCCCATCCGTCACCAGGTCCGCCGAACCGGGGACTGCTCCTATCACGTCTATTATACGATGGAAGCGCGACGCTGACAACAGTGCGGGCCCGCCTTCGCAGGGCAATCGCATATGGAAAGGAGAGAACGCTTAGAATTCCGAAGTTTGGCCGAAACTTCGGAATTCTGGTCAAATGCGATTGCCCTGGCACTACAGCGAATTGGGAAAGGAACGAATGCGGCAGAGGCGTTGGCTGCGTCAGGATGTGGTGCGCATGCCTGCGCCTTCTGTCCTAGCCCGCGTCCAGCTCGGCGCCCTCGTCGTACTTGCCGAGGCTGTCCCGCAGCCGCTCGATAAGGTTGCTGCCCATCTCGTGCTCGGCCTCGGCGGTGAGCTGGAGATCGATCTCGATCTCGGCCCCGATGCTCATCAGGGGGTCGAGCACGTCGCCGTAGAAGTCGTACCAGCGCTCCCAGGGCAGACGCGTGCGTATCTCGATCCTCTGGACGTCGGGCCGCTCCAGGGTGGCGACGAAGTCCCGCCCTGCGACATCGCCTGTCAGGGTGACGGTGATCTCGGTCGGGTCGAAGGCGTAGCCCGCCGCGTCAGGTCGAACCGTGTAGGCCCCTTTGGGGAGGTCGGGGAAGGCGTAGCGCCCATCGGCGTCGGTCGTGACCGGGGGCACTGCGCCAGGCTCGACGGTCACGCGCACGCCGCTCAGGGGCTGGCCCTGCTCCGTCCGGACGGAACCTCTGAGCGCGAAGGTCTGTGGCGGTCCGGCCATCTCCTGGCCGATGAACTCGATTCCGCCGACGTCCTCGCCGCTGAGGGTGACGGAGCGGCCGATGGGCGAGAAGGTGTAGTTCGAGCGCAGCGGTCGGACGGTGTAGCGACCGGAGGGAAGCTCGCCGAAAGCGAAGGCCCCGTCGGGGCCGGTGATCACGCTCTCCTGGTCTGGTGTCAGCTGCACCGTGACCTCGGGCAGCGGCCTGCCATCGCTGTCGACCACGCGTCCGGAAATCGCGCTCAGCGTCAGGGCCCTGGCCATCTGGGGCGGGATCAGCCACGACGTATCGCTGATCTCGAGCTGCGCGGAGGAGACGGACTGGCCGAAATGGAGCGGCTTGAAGTCCTCGTCGCCGCCGACGCGCTCGCCGTAGCCGAACAGCTCCAGCTCGACGCCCCGCGCGACGGCCTCCAGGAGCACGTCATCGCCGGACAGCAGGGGCATCTGGGTGTAGCGGGCGAAGTAGTCGCGCAACTGGCGGACCTGCAGCGGCTCGTCCTCCTCGGGCCAGAGATCCCAGCGCTGGGCACGGATCAGGTGGGGGTCGAGACGCTCCAGCAGCTTGTCGCGATCGGTGAGATGGTCCCAGGCCTGCTTGCTCAGCGACTCGCCTTGCCTGTAGAGCTGCAGGCCGACGTCGAAGGGCTCTAGCTCGTCGCCCACGCCGGGGATGACGACGTGGCGGTAGGCCTGATAGACGATCTGGGGCAGGGCCGAACGGGCGTCGCTCAGGTCGTCGTCCAGCTTCTCCTCCTGGCGATCGGTGAGCCGGTCGCTGCCGCCATAGTCCGTCGCGATGCCCTCCAGAGCCAGGAGGGTGCGAGCGGCGCCGCGGGCGCGGTCCATCTGGACCTGGTCGGGCAGCAGGAAGACCAGGGCGTTGCGGAAGGTGCGGTACGCGTCACCCCGCTTCTTGAGCACGGCCTTGATGAACGCAACTGCTTCATCCGTGCCCGCCACGTGATCCATATCGAGGATCACCAGGCCCAGGCGGCGATCGTCGGAGATGTCTCGACTCTCGTGGGGCCAGAGGTAGGTGTGCCTGAAGATGCCGCGCCCCACCAGGTCGCTGACGGTGGAGCGGATGCGGTCCCGGATCTCGTCGCTTCGCACCGTGTCCTCGCGCTCCGTCTGGATGCGGTTCAGATTGGGCACCTTGTCGACGTACCACTTCGGATCATCGTAGAGGTACCAGAGATGATCTGATAGCCGGTCCAATGCGTCGGCGACCAGCGCAGGGGCTACGTCCGGATGGAGCAAGGAGAGGCGGAGTTGAGGGGCGACGGCGCCTCGGTCCGCTCCACCGGTGTGGGAGTAGAGGAAGATTGAGGTCGCCAGCCGCTGGGCGATACGCTCCTGAGCGTAGTCCCCGCCCAGCTCGCGGTCGATCCGCGGGGCTTTGGCCCCGTGACCGGCGATGTCGGACCCGATGACGGTTTCGTAGGCGCTGTCCACCAGCTTGACGAACTCGCGCCGAATGCGATTGTCGTCGAGACTGACGTGTGCTGGCTGGATCAGTGCCGCGTTCGAGTTCCGCTTGTACAGATCGCCGACGACGAGCGCCAGCAGGCGTAGCACGCCGCGCGTGCGCTGGAAGCCGGGCAGGCTGCCCCAGCGCTCGTAGAGGATATCGACCAGCTCGGGGTGGAAGGGGTAGGCGCGCACCATGCGGTCGCGGTAGGCGATCTCCCGCACCTTGCGAGGCAGGTCGCCGGCGTGGGCCTGGTAGAAGTCCCAGTAGGCCTCGGCCACCTGGCGGCGCTCGGCCTCCTCGCCGACGTGCTCGAAGAGCCTGCGGCGTAGAATCTCATAGATCTCGGCCCCCTCCACCGGCGTACGTATCTGCTCCAGCCGCCCGAAGATGCGGTTAAGCTGATGGAAGGCCTTCTGCGCGCTGGCATCGAAGCGCTCCAGGTAGCTGGAGGGAAGAGCGCCCACCAGCATCGTCTGGGGACGGTTGGCCGCCACGGTGGAGAGCTCCTGGAGGAAGGAGAGGGTCTGGCCCAGCAGCGTCCCCTCGCCGACGGGGACGCCGCCCGCCTTGGTGGCATACTCCAGCGCCTCGTCCATGAGCACCACCACCGGTCCCAGGCCGCCGAGCAGGTCTGTCAGGCGGTCGGTGCCGGGGGCCACCCGGTTCTCGTCGCTGGCCTCGATCCTCCGGTAGAGGGAGGCGCCACCCAGCTGATAGGCCATCTCCCCCCAGAGCGTGCGGATCTGAAGGCCGTCCTCGGTCCTACGGCCCTGGTTGGGATCGAGAGCCGTGCCAATTAGGGAGGCCACGCGGCAGTCGGGGACAGTCTCCAGGCCGGCGTCCTCCAGCAGGCTCTGAATGGAGGGCAGATGGTCGATTCGCTTGCCGTGAGCCGCTTCGCTTCCTTTCACACTGGAATGGGCCAACAGATGGTAGAGGGCGATGAGGACGTGGGTCTTGCCGCCGCCGAACGGGGTCTGGATCTGCACCACGGCCTCGCCGCGGCGCTCGCCGCTGAGGCGCTGCAGGGCGTCCAGCAGGAGGTTGGAGAGACCGCGGGTCAGATAGGTCTTCTTGAAGAAGGTGACAGGGTCACGGTAGTCGATGGGCCCTTCGTCGCGGAGCACCATCCCCAAGTCGGCGGCGAAGACGGCGGGGTCGAAGCGTTCCTCACGGATGTCTTTGTGCGGTTCGGCGATCTTGCGCCAGGGAGCTAGCATAGCCACCACAGCCTCCTTATGCGTTGGTATCTACAATTGTCGATATCGCTTCAACCAATGTAGATGACTATCGACACTTGTCAATAGTCATCAAGATGGCAACAGGATACCCCCAACGTCTCCTAATCCTGAGAGCTGCGGTGCCGATATCTACCCAGCTTTCAGCCCCTGGTCGGGAGAAGATCACTGCTCCACAGCCTGGATGAACTCACGAACGCTGACAAACACGTCGGCCGTGATCCGCTCCATCTCGGCACTGTCGGAAGCGAGGAAACGACCGACGCGCTGCGGTCCTATGGAGCGGATGGTCTCGAATTTCCCTGCGATGGTCCCGACCCCTTCGCGCACCAAGGTGTCGCGCATATGCGGTCGGACCGCCCGCGCTGCGCCAGCTGGCCCTCCCGCGTAGTGAGCAATCACCGAGTAGATGTCGTAAGCATCCTTCTCATGATCCCGCTCGTCTAGGGTAATGCCCTTGGTGGTAAGGCACCCTACGATATCGGCGATCTTCACCTGGACGACGTTCTTGGCCCCATCGGGCAGGGTGCCCCTCAGCTCGTGGTCGAAGCAATGGTCGAAGACCACGTCGCATCCTCGCGCTTTGCGCGCCAACAGGTCGCGCTGCACGCGTTGGTGGCGGTGGCTTCTACCTGTGCCCTCGTATTCCCCGGCCAGGAAGTCGACGTGAATCGCTCTCTCGCGCCCGGTCCCCGACTTCACCATTCGCTCGAAAATGAACGGTATCGGATCTCCAAGTCTGTCCAATCGCTGACGGTAGCCGTGCCTTTCCAGTCGATCCATGATGGAGCTGTATTGATCTGGGCTTACCTGGCGATGGTCGATGGCGATATCGACATCGACAGATCCCATATGCTGGAAGTCACTCTCCCCCTGGCCGAACCGTTCGAGGATGAAGTAGGGCGCCCACCCTCCCACCAGCACCAGCGCATCGCGGTACGCTCCCAGGATCGTCATCATCTCAAGATAGACGGACATCGACAGCGAAGCTATGTCCTCGACGTACTCGACCTGTTCCGTTGCTATCCGTTCCCCCTAGAATCCGATCTCCTGGTCACGGAGAAACTCGGCCTGCTCCCGTCCGCGCGCCGGATATCGATAGAGATCCAGATAGAGTTGGATGTTGCCCACCGTGGCTATGCCCTCCGGGTTGCGCATCCGGTAGAACACACCCTCGTCGTAAGGCCGCAGCAGGTGGACGTTGCCGCCAAACTCCACGGTATGGAGATCCAGCGCGCCTACCCACGTCTGCAGATCGTCCTCGACATAGAAGTGGACGTCGTTGAAGCGCACGTGTGGTGCTATCAAAGAGGCGCCGGCGTGGAGGGTGAAGGCGTAGCGCCGATCCAGGGCCTCGGCAGCCCGTTCGACCTCGCCCATCAGCCGCCGGGCGTTCCGCTGTGAGGCATGGAAGCTGTGAGCTTCGTTGGCCTCCTTCATGTCGTACGTTTCACGCCAGAGATCGAGCAGACCGGCGGGATCTGTCAGCGCCAACCCTTCTTGCCGGCTCTTCCGGGCGAACGCCTCGTCGACCAGCTTCTCGGAGACCTTGTGGGTCTGTCCAAGACTGGCGTCGGTGGCTTCAGCTAGCTCGGTCAGCTTCCAAGCACGATCCGGTTCCTCCAACATCGCTCGCACGATGCGCGAGGAGACAGGAGCGAAGAGGTTCTTGATCTGTCGCTTTCGCCCCTCCGGCTTCTCCTCGACCATCCGCTCGATGTAGACGTTATCGAAGGCCAGATAGACATTGCCCAGGAGATCCACGCAGCCTACATGATGCTGTCGGCAGATCGCCATGCCCCTGGGGCTCAGGTAAGGAGCTGCGATGAGAGGATAGACATCGGCGCCCAAGGGGTCAATTTCCTCGAACCTGGTGATCGCCTGTCGCAGGTAGCGGGGCTGTCCAGGGGATTTCACCTCGATCAAGAGGGTTTTCTCCACCTCTCCGACCTTAACTCGGGCCACCAGGTCGAATCGTGCCCCCCGGAACCATCCCTCGGTGTCAAGCTCTTCGATCTCGAGCTGGGGCAAGAGGGATGTCAGCTGGTCGACGACTTGATCTCTTACTTCTTCCTCGGTAGGCACTTTCACTCCTTTTGCCACTTTCACCGCACGGTGAAAGTATATCATAGAGTGAAAACATCGTCAAGATGCTACAGCAGCTGATCTTGCCGCGGCACCTCTGGCAGGCGGTCTTGACTGACCAACAAGCCTTGCAATAGCTGCTTCTCTTTGTCGCCGTCAGGTAGGATCTCTGAGAGCGACTGGGCCACGCTCCAGAAGGTCTCGTCGCGGCCCATCAGCGCCTGATTCAGGAACTCGCTGAGGGCCACGCGCTCCTCCCGCTCCCAGAGCACGCAGGCGCGCTGGAGGACGTCGATCAGCGGGGCGGGGACGCCGCCCTCCGGCTCGCCCAGGTCCTCGTTCCGCTGCACCCGGGCCTTGACCCTCCAGAGCCGCAGGTTCGTTCGGCCGCGCAGCAGGTTCGCCCTGTGCATCAGATCATCGATCTCGGCGCCCAGAGCCTGAGCCAACACGCGCCCGTCGTCGAAGGGCACTTTGTTGCTCCCGTAGGCCCAGCGCCAGATGACGTAGAAGCGAGTGGCGGGGTCGACGGCACCGACGTGACCGTCGTGGAGCACCTGGGCCAGGGCGTAGTCGGTGACGATGGAGCGCACCTCGTCCAGGAACTCGCCCACGGTGACCGTCTCGCCGGAGAGGCGCCGCACCTCTTCATACTGCCCGAAGACCTCCAGCGCCGGGCCGATGGCGGCGATGAAGAAGTCGGAGCCGCGGATGCCCTGCTGCCAGAAGAAGTCGAGACGTTCGTGAATACGCCCTTCCAGATCACCCCGCACTTGGTCGTAGTAGCCCACGCTGGCGTCGGGAACGCGCTTCTTGCACACCAGTAGGATGGACGAGGCCAGTGCCGCGCTGCCACGGGCACGAAGACGAGTCGCTTGCTCTGTGTGCAATGGCCACGAGGCTGTAGTGACTAACCCGGCCTCCAACAAGCTAGCGATAAGCGTCTCCCACGCTGAGGTAGACTTGTGCGCGAACATCACCGCGCAGCGGCCGCTAGGTTGCAGGACTCGATGAGCCTCACTAAAGGCTTTTGTCATCTCCCGTTCATAGAATCGCTTGGCGGCCCGCTTGATCATCGTGGCGCGAAGTCTCTTGAATGATCTCTGAGGACTTAGGGGTGAGCGGTGAGCGGAAGACCTGAGGGTACAGTTCTCCCACGGAGCGTTTGAGCCAGACGTAGAAGAAATCAGAGATGTCAGCGTAGGGAACAGCATCATAATAGGGGGGGTCGGTTACGACAGCCTCGAAGTGGCTATCAGGATAAGGTAAACTAGTACTGCTGCCTTGCCGAACGTGGCCTGCTTGATTCGAAGATTGAGCACAGTAGTCGATGATATCTACAACTCGGCCCAGAGCCCCGGCCCAGGGGCCGCTCGGCTCACGAAACACATTGGCCTCTGGATAGTCCCAAACCATTGGTATAGCCTGCCGCTTGAAAGTATTGCGTGCAGTCTGCGTTGTGTTATCCCACGTACACAGAGTAGAACTGTAATCAGCTAGTCGGTCTACCAACAGACCCAAGTAGGTCGTCACCGCCCGCGCGTAGTCTTCGTCTCCGGTCTCGGCCAAGATCATCTGATGAGCATCTCTCACCTTAGATGTAAAAGTAACCAGCATGAGGGCCTGACGGGAGTTGAAGAGTTGGCCCCATTCCATCAGGCCATACAGGTGCACAAAGATAGCACGCGAACTACCAGTGGGAATAGGTTCATTAGGCACCAACGGCAGTTGCTCTGCGTCGCTGTCTCTCAGCTCGCGTAGTCGCGTTCGAGCCCCTTCGAAGTTGTCAAGGTCAGCTTCGGTGAAGAGACGGTAGTCCTTGCCTTCCCCGTAGCCACCTGTGGTGACAACTGCTAGTGGAGTGTGGTCAATCCGACCCGCTTTCCCTGCTGTCTTGACGTGATCGCTGGAAGCTGTTTGTCCGCAGACCAGACAAGTGGCGGAACCTCGACTGGTAGTACCTTCGGAAGGATCGAAGTCCGTCCTCTCGATCTCTTCTCCGCGTATGATCTCGAAGGAGACCTGTTTCTTGTGCCGGTCTACAACCGGCTTGAGCGCCACTTTGTTTTTTCCCGGTCTTCGCCGCAACCAGAACTGCATTACCAGAGGCATTTCTGCTCCACAGGACGGATTGGGACACTTGACGGTCCGCGCCCAGAGGTAGGCCACGGTAGTATTGTCTCCTGCGGGGTTCTCGTAGAACTCACCGATCTCTGAGTGGGCCTTTTCCAGGACCCACGTGCCCCAACGCTCTACATCGGTAGCCAGTCGGCTCTTACTTCCTTCGCTCGCGCTGTGCAGGAGGTCTTCTGGAGTCAAGTCCTTTCTTGTGCCGGAACCATACTTCTGAGGATAAACTAGCGTGCAGAGATTGATCAGATAGGCTACCGGATTCAGTTCCACCGCGTGTGTCTCGCATCCTAGCCTTAGAGCCTCCAATGGTATGATGCCCCCACCGGAGAATGGATCTAGCACTCTTGGGGCTTGGCCATTGAAGTGTTCAGCGATGATATCTCTTGCCTTTCCAATCACCGTTCTGTCCAGTGACGCATCCCAAGTGCAAGCACTGGCGACGAACTTCTCCAGTTCCTCGCGTTTCGTGTCGTTCTCAGGCGCAGCGAGAAGTGTGGCTAGCACAGCTGCCCGCGATGCCGCCGTAGGACGCCGTGCCCACCAGATGTGCAAGGCTTTGATCTGTCCAGTCCGGACGCCCTGTTTCTGCTTCGCGGACAGTCGGCTGATTTCGTAGAGCGGTAGGTTGGCTTCGATGAGGCGACGATCACTCATTCGGTTTCCTTTCTACTTGGTATTCAACGTCCTTCCGTTCTGCGACGGTCCGCCAATCCCACTGATCGACGCGATAGCTGGTCAGCTTGATTTCCCCCTCTGGCTCCAGCTTGGAGGCCGGGTCGTTCATCACCCAGAGATGCGGCTGGCTAGCGCAGTTGACCACGATATACAGCCAGAATGTCTCACCCAACTGCTCCGCCTTCATCCACTCGTTCGGACTCAGTCGCACCGCGCCTTCGCCAGCTCGCCCCCTGACCTCGATGCGGCGGATCCCACACTGCGGCCCCTGACACCTCTCCCGGCTCCTAGTAACCATCTGATCCACCATCACGCCATAGCCACCTGATCAAGCCCTCGAGGTCTTCGACGGCGGACTCATACGGTGGCACGGATGAGATCAAATGCTTGAGCGAGGCATCCCACGCCTCAGCCATCCCCGACCGCCGTGCCGGGCTCAGAAAGTCGTCCGTTGAGGAGAACGTGTATCCCTTGTAGCGGCATTTCGCTTCCAATGCCCGAAGGAGATCATCGCGATCCAATCGTTGCCTCTGGTGCTTGAGCAGGTACCAGATGTCATAGACATCGCGCGGATAGCAGCGCCTCAGCAGGGCGCGGAGCTTCTCCGCCATCATCTCCTCCAACGGATAGGTCGAGACGCAGCAAGTCTCCGCTGGAGCATCGGAATAGGGGTGCGTTACTTCCATCGGCTTCATAGGCAGGACCAGACACTCATAGTGCGTCAGATCCAGCCTGATACGAGGCAGGGAGGTTATCTGACCAAAGGGGCCGACATAGGCTACCCGCACTTGATAAGCCTCCTCTCCAGCGACATCGCGCTTAACGTCCCATTTGGCGATCGACATCTGCAAGCCTGAGGTTCGTTCAACCTGTTGAATGATAGAGGCAATCCCAGTCCTCAGCTCAGCCTCGTCAATCGATGCCGCCAGGGTGAAGTCCAGATCCTCGGAGAAGCGATAGCTGGGGAAGTACGTCTTGCGCAGAGCGGTTCCTCCCTTGAAAGCTAGTATTTGACGTAGATCTGGCACCCGGACGAGCCCCAGCAGGAACCAACCCAGGACGTAGTCCCGCTCCTGCACCTGCACCCTCACGCCGGCCTGGGCTGCTCTGCGCTGGAGCTCCTCCCTGGTGATCACGCGTCACTCCTCTGTCCATCCCACCAGCTCTGCGTCGGGCACGTTGACCTGCACCCGCCAGCGGCCGTCGAAGCGCCCCTCCTTCGGACGGGTGGGATCGAGTTGGGCATATCCCTTGGAGAGCGCCTCTCGCCACATCTCCGCGAAGCCCTCCGCCGGCAGCGACAAACGCTCGACCAGGTACCCCAGGCGCTTGAAGATGGCCCGGTTCCGCATGCGGTGCGCGTAATCGGTCAGTCGCTCCAGGTCGATTCCCTGCTCCGTCCAGGCAGTGTGAATGGCCTTCGCCACCTCCGCGATGCCTCCACAGTATTCCGGATGGTCCAGCCCGTCGACCAGACTCTTCTCCAGGTCGGCCACCGGAACAGCCTCTCCCTCGATCCACACTGATTCCTGGCCGAAGATCTTATAGGGCCGGAGGGTGACGAACTCATACGTCACGCCGGACACGTCCGTTGCCCTCCGGCGCTTCGGCGTCGCAACCCAAACAGTGCGGGGAATCTGCTCCGTCAATCCGTGATGGTGCAGAGCGGTCCAGTAGGCGATGTACCCCTCGGGGGCCAGATGGTGGGCGACCAGAAACTCGTGCACCGTATACTGACGCCCCGGGCCCGCCCCCAGGGGGACGATGAGATACTGTCCCTTGCTCAGCGACTTGAGCCAGCCCTTCTGGACCAGGTCGTGGAGCAGCTTGTGGGTCGCCGAACGCGAGTTGCCCAGGATCTCGTGGGCCTGTTGGGTGTCGAACACGTGCTTGCCCTGCCCGGCAAGCATGGTGAGCAAGGAAGCGGCCTTGGGACCCAGGCCAGATGTGTTCTTTATATTCCTTGTATTCATCCTTACCTCTCAAGGAAGGATCATATCACGAAGTATAGAAGGTGTCTAGCTGGCGACTGCTGGAAGTCTTGCGGTGAATAGCACCTCCGCGCACAATACCAGCGGGTCACGGACCCGCTGGGAGCAGGAGACCTCCGCACGGTTAGCCGTAGGTCACGTCGCGGGGCTCGGCGGCGGCCTGCCAGGCCCTGCGATCCACGAAGTAGCTGGTCACCTTGATCTCCCCATGCAGCCTCGCCTACGGGTGCGTTCGTGCGGTACTGTATCACGCATCCCTTTCTGCAATAGGTTTTTTCGAATCGCCCTACGGCCGGCAGTAGGGGGGCATTGGTGAGATGTCTCAGGTCAGCCATAGGCTTCGCTTATCTCAACCAGCTTGGCCATGGCTTCCTCCGGGCTCGGTTCCGCACAGGCCACGTGACGATTCACCTCTCCCGGCGGATGGTAGTGCCAGAAACAGCGCTTCTCGAAAGGCCTGCAGCGTTGCCGCTACCGTCATTGCAGCAGTTCCTTGGCGAGCCGCAGCTGTTCGAGCCAATGCTGCTTCTCTGCGACGAGGTCGTCCCATCGCATGGCATCCATCTCCAGTCCATAGCCGAATTCGTCCCCCAAGGCCCCGGCCTCCAACTGTTTCTTGAACTCGGCGTATTCCATGCCATACTTGATCTCAAGCTCCAGGCGCTCCTGCTCGCACGCCTCCAAGTTGCGGCGGATCTGGCTGAGCAGGAGGTGAGCGATCTTCTTATCCGGTGTCTCACCGGCCAGGCTATCCAGGATCGGCTGCATCTGGGGCGGGAGCGTCATCGTGATGCTCGTGGCTGCATTAGTCACGTTTGATCTCCTTTCGGTCAATCCCTCGGCTCAGGCGTTGGCGACGTCCTCGGCCAGCCGTTCGGCGTCCAGTGCGAAGGGGGAAACCTGATAGCGTCCGAGGGCCAGCAGGAACTCGACTCGCGTGAGCCCCGCCAGCTGCGCTGCTCGTCCCGAGGACAGCTTGCCGAGCTCGTACAGCTTCACCGCTGCCAGCAGCTGCAGCTCACGGGCGAAGGATTCTGGCTCCTCCTTCAGGCTGATAAGGGATTCCTCCGGAACTTGCACACAGATCTCAACCGTCATGGGGCACCTCCTGTGCCATCTTCGAACTGACTCGGCGTCTGTTTGTGCAGGTATTGTACCACGAAAGCGTCTAGCGATCAGCTGATGGAAGCCTTGCGATGAACCACTCATCTGGCGGGCTCCACGCTCCGGCTCAACCTATGATTCAACGATTCTGCATACCGCGGGTCACAGACCCGCCGGACCGCTTGGTGACGCCAGTGTGGCCACCTCTTTGATCCCAAGATTGCAGCGGCCTGGTGTATTGCAGTCGAAAACGTTGCACTTGACTGAAGCTAGAGCCAAGGTGTAGCAGACTACGCGATGGACAACACCAACACCCTCAAGTCCCCGATCGCCGATCTTAGCCTGCAGGAGCAGCCAGCGCTGGACAGAAGCCAACAATCCAGCACCGGGGGGCCATTCCGTTGGGGAGATTCCGCTAGCGTGACTTGAGGCTCGCGCTTCGAGTTGTGGATGGGGAAGAAACGTTGGAGCAATGACCAGCCGAGAGTGACTACCTAGGACCCCACTTGTCTTGTAGAGACTTCACAGAAGACCCTCGATGTGGTTCTCAACGGTCTTCAATAGGTCCTTTGCCTCTTCAACGTCGCTACTCTCTATCGGATCAGCCTCGTAACGGGCCTCCTCACTCATAAACCGAAGCTCCTCGTAGTCAGACCAAACGGGCTTGAACTCCTTCAATCTGGACAGCCATTGATTCCGGGACGAATGACTGCGGCAATGCTTGTCCAGTTTGGTGTCTAGGTACCGCTCAACCTGGTGCAGAGCCATATAGAACAGGCCAGTCACGATCCAATCCTTGAAGGACGTGGAATTAGCCTCAACAAACGAGACAAACTTCGAGTCGTGATCCCTTTTTCTCTTATGCTCAGTAGCACTCGGCATAACAAGTCTCACATACGAACATAGATATCGGAATTGTCCACGCTCACAACGTCACACAAAGGGCGATCTCGTCGATCTATCAAGTGAAAGTCGAACGCCGTCCCCAAATAGCGCTGCATGAGGTCCCATTCACGGTCGAAGATCTTACGACGATGCTCCCTGGAGGGATTGTTCGCAACAACAGACACGATGACACCCTCTGGTGTCTCACTGGCCAGAATACTCTCTACTCCCTCCAATCCACCTAAGAGCCTGCGAAAAGCCAAAGCTGCTCTCTCAGCTGACACTTGCCGTTCTATGCCGGTGCTTTCAGGCATGGAGTTCTCCGTGATTTCCTTGTTCAAAGGGCTAGCATCAGAAAACAGATTCGTCGTCACTGTATCCTCGTCATCCGTTTCATCTAGCTCAGGCACGGGGGGACTCAATGGCTCCTCGGCCTGATGTCGAAACAAGCCAGACCAGGCATCTCCTACCACGAGCGCGACACCTAGAAACCCTGTATCCCACCATTCGAGGGCGTAGGCATAGTTGCTACTCATCTATTCCCTCTCCATACCGCTCCGCTATGTTGTCAGGGACAGGGATTTCGCCCCAATCTTCTTCATACGTGCGCAGTTGATGCCGCAATAGAAGAAACAGGGTCTTGGCATGAGAAGGGCTCATGAACATCGAACACACGGGCCTGGCAATACCAGCCTCTCCCTCCAACGCCATGGGCCGTGCCAATCCAAACAGGATTGTTGTCCCATAGTTGTTGGTTGTAAGCCGAACTACATTGGAGTACAGCTCAGGGATCTGCCCGAACTCCTTAAGAGCCTTCTCGACTTCCTCAGAAACGTCTATCTGCTTTTCACTCATTGTCCCTTCCCAGGTTAAGATTCCGAGACTACATTTGCCGCGCGGCATCCACGCTCCAACTCCGCACGATTATACCATAATGCTTTTGCGTCTTCAATAGAACTGTTGTTCTAGGCAGTTCCGGGGTATCAGCTAGATCACACCAGCAGCGTGACGCCTCGGAATCGGATCGCCAATCTTGCATCAGACACGCTACATCTGAAAGCTCCCGATCTCGGAACCCGAGCCTGCTAAGCTGAAACCTAAGATCGGTCTGCGCGCTCCAGGTTGAGCTCCAGCAGCCTTCTGAGGATCTCCTCGTCGTCCAGATCGTGAGGCCAGCCGTAAGCGTCCAGGACAGCCTCGTCCAGCCACTGATGGGCCAACTCAAGCCACGTTGGATACTCGTTGTAGAGGTTTGTGAGGGTCCGCTTCTTCAGCTCCTTCTCCGTGGCGTCAGGGGGACTGAGCCAAGCCTGCCGCTTCTCCACCAAGTCACGCGCCGCCACGGCTATGGCTTCGACACGAAGATCACCGAGCGGCTCCTCACCGGGTGGCCATGGGAAGGGAAAGGTTTCGAAGGTTGTCGTCAGCGTATACCTGAACCCGCTCTCGGCATCCCGCAGCTGCGTGCCCTGCCTGCGCGCCCAGGCCTCGTGTACTGTAGAGTGCAGGACCCCAAAGAAGTAGTGATCATCGCGGGCAAACACAACGAGTTGAGCATCTGGCAACACCACCTCGTCAAGCCAGACAAATACTCGATGCTTAGCAACTCTGGGTGTGGCAATGTATCTGCTCAGTTCAGATAGAGCTTGGCGCATCCCAGGGCGCGGATTCCAATGCAACCACCAGTATTCTCGTGCACTTGCTTGATTCGCCTGCTGCCGCATAGGATAGACGTGCTCTCTTACGTACTCGAAGGGGGCAACGTACTGAGACGCCTCTTCCATCGACATATCTAAACCGAAGTCAATGACGTATGGATCCGAAGGATGATGGAGGACATCTCGTCCCGTCCGGCGTGGTTTTATCACGTCGGCATTTGGCCTACCATTGGGGTTTCCCTGCGCGGACAGCATCTCCTCTGCCTGCTCCCGTGTGATCTGGAAAGACCCACGAAGGATGATACCCTGGAAGGCAATGCCTTCGTTCTCTTCCAAGACCTCGGCAACTGACACATCCACTCCGCCGGTGAGATCAGGATTGATCGACCGAACTGGGGTCCCGTCCAGGATTATGTTGTCCTCAGAGCCATCATCAAATCCTACCAGCGAGACGTGAACCATAGCTCCATCAAGAATCCACTCTCGATCGCTCCAAGCCATGAAGATGTTGCCGGTGTCCAGTATACGCTCAAGCACTTGGCGGTTAGTGCCACCACGAATCGCCTGAGTTGCTAGAAGCCCAACTCGTTGAGCCTCTTCCTGTTCGACCAACGCCCGAGCCTTCTCAAACCAGTAACAGACCAGATCTGGCGATCCTTCGATTCGTCCCTCATAGGCTTTCTCAAGTGCGTCACAGTATTCGTCCCCTAGGTTCGGGCGCATTTTCCGGCTGCCGAGATAGGGCGGATTGCCAATGACCACATCGGCCTCAGGCCACCTCGGTGCCACTGGCTCGCCAGCATCATCATAGGCCAGAACAGCGTCCTTCTGCACGATGTTCTCCAGCGGCTTCAGGATGGGCTCGCTGGGTCTCCCGAAGCCGTTCTCGTGAAGCCACTGTATGTAGCCGATCCAGATCGTCGCTTCAGCTAGCTCGTGAGCGTATTCATTGATCTCGATACCATGCATCTGAGCCGGTGATACTTGAGGATAGGGGCGGGTCATACCTACGTCTCCGGCAAGGACGATGACCTCTTTCTCCAGCTCCAGCAGCTGACGCAGGGCCACGTAGAGGAAGTTTCCGCTCCCACACGCAGGATCCAGGACTTGCATCTCGGATAACTCATTCAAAAAGCCCAGGATCTCCTCCTGAATCATGTTGGTGTAGTTCGTCACCCAGGCTTTGGACGTGGTCGCTTCCCGTTTCTGCACCAACTCCTCGACCTCGGAGCGCACCTCCTCCCAACGCCGCCGCAGCGGGGTCATCAGCACCGGTTCCACGATCAGCAGGATATCTTCCTTGCTGGTGTAGTGAGCGCCCAACTGGGAGCGCTTGCTGGGGTCCAGGCTCCGCTCGAAGAGCGCGCCGAAGATAGCCGGTTCGATGTTCGACCAGTCCAACCGAGTGACTCGACACAGAATGTCCAGGCCCTCACTGCTGAGCTCCAGCACCTAGTATAGGGTATAAGGTTCGGAAACTCAGGACATGAGGTATTATTC
>CAZNRX010000056.1:7635-24415 GCA_964575455.1 uncultured Anaerolineales bacterium | reverse complement strand
AGGTTGAGGGCCTGTGCCCGCAAGGGCGTGGAGGTTCGACTCCTCTCCGGGGCATCTGCGTATCCCCATCACCCCGTCGATCCCAGCTTAGCGGCAACGCTAGCGCTCGCCCTCCGATTCCGGGCGTCTACGCGGCTTGAAGAGCAAGCGAATCGGCGTTCCGACGAACCCATAAGCTTCCCTGATCTGGTTCTCCAGATAGCGCTCATAGCTGAAATGGACCATGCTGGGGTCGTTGACGTGGAACACAAACGTCGGCGGGTCGACCTCGGGCTGACTGGCGTAGTAGATCCTGAGCCGCCTCCCGCGTCTGCTGGGCGGCGCGTGGCGGGCCACGGCATCCTGCACGATGCGGTTGAGCTCGCTCGTCCTGATGCGGTGAAAGCGGGCCTCCCACGTGGCGATGGCGGTCGGCAGCACGTGGTGCACCCGTTGTCCCGTGAGCGCGGAGATGAACAGCACCGGCACGTAGTCGAGGAACTTGAGCGCCTCGCGGACCCACTTGGTGTACTCCGCCATGGTATGCGCGTCCTTGTCAACCAAATCCCACTTGTTGATCAGCACCACGACGCTGGCCCACTCATCGAGCACGGCGCCCGCGATGTGGGTGTCCTGGGATCTGACCCCCTCGTAGCCGTCGATCATGAGCAGGGCCACGTCGGCCCGCTGGATGGCCCACAGCGCGCGCAGGACGCTGTAGTACTCGACGCCGGGGGCCACTTTGCCGCGGCGTCGGATCCCGGCGGTGTCTACCAACGTGATGGGCGTTCCCTCCCACTCGAGGTAGGTGTCCACAGCGTCGCGCGTGGTGCCCGGCACCGAGCTGACGATCACGCGCTCCTCGCCTAGCAGCTTGTTCAAGAGGGACGACTTGCCCACGTTTGGGCGCCCCACAATCGCCATCTCGACCCTCTCAGGCTCGCCTGCCGGCTCGTCCAGCTCCAGCTTGCCCTCCTCGATCTCCTCCCTCAGCGTGTCGACGACGTCGTCAAGCAGATCTGCAACGCCGATCCCGTGGAACGCGGAGATGGGATAGATGTCGCCCAACCCCAGCGCGTAGAACTCCATGGCGTCGTGCCGAATGCGCTCACTATCGACCTTGTTGACGGCCAGAAAGACGGGGCATTCGGCCTTGCGCAGCACCTCAGCAACCTCTTCGTCGCCGGCGGTCAGGCCGCCAATGGCATCTGTGACCAGGACGATGACGTCAGCCTCCTGCATAGCCAGCTCCGCCTGAGCCCGCATCATGGCGATGTAGGGCGCGGAGTCCTGTGCAAGGACGCGCTCCGGCCCGGGACGCTGGCCCGAGGCCACGGTCTCCGGCAGCAGCTCCAGGCCGCCCGTGTCTATCACTGTGAACGGTAGCCCGTTCCACTCGGCGCTGGCGTAGAGGCGATCGCGGGTGGTACCGGGCTCGTCGTGCACCACCGCCACCCGCCGGCCCACGATGCGGTTGAAGAGCGTCGACTTCCCCACGTTGGGGCGTCCCACCAGGGCCAGGACTGGCTGAGGCGCAGTGGACTCAGGCTGACCGTTCATTGACCCGTTATCGTCCTGGTGCTCGTGATGGTCGCCGTCACCGTGGAGGTTATGGTCGGTTCTGGCTGGGGCGTGGGCGGCGGGGCCTCCGATATCTTCACCCGGATCGTGGCTGGGATCAGGCTCTGCGGCGTTATCTCCTCCGGGGCGATCACCTCTGGCTCGATCTGATACGTCCCCACGCTCAGATCGAACAGGTCCAAGACCACACGCACGTCCTCAGGTCGCAGCGACTCCAGCCTGGGCAGGGGGCCGTTCAGCACGACCTGCACCACGTCCGGTGAGAGCGTGACCGTGTAGGTCGATCCCAACCCCTGCACCTCGGGCGTGCTTGTGATCGTGAGGCTGCTCTCGATAGCCTCCACCGATATCCTCACCTTGACCTGCTGCCCTGGCACGACGGTCACCTTGGGAGGGACGCCGAGCCCAGGCCGCACCACCACGTCCTTCTGAGCTCCCGCCACATTGATGGGCTTCGTCTCGATGAACCCCTCCTCGATGGCGGCAAGATCCGCCGGATTCCCGAAAATCATCACCGTTGGCGGGTCGATGGAGATGTCCGTGATGCGATATCCGGAAGCAACCGTGCCGGTGAGCACCGCCTTCACCGCCAACGTGCTGTGGTACCTGGACGGCTCGATGGGAATGCGCACGTCTACGGTGTCCGGCGTGAGGGAGACGTAGGGCACGGTGTCCCCCTCGCTGTCGAGAGGCTGGACCGAGAGGGTCTCCTCCACGGTCTCCTGAGCGCCTTCGATGGAGAGCGCGGCGAAGGCCTCAACCACTCGGGTGACGTAGCTGGTCGGCCCCTTCACGGTCACGTCTCTCGGCTGCACCCTCCTCGCGCGGGAGACGTAGCCGACAGCCGGTTCTCCCTCCACCTCTATCTGTACGGGCACGATGCGATTCGTCCTGGAGTCGAGCTCCACGACCACCATCTTCGGCGTCACATCGAGGATGTCTGCTGGCTCCTTGTCGAAATCAACCTCTAAGGGTACCTCGTGGACGCCGGGGCCCAGGCCGGTCAGGTCGGCTGTCACCTCGAAGTCCTTGACCTCCAGGGACTCCCAGACTGTCTGCGTCGTCCGCAGAGTGATCCGGACACGTTCGTCGAAGGTGCCCACCATCAGCAGGTCCTCTATGGCTTCCGTAACCGAGACGGGGATAGACTGGGGATAGGTCCTCTCGATGGTCGGATCAGCCTGCTCCAGGGCCACGAACCAGGCCAGCGCGGCCAGAATCAGGGCCATCAACATCAGGGGAAGATTGCTTATGAGCCAGCGCGCTGCCTGTCTCACGATTCTCCTCCGAATAGTTGTCGCAGGCGCACCAGCCACTTCGGCCTGCTCCGCTCCAGCACCGGCTGGTAGAAGGCGCGCAGCACCTTCTCCATGCGCTTGGCGTCGAGGTTGCGGATGATGCGTCCGTTGTGCGTGATCGAGATGGCCCCGCGCTCCTCCGAGACGACGATGCTGATGGCGTCGCTCTCCTCCGTCACGCCGATGGCCGCGCGATGGCGCAGGCCGAGCTGTCGGTCGGCCAGAAAGGCGGTCGATAGCGGCAGGATGCAGGCGGCCGCCAGCACGCGCCCCTCGCGCACGATCACCGCCCCGTCGTGCAGGGTCGTGTTGGGATTGAACACCGTGAGAAGCAGCTCGTACGACATCGCGGCATCCAAGTGGACGCCGCTCTCAATAAACTCCTGTAGCCCCGTCTGTCGCTCCAGAACGATGAGCGCGCCGTGACGCCGGTCGGCCAGGGTCTCAGCAGCGTCCGTGATGGTGGACAGGGCGCGGTCCAGCGCCTCACGGCTCCCAGTTCGCCAGCCGAAGAGCGCCCCCGGGCGACCGAGCTGTTCAAGCCCCCGGCGCAGCTCTGGCTGGAAGAGGACGGGCACCGCGACGAGCAGAGCAGGCAGGGCCTTCTGGATCAGCCATCCAAATGCAAGCAGCTCGATGAAGCCGCTCAGCAGCAGCACGACGATGACGAGGAAGACGACGCCGCGCAGCAGGGGCACGGCGCGCGTGCCCCGCACCAGGTAGAGGAGCCAGAAGAAGATGACGGCCACCAGCAGGATGTCGATGACGTCCGTCCATCCTATCCTTTCCGCGTACCAGAGCAGGTCAACTATCATGTGTCGAGATCAATCCAGAGGGCATTGTGTTCCTCGTTCGCGGCCCATCGCCCCAGGGGAGAGTATGGGCCGCCCGCGTTACTCCCCTCCAATGTGCTCCAACAGCATCCTGTACTCATCGACATTGGGCGGCTGGAGGGCGATAATGGCCTGAATCGTGGTTCTGGCCTGCACCTTCCGGCCCGCATCTAACTGCAGGTCGCCCAGCTTGTCCAGGTGATCCAGCGCCTCCGCTTTGTGACCCGCGTCGAGATGTGCCTGAGCGAGACGCGCGCGCAAGGGGATCGCCTCGGGCCGTTTGTCGACGACGTCGTTCAGAACGGCAAACACACGCTCTGACCTCTCTTCCGCCTCGTAGCTCCCGAGGAGGTCATCAAGCTCCTGGACCGCCTTTCGAGGCTGATCGATGCGATAGTAGAGCTCCATCAACGTCAGGCAAGCCCGCTCATCGCTGGGCGCCAGGTCGCGGATCTCCTCGTAGACGGAGATGGCGCGCTTCCAATCGACCCGCTGCATGGCGATGTCGCCGATCTTGTGCAGGATGCGAACCGTCCAGTCGCGCTCCTGATCGACGCGTGGCACCAGCCGGAGCGCCTCCTGGTAGACCTCCAGCGCCTGGTCCATCTGTGCAAGATGGTAGAAGCTGTCGGCCAGGATCAGATAGTTGCTCAGCGCCTGGTCGATCTCGCCGTGGCTGATAAGCAGGTTGATCAGCTTGGTCCGCACGGCGGTATCCATGGGCGCCAGCGTGAGGGCGCGTCGGTACATCGCCGCGGCCTGACGCGCCGTGCCCCGCACCTCGTAGGTGTCGGCAATCGCGACGAGCTTCTTCACCGCCTCGTCCACCTTGCCCATCGCCAGCGAGACCTCGGCCAGCTGCCTGTGGATGGGCAGGTAGCTGAAGGCGGACTCCAGGGCCAGATAGCACTCCTCCATAGCCGCGTAGTGCATGTCTCGCTTGACGTACTCCTGCGACATAGCGATGGACCCCAGGATGCGCTCTGAATCGGGCACGGTGAGTGCCTCTGCCAGGGTCACCACCGGCCCCTCCTGTGTCAGCGTATCGAGCCGCTGGCGCGCCAGCATGACCTTGTCCTCCCACCCCTGTTCGTTCAAGAACGTGACGAGGGAGTTGGCAAACTCAAGCGCTTGATCGTGGTCACCCTTGGCCAGATAGCCGTCGGTCAGATGCTCGTAGAGGTTGATCAGGTCGTCCGCGTGCTCACGCTCCACCGTGGCAAGGTCCACGATCTTCAGCACCTCAATGAAGTGTTCCACCGCTTCGTTGATGCGACCGCGCGCGCGATAGCACTCGCCCAGGGCAAAATGGCTGCCCAGCTTGTAGTCTGGATGGGAGACGGCGCGCTCGAACTGGGCGATCGCGTCATCGAAGCGCAGGTTCTCCTGGTAGAGGAGGCCGAGGTTGAAATGGATGGCGGGGCGCTCCGGCCCGGCCTCAAGGGCTTTCTGATAGGCTGCGATGGCCTCCTCAATGTCTCCACGCGTCTGAAAGTCGATGGCCTTGCTGATGAGAGCGTCAATCGCCTCCTTGCTCAGGCGCTCAGCCTTGGTCGCGGCGGGCTCCTTCTCCTCAAAGACGCTCTCCGCCAGATCCGTGAGCGCCTTCCGCCGTGTACTCTCGACGGGGCTGCCCTTCTGCTCCGCGGCCTCGTCAGCCGGCGAGGTGGTGAACTCCAGGGTCTCGGCGTCGGGAAGCTCGACGTCCTCCGATGGCCGCTGCCCGGTCTCGAGCGCCGGCAGCCCTTCCTCTGCGTCCTTGGGGGGCTGCTCACCATAGCGCAGCTTGTCGAGGAGCACCAACGCTTCGGGATTGCGCGGCGACAGTTTCAGGGCGTGTCGGCAGACTCGCATCCCATAGTCGGTGCGTCCCTGGTCTTGGTAGATGCGTGCCAGCGTCAGGCATTCATCGACTGCCGCGCGTATCTGACCCTGCTGCTGATAGTGCTTCAGCAGTGAGGCGTGAGCCTCCACAGAGTTGGGATTCAGTCGGGCGGCGTTCTCCCAGCAGGCGACGGCAAGGTGGGAGCGCTGCTCCTGGTTGCTGTACTGCTTGGCACACGTCAGGTAGGTGTGACAGGCCCTCTCCTCGCGGCCCACCTTCTCCAGCACCTTACCCAACTGTTCCATCAATACCGGATCCTCGGGCGCCAGTTCGCTGGCGCGCTGGTAGACGTCCAGGGCATCCTCGGCCCGGCCGGCGCTGGCGTAGGCCATGCCAAGGCCGGCCAGCGCGTCGATGTTCTCCGGGAACTCCGCCAATGCCCGCTCGTAAGCTTCAATGGCCTGTTCCCAGTCCCCTTCCCAGGCTACATTAGCTGCAGCCCGCATCGCTTCCTCAAAGAATTTGCGGTTCCCAGCCACGGCCTATCCTTTCCGGCTCCCTCTCGCCGTCGGGTAGCAGACCCGCCCTGCTTCCTCGCTCACGCCTCTTGATCCGCCATGAGCTTGACCAGGATGGCTTTCTGCGCGTGCATCCGGTTTTCGGCTTGATCCCACAACACGGAGTGCGGCCCATCGCAGACCTCGTCCGTGATCTCCTGCCCGCGGTGGGCGGGTAGGCAATGCATGGCAATCACATCTGGGCTTGCGTGCTGGAGCAGCGTGTGGTTCAGCTGGTAGGGCCTGAATATCTGAGCGCGCTCCTTGGCCTCCTCCTCCTGCCCCATGGAGGCCCAGACGTCGGTGTAGACGACGTCCGCTTGAGCAGCGGCCTCGGCCGGATCGTGTGTCGCGAGCAACTCGCTGCCGGTTTGGTCCGCCAGCCTCTCTCCCTTGCTCCACACGTCCTCCGGGAGGTCATACCCCGGTGGGTTGGCGATGGCGAAATCCATACCCATCAGGTTGGCCCCAAAGAGGAGCGACGTAGAGACGTTGTTACCATCGCCGAAGAAGGCCAGCTTACGTCCGCTCAGATCCCAGCCCTTGTTCTCGATGATGGTGAGGAAGTCGGACAGGGCCTGACAGGGATGATTGTAGTCCGAGAGGCCGTTGATCACGGGCACCCGGGAGTATTCTGCCAGCGTCAGGATGTCCTGGTGCCCGAAGACCCGGGCCATGATCCCATCGACGTAGCGAGAAAAGACACGAGAGACGTCGGGCACGCTCTCTCGCTCGCCAAGCTGGATCTCAAAGGGGGAGAAGTAGAGCGATTGCCCTCCCAGGTGGATCATGCCCATCTCGAACGAGGCACGGGTGCGCAGCGACGGCTTCTGGAAGATCATGCCCAGCGTCTTGCCCGCCAGCAGCGGTCGGTTGCCGTTCTCCTTCCACTCGTCCTTCAGGTCAACGGCCAGCTGAAGCAAGCTCCGAAATGCCTCAGGGGTGAGGTCAGTCAGATTGAGAAAGTGGTTCATTCCTTGTCCCTCCACGAAGGTGATCAGATTGGAAACTGAGCGCGAAGCGCCACGGATGGGGTCAAGTATACCACAAGCAGCACGGGAATGAAAGCGCGCGGGCGGCTCAGATGCGCAGACCCCCGAGGCCTGCTGCCAACCTTGGGGGTCTGGGTGGGAGTCTAGACGCTCTTGGCCTTCGTCAGAACGATACCTCCCCACACTCCTCCGGCGGCACATAGACGCGGATGGCCGCTTCGCCGTTGACGGGGCATTTGTACTCGCAGATGCCGCAGCCTATGCATCGCTCTCGGATGACCTTGGGGCGCTGCACGGTGACCAGGTCGCCATCGCTGTTCTGCACCTCAGCCTCCTCCAGGATGATGGCCTTCTCTGGCACGGGGCACATCTCCTCGCAGACGATACAGTCCGTGTCGTCGGCCCAGGCGATGCAGCGGTTCTCGTCGATGTACGCCTTGCCGATGACGCGCTGGCGCTTCTCCTCCAGGCTAAGCGGTGGGATGGCCTGCACGGGGCAGACCTGCCCGCAGGCGTTACAGGAGTAGTCGCAGTAGCCAGCCCGGGGCACGAGCACCGGCGTCCAGAGCCCCTCGACACCAGCCTCGCCCACCGCCGGTTGGATGGCGCTGGTGGGGCAGGCGCGATTGCACTCGCCGCAGCGGATGCACTTATTGAGCAGGTCGTTCTCCCGCGCTCCGGGTGGTCGGATCAGGCGCGAGTGATCGCGGCTGGCCAGAAGATTGCTCTGGAAGATCCCTATGCCTGCCACGGACGCGCCCAGCGCGGTCAGCAGGTGGCGCCGGTCGGGGTCGTAAGCGTTCCATTCAGGCGCGGGCACGCGGGCGGGAAAGTCGATGGCGTCCGCAGGGCATGCCGCCAGGCACTCCAGGCACATCGTGCACTCGCTCGGATCGCTGGCGTATCCTCTCTCGCGTTGGATCGTGCCGGTCGGGCAGGCGCGTGCGCAGGCGTCGCACTGCGTACAGCGCTGGTTGGCCTCGCGTCGCACCAGCCCGACCTTGCTGAGCAGCCCCAGCAGCGCGCCAAGCGGGCAGAGGTAGCGGCACCAGAAGCGCGGCGCGATCAGGTTCAGCGCGATCACACCCAGGAAGACGCCAGCGTAGAGCAGCGTGTAGCGATAGAAGGCGGGCTCGATGGGCAGCACCACCGGGCGCACCAGTTGGTCGAAGCCGCTCACGGCTGGCTGAAGGAAGGGGACGCGGTAGAGCGCGGTCTCCGCCGCGGTGACGATCTGATCGATGGCGGGCCAGACAGCGGTCGAGAGGGTGCGGAAGAGGATGGTCAGCGGGTCGAAGATCAGGAGCGTCAGGTTGGTGAAGATGGCCGCTATGAGAGTGGTCAGCAGCAAGCCGTATTTCACGCCGCGCCAGCTATCCGGCACCTGCACCTCGTTTCGGCGCCACGCCCGCAGCGGGATCCAGTCCAGCAGGGTGCCCAAGGGGCAGAGCCAGCCGCACCAGACGCGGCCCAGCAGAAGGGTCAGCACGACGACGGCCAGCGCCAGCGCCGACCCGGCCAGGAAGGTGCGGCTCGCCAGGAGGTGGGCCAGCATGGCGAGGGGATCGAGCCGCATGGGCGTGTTGACCAGCATCGCAGGCCAGCCGCCTCGCCGCGACCAGACGAACAGAACCACAAACGCCGCCAGGGCCAGCGCCTGCACCACGCGCCGCAGAGTGATCCAGTGGCGGGGGGTCCACCATTCCCTCAGCTTCTGCCTATCCAGCACCGTTGATCTCCTCGATCTTCAGGGCGTCGAGGTCGCTGCGCCCTAGCCCCATCGCAGTTCCCGCCTGGACGTACGACAACTCGTCCGGCCTGAGGCCGAAGAGCGTCGCGGCGTAGCTATCCGCCGCCACGATGTCCGGGCTGGCGATCACGGTGTTGGCCTGCCTCACGTCGTCCAGGCTGCCGCCGGTCGGCCCGTGGTCCATCAGCATGCGCACCGCGTCAACGACGGTCAACGTGGGCTGCACCCGGCTGCTGAGATCGGCGAGCCGCTGGCCCAAGTTGCGGTGCATGGCGGGGCGGTCGTAGATGACGCCCATCAAGTTCTTCATCCCTAGGGTGAGCCGCGCCAGGCCGTGGTGCTTGGCGATCGGCACGTCGATCACCACGTCGGCCTTCAGCACGCCGTCGTAGATCTTGCAGCGCTGCAGGTCGAGGCCATTGGGGATGTTCGCGTCGACGAACTTGAACTTCGTCATCACCTCCATCTGTCCTCCCGCTTTCTCCACCTGCTCCTGGATACCGCTCTTGACGTAGGCCTGCTCCGGGCTGCCGCCGAAGGGGTAGTCCATCACGCGCACGCGCCGTGCCCCTGCCTCCAGGGCGAGTTTCACCAACGCGCCGACGACCCAGGGGTTGGTGGTGGCGGCGTATTCATAGGTATGGTAGGCCACGCAGATATTCGGCTTCACGATCACGTCGTCGCCGGCCTTCACGAAATGCTCCATCCCGCCCAGCGCCGCCAGTGCCCTCCGCACCATCTCCTCCGGCTCCCCTCCCCGCGCCACGACGAGATCCGGCCGGGCGAGGGATTGCTTCGGCGTCGCGGTCGACGTAGGGGCTGCCGTCTGATCGGGAGCATCAGTATCGGGAGCGTCTGTGGGCGCGGGCTGGGTCGCTTCGCTAGGCCGCTCCGTGCCAAGTACCGACGTGGGCGTAGGTGGGGCTGTCGTGCGAGATGGTGTGATAGTAGGAAGCTCCTCCTCGCCGCAGCCAGTGAGCAGCCAACCGCCGGTCAGCAGCCCCAAGCTCGCCAGGGCTCGGCGGAGAAATATCCTGCGTGTATAATCGGTCATCGCTGTCGACTCCCTATTCTGATCGATCTCCAGTTCACAGGGACAGATTGTAGCACGTTTCCATCATAGATGCAATGTTTATCTTCTAAAATCCCCCATTGGTACGACAGAGCCACCTGACGCTCCCATGCCAGCGCCAAGAGAGCGTCAGGTGGCGGGGGGATCTGCTTTGTCGCCAAGCGTGCGCAGCAAAGCCAATTGCTTTATCGCTTCATCGCCCGGAGCCATCCTGGATCTAACAAGACTGCGGAGGGTGGTCCTGCTCGCGGATCAGCCGCTCCTCAAGGGCCTCGATATCCCGTTCTATGCGCCGCTGTCTCGCCCACAGCGAGAGCACGAGGGCGGACGTGAATCCCCAAAAGACAGCGTAGGCAGCTACCAGATAGATAGGCATCACAGACTCCTTGATCTTGGACTGGACGGACGTCCCTGTTCCATCATCAGTCGCAGCCAGGTGAGCGCGTCGCGTGCACGTTCCAACCGTATGCGTTGTCGCAGCAGCGCTGCGTACACCACCGTGAACGCCGCCAGGCTGACCATCAACGTCTGAATCATGCGGGGCGTGACGGCCATACCCTCTCCTCCGGTCAGGATATCCGGGTGGATCGTCCGCCACCAGCGAATCGCGAACCAGGAGAGGGGCACCGTGACGAAGGCCACGATGCCGTAGACCGCGGCGAACCGCGCCCGACGCTCCGGGCTGTCGATGGAGGCGCGAAGCATGCTGTAGGCCACGTAGATCAGCAGCTGCACGGCAGAGATGGTCAGCCGCGGCTCCCAGGTCCAGTACGTGCCCCAGACCGGCCTCGCCCACAGCATGCCGGTGACAACCGTCATGGTGATAAAGGTCAGGCCAATCTCGACCGAGGAGAGGCCCACGATATCCCAGGATCGCCTGGCGGTGGCCAGATACGCGATCCCGGCCAGGAAGGTGACAAAGAAGCCGAAGAACCCGACCCAGGCGGAGGCCACGTGGAAGTAGAAGATGCGCTGCACGTCGCCCATTGTGAGCTCCCGAGGGGCGTAAAGAAAGACCATGCCCAGGGCGGCGATCACCAACACGCCGCTGCCCCCCGCGAGGAGGAGCCCCAGCAGGTCCCGTTTGGAGTTCTTCATAGTCGTCTCTCCCGTCATATCCCTTCGTCGGTCACAGAAGCGCCCCACCCTACTCCTGGATCACGTAGCCGAATGTCAAGAGCGAGACAGCCACGATGATCAGGTCGTAGACGACCAGGATACGGACCCAGCCGCTCACCTGGTCCAGCGTGGCTCCCTCAATCAGCCCTCCGGTGGCCTGCACGGCGCCGATGAGCACCGGAACCGCCAGAGGGAGCAGAAGCACGGGGAGCATCACCTCCCGCGCCCTGGTGTTGACAGCGATGGCCGCCAGGAGCGTTCCCACGGCGGCGTAGCCCAACGTGCCCAGGAGCAGCACTAGAAACACCCGCGGGTGGATCAGCGGCACGTCGAACAGCACGGAGAAGAGGGGCAGCAGGACCACCTCCACGGTGGCCATGAAGATCAGGTTTCCCGCTGCCTTGCCGAAGAAGATCGCCGTGCGATCCACGGGCGCCAGCAGCAGCCCGTCGATGCAGCCGGTTTGCTCCTCACGCGCCATGGAGCGGCTGAGCCCCAGCGTCCCTGCGAAGGCAATGGTGGTCCAAAGCACGCCGGGCGCTGCTGCCTTTGCCATCTCTCTGCGCAGGTCGAACGCAAAGCTGAAGATGAGCAACGCCAGGGCGGAGAAGACCAGCATGGCGCTGATCATCTCCTTGGTGTGGAGCTCGGCGGCGATGTCCTTGCCCACAATGGCCAGCACCTTGCGAAGGAAGCTCAATATCTCTCTCCTGCCCGTTGGCCCCTACGTGGTGATGGCACGATAGGTCTCCAGGAAGGCGGCCGGCGCCACGGCCTGGCGCGGTTGGTCGTAGAGGAGCTGACCGCGATGGAGGACCAGCAGGCGCTGTGCGTTGGACAGGGCGTCGTTCAGGCGGTGGGTGGTGAGCAGGATGGTGGATCCCGCGCCGGCCAGCTCGGCGAGGAGGTCGCTGATCGTCTCGACGGCGTGCGGGTCGAGCCCGGTGTAGGGCTCATCCAGGAGCAGGAGCTGTGGGCGGTGGAGGACGGCTCGTGCGACGGCGAGTCGCTGCTTCATCCCCCGGGAGAGGGTCTGCACGAGGTTGGATCGACGCAGGCCCAGCCCCACCCGCTCAAGCAGGTCGTCCATGCGGGGGGTGTCCCGGTCCATGTCGTACAGGCGGGCGTAGAAGCGGAGGTTCTGCGCGGCGGTCAGGTCGTCGTAGAGCAGGGTGCGGTGCGAGAGAAAGCCCACCCGTCGGCGGGCCTCCTCGCCCTTGGAGGGTAGGTCGAGGCCAGCGATTCGGACGGTTCCGGAGGTGGGGCGGCTGAGCGTGGCCAGGATGCGCAACAGGGTGGTCTTGCCAGCCCCGTTCGGCCCCACCAGTGCGACGAACTCGCCCTGGTCAACCGATAGGTCGATCCCATCCAGGGCAGTGCGCGGGCCGAAGGATTTGGTGAGCGCTTGCGTCTCAATCACCGGTCCTGGTCCGATAACGTTTGGTGCAGCCGTCGCTTGAGTGAGCGGCGTCTCTGCCGATAGGACGCCTCGGAGACGTTGCCGTCCTCGAAATCTCGGTCCAGCGCGGCGATGGCCTCCACCTGGGGGCGGACGCTTGTCGGGACGGGGCCGGGCGACGGAGCACGCCACATCAAGGCGACCACCACACCGGCCACAACGAGCGCCACGACGCCAAGGGCCAGGCCGTTCGATGACCTGCCCTCCGCCGTGCGGCCCGGGGGCGGGCTGGAGCCGCTGGAGGTGCTGGGAACGATGGAGAACGTCAGGGGCTCGCCGGCGCCCAGGGGTCCTGCCGTGTACGACAGCGCCGGCCCCATCTGCGTCTCCAGTGTGCTCTCGGAGGTGACGTCCTCTCCCCTCAGCTGCCAGTCCCCGTCGCTGCGCTTCAGCAGCACCAGGACGGCGGCCCGGACGGGCACGTCGAACGACTGCGCGATCTCCATAGTCTCTTCGAAAGGAAGCTCGTATGTGAAGGAGGTCTCGAAACGCGCATCCCCTGGGAGGAGCGACCTAGTGTCCGCAAAGCCGTCCTCCAAGGCGAGGAAGCGCCCCCCTAGCTCGGCGTGCTCAAACGTGAGGTTCTCGGCCTGGTCGGGTAGCTGCACGGACCAGGTGGTCCTGACGCCATCGACGGGTGTCCCGATGTAGGTTCGGTTCCCGTTGTTGCCGATCACGGCGTACGTCCCGATCTGGACGCTGTTGCCCATCTGGTTCACAAAGAGGTGGAGCTGGGAGATCGCGATGTCCGTGGCATCCTCCGTCGTCTCGTAGATGGTCACGGGAAGGGAGATCGTCCCCTGCTCCTGCTCCACCGCGGCGAACTCGGAGACGTAGGTGACGCCGTCGTAGGTCACGCGCGCCACGACCGTGGCGCCCTCCTGGAGGGCGATACCCTCAAAGCGGAATGAGCGCTCCCCCGTCAGTGTGGTGGTGTAGGTGCCCGTCTCCTCGGGGGCCGACGCGGCCCCCATCTCGGAGAACGTGTGGAGCATGACGGTCAGGTCGTCGGGCACGGCTCCGCCGGGCGTGCTGTTCGTCACCTCGCCGACGACGGTTCTGCCCTCGGTCTGCGGAGCCCGTGCCCACGCCACGGACAGTCCCGCGGCCAGGACGAGAAGAAGAAGCGTCAACAGGCGAGTGCGACGCCGCTGACGGCAGTCTAGAGGGGGTCTCGCTGGGCTCATGAGGGGCTCCGGCTGGTGCCATGCAGGCGTGTGCCGCATCCGGAGCAGAACCTGTTGCGCTCATCGACCCGCTGTCCGCACTGAGGGCAGTAGTTGATGGCTCGGGTGCCCGTTTCCGCCTCGGCCGGTGGCCGGAGGTCGGGCTTGGCGCTCTCGCCAATCAGTTCTTGGTGCACGTCCTCTGTTAGGCCGGGTTGCCCCGCCCGTCCTTGGGCTGCCTGTACCTGGGCCACCCAGGCCTCGATGGTCCGATCAACGCTCGCGCCAGCGGCGGGACGAAACGGGCGTGCCAGATAGGCCACTACCACGGCCAGCACGGCGATTCCAACCAATATCGAGCCAATGCTCATCGTCACGTCCTCATGCTCGCGGAACCAACAATGTGTCCAGTTTGTGCCTCTGGTCCGGCAGTCGGTCGCCACTCACTGGGCCAGAGAGCCACGGCTCCACCGGTGATGAAGACGAGGCCTCCCAGCCAGAGGAAGGAGACGAGTGCATTGATGAGGATCTTGATGGTCACCTGTGCACCTGCCTCTGCCTGGGACCAGCCACCCAGCACGAGGTAGAGGTCTTCCCTGAGCCCGGACCTGACGGCTGGCACCGCAACGTTCTGTTGGAAGTCGCTGTACTGATCTAGTCTTGGCTGGAGCGTGCGAAGGTACTGCCCGTCCCGATAGACCGCCAGCGAGGCGTAGGTGCTGACGCGATCGCGGCCGGGGCGGCGCTCCAGGCCTTCAAAGATGAGCGTGTAGCCCTGCACGTCGAAAGACTGGCCGGGGGAGAGCACCGCCTCGGTCTCGAAGGGGTAGAACCGGGTGCCGATGACGCCGATGGCCATCAGGATGATGCCCAGGTGAACCAGGTAGCCCCCATAACGGCGGCGGTTGTGACCAAACACGTGCCAGAAGGCTTGAAGCAGTCCCTCTCCCTGCCGCGTGCGCCTTGCCACGCCCCGTCCGATCTCTCCGACGGCGGTTCCCCCCGCCAACCCCACAATGGCAAAACCTACAAGCGAGAAGTGACGCGTGAATCCCAGAAGAGCACCCAGAATCGGGAGAGCAGCGCCGCCGATCAGCGTGGGCAGCCCGTCGCGTTTGAGCCTGCGAATCGCGCCCACCGCGCGGCCCAGCAGGGGACAGACGCCCATGACCAGCACCAGGGCCCCGAACTGAGGTCCCGTGACGCGGTCGAACCAATCCGGCCCGGCCTCAAATCGCCCGTCGGTGAGGGCCTGGGTGAGCGTCGGCAGCACGGTGCCGATCAGAACGGACGCGGTGATGGTGAGGAAGAGCACCAGGGTGAGGGTGAACATACCCTCTCGGGAGAGGATCTCGCCCGACGAGTGGGGCGCCGACAGGAGTCGGCGTCTGCTGTAGAAGAGGGCCAACGAGCCCAGCAGCGTTGCCCCCATGGCGGCCAGGAAGTACGGGCCAAGCGGGGAGCGAGCGAAGGCGTGCACCGACTGGATGAGCCCGCTCCTGGTGGTGAAGGTTCCAAACAGCACCAGCAGGAAGGAGAGCAGCGTGAGAATCATGGACCACCAGCGGAAGCTGCCGCGCTGATCCTGCATGACCAGGGCGTGCAGGAGAGCGGTCGCAGTGAGCCAGGGCATGAGGCCCGCGTTCTCCACGGGGTCCCAGCCCCAGTAGCCGCCCCACCCCAACACGTCGTACGCCCAGCGCATGCCCAGGAGAAGGCCCAGGCCCAGGAAGAGCCAGGCCGCGAGCGTCCAGGGGCGGCCGGCCGCCGGCCATTCCTGGATGCGGCGCGTGACCAGCGCAGCGAGCGCCAGGGCGAAGGGCACGGCCAGCCCGACGTACCCGAGGTACATGGCCGGAGGGTGGAAGACCATGCCGGGATGGCGGAGCAAGGGGTTGAGGCCCAGGCCGTCCACGGGGACGGTTGGGGCGGGGGCGAACGGGTTCGAGAGCAACAGGGTGACACCCACGAAGAACGAGGTGATCAGGCTGAGAAAGACGGTCGTCCAACGGATGAGCGGTTGAGTCTCCTCCGAGGGCCTGACCAGAACGAGCGCGGCGCAGAGCGCCTGGAGGAAGGCCCAGAGCAACAGGGACCCATCCTGCCCGCCCCACACCGCTGATGCCTTGAGGTAGAGCGGGAGGGCACGGCTGGAGTGCTGAGCGACGTACTGGATGCTGAAGCGATTGTCCAGGAACGCGGCGAGCAGGGCGAGGACGGCGAGCCCCAGAAGCGTGGCGGCGGCGAAGACGCCGCGGCGACCGCTCTCCCACCAGCGGCCGGAACGCTGGGGACCGTCAGCAGAGCGCCGCGCCGTCAGGATCGACCAGAGGGCTGCGAAAGGGGCGTAGAGCGCCGACGCCAGCCCCAGGCTGGTCAGAATGGTGCCGATATCCGCCAGCATCAAGACCCCTCAGCCTGTCCGGGGAGGCCTTCATCGTAGCGGGTGGGGCACTTGAGGAGCACCTCGTCAGCGTAGAACCGCCCGTCGTCCCTCAGCTGGCCGCGGATGATGGCCTGCGATTCGGCCTGAAGGAGATCGGGTTTCACATCCTCGTAGACCACGTCCATGCGAGGGGCATGCGGATCGTTCACGGCGTCGTGAAGGACGTTCGCCAGCCCCCCGGCGCGCTCTACCTCCCGCGGATCGCCAGGCACCTGCACGATGGTGAAGGTGACGCGGGGCTGAGAGGGGTCGTAGTCAATCGTATCGCCCAGGACAGCTCCGGAGATGGTCAGCCTGCGGCCGTTGGCTTCCTCTCCCATGGCCCGCAGCTCTTCGATGGTCAGAAAATAGCGCGCCGTGCTGCCCGTGCTCGTTACGATGAGGTACGCGACAGCGGTCACAATCATCAAACCTGCGACAATGAACTTCCCTTTACCCATCATGATGTCTCGGTTGCACCTTCTAGTCCGTTATCCCAAAGCCAAGACCTATAGGAGATCTATCACGGCTGATAATCAGCATTGCACAGCGCTGTCAAAGCTACGTTCTCGTCGGGTGTGGAAGAATCCGTCGGATTCCGGCAGGTATGGAAACCTGCCCTACCCCATCCGGCAGGTATGGAAACCTTCTCTACCCTATATGCCGGTGCGGATGGTTGATATCGGCATAGTAGGTCGGCTTTCCATAGCCGACGGTTTTTCTA
>CAZNRX010000056.1:0-7535 GCA_964575455.1 uncultured Anaerolineales bacterium | reverse complement strand
CGGATGGTTGATATCGGCATAGTAGGTCGGCTTTCCATAGCCGACGGTTTTTCTACCGCTCCTGCAGGTACTCGATCAGTGGGTCGCTGATCAGGGGCACGATCATCGGCAGCATCTTGGGCATCAGCCTCTCCATCGCCATTGGCATGAGGTCTGGCATCTGCTCCCTCATGTGCTCTGGCATCGGCACGCGCTTATCGACGGCCTCCAGCATATCGGGCATCACGTCGGGCATCATTGCCGGCATGAGCATCGGGAACAGGACAGGGAAGAGCGGCTTCATCCCCCGCAGCACTGCGCCTCCCCCTGGCATCCGCCCGATGGCCCGCATCATCCCGCCCATGCCGTACGGCATCGCGTCGACCATCTGTGGGAGGAGCTCGATCATCAGATCGGCCATCGGCTGCGGATTCAGCAAGTTGATCATGGCCTCGAACGTGGCCCACATTTTCAGCGCGTAGTCGGTGGAGTCGGGATGCCGAACCCCGGCCGCATCGCACGCTATGGCGCCCAGATCGATGATGGGCAGATCACGGCCTGTCTTCTCGGCCGTCACGCGCAGCTGGACCTCGCAGCATGGACACGAGGTGACCACGGCTTCGGCCTTCACGTCCTCCGCTTCGCGCAGCCGCACGTCCCCGATGCGCTTGGCAGCAGGCGGATCCGCCACCAGGCTCATCACGGATCCACAGCAGTGACCCTCCTGACGGTTGTGCTCCATCTCCGTGAACTCCAGCCCGGGGATCGCCTGAAGCAGTTCGCGTGGCGGCTCGTAGATCCCACCGGCCCGGCCCATGTGACAGGAGTCGTGCCACGTGACGCGCATGTCCACCGGTCTGTCGAACACCAGATCGCCGGAGCGGACCCGCTCGGCCAGGATCTCGGAGTAGTGCTTGGCCTCAAAGGGGTAATCGATGCCCAGCTTGTCGGCCCAACGCGGGTAGTACTCCTTCCAAACCAACCAGCAGGCCGGGCAGGAGGTGACGACCGTCTTCACGCCCCGCTTCTTCATCGCCCCGATGTTGTGGCGCATGATCTCCTCCCACGTGTCCCAAAGGCCGGCCATCAGCATGGGGATGCCGCAGCATGCCTCGTCCTCGCCCAGGTAGGTGAACTCGACGCCCGCCTTGTGCATCAGGCAGGCTGTCGATTGGGCGATGTCGTGCTCGACGTACGAGGCGGTGCAGCCCGGGAAGTAGCATGTCTCGGCCTCCTCAGGCAGCTGATCGAGCCCGGCCTCCGCCCAGTTTGCGCGATCGCTGCGGTAGGAGCCCCAGATGTTGTGCTCCTTCTTCAGGCTGGCTCGCATGATCTCGAAGGGCGGGAAGGTGAGCTCTCCGCGCTTGTGAATCAGCTCGCCCCGCATGGTGAGCCAGCTCGGCTCATTCGGAAGCTCCAGGGGACACTCCACGTTGCACAGCTCGCACGTGGTGCAGGCCAAGAACTTGTCGATCCAATCCTGGGTCAGCTTGGCCCGGCCGGCCATGTACTCCTTGAGGAAGAACCACTTGGCCCTGGGGGATTCGGACTCCCATCCGCGGCCGTAGAACTGGTCGCAGGGATCCACGCAGTAGCCGCACTGGGCGCACGTGTAGGCGTACCAGGCCACCTCGTCGGGCACACCCCGCCGACCGGCGCCCTCGAAGCGCTCGCCAACCGGCACCTTGGCCAGGTTGCCAACCAGGCGAATCAGTGGCTCGAAGGTTCCGGCCATCCGCATGAAGGTCCCCAGCAGGGCCCGGGGCCGGGCGGCACCGTTGCCCAGCACCTTGCCAGGGTTCATCACACCGTGCGGGTCGACCTGCTCTTTGAAGGTCCTCAGCTTGCGCACCCGTTCCGCGCCGAGGATGTTGTCTGCCTCGTGAGCGAAGTAGAGCCCGCTGCCGTAGACGCGACCGCCGTGTCTCTTGGCCCTCTGAACCGCCGAAAGCGAGAGGCCAAAGGCGAGGTTGTAGCCGAAGGTGCGCTCATCGTGGGGGATGAACCCGAGCAGGATGACCTCTGGATCTGCGGCCCCCTTGGCCACCATGCCCTCAATGACCAGCGGCAGGCGAATGCTGCTCTCGATGTCGCTCAAGGCCTCGCCCAGCCCCTCAAGGGGCACCACGACCTCGGTCGGGATCAGCGAGGGCCCCAGCCGCTTGACGTGCATGATGGAGAACCGTTCGTCCCACTCGTGGGCGGCCAGATCGGACCCGATCATCGTGCCGCCGCTGTGGTCGACGATGCTCTTCAGGGGCTCCTCCACCTCCGCCGCACGAGAGGCCGGGAAGACGAAGACCGCCGCGTACGTCTCGGGAAGCTCGGGGCGGTGTCCGTGGAATGGCTCTCCGTGTTCGAGTCTTGGAGGTCGCTTGTTCTTCATCTCGGCCATCTCGGGGTTGATGAAGCTGATCGACCAAAGCGGCAGATCCTGATCGACCACCATCTGAAGGGCCTGCGCCAGCTGAGCGGTCGTGGCGAAGCACGCGCCCATCACGCTCTCGGGCTCCCAACGCCGAACTTTGAGGGTGACCTGTGTGATGAGGCCCGTGATGCCCTCGGCATCGGCGATAAGATCGAGATCGTCTCCCGCATAGTCACGCAGCTCGCCGCTGGGCAGAACGACACGGGCGGAGACGACGTTGTCGGGGAAAGCGCCGTACTCGAAGCTGCCAAACCCAAAGCCGCCCTGCGCGAGCCAGCCGCCGACGGTCGAGGAGGGAGCGCTGGAGGGGTAGAGGCGCAGTGCCAGGTCTCGCTTCACCAGCTCGCCCTCGAGATCCTCCCATACGATGCCCGGCTCAACGGTCACTGTCAATGCCTCAGCGTCGACTTCTAGTAGCCGTTTCATCCGCCAGAAATCAACAGTCACCCCTCCCTCGATGGGCAGAATGCCGCCGTAGCCCGAGGTAGCCTTCCCTCGCGGGATCAGCGGCACGCGCGTCTCGTTCGCCCATCGCATCAGATCCACCACTTCATCCTCACCCTCTGGCTGGACAACGGCGTCGGCGACGGCCTTCCCGATCAGTGGCTTCACCAGCGGCGGCATAACGCCGACGTCGTGGCTGTATATCTTCCGTTCCATCAGATCAGTGCTAATCCGCTGGTCAAATCGCTGACGCAGCCAGTTTACTTGTTCGACCGTGAGCCCCACCTTAACCTCCTTCGTCTGAATCTGAGTACTTTGGTTCCCGTGCTCCTCGCATCAGCTGGGCTTGCCGAGCCAGGTTATCGGCCAGCATCGCGCGCAGTGTGTCTAGCGCCTCGATGATCCGCCGATCGGTCAGCGAGTAGTAGACTGTCGTACCATCTGGTTCTGCCGCTGCCAGGCCCCGTTCTCGTAGGACCTTGAGATGATAGGAAACAGTCGGCTGAGGGACATCGAGCGCCTCGGCCAATTCCTTGACGCATTGACGCTCTTTGTCCAATGTGTAGAGCAGGGCAATGCGTTTCGGATCCGCCAGGGCCTGACAGATTTCGGCATGAAGCAGCTGGATCTCCTGCTGAAGCGATGTTCCCATAGGTTGGTGTCATTCCATTGGAATATTTGAATACTTGCAGACCTAGATCATAGCACGTATCTCGATAATGGCAAGCTGGGAGGGCTCGTTGCTTGTAATGCGCTACGTAGCAGGGGCCGAACGGCCTGCGAAGTAGCGCCCGAAATTGTCTAACGCTCCACCAGCAGGTATCGCCCGCGTGTGTTGCGCGACGTTGTTGTGTAGAGGTAAGTGACCTCTCCGGCGATCACGATGTCCGCGTGACCCAGTCCCCAATGATCGCCGACGTCCGCAATGATGGGGTTGCCCGGGTACGTCTCCCAGGGGCCATCAATGGCGGGTCCCACGCTGCGCGCGAGGCCAAGCGCGAACTGATTCTCCCGCGCGTATGGCTTGCTGGGGCCCCTTGTGCCTTCATAGGTCATGTAATACCGATCTCCCACTCGCACCACGTCGGCTGACGAGATGGTGCGGAAGTCGAAGTGGGGATTCGCTGCGCTCGACACCTCCGCCGGCCCGTACGTCGTCGCGCCCCCAAACAGGGGGTTCGACGCGCAGGGGCGTAGCGCGCCTACGGCCGCGTGCTTGTCCCCCACGAAGCACCCCATGTGCCCCGGAGCCCGGCCCAGGCCCACGAAGACGTGCAGCCTGTCCCCCTCGATGTAGAGGCCGGGCGGCGCGCCCGCCAGACAGTCGTAGATCGGGCGTGTGTGTGGGTGGTCACCGATGCGCTCCGAGACCGTGCAGGGGCGCTGCGTGTCGTACCATATACCGGTGCCTGGCACCTGGGCCTCGCCCGACCAATGGACGCCGTCCTGGGACGTGCGCACGAACGTGCCCGCGCCCCACTCGTAGACCATCGTGCCTCCGGTCTCATCGAAGAAGACGCGTGGGTACTGTTGTTGCTTGACGTGATCGACCTCGCTGCAGGGGCAGCTTACGCAGGGGAAGAGGCACACTGGCCTCTCCAACCTGAAATGCCGTCCGCCATCACTGCTCTTCCAGAGCGTGACGCAGCCGGGCAGCGGCACGGAGTTTCCGCACTGGTCCTTGATACCCGCTGTCGCCTCGCCGGCGTGCGCGTACGACCAGTACTCCCCACCCCATCGCACCGTGTCCGATCCCTCGGCTGGCAGCCCCGTGTCGACGGTCTCGATCACCCAGCGCGCCCTCCCGGCCCAGAAGTCGTCCAGCGTGGCCGGTTCCCAGTTCGGCGCCAGCGTGGGGGCGAAATAGGGGCCTGGACTGCTCCGTGAGGACGTCCCTGCCGTCGAGGGCGTCGCCGTGGGCACCCAGAGTGGTATGGGGAGGGGTGTCTCGGTTGGCGTCTTCGTCGGCCCGGGCGTCCACGTGGGCGCCTCCCAGGAGGTTAGCGTGGGACTCAGCGTGGGTGTCCACGTTGGTGGGAACTGGACCTTATCCCGTCCGGATGTCGACGCTGACGTTGGCATCGGTACGGGATCGGCCCTGCCAGGGAGGCTCGCCCACCACCGTGCCACTGCACCTCCTATCGCGAGTAACAGGAGCGCGTTGAGGAGGCCCAGCAGCGCGACGACCCGACGTTGGCGCTTCTTCATGGCCTGGGTGGATCGTCCCCACCCTTCAGCGGCGCATGGAGACGGTCAGCTGCCACGGGCTACCAGAGGAAGGTGGCTGCTGGAGCGGTGACGAAGCAGCCCGATCGCCGGACGGTCGAGCTCCCAGACGGCCTCTCCAGGATCGAGATTGATCGTCAGCCGACGGGGCAGCCATCCCCCCGGTGGCGATGGCCAGCCCTGCGGTTCGATTAGGATGGCGTACTCCCCTGCCCTCAGCGTCGTCGTGATCTCCCAGGATGCGCCGCAGCCCGGTGCTGCGATGTCGGAACCGGATCGGTCGACGAGGCGGAACGATACGTCGTCGAGGGAGACCTCGCCGCTGTCTCGATCTCCGTCGCCATCCTCGTCCCCAAAGACCGCTCCCACGTTCACATGCACCACTCGATCCAGGTCGAGCCGTGTGCAGCGCTCCTCATCTGACCAGGGCCCCACGTTGCCAGCCCGGTCCCAGGCTCGGGCGCGGAAGCAGTAGCGGGTGCCGTGTTGCCCAGTGTCGTAACCGTCCGACCAGATCTCCTCCGTGTCGAGGATCCCAAGCCACTCCGACCAGTCCCCCTCTCCTTCCGGCTGCACCTGTACCTCGACCCCCCAGGTCCCGGCCTGGTCGTCGCTCGCGCTCCAGGAGATGGGGATGGTGGTGGAGTAGGTCGTGGCTGGAAGGGGTCCCAGGGTGGCCCTGCTGGGTGGCACCGTGTCCTCCTCGATGATCAGATAAGGCTCGCCGCCGATGAAGTAATCGTTGGGGTCGGTCACCAGGTTGGCCGTCGCGCCCGGGAGCGGGATGGTGTACCTGTTGCCCGTGGCGGTGATGGTCTGAGTGGCCCCGCGCTGGTCCACTAATGTGGCTGTCGGGAGTATCGCTTCAAGGTCGAGGTCGACCGGATTCGGCGTTCTGTTCCATAACACGCTCACTTTGCCCCGGGGCGTGCCCCACAGCGTAACGCGCTGCGCCCCTCCGGGCTCCGTGTCGCGGGTGACTAGCGTTGGGGAGATCAGGTAGCTGCTTGCCACTTGGAAGGCAGCGTAGGAGGGGCGCAGCGATCGATCGTTCCTCATCAGCCCGAAGTACTCTCCCATGTCGGCGTCGTGCGTGCGGAAGAAGAGGTAGCGAGATACGTCGGCCGCCCAGGCATTGGCGTAGGATTGGATGACGTACGAGGCAGCTTCGTCCTGTGTCGCGGCGTAGTTGTATTCGGCGATCACCGGATCAACTCTCGCGTCACCCCACACGGGAACGCCGGTCTCGGTCAGCCAGATAGGATGGTCTGGAATCCGCGCTGTGATACCACTGCGGATGTCATTCACCACGTCGTAGGTATTGGACGAGCGGCTGTAGAGATGGACCGACATGATATCGAAGAAGTAGTTGTTTTCGTCAGCCTCTGGATCATCGCGAAGGATGTTCAGCACCCACTTGTAGTAGTCGGGGTTTTCCCAGTAGTGGAGGCCACCGAAGAGCACCTGACAGTCCTGGCAGGCGGCCTTGGTCGCTTGGTAGCCCACCTGCAGGAGCTGCGCGTAGTCGGAGGAGGTGCCGGTCCAGAAGTACGACCACTCCGGCTCGTTCCACATCTCCCAATGCTTGACCCGGTCGCTGTACCGGGCGACGATTTGATAGACGAAGCGTCCCCAGTAGTTGATTGGATCGCCATCGCTCTCCGTCCAGTCGTCCCACTCCTCGTAGAGCCCCCGCGGCGGCGAGCTGGCCGCGCTGGCGGCCATAGGGGTCAATCGAGGCTTGGTTGGTTGGGCCGCGGGTGAATACCAGCCCTGAGGGCGATTCTCCGCACCAGGAGGTAGGCCACCCTGCACACCGCTTGAGGCGGCCCAGTCGGGCGTCCACAAAAGAATGCCGATCATCTTGAAGCCCGAATCGTGCAGATCATCCACCAAGGTATCGTAGCTTGCGAGATCTGTTGGGTTCCAGCTGCCGTCGGATTGCTGGAGTTTTGGCCAGACGAAGTCGAACCGGTCCCAGCGGGACCCCGCGTCGTAGGCCATGGGCATAAAGGGGCGCCCCGTCACCGTGACCGGGTCCGGATAGAATGAGTAGCAGACGCCAGCCCGTCCGTCGGTGGTCTCGACCGGCGGCAGAGGGACGACCTGGATTGAATCGGCAGCGCTCGCGCTGAACATGATGCCGAGCACGAGCAACAGAGCTCCCGCAGATGGAATCAGCCGTAAGCCACGCTTCATCGCCAAATCCCTCGTTCGTAGTAGGCTGCGTCCCAATGACGCCCCCTATTCTACCACATATGACGAGTCAGAGACAGCGGAGGTTGCAGGGTGTTATCGTTTTCGCCAAGCTTGCGAAGATTAGCGCAGCTGGCCCTGGCGGGTGGTCTGGGTGCGGCTCCGGACAGCCACGGCGGGCGACGACGACGCGGGCGGCGGCGGCGACGCGGGCACAGGGAAAACCTCGGGATCAACATCGCGAGCGGCCGACCTGCGGCTC
>CAZNRX010000055.1:0-24604 GCA_964575455.1 uncultured Anaerolineales bacterium | reverse complement strand
GAACATCAGAAACCTGTGAGAATCAGAGTTGCCCCGGAATATTGAGAAGATACCATGAGGGTTCAGCGGGCGGGCAACCATGAGCTTCAGCAGACCGAACCTGCTCGCTCTGGATCGTGGTTTCGGTCATATGACCGCCTCCCTATTACTTCCTTACGACCATCGGCATGTACACAGCGTGCGGCGTCCCCACCCGCACCGCATACACCGTCCCAAAGTCCCCCTCGAAGGCCAGCACGTACGTCCCTGGCTCCAGAGCGTTGATATGAATGTGTCCATCCTCGCTCGCCGTTCCCGGGCCGCCCGTCTGTCTCACGCCCGGACTGGCCGCCGCGTGATCGATCACCTCTCCCTTGGCGTCGAACAGCGTCATCTCCATGGCCCGCCCGCCCTGGGTGGACAGGGAGACGTCCAGGTCCCTCAGCGCGTCCCAGTGGAAGACCCCGTACTCGGCTGGCATCGGGTGCGGCGGGTCGCCCACGGCCCAGCGGCGGATGACCTGCGGATCGCGCGGGTAGAGGAACTCCAGCCATCGCCCCCAGGGTGGCAGCACCCGCAGCAGCGGCGGCTCTGTCTGCTCCCAGACCCAGGGTGGCACGTCGTAGTAGACGTCCCAGCGCGAGTAGTGGATGAACACGCGGTAGAAGTTGCGTCGCCCGTCCTGTCCTCTCACTGAGAAACGGATCTTGCCGCTGGGGAAATGCTGATGCGGGCACTCGACCGCCAGCCGCAGGCCAGTCGTTGAGGTGAAGACGCTGCCCGTCGCTGTATGAACGGTCAGCTCGAACGGCCAGTCGTAGCCCGGCGTGCTGGGCTTCCAACCGTCGGGCCAGGCGCTCACCTCCACCCGCCCCTGGGTGAAGCCCTCTTTTCCGTAGTCGGGATGGCCGGGCCCGATGCATTCGGCGGCATCCGTCTTGGGGTCGACCTCCGGTGCCAGGGTCACCTCGAAGAAATCGACGTCGTTGACCACGTCGAAGTTGAGGTCCACGATCTGGCCCTTCGGCGTCAACACGCTGGCCCCCACCGTGCCCGGGATCACGGCCCGATGGGCAAAGGTGTCGTTGCGCGGCTCGCCGGCCGGCGTCTGGTCGTCGTACGCGTCCGGGCTGATCCCGGACGCGCTGGCGGAGAAGGTTGTGTGGTAGCAGTTGATCGTATCCGTCTGCTGGCCCCAGATCGAGAGCTCGTGCCTGCCTGGCGTCAGGAACGACTGATCCAGCGTGATCGTGCCGCCGGATGTCGTCCCCCAGCTTCCGTCCAGCCGCGCGTTCAGGCCGTTGTCGGGCGAGGCCTGATCCTCGTAGCTCACCCGCAGCTGGAGATCCACCAGGTCGCTGGTCTGGAAGGCGAACGTGTCCGTGTCGCCGGGTGCGATGGTGGCCGTGGTGGTGCCGGGTGATAGGATCGTGGCGGACCCCGGCGAGTCGTTGGGCTCGTAGCTATCGCCCTGGGCATATCGACCGGCGCGCTGGGCTGCCGCCCGCACCGCGCCATAGGCGTTCAGGTAGCCGCCCGCGGCTGTCAGCTTGGGATCCGTGGACGGGTTGGCCGTCGTCTGCAGTACGCTCCTGGTGGTGGGGTAGTCCAGTGCCGGGTTGACCGCTTTCATCAGTGTGACCACGCCGGCCACGTAGGCCGACGCGGCGCACGTGCCCCCGAAGCCCGCCAGAGCGCCGCCGGAGTCGGGGTTCGGCGTCGTCCCAACCCCGGTGTACGGTCCCCATACGTCGATGCGGGATCCGTAGTTTGAGTTCTTGTGTGACTTCTTCGAAGCGGTGTCGATCCCCCCGACACACATGAAGCCCGTCGTGTTGCACGGGTAGTACTTGGAGGCGTCGTTCCTCTCGTTCCCCGCCGTCACCAGCACGATGACACCGGCGTCCGCTGCCTTGTTGGCCGCCTTGTTGAGGGCGAACCACTCGAAGATGTTGGCCCCCTCGCCCGCCAGACTGACGTTGACCACATCGGCGCCCCAGTAGACGGCAGTGCGAATGGCGCGCGCCGCTCCGGACAGTGTCCCTTCCGGGCGGAGAAGATAAGGGTACGCCACCTGTCCGCCGGTTCCCGCCGTCCCGAAGCGGTTGTTGAGCCGCGCAGCAGCGATCCCCAGCGTGCCCGTGCCGTGCCACTTCCCGCCTGTGGGATATGTGTTGGCGTAACCATTGGTCTCGTGGCTGTCGTTGATGAAGTCGTACTGGGGCACGTTCTCCGTAGGCGGGAAGTCGTCGTTGAGGGCGAACCCGAAGTCGACCATGGCCAGCACGGGTGGGGAGCTCGGCGTGTATCCCAGCAGGTCGTGGAACTGCCAGGCCCGGGCGGCCTTGAGGCCGGCGTCGTTCAGCCAGCTGAAGCCAAACCCGTTGGCGTGGCCGCCGGAGACCGAGTACTCCTCGGTCTGGCACATCACGCAGTCTGCCGAGGCAGGGCCGGCGATGGCATCCGGCCCTGTGCGGGCCAGGCTCTCCTGGTCTGCCGCCTCCACCGGCAGCTCTGGCGGCAACATGAGTGGGTTCAGCGTGATCTCCAGGTCGTGCGTCTCCTTCTCGTGGAGCACCAGCGCCAGAAGCTGCACGGCCTCTTCCGACGAGAAGAGGTACATCCCCTCGTGATCCCGCGCCTCCATGCGGGCGATGAAGGTATCCTCGTCGAAGTCGAACTCACGCACGTCCACTCGCAACAGATAGTCATCGCTGAGGCCGTGCTCTGGGCGCAGCTTGTCCGGCGGCAGATTGCCCGGGTCGCCGGGCAACATCTGGTCGAAGACCACCTCCGCGTCGTACCGCCCGACGAAGCCGTCCAGCTGCGCCGGCGACGGATTCAGGAGGATCACCTCGTTGGCCACGAAGTCGCCCTGCACCTCGCTTGGCTCCAACACGGCGGCCACCGGGCGCTCCGGGCCCTCCCCGATGCCCGGCAGCACCTCCACCTCTGGCCGCAGGTCCGGGTCAATCGCGAAGGTGAACACGCGCGGCTCGGCCAGCGAGCCAACTCCGCCGCTCAGCGCCAGCAACATCCCCACCATTCCCAAACGGAGCACCCACTTACCCATCACAATCTCCTCCCTTCGGCGTCCCCAGCCGGTACGCATCCTCTGGACGCTGGCATTCCCTTTGAGGTCTGAAGACCTACAAGCCTTGCTCCCTACTCCCTACTCCCCATCCCCTCTCGTCACAGCCAAACACTCTTCCAGATACTCCCGTGTCATCCCGATCTTCCGATCCCGCCAGTCCGTGGCGTAGCTCTCCAGGCTCAGGTAGCCATCGTAGTCGATAGCCAACAGCGCCTTGAAGATCTCCACCCAGTCGAGCACGCCCTCGCCGGGCTGATGGACTCAAGCGCCTCGTACCAGGGCGCGCCTTGGTCCAGGGGACGAAATAGCCAGGCCAGACATCTGATTTCCGTCTGTTCCCTCCTCCGTTCTCACGGGGACTCGCACCACGCTCACCGTCAACCCAGTATATGTTCGTTGACGCGATCTGGCAAACGGACGCGCCCTTGGATGCAAGCCCGGCCTACGGGACCTCTTCCTGCGCCAGGGCCAGCCCGCCGGCCAGCAGCACAGCCGTCGCTAGGGAATAGCGTTGTGTCAAGTCCGATAAAGTCGTACCGGTTTGAGAGCAAAACCGACCGAGCCGGGCGTCCTACTGGCACTGCAGCGGGCTTCTCAAGCCGATTGGGGGCTATCCGAAGCGCAGATTGACCCAGTTTGCCGATGTTGCGCATAGTTCAGCGACATATGCTGATGGAATGGCAATCTGAAATAACAATTCGCCGCCGTTGTACCGGCAGGGCGGCACGACTTTTCGAGACAATAGGGCGGTATGACTTTACGAGACTTGTCAGTTGCCTGTTCATTGTCACCTCCGTTGTAGAAGCTAACGTAGCGACGGCGGGCCAGTGGTGCACACCGGCCCGCCGTTCCAGCTGACGGTTCTGCCACTCGGTGTCCCGGAGGCTCCTGACCGCTGGATTTGCGTCAAGCCTGCCGTTTGTGGTATCTGCCTTTTCGATCAGCTGCTCTTCCACCCCGAAGTATATCGTCAACCGTCGCGCAGCACCAGCGGGAGGTAGACGCGCGACTGATTGCTCACCACGACGGAGCGCGGCTCGGTCGCCCTGGCATCGTACATCACGTACCCGAGCACCGTGTAGGCATCCGGCGGCATTTCCGACGTGTCCCACTCGTTTTCGACCCCGATCGTCTCGGCCACAGCCAGGCCCTCGAAGTCGTGACGGAACGTCTCGACCACGTCTCCATCGCTGGCCTTGATCTCGACCACGGCGGTTCCCGTGATGGGCACGGTGCCCGTGTTGCTGAACACCAGCGTCGTATTCACCACGTCCCCGGCCAGGAAGGTGTCGGGTGTCGCCGAGAAGGCCGTGATCTCTCCGGCGTAGATGCCCACCCGCAGCTGCTCCGTGGCTGTGTGAAGGACGTTGCCGTCACGGTCCAGCGCTCTGACCTCGACCGCGTACCAGCCCGGCTCGAAGCCTTCCGTGTCCCAGTCCATGGCGAAGGAGGCCTTGCCGCCGAAGTCATCCAAGCTACGAAGCGGTAGGCCGTCCACCACCTGACTCGAGAATGATCGCTTCACGACGGCCTCGACGATGACATCCTGCACGGCCCCCGTGTTCTCCAGGCCGAGCTCGATATGGACGTCATCGCCCTGGGGATAGGCGTCTTGGTCGGTGATGAGGTAGTTGATCTCCACCGTCGACGTGACGGTCTCAATGTCGAAGCTGTAGTTCTGGTAGAACCTGACGTCTGTGGTGCGTGTGTTGTAGACGAAGGGGTAGATCTCTATGCGCAGCTCAGAGCTTCCATCGGGAACCTCGTCGACGGACCAGGTGAAGGTCTCATCCGGCCACCAGCCGGCGTCGGTCCCTGCTCCGGTAGCCCCGACTGCCGATAGCCCAGCGGGCGTGGGCACGAAGGTGGTTAGGCTGATGCCGGTGCTCTCGCTCAACCCGGACCGATCCGTCAGGATCACGTCCTGGACACGCGTGCCCTTTGGATAAGGGACAGACGTCGAGTAGAGCGGCACCATGGGTTTCCCCGGTTCTAGCATCTTAAAGCCGCCAGGTATCGACACATAGTCGCCCATCGCCGTCGTCGTGACCTCGTAGCTGGGGACCACGACGTCGATGGATGAAGGAGGCTCAGCGAGCGCTGTCGTCTCATTGCGTGCTACCGTGGGCCCGGGCAACCCCGCGCCGAGCCCGTACTTCGGGTCGCCGAACAGCTGATACTCCACGGCCCATAGGTCCGCCGCGTCGCCCGTGGTTGTCCGCTTCATCTCTGTCAGGGCGTGCCCGACTGACTGGCCCGCGCCCCAGTTCTCGTAGAACCAGTCGGCCATCGCGGTGTTGGTAGCGCCCTTGGAGATCTCGGTTGACCCGAGATAGGCCCCCGCATGGCTCTGGAGGAACGCCTCTGCCAGACTCCTCCCCATCAGATAGTCGCCAGTGAGGCAGGAGGAGCCGTACACGAAAGGATTGGCATCTCCAAAGGGTGCGCTCCCTCTGTCGAAGTTGTACGTATTCAGCGAGTCCAATGATGAGGCTCCGCCGTGGGCGGCCAGGTGGATGATATCCCGGCCAGGAGCGAGGTTGAAGAAGGCGTTCACCTCGTCCTCCGGTGTTGGATACAGCGTGTTGTCCAGGATCCGCACGTCGACGCCTTGCGCTTCCAGCCTACCGGCAACCAGATTGGCCTGGTGCGCGAAGTCAATGTGACAGCAGCAACCCTCTCGACACGCGGGCCATCCGCTGACGACGAGCGCGTGCGAGCGATCGAAGCTGGCTCCCGGGGCGCCGCTTTCGACGTTGATGCTGGTCTCAAGCGGAATGGTCAGAAGAGAGGCACTGTTCCCGATGATCCGCCCTACCATCAGCTCTGGATCAAACGGGTGCCCCCCCGTGTCGGCGTACTCGCTGTCCGTCGCGGAGACGCTGTGCGAGCCCCACCCGACCGTGAAGGATGGCACGATCTCGGCCTCCCCCACGATCAGCAGATAGCCGTTCCAGGAGTAGCCACCAGCCGCGCCGTGGCTGCCCATCATCTGGCTTCCCCACTGGTCGATCAGCTCCTTTGTTCGCGAGGCCGATACGCCGTTCGTGTAGCCCAGGATCCCGCTCTTAAGCCGAGCGAGCTCCGCCATCTTGGACAGCAACGTGTTGACGCTGCGTATCGAGTTATACTGGTACAGGTTTGTCGGGTCGGTTACCAACAGGTAGTCAGCCGCGCGTTGCGCCGCAGCAACCGCCTGAGCGAGTGGCTCACCGTCGGAGGTGACACGGCACAGGAGCTCGACCCCCTTTTCCCGTTCCTCGAAGCCATCCCAGTAGGTCACGGATACGTCGTTGACGCCGATGGCGTGTGTGGTCGGCGCCAGAAGGGGATGCAGTATCGGCACTGCGCTGTATTCGACCGTCACACTGTCGCCCGGTTCCAGCGCTTCCGGGGGGCAGCAGAGGCTGATCAGGACGTCCGTCTGAGTCGCGTGCGTGTCGTCGTCCAGGTGGACTTGATAGTCCCCTCCTACCGACTCCTCTATGACCTGGAAGCCGATCAAGTTGTCCTCGACACGCCATATCTCTGCAGGCCTCGTGCCCCTGTTCGTGACCGTAAGGGCCATGTTGAAGGTGTTCCCATCACGGGTGACCTCCCTCTCCACCTGGAGGTCGGGGACGCTGCGGACGATCTCCACGACCGGAGATCCACTGACCTGACGTACCTCCCCGTCGCTGTCGACGAACCAGGCGGTGATGGTATGTGTCCCGGGTCCCAGACCGCTGACATCCCACTCGTAAGAATGCGTCAGAGGTACTTCGTCCTCGTCGTAGTGCGACATGTACTTGGGCTCGTCGTTGACGTAGAAGTTCACCGTCCGCACCCCGACGTCCATCTCACATACTTCCTCGCACGGATCGGTGGTCTGTGTGGGGGATGTCGGGCCCTCCGTCGTCCCTGCCTGGCCCGGGATGCATCCCCACAACGTGTTGGTGCAGTCCGCCGAATAGTGCTCCGCGACGAAGACCTGGATGAACACCTTCGTCCCTTCGGGTACCACACCGCTGCCGATCCCAATCTCGTAAGGGCTAACGGACGGCGCTATGAAGCCCGACGTCATCCCCGTGAGGGCATAATCCGGAGTCCAAGCCTCCTCCCACGGGCGCTGGGCGTCTCGTACGTCCGTCGCCACCGCCCTGACTTCGTGCTCGGTGAAGAATTCCTCCCGCTTGAGGCCCAGCTGCAGCGGATGGAAGAGGGCCCTGTAGGGCGGAGCGTAGTCGGTCCCCAGCGGTTCGTCGTCCAGATAGAACGTCACCGAGGCCAGACCCACGTTGTCGGAGGCGGAGGCGATGATCTGGTAGTAGTCCGAGAAGCCCGCCAGCTTGTCGATCCTCACGTCGGTGATGATCGGGGGCTCATCGTCGGGCGGCGGCAGAGTCTCGAAGAAGTGGCGGTCGCTGGCGACCACGTTGCCCGAAGCGTCCGTGGACTGCACCACGTACCGGTAGACCGTGGCTGGCTCGAGCCCGCTCAGCGTCACCGTGTGTTCCTGCACCAGATCGTCGTCTCTCTCCTCCAGGTCGTACGCGCCGGTCTTCCTGGCGTATTGCACCACGCTGTTGCTCTCCTCGTTCGTTCCCCAGACGATCACGGCCTCGGTCGTCGTCGTCGAGGACACTGCGGGACCGTAGGTGATCTGTGGGGCGGTCGTGTCGCACGGCCAGGTCTCCTCATGGCAGTTGTTCTCCTCGTCCTCCTCGTCGACGTCAGCTTCGTCGTCGGCGCAGACCGTGATGACGTCCTCCGGCGGCGTGCACGTCCAGTTCAACTCGAACGAGCGGCGCAGCCGGTCGCCCGGAGCCAGGGCCGTGTCGATGGTGTGGCTGCCGCCTGGTTCCTCCACCCCGTCCACTTGGAGGCGGGTCGCGTGTCCTGCCGGCGCGGTGGTGCCGCCCGCGTTCATCATCTGGTACCAGATCTCACCGGCCTCTTCCCAGACGTCCGTGATGAGCAAGTCCGGCAAGCGTGGTTCCATAACTGTCACAACGCGGTCGTCAGTGTCCCTGCCGCCGCAGTTCTCGGCCTCGAGATGGGCGGTGAACACCCCGGTCGCCTCCCACAGGTACTGGGCTTGATCGGTTCCCTGGCCTGCAGCTGGATCGGGCGTCCAGGAGTAGGTAATCGGCTCAGTCGCGTCGATTGGGCTCACCTCGGCCAGGAGGGTGAAGGGCACCCCTGCGGTGACCGTGAACGGTCCGCTGATGCTCACCCCCTCCAACGGCACAGGACACGCCGGAAGCGTCGCCGTCGGCGTCGGGGTCGGCGTGACGGTGGGCGTTGACGTCGCCGTCGGGGTCAGGATGGGCGTTGACGTCGCCGTCGGCAAGTCCGTCGGGGTCGCTGTCGGGGTGAGGATAGGCGTGGACGTCGCCGTCGGTGAACTCGTCGGGGTAGGCGTCTCGGTGGCCTCTGGCTGATCGAAGAAGAGATTGCCACCGTATGTACCACGCTCGATCATATAGAAGTAGCTGATGGTGTTGGCGTCGACCACGGTTCCTTCATCGCCGGCTATGGCCCCGGTCGACACGTAGCCCGGCAGGTCGGAGGCCACGATGTGGAAGTCGTAGGCCGGCTGCTGTGAGGTCATCAGGCTGAAGCCCCCACCCTTGTCGGTGACGTCAGTGTCCAGGAGGTTGGTTGGAACGCCCATCTCGTAGAGCTGGACGGTCACCCCCTCCAGCGGCCACGTGGTGTCCCCCAGTTCACCGTCGTAGACGTTGCCGGTGAACGTCCAGGGGACGGGGGTGGCGGTCGGCGTTGCTGTGGGGAGCGTGTAGTGGACCTCGAGCTTGGGATCGTAGCTGGTGCCTTTATCGTCGCTGGAGTGGAACCAACGGTAGTACTGCGTGCCGCTCTCCGGGCCGCAAAGGCCGAGCCCGTGGTTGGAGCCCTTGCCGAACTTGCGCCCCTTCCAGTAGGTGTCCACCAGGGTCGTCACGTCCCATGACCTCCATCCTGGGGTCGTGCCCAGGGACTGCGAACTATAGGCCTTAGACGACGGCTGCCCGTACCACGTAATGGTGGACTCGCTCCACGACTCGGTGATCCGGCGCAGCGCCACGTCGGCCCCTTTGGCACGTCCACTGGCGTCGACCATGTAGGCCCAGAACGTCGCCTCAGTGACGATGGCGCCAGCCGGGACGGACGAGAGATCGAAGCCCACGAAGGAACGCCGCTTGGCGGGGTCGGTCTTCGGGGAACTGCTCCAGTACTGCACGGCCAAAAGGTCCTCCGAACCGTAGTTCTGGTTCGGCGCCTGATGGTCGACGTAGGCATCTCCCACTGGGTAGAGCTCGGCCACGTCATCCTGGGCGGATGAGATGGCGTGGATGATGGCTCGATGGCGCCCATTGCCCAGATCGTCGTGGCGGCCATCGGGCGCGGATCCCTTGCTGGTCTCCATTCCTGGCGGTGGCGCCATCCCGCGACGGAGCGGTGGGTCGGCCCGCACGGCTGCGACGCCGGTCCAGGTGAGGATGGCCAAGGCCAGAGCAACTGCAAGAACCTGTTCTCTCTTCATCGTGTTACCTCCCTGAGTTTCCTTTCCTTTTCTGGTCTCGAGGCCGTGTGGCTGGCTCGAGCCGACAGCTGTACGTCTATTCTCCAACACCTCTCAAGATCAGCGGCAAGTGGAGGCGGAACGGCTCCACGGTTAGCACAAAAGCGTCGGAGGCGGTGTCGGTACCGTCGTCCACGGTGATGGTGATGGTGGCGTAGCCCGTCATTCCTGCCGCGGGGGTGACGGTGACCGTGCGGTTGGCCCCTGAGCCGCCAAAGACGATGTTCCCGACCGGAACCAGCGCCGTGTCCGACGACGCGGTCGAGAGCGTGAGTGCATCAGCCGGCGTCTCCTCGTCCTCAATGGCAAACGGTACGGGACCTACGGCGGTACCGGGACTGGTCAGTTGATTCGGGACATCGGAGATCGTTGGCGGGTTGTTGACCGCGGTGACGGTGATGGCGACCGTGGCCACGTTTGAGCTCGCTGTGCCATCGTGAGCGTGGTAGGTGAAGGTGACCACCCCGTAGTGATCCGGTGCTGGCGTGTAGACGAATGCCCCATCGCCGTACCACATCAGTCCGCCCGGGGTCGGAGGGCTGTCCAGGACCGCCGTCAGGGGACTACCGTCGGGATCGCTGTCATTGGCGAGGACGCCTGGGGCAGCAACGGTGAGTGGAGTGTCCTCGGCGGTGGTGTAGCCATCGTCCGCCGCCGCCGGAGGATCGTTTGAGAATTCGTAGGCACCCATGTCGATGGGCACGTCGCCGATCCCGGTGTTCGGGATGGCGTCTATTTCAACAAACCGGGGGTTGCCCAGGAGGTCGGTTGTCAACGTGTCAGGGAAGGCGTCACTGTCGCCGGCGTCGATGGCCGGGGAGGTGACCTCGAGCTGCATGTCGCCGAGGTCATCGTCCCCCGTGCCCCAGACGCCATCGGCCCCGGGGTCGGAATCGCGCACAAAGACCGGATCAAGGTTGAGCACCTGGCTGCACGCGGCATCAGCGGGACAGCCGCCCTCGAGGAGGCTGTGCCTCGCCGTCAGGGTGCACCCTTCTTCGCTCCAGATGGACGGCCCACAGTTGGAGGTATTGCCCCATAGGATGGCGTTCGTCAACGTGACGTCGGAGCCGCAGAGGTTTCTCAGCGCACTGCCCGTGCCCGCCTGGTTTCCACTGATGGTGGTGTTGAGGATCGTCAAGAAACTGCTCTCGCTCCACAGGGCTCCACCGCCGGACGCGGCGTGATTGCCCGCGAACATCGCGTTGATGAGGCTCAGATGGCTGCTGTAGCTGTGCAAGCCTCCGCCATTCTCACCGGCCTGGTTGGCGACGAACTCGACGTTGAACATCAGCACGCTGCTCTCGGACGCTTCCACCCCGCCACCCTTGATGGCGTAGTTGTCCCGAAAGACCAAGTTGGTCAGGACCGGCTCGCTATCGTAGAGACACAGGCCACCGCCGTAGTCTGTGTCGTACTCGCAGGTCGCCGGGCCTGGCTGGAAGGGAGGAGCCACGTCGGCGGAGCCGCGGGTGACGACGAATCCGTCCACCCAGGCCGCTAGATCTACGCTGCGGGCGACCAACACGTGATAGCTGTTGTCGCTCCGGTCACCCGGGACGCCGATCTCCCCGCTCAGTGTGGTCGTGTACGTCCGCCAGTCGCGGACGTCGAACGTGCCATCCCCTCCCTCCGCTGGAAAGCCTCCATAGAGGGAGACGCCATTCGTGAGGTGGAAGGCGTCGTCCCGCTCGGGCCCTGGTGTGTAGACGCCCTGGGCGACCCAAGCGTCCGTCGCACCGCTCGCACCCCAAGCGAGGGCTTCTTGCACATCGGTGAAGGCATCCGTCCACGTCAACCCGGAGTGGGCGCCCGTCGCCGTCTGGTCCACGTAGACGGTGTCCGGCGGGCTCTCGTAGGCACCGATGTCGACGATGTGCCACGGACCCACCCCCGTATCCGGGACGGAGGCCACGTCCACGATGCGCGGGTTCCCCTCTATGTCCCATCTGTCGAATCCTACGACCCAGCTGTCGCCCGCGTCGATGGCTGGCGAGGTCTTCCAGACGCGGAGATCGCCTGGTTCATCATCCCAGGTGCCCCAGACCCCGTCATCCCCCGCGTCGGGGTCGACGTAGAAGAGGGGATCGGCCACGAGAACGTGGTCGCAAGCGGCGCCGGCCGGGCAGCCCCCCTGGATGATGGTGTGGTTACACGTCAGCGCGGCGGACTCCTCGACATGGACCTGATCCAGAACACCGGATGCCGTGTTCCCCCATAGGATCGTGTTGTTGAGGGTGGCGTTCGTCTCTGCCAGATCGACGCCGCCCCCGTCGGTCCCTGCTCTGTTCCCACTGAAGGTGACGTTGCTGACGGTCAGAGAGGTCCCGCCGCCGGCCAGACCCCCACCGGCCATGCCCGCGCCGTTTAAGGTGAAGACAGAGTCACTCATTGTCAGCTCACTGTCTAATCCTATGATGATGCCCCCACCCCATCCAGTGGCTGAGTTGCGCGCGAAGGTGACGCTTGACACATAGGCCGAGGCTTCGTCGGCGAAGATCCCGCCGCCGTAGACTGCCTTGTTTTCCCAGAACTCGGCATCGACGACCGTGACCCGCCCTCCGCTGACGGCCAAGCCGCCCCCGAAATAGCCCCCGTCGTTCGCCCGGAAGCTACCATCACGGATCTGCAACCGCCCGCCATTCAGAAACAGCAGGCCCCCACCGCGGGTCACCGTGGAGTTGTCGAAGAAATGGCAGTTGCTCAAGCTTGCATCGCTCCCCTCGAAGAAGGCACCCCCACCCCCCGATCCCGCATGGTTGTCTCTGAACGTCACATTGGTGAGCTGGGGATGCCCCTGGGGTGCGTAGATACCTCCTCCGAAGCCATGACCCGAAAAGATTCCATCGGCATTCCCCCCCGTGATCCGTAGGCCATCCAGGGTGGCGACGTTGACGTCGCTAGCCGTTACCACGTGGTATACGTTGTCGTGGAGGCCGAGGGGCCCAACGTCGCCGGAGAGCTCGCTTCCCAAGAGCGTAGTCAAGTCTCGGGCTCCGAAGGTGCCGTCACCACCGCCGGGCGGGAACCCGCCGTAGACGGCCATGCCGTCCAAAAGCTGGAATGTGCTTGTTCGCAACTCTCCGGGCCGGTAGGTGCCCTGGGCGACCCAGATCTCGGCGACGCCGCTGCGGCCCCAGAGGAAGGCATCCTGCAGGTCGTTGAACGCGTGGGCCCAGCTGTACCCGCTGTTGATCCCGCCAGCGGATTGATCGACGTAGATGGGGAGGGGCGGGGCTTCATATGCGCCGCGGTCGACGACGAAACTGCCACCGCCCATGGCCGCGAGGCCAGCCTCCAAGCCGTCGGCCAGGCGGGGATTTCCCATCAGATCGGTCGTGATGCCTGGACGAACCATGGCGTTGTTGCCGGAGTCGATGGCCGGGGAACCGCTCTCCAGGCGCAAATCACCGTAATGGTCATCCGCATCGCCCCAACTCGGGGGCGGCGGGCCGGCCTGGGAGGCGACACCGGAGCTCGGCATTCTGAGGAACAGCGGGTCATCGCTAAGGACATCGTCGCAGGTAGCCCCCAGGGGACAGCCCTCTTGCACAATGGAGCTATGGATCGAGGTCGTGCCTCCGGCGGCAACCGAGACCTGGTCGGGGTCGTTGTTCCACAGGATGCTGTTCATCACCGCCGTGCTTGACGTGTCGTCGGTCGAGATGCCCCCGCCTGGGCTGTCCGCTTCATTGGCAACCATCGTGACGTTTCTAAGGATGGGCGAACTCGTGTCCCCGTTGTTGACCCCGCCGCCCTGAGGCGCCGTGTTCCCTACGAATATGGCGTTGCAGATCTCTGGATGGCTATCCTTGTAGTTGTCGACCGCGCCGCCGTGCCAACCGGCGCGATTCCCGTGGAAGATCACGTTCTCCATCGTCGGGCTGCTATCGAAGTTCTCCACGGCGCCTCCAAACCCGGCGGCGTAGTTGCGCAGAAAGACCACGTTGCGGATGGTGGGACTGCCGGAGACGTTGAGCAGACCACCTCCGTTATAGACCCCGGGAAGGGTCGCGTGGCCCGCAGTGACTTGAAAACCGTCCAAAATGGCACTGGCGTCGGTGCCGCTGCCGGTGAGGACGTGATAGACATTGTCCGTCTCCAGGCCCGGGTCCCCGATCTCGCCGCTCAGGATGGTCGTGTACCGCCAGGGATCGCGGGTATCCATCGTACCCACACCGCCTGGGGGGAAGCCGCCGTACAGTTCGACGCCGTTCTTCAGCTGGAAGGTGCTGGAGCGATCGAGGCCTGGAGTGTAGGTGCCCCCCGCTACCCAGATTTCAGTTCCGCTGGTTGCTGCGCCCAGGGCCGTCTGCAGGTCGGTGTACGCGTCTACCCAGCTAGTGCCGTCGTTGGCCCCCGTGGCCGCAGCGTCCACGTAGATGATGGTCGGCCCGCCTCCCCCTGCCGAGCGTGAGACTCCCGCAAGGCTCACGGAGGCCGGACACAGGGTCGCTAGTAGTGTGACACAGCAAGCCGTCTTCACCATTGCAGACATCGCAAACCGCGCATCGATCTCAGGACCGTGCTCGTCGAGCGCTAGACCGAGGGCCTTCTCGAAGCCCAGGGATAGCCTTCTTATCACTTCGCCCATGCGCATGGTCATTTATCCTCCTTCGACTTGGCTCTCTCCCGGCCCCCGAAACCCAGGCGGGGCGGGCCGACCCACTCACCTCAGTACCTTACGACCAGCGGTAGGTAGAGGCGGAACGGCTCCACGGTCAGCGCGAAGGTGTCGGAGGCGGTGTCGGTGCCGTCGTCCACGGTGATGGTGATCGTCGTCGTCCCCGTCCGGCCAGCGGCCGGGGTGACGGTGACCGTGCGGCTCGGCCCGGAGCCGCCAAAGACGATGTTCCCCACGCTGACCAGCGCCGTGTCCGACGACCTGCCCGAGAGGGTCAGCGCGTCAGGGGGCGTCTCCTCGTCCTCGACGGTAAACGGCACGGGCCCCACAGGGGTGCCGGGGCTCGTAACCTGGTTGGGGACATCGGAGATGGTCGGGGGGTCGTTGAACGCCGTGATGGTGATGGCGACCGTGGCGACGTTGGAGCTGGTCGTGCCGTCGTGAGCGTGGTAGGTGAAGGTCACCACGCCGTGGTGTTGCGGTGCCGGGCTGTACATGAACGCCCCATGTGCGTCGAGCGTCAGCGTGCCGATGACTGGATCGCTGTTCTTGACCGCCGTGAGGGGGTCGCCATCCGGGTCGCTGTCGTTCTCCAGCACGCCTGGGGCGACCACGGTGAGGGGGGTGTCCTCGGCGGTCGTGTAGCCGTCGTCCGCCGCCATGGGCGGGTGGTTCGTAGCCTCATAGGCGCCCATATCCACAATCGGCGGTACGCCGTTGCCGGTGTCGGGGACTCCGGGAATGTCCACAAAGCGGGCATCGCCGGCCAAGTCAGTGGTGACGCCCGGCGGTACCGCGTCGTTGTCCCCGGCGTCAATCGCGGGAGACGCTGAGCCGAGCCGCAGGTCGTCGTCCGCGCTGCCGGCGACGTCGTCGGCGCCGTCAGCGTCCACGAAGTGAGGGTCCGCGTCCAGGTTGCCGCCGCCGTCGGTGCCCAAGCTGGCGTCCCATCCAGCGCTTCCGCCCGATCCTTGCACATCGCTGTAGCTGATGATGGGCGTGCTCTCGGAGTTGGAGACCTGGTCCCCGGCTGACTGAGCTACGTTACCCCAAAGGATGCAGTTGGTCAGTGTAGGCGTCGAATGACCGATATTGCGCAGCGCGCCGCCGAGGGTGTCTGCTGTGTTGCCGCTCAAGGTGACGTTGGTCAACGTGGGGGCGCTGTCGACCTCGTTGGACATGGCGCCCCCCTCCGCGCCGGCCTGGTTGCCGCTGAACGTGACGTTCTTGAGACTCGGGCTGCTATCCTGGTTGAATACTGCTCCCCCTTCTTTCGCGACCCAATTGCCGCTGAACGTGACGTCGACCAGCACTGGGTCGCTCTCCGTGTTGTACATGGCGCCACCAGAGCCTAGGGTGAAGAGCTGGTAATCGATCCACGCGCAGTTGCCGGAGAAGGAGACACGGGTCAGCGTTGGGTCGCTCAGCTCGTTGTACATGCCGCCGCCTTTGTGACCAGCCGAGTTGTCGGCAAACGTGACATCGTTCAGCGTGACCGTGCTGACCTTGTTGTACATGCCTCCTCCACCCCCGAAGGCACTGTTATCGTCGAAGGTGACGTTCGTCAAGACGGGGCGGCTGAAATCGTTGTACATGCCGCCACCCTCCGATTCTGCGCGATTCCCCTGGAGAACCACGTCGGTGAGCAACGGGTTGCTCTGGAAGTCGTTGCACATGCCACCACCGTCGTGCCAGGTCTCGTTCTCCACGAAAGAGACATCGGTCAGTACCGGGCTGCTTTCCAGGTTGTACATCCCTCCGCCTTGCTCGTCGGCATGGTTGTCGAGGAAGGTCACGTTTGCCAAGTGCGGCGTGCCGTGGAAGGTGTACATCCCTCCCCCGCAGTCGTCCGGCGCATCAGGGCTGTCGGCATACCCTTTGGTGATAGTGAAGCCATCGAGGAGGGTGGTCCCCAGCGCGCCGCTGCCGGTGACCACGTGGTACACGTTATCGTTCTCCTCGCCGGGCACGCCGATGTCCCCGCTCAGGATGGTGAAATGCGTCTCCCAATCGCGGGCCGTGAACGTACCGTCCCCGCCCCCGGCGGGGAAGCCACCGTAAAGCTTCACGCCATCCTTCAGCTGGAATGTAGCGGTCCGGTCCGCCCCTGGCGTGTAGGTACCCTCGGCGACCCAGATCTCGATGCCTGCGAGGGCCATCTTCAAGGCCTCTTGCAGGTCGGTCTTGGCGTCCGCCCAGGTCTTGCCGTCGTTGGCGCCCGTGGCCGACTGGTCGACATAGATCGGATTGGGCGGGCCGCCGGCACGCGCTTCCTGTGAAGGGGCCCGCCCGAGACCTATCAGCACGACTGCCAGACATAGGGCGACTGCCGGATGTCGTTGTCTTCTCATCATGCACCTCCTCACACTCCGGGCTCGCTACTTCCCCTCCTATCGGCGTGGCTGGCGGGCGTGCCATTGGGCGGCGCAGAGGTTCGGAGCAGAAGCTGTTGCACTACGTTCGGCACATCGCGCAGATGGGCCAGGGGATAGCTGACGCCGGAGCGGGCGTCAATCAGACGGCACCGCACGCCACCCTCCTCATCGATCCAACAGCGCAGGACGAAGCTGCCATGGCGAACGGCATCGACTGCCTCCGTGCTGCGGCGACTCGAATCTCTCAAGACCTTCTCTCCTTTGGTATCTCGTTGTGGACCCTAGTATAGCACAAGGGTCTCGTGTGGCTCTCGCGACAATGGCCCGATAGCGGCCCGAGAGGGGACATAGGTGAGGCGAGTGTGCAAGTCGGCGAGTGTGCAGGTGGGCAAGTTTGCAGGTTTGCAGGTTGCAAGGAGGTCTGGCGCGCGGGTTTCAGGAGGGGTGTGTTGAGTGGATTGGCAGCGCGAAAGCGCCGAGGGCACAGGGAAGACTCAAAGGACCTGTGCGTCCGCGGCGTCTCTGCGGTGACTATCAGTTAGTGTGGGGCAGCCTTCAGGAGATGCGACTGGCTTCGCGCAGGGCGGCCAGGTCGCGCTTGATGGTGCGGGGGCTGACGCCCAGCGTGTTGGCGAGATGTTGGATCGTCGGGCGGGCGCCCTGAGATTCGGCCTCTCGCAGCATGCGAAGCAGCCGGGCGCGGCGAAGTGCAATGGCCCCCTTCGATCGCTTCAGAGCCATGTCGGAGGGACCGGCGTCGAGTGTCAAGGTCACCGGCACCACCTCGTCTTTGGCGCGCGAGCCCTCTCTCCCATGGGGCAGCCAGCGGGTGACGACGCCGGATTCGGGATCGGGGGCCATCCCGCGCGCGTAGACCTCCTTCATCAGGCGGCGCACCATCGGGCCGCGGGCGAAGAAGGCTCGGCGGGCGGCCTCGTCCTCCAACTGCTCTGCGTAGGTGAGCAGGTTCTCGTAGGCCCGGACCAGGTACGTCTTCGCCTGCTCCTCCAGCCCATGCGCGTCTAGCACCACGGCGTGGGCGTAGTAGATCTCGGAGGCGACGTCGCTCTCCAACGCCCCGTGAGCCAGCGCCAGCACCGCGCGCCGGGTGCAATCCAAGGCCTGCGCCAGATTCCCCAACCCCAGATGGGCTAACCCCTGATGAGCCAGGGGGTCGGGCAGGAAGGCGGTCTCGTCCAGTTGGTCGAGCTTGGCGTACCCCTCGCGGAGCGGACCCAGGGCGGCCTCATACTGCTCGTCGAGGAGGAGAAGGAACCCCAGGTTGGCCAGTGCGGACGCTTCCCAACCGAGCTCATCGTGCGCCCGAAACGCGGCTATGGCCTCCTCGACCAGGGCGATGGCCTCATCCAGCAGCGCCTCGTCCCGGTAGGGCAGTCCCGCAGCCCTGTGATAACGGCACTGCGCGACGCCCAACGGGTGACCCAGCTCCTCGTAGATCTGTTGGGCTCGCTCGATGGCGCGCAGGCTCTCCTCATGACGCCCGAGCATATCGCAGATGATGGAGAGCGTCTTCAGGGCCTTCGCCTCGGGCCGTCTCAGTCCCAGGTCGCGCCAGATGCTCAGTGCTTCCTGGACTTCTGGGAGTGCGTCGACGAAGATTCCCAGACCGGAGCGGGCCTGAGCGAGGTCCAATAGAGCCTCGGCCAGGTAGCAGCGTAGGTCATGCTCCTGAGCGAGGGATATGGCCCTGTGGAAGATGGGTATGGACTCCTTGTACCTTCCCTGACGGTATAATGTCGCGCCCTGCACGAGGAGAGCGCGGACGATGCCGGCCGGATAGGCCAGCGATCTCGCCAGACTGATCGCCTGCTCCGCGGACGCCATCGCCTGCGTGGTCTGTCCCAACCGCCTTTGCGCTTTGGACAGGGTCAGCAGCGCTTCTAGCGAGCTGTCCTGGTCCTCCTCCTCGTGGGCGATGAGGAGCGCCTGGCTCGCGGCGTCGAGCGCAGCAGCGCAGTCACGACGGGTTATGGCTATGGCGGCCTGGCGCGCCAACACCGCCGCGCGGTTGGGGCCGCACGCCTCCAGGATGCGATCAGCCCGCTCATACGCCTCGCAGAGCAGGGCCAGGTCTGCTTCGAGCAGGCGGGCGCGCGTCTCCTCGGCAGCTGGGCCAGCCTTGAGAGCCTCCAGGCAGCGCTCCGCGATGGCGCGATCGCCTCGATCCAGTGCGGCTTGGGCCTGGCGGAGTAGAGTGTCGGTCGAGGCGTCCTCAGACAGCGCAAGCGGCCGACGCGGAGATGACGTAGAGGTCCGCACCCCCTGGGCCAGGGCGCGGGTGGTCGGCGTCGGTTCCATCCCTAGCTCGTCGGCCGCCGACGCAACGAAGCGCTCGTAGGCTGCCAGAGCAGCCCCGCGTTGTCCGAGCGCCGCGTAGCTCCGCATCAACAGGCGCAGAGCACGCTCATCCAGGGGCTCCTCCTGGATCAGACGCTGGGCCAGGGGAAGCGCCTGCTGGAAGCGTCCAAGGCGGTGCAACTGCTCGCCGGCCCGGTGGAGCAGGTTCACGTACGTCAGGTGGAGAGCCTCCCGCTCGATCAACAGCCAATCGTCGAAGCAGCTGGGCAGCAGATCGCCGCCATAGAGCGCCAGCGCCTCTTGCCAGTCGGCCAGATCCGGTCCCGCGGCCATCTGCCTGAACGCCTCCACGTCCAGCCAGCGCCTCTCGATGGGTATCTCGATCCACTCGCTGGTGGCCACCAGTGGCAGGTCGGGCAGCGTGTCACGCAGCAGCCACGTGTGATCGCTCAGTCGGCGCCGTCCGGTTCGCTCCGGCTCGTCCGGAAAGAGCAGGCCAATCAGCCGCTCGCGCCGCTGTCTCCGGGGCTGGAGGAGGAGCGCGGCCAGGAGGGCGTGCGTGCGCGGTGGAGGTGTTGGCACCGCTCGACCCGCGTGAGTCACCCGCAGGTCACCCAACAGCGCGAAGCGCCAGGCGATATCCGTCAGCTGCTCGTCCTTGGGGGTTCCCATGTATCTATTATATCATCCCCGTCACATCGCGCAATGCCTCATCGCTGCGTGCAGGGTGTTATCTTTTTCGCCAAGCTTGCGAAGGTCAGCGCGGCTGGCCCTGGCTGCGGTGAAGTGCCGGTCACCTTTTTTCCCTTGAGAATGATAAAGCCTTGGCGCACCACCAGCGGTAGGTAGATGCAGGACCCGGTTCGCTCATCAGCCCCGATGTCGTAGCCGTCACCCCAGGGGCGCGCGTCGCCCTCCAGGTCGGTCCTCACCCAGGGCAGGGGAGCGCCCGCGTCTATGGCGGGAGAACCACGCCGGAGGTGATACTCGGCGTCCAGGCGTGGATCCTGCCCCGTCACGGCGTCGACGTTGACCACGGCACCCGGGCCACCTAAGTCGCCGTCGCTGTTGGCATAGAAGAGCGTGTTGTAGAGGCTCACGCTGCACGCTCCGCTTGCGTAGAGCCCTTGCGTGTGGCTGACCACCAGGTTGTTCGTCAGCACCAGCGTGACGTTGAACCGGACGTAAATGGCGACCCGGCCCCTCCCGCTGCCCCTGTCGTTGGCGGCGAACGTGTTGTGCGCCAGCGTGCCGGTGACCGGCGAGCTGGGGCCAGTGCTGAACGCCATCCCGCCGCCCCGCTCGCTGGCGTAATTGGCGGCCACCAGGTTGTTCGTCATGGTGAAGGAGGCGTGGCGTGAGAAGGAGAGGCCCCCGCCGCTGACGCTCGCGTTGCTCAGCACTCGATTGGCGGCGATTGTCGCCGAGCGGGCCCCGAAGGCATCCAGCCCGCCGCCTCTGCTGGGACCGGTGAGGCCTGCGACGTTGCGCTGCACCACGTTGCCCACCACCCGCACCGAGTGGGCGTCGCTCAGCTTGATGCCGCCGCCGAAGCCCTCCCCGGAGGCCGTGGCGACGTTGTCCTGCACCACGTTGTCCGCCACGAGGCTCGAATGGGCCTCGGAGAGCTGGATGCCGCCGCCGTAGCCCAGGCCCTGTAGGCTCGCGGCATTGTCCATCACCACGTTGTCCACCACCCGGGCCGAGAGGGCCTCCCGCAGGCAGATGCCCCCGCCGTAGCCGGTGTAGGCGGCGCCGGCCACGTTGGAGAGCACCCGATTGGCGCGTATCACGGCCCCGCCCGGCGAGTCGCTCACGTAGATCCCGCCCCCGTATCCCCACGTACTGGCGCTTGTGTAGGCCATGTTGTTCGTTATGACGTTGCCGGTGATGATGGGCGCGGCCTGCGTACTGTAGACGCCGCCGCCCCGGCCCGCGTCCGGCCCGCGCGAGGCGTTCCCGCCGGTGATGGTGAAACCATCCAGCGTGGGCGCGACCGGACCGCGGATGGCGACGACCCGTCGCTGCCCCTCCCCATCCAGGACCGTGCGGTGGATGTCGGGGTCGCGCACCACCGCGCCTGTCGCCGCGCCATCCCAGCCGCCGTAAAGCGTGACGCTCTCGGTCAGGCTGACCACCTCGCTCTCGCTGCCCGTGTAAGTCCCCTGGGCCACGTAGATCGTGTCCCCCTCGCTCGCCGCTTCTAGCGCCATCTGGAGAGCACATGGCGCAGCCCGGGAGCAGTCGCCGCCGCCGTGGGGCGTCACGAACAGATCGACGGGATCGGCCTGCGCGGTCTGTGGCGTCTCGGTCAGCAGCAGGAACAGCCCCAGCAGGAAAAGCCCACTGAGTGTTAGCGTGAAGACTGTGCGTCTATACTGATTCATCTACGATTCCTCCTCGTTGAGACCGTCCACTTCGCGTAGTAGAATGCATCGCCACGGCGCATCACCCTTCGAAGCGGTCAGAACCTTTGTCGCGAAGGAGCAGTCTCGCGGTCAGCCAGCAGAAGGCCCAACGCGGCCAGCGGTAGAGTCAGGGCCGCGCCGGGACAGATCCCGCCCTGGGGCTGATCGAGCTCGCCCGCCTCCTCGGTGGATTCCTCTACCGCTTCTCTTCCCGGTGCCTCGTCTGTTGCCTTGGGCGTCGTCACTGGCCTCGCGGTGGGGGCGACCAACGGCGGCGCCGCGCCGACGGAGAGGTGCACGTCATCCACCCAGAGCTCACCCTCCCCCCCGCCCAGGCTGAAAGCGTAGCCGATCATCCGCGTCGGGTCGACCGCCGACGGACCCCCGGCGGCCCATTCAGCCCGCTCGAAGGCCGTCCACGACAGGCCGAGCTGTGTCCAGCCCCCGACGCTCTCCGACGAGAGCGGAAGGTCTGCCTCGAAGGGCGTGGGGTCGTTTGGATCGTCGGAGAAGACTATCAGCGTCACCCACTCGATGCTCTCGTCCGCGTACATCCAAAGCGAGGGCCCCTCCCCGGCGCTCCAGTCCTGGGGCGGCTGGAAGGAGCGTCCGCAGTCCACCCAGCCTTCCGGCGCGACGTCGTAGGCGATGCGCAGCGCGCCCGATCCTCCGTGAGTTCTCCCACTGTCGACGCTGCACTCGATGGTCGATCCCTTCTCGTCGGCGTCAGCCCACCACTGCCCGGCCTCGGATTCGAAGTCGTCGATCATCTGGGTGCTGGCCGTGGACGGGGGCGCGGTGGGCGTGGGGCGCTCGGCGGTCTGCTCCGCCGCGGCGGTCGCGGTGGGCGTGGGAGGCGTGGCGACCTGCCCGTCGGTGGGGGTGGGGCGTGGCCCGCTCGGCTCGTAGCTCTGGATCGCCTCGTCGATGAAGGCCACGAAGAGGGGGCCGATCTCGCGGTTGGCCCGCTCGTTGGGGTGGCCATCATAATCGTCGAAGCGGTACCCACTCCGCAGGAAGTTGTCGCTGCCTGCCAGATGGCCGAAGAAGTCGAAGGTGAAGACGTTGGGGTGGCCTCCCAGGAACTCTTCGGACGTCAGCCAGTCGGCCAGGGCGCGGGCCCGCCGCGCCTCCTCGGCGTCGCTGGCGCCGGGCACCTGGGGCGGCTGGGTGACGACGATGAAGACCTTCTCCGGGTGCTGATCCATGCGGTCGCGCACGGAGCGGTAGTGAAACCTGTACGCCTCCAGTTGCTCCTTGCTGCCGATGTTACTGGTGGGGAAGCAGGACTTGAAGGCGATCACGTCGTACTGCATCAGGTGGCTGAAGGTGTTGTCGGGCGGGTCGTGGAGCGGCTGGGCGAAGATGGCCGCGATGCCGTCGGGGTCGGTGTTGTCGCCTGGCACGTTGAAGTTGGTCCCGGCGTAGGAGCCGTCGGCCAGCCGCAGCCCGTCGCCGTTGTAGCCGTGGTCGTAGAACGCGTAGCCTAACCGGGTCAGGCCCTCGCGTACATTCCCCTGTTCGATCAGGTTGTGGCCACAGGAATGGTGAAGGAAGATGATGCGGGTCGGCCCCTGGGCGAGGGTGGGATGGGCCGCCGCCAGAAGGAAGATGAGCAGCATACAGGACATCAGGAGCCGGCCCGCGCTGCTGTGCTGATCGATCGATTGCTTCATGCGTTACCTCCTGAGAACGAGGGTACTACAGCGAATTGGGAAAGGAACGAATGTACTTTTCCCAGCTCGACATGCACGCGGTGCAGCGCCTTGAACAGGCGGCTCGTCAACTCCCGAAATAGACCTCAAACGGTTTCTCGACCTCACATCGAATCCCCTTTGACCCCACGCCATAGGCTGTTGCATCCTGATAGAAGTGTTCGGGCAAGTTCGGGCCAAGGCTGTTGTGGACATCCAGCAGCACGCCGCGAACTGCGTAGCTGAGCTCCCGATGGATGATCCTGGACATACTCGGTGGCCTCTCAATTTGCTGGTTCCCCATTCGTTGATTTCCCAATTTGTTGTAGTGCCTCACCCTCGACGCCCCACACGTGCACCAGGGGCTTGTCGCCATCGCCGAAGGGCTCAAAGAGGTAGAGCAGGCCCCGCGCTCGGTCGAAGGCCACCGCGCCAACGTGATACTTCTGCCGCTCCGACGTGACGTGGTATAGCATGTCGTCCACGTCCAGCGTGGCGTAGGGCTGCGGCTCCCAGCTCTCCATCGTCCCTTGGGCCACGGCGGCCAGCTCGGCCGGGTCGTAGAACAGGAACTGGCCGACGATCCCGGTGGACCACCAGCCACGGTCGCAGTCGCCGGGCCAGGGTGGCCGGTCGGTGCCATCGGCGCACCCGTACCAGCAGTCGCCGACGCCCTTGTTGCCGACGAAGACGAGAGCGGACTTACCGCCGGCGGTAAGCCAGGCCGCGCCGGTCCACTCGTCGGAGTGGTGGTAGCCGTCCACCATGTGCTGCTCGGCGTCGGTCACGGCGTTGTAGAGAAGCAGCGGCGTGGCCGGGAGCGTGCTGCCCGACGGCGGCGGGTCGCCCGCGGCCCAGGGAGCTATGGCAAAGAGGGACGGTCCCTCCGCCCCCTGACCACCGTCGCGGTAGCGGCCCGTGGCCAGATAGCGCCCGGATGCGTGAGCGTCGGCCCAGGCCCGGGGGATCTCGAAGAGGTAGTCGCCAGTGACGTAGTTCCAGTAATCGCCGATGCGCCACGCGCCGACCGACTGCGGGCTGCCAAGATCGAGCTCGCACCAGCCGTGCGAGGGGTTGGTCGCGCCCTCGTCCAGATGGGGCGCCCAGGCGAAGGTGAGCTTGCCGCCGCTCTGGCTCCCATGGGCCGGGAGATAGGCCAGCCCGACGCGGGGCATCTCCATCGCGCGGAACAGGCCCCCTTTGATGTCGTGAAACCCCTGCAGAACCTCCGCTGTGTTCAGTTCGCTCACGTTCTTGCCCGGGGCGTCGACCGGGATGGGGATGCTGACCTCGGAGACGTACTGCGTTTGGTCGTGCCCCACGCCGAAGAGGGAGCCGGGGTAGCCGTCGGCAGCGCCATCGGGGTCGCCGTCGGGATAGTAGGTTGCGGCGGAGGCCCAGTTGCTCCATGCCCAACCGACGTTGTCCGGCATGCCGGGTGAATCCGGCAGGCGGAACGCCCCCCGGTACACCAGATCCGACGGCTGGATCAGGTCGCCGGACGGGGGCGTGGTGGGCGTGGTGGTGGGGGTGGAGGTGGGCATGG
>CAZNRX010000054.1:0-25334 GCA_964575455.1 uncultured Anaerolineales bacterium | reverse complement strand
TACCGCTTCCAGCTCATCGGCCACACAGGTGCCATATGCCCCAAAATAGAATCCGACGAGAGCGGGGAGGGGAAGGCGGGCGGATGGCGCATCTCCCAGAGCACGGTCGTCAACCGTCCATCGTCTGCCGTCCGTCATCTGCCGTCCGCCGCCGCTGTTGCACGCGACCATCCGGATGGTATAATACGGATTCGGGAGATGCTATGAGCACAGGACGACTCTACCGCACCGAGGCCATCGTCATCGGCCGCCGCGACCAGGGGGAGGCCGACCGCGTGCTGCGGCTGTGCACGCCGTCGGGCAAGGTCGACGTGCTAGCCAAGGGCGCGCGCAAGCTCCGCAGCCGCAAGGCGGGGCACATCGAGCTCTTCACCCGCTCCAGCTTCGTCCTCTCCCGCGTGCCCAACTACTGGGACATCATCAGCCAGGCGGAGACTATTGAGCCTCACGAGAGGCTGCGTAGCGATCTGCTGCGCGGCACCTACGCCCGCTACGCGGTCGAGCTCCTCGATCGCTTCTTCACCGAGGGCCAGGGCGGCACGGCCGTCTTCGACCTGCTCGACCACACGCTCACCTGGCTCTGTGAGCACGACAACCTGGACCTGATCGCCCGTTTCTACGAGCAGCACCTCCTGGGGCTGGCTGGCTTCCGCCCGGAGCTCTTCCGCTGTGTGGGGAAGCACGACGGGCAGGCGCCGTTCGGCGTCGACGGGCGTGGGGACGCGCGACGGCCCCTCGGCTTCGCGCCAGAGCTCGGTGGCGCGCTCTGCCCGGATTGCTACGAGGTGCAGAAACGGGAGCCGGACGTGCTGCCGCTCTCGCCCAATGCGCTCCGCTTCCTCCAAGCCTGCCAGCGCAGCTCCTTCACGGAGCTGGCCTCACGCCCCATCTCAGCCTCGCTCCACCGGGAGGCGGAGTGGCTGATGCGGCGCTACATTACGCACCATCTGGAGCAGGACGTCAAGGCCGGCGCGTTCCTGCAGCAGATCAAGCGGGCGCGCGGGGCAAGCCCATGAACGCGCTCCGAGCTCTCGAGGACCCTGAGGCGCTGGCAGAGGTGATCCTTAACCGGGCGACGCCCGTGCTGGCTCATGAGGTCGCTCAACACGGTCGCATGCTATACGAAGCAGAGCCCGGCGCTCGGGCCGACTTCCAGGTCGCCGCTCTGCGTCGCTACGTCGACACGGAGCCGCTGCGACGTATCCAGAATCGCGCTTTTCTCAAACGCATCGAAGCATATCGTACGATGATCGAGGGATCCTGATGGTGGTCGATGCACGGGCCATTTTGAGCACCAGCGCTCAAGTGAATGCAGAGCATGGTTTGAGCAAGCTACCAGGCCTCGCGCTCCAGCCAGATCCGTGATCCGGCGGCGGATTACAAGTCCGCCGCGAGCAAGGAAAGAGAAAGAAGGAGGGATACCTACAGCGTGAGTGAGAAAGCCCTGACATTCCAACAAGTCATTCTACGCCTCCAGGACTACTGGGAGGACTACGGGTGCGTCATCTGGCAGCCCTACAGCGAGAAGATCGGCGCGGGTACCATGAACCCGGCCACCGTCCTGCGCGTGCTGGGCCCGGAGCCGTGGAACGTGGCCTACGTCGAGCCGTCCTACCGGCCCGACGACGGTCGCTTCGGCCATAACCCCAACCGCATGCAGATGCACACCCAGTTCCAGGTGATCCTCAAGCCCGAGCCGGGCAATCCCCAGGACGTCTACCTGGAGAGCCTGTACGCCCTGGGCATCCGCCGCGAGGAGCACGACATCCGCTTCGTCGAGGACAACTGGAAACATCCGGCGTTGGGGGCGTGGGGGCTTGGTTGGGAGGTCTGGCTGGACGGGCTGGAGATCACGCAGTACACCTACTTCCAGCAGGCCGGCGGCTTCCCCCTCGACCCGGTCCCGGTGGAGCTGACCTACGGGCTGGAGCGCATCGTCATGTTCCTGCAGAACGTGCGCTCGGTCTGGGACATCGACTGGGACGAAGAGCACACCTACGGCGAGATCTACCTGCCCCAGGAGGTCGAGCACTGCAAATACGCCTTCAACCTGGCCGACGTGGATCGGCTGACGCAGATGTACGACCTCTACGAGGACGAAGCGCGCCGCTGCATCGACGAGGGGCTGGTCATCCCGGCCCACGACTACGTGCTGCGCTGCTCGCACACCTTCAACCTGCTGGACACCCGCGGCGCCATCGGCGTCACCGAGCGGGCCACCTACTTCCGCCGCATGCGCGCGCTCTTCCTGAACGTCGCCGAGGCCTACGTGGAACAACGGCAGCGGCTGGAGTACCCGTGGCTGGAGGAGCAGAGGGGCGGAGGGGCGGAGGGGCGTAAGAGCCAGGGAGCAGTTTTGCAGGGGAACGAGGCCCCGGATGGCGCGGCGACGCTGGCCTTTGAGATCGGGACGGAGGAGCTGCCGCCGGGCGACTTGGACGACGCGCTGGAGCAACTGAACGAGATGGCCCCGGCCTCGCTGGAGGAGGCGCGGCTCGACTACGACGAGCTGCAGGTCCTCGGCACGCCGCGCCGGCTCGCGCTGGTGGTGGAGGGGCTGGCCCCGCGCCAGCGCCCCATCGAGGAGGAGGTGAAGGGACCGCCGGCCCAGGTCGCCTTCAACGCCGGCGGACAGCCCACGCGCGCCGCCGAGGGGTTCGCCAGGAGTCAGGGCGTGGAGGTGGGCGACCTCCGGACCAGGGAGATGGACGGCGGCACGTACGTGGTGGCCGTGCGCCGGGAGGAGGGCCAGCCCACCATCGACCTGCTTCCAGAGCTGCTGACCGACCTGATCGCGGATCTCCACTTCCGGCAGAGCATGCGCTGGAACGAGACCGGCGTCACCTTCTCCCGCCCCATCCGCTGGCTGGCGGCGCTGCTGAGCGACGCAGTGATCCCGCTCGCCTACGCCGGGGTCGCCAGCGGACGCAACAGCCGCGGCCCGCGCTCGGCGGGGTCGGCGCCGTTTGATATCTCGCACGCCGACGACTACGTGGCGCACCTGGACCGGCATCACGTCATGGCCGACCGGGAGCGGCGACGCGCCTTCATTGCACAGGAAGCGGAGGCGCTGGCCGTGGGCGTGGGCGGGCACATCCCGGAGGATCCCGAGCTACTGGACGAGGTCACGAACCTGGTCGAGCACCCCACACCCTTCGTGGGCAGCTTCGAGGAGAAGTACCTGACGCTGCCCAGCCAGGTGCTGGTCGCGGTGATGAAGAAGCACCAACGCACGTTCCCTGTGCTCGAGGACAACAGGGCGATGCTGCCCTACTTCGTGGCGGTACGCAACGGCGGCGACGAGCACCTCGACATCGTGTGTCACGGGAACGAGGAGGTGATCCGCGCCCGCTTCGCCGACGCCGAGTTCTTCTACCAGGAGGACACCAAGCAGCCATTGGAGGACTTCCTGCCCCGGCTCGACACCCTCACCTTCCAGGAGAAGCTCGGCTCGGTGCTCGACAAGACCCAACGCCTGGAGCAGCTGGTGTCGCTGTTGGCGCCGATGGCCGGGCTACACGAAGAGCAGCTAACGCTGGCGGAGCGCGCGGCCCACCTCTGCAAGGCGGATCTGGCGGCACAGATGGTGGTGGAGCACACCAGCCTCCAGGGCGTGATGGGGCGCGAATATGCCCTCCAATCCGGAGAGCCGCCCGCGGTGGCCCAGGCGATCTACGAGCACTACCTGCCCCGCTCCGCCGACGACGAGCTACCGAAATCGAAGATCGGCCTGACTGTAGGGCTGGCCGACCGGCTGGACAGCCTGGCCGGGCTGTTCGCCATCGACCTGATCCCCACCGGCTCGGCCGACCCCTACGGGCTGCGGCGGGACGCGCTGGGCATGGTGGAGACGCTGCTGGCCCACGAGCTCTCGTTCTCTGTCCGCCGCGGGCTGGAGGAGGCGGGAGAGCTGCTGCCTGTGGAGGCCTCCGAGGAGGCCCTGGCGAAGGCGCTCGACTTCGTGGTGGAGCGGCTGCGGGGCGTCTTACGCGACGCCGGCTATCGCTATGACGTCGTGGACGCCGTGCTGGCCGAGCGCGGTGACGATCCCTACCGAGCCCAGGAGGGGGTCGAGGAGCTCTCCAGCTGGGTGGAGCGCGACGACGGGGATGAACGGCATCCCGGGGATGAACGGCATCCCTGGGACGTGATCCTGGACAACTACTCGCGCTGCGTGCGCATCACGCGGGCCTACGAGGAGCAGTTCGAGCTCGACCCCGAGCGCTTCGAGGAGCGGGCCGAGGAGGAGCTCTACCAGGCCTACCGCCAGGCCCGGCTGGCGGTGACGCCCGAGAGCTCGGTCGACGCGTTCCTGAACGCCTTCCTGCCACTGGTGGACGTCATCGATGGCTACTTCGCGCGCGAGTCGGGGGTGCTGGTGATGGCGGAGGATGAAGACGTGCGGAAGAACCGCCTGGCGCAGCTGCAGCACATCGCCGCCCTGGCGGATGGTATTGTGGATCTGAGCCGGCTGGAGGGGTTCTAGGCTCTTCTTCTGGCAGGATTGGCAGGATTTGGGCTCAGCCTGCCCCCGCTCTGAGGGGTCTGTAACCCCGACTGCAGCGCCACCTGATCCGCACTCGTCGCTGTTGTCGTCGTGGCGGGTCGCAGACCCGCTGCGAGCTAAGGCGAGAGGATTGACAGGATTGGAGGCTGTCCAGGCTGCTCTCGTTCGTAGTGCGCTACGCAGCGGAGCGAAGTAGCGCCGGGGCGGCACTCCGCACGGCTCCGTACCTACGACAAGCGAGAGTCCCGTTCGTAGTGCGCCACGCAGCGTTGGCCGAACGGCCTGCGGAGGTGCGCCAAGACGGCACTCCGCTCCGCTACGTGCCTGACTACAAACCTATGAAGCGAGAAGCCCCCGTCAGTGATGGGGGCTTCTTGTCCTAATCTTGTCGAACCTGTCCAGGGCGTCGGATCACGGATCCGATGGGAGCGCCGTATGAGAGAAGGCGCCTACCCGCCCAGGTACGCCTCCTTCACCTCCGGGTTGGCGGCCACCTCCTGGGCCAAGCCCTCCAGCACGAAGCGACCCGTCTCCAGCACGTAGGCCCGGTCGGCGACGGAGAGCGCCATCTGCGCGTTCTGCTCCACCAGCAGGATGCTCGTCCCCCGAGAGTTGATCTCCTCAATAATGTCGAAGATCTCGTCCACCAGGAAAGGCGCCAGACCCATCGACGGCTCGTCCAGCAGCAGCAGCTCCGGTTCGGACATCAGGCCGCGCCCCATGGCCAACATCTGCTGTTCGCCGCCGGAGAGCGTCCCCCCGTACTGGTTCAGCCGCTCCTTGAGGCGCGGGAAGCTCTGGTAGACCCGCTCGCGGCTCTGCTTGATCCCCTTGGGATCGTCGCGCGTGTAGGCCCCCATGTCGAGGTTCTCGCTCACCGTCAAGGGGGCAAAAATCTGCCGGCCCTCGGGCACCTGCACCACGCCCATGGAGACGATATCGTAAGCCGGGGCCTTCGTGATCTCCTCACCCTTGAACTGGATGCTACCGCCGCGCGCCCGCACCAGACCAGAGATGGTGTTCAGCGTGGTCGACTTGCCGGCGCCGTTGGCGCCGATCAGCGTCACGATCTCACCCTTCTCCACGTGGAAGGAGATGCCCTGCAGGGCGTGGATGGCACCGTAGAAGACGTTCAGGTCGTTGACTTCCAGTAACATTTACGCCGCTCCCCTCGTCGCCTGACTGCCAAGATAGGCCTCGATCACCTTCGGATCGTTCTGGATATCCTCCGGCGTGCCGCGCGCGATGATCTTGCCGAAGTCGATCACCGTCATCCACTCGCAGATACCCATCACCACCCGCATCTGATGCTCGATCAGCAGGATGGTCAAGTCGAACCGATCGCGGATGAAGTGAATCAGCTCCATGAGCTCCACGATCTCGCCCGGGTTCATCCCCGCTGCCGGCTCGTCCAGCAGCAGCAAGTCCGGCTCCGTGGCCAGCGCGCGAGCGATCTCCATGCGCCGCTGTTCGCCGTAGGGGAGGTTGGAGGCCAGACTGTCCTGGTACTTCTCCAGCCCGAAGACGCTCAAGAACTGGCGGGCCCGGTCCGTCATCTCCTTCTCGCCGCGCCCAAAGCGCCGCGACCGCAGAATGCCGTCAAAGACGTTGTAGCTGGCGTGGGGGTGATAGGCCACCCGCACGTTGTCCAGCACGGTCAAATTGGGGAAGATGCGGATGTTCTGGAACGTGCGCCCAATGCCTAGGTGCGTCACATCGTGGGCCGGGAGATCGGTGATGTCGTGGCCCTCGAAGTGCACCTGGCCGGAGCTGACCGGGTAGATGCCAGTGATCATGTTGAAGATGGTCGTCTTACCAGCGCCGTTGGGGCCGATCAGGCCGACCAGCTCGCCCTCCTTGATCTCCACGTCGAAATCGTGGACCGCCCTCAGACCGCCGAAGAACTTGGTCAGACCGTCGATCTTGAGAACCGTCGAATTACCGTTCGATTGCGCCATTGTTCGCTCGCCTCCTCTACCTGTCCGATGACGAGGCCGTCGACTCGGACGGCACCGGTTCGGGCGCGGACGCCTTCTCTGGCTCCTCTGGCGCTGCCTTGGGACGCTTTAGGAAGCCCAGCTCGTTGGTGCCCATGATCCCCTGCGGCCTGAAGAGCATCACGAGGAGCAGGATCAGTGGATAGATCACGTAGCGCCAGTCGATCAACTCGGCCGGCAGCACGCGCAGCCCCTCCAGCAGGGTCACGAAGACGTAAGCACCCATGGTCGTGCCGGTCATGCTGCCCACACCGCCGAAGACCACCATGACGAAGGGATCGATCGACTTCAGCCAGGTGAAGTTCGTTGGGTGAAGGAAAGCATACAGATGGGCGTACAGCCCCCCGGCCAGCCCGGCGTAGGCGCAGCCCACCGTGTAAGCCAGCACCTTATACTGGTAGCTGTTGATGCCCATGGTGTCGGCCGCAGTGAGGTCGTCCCGCACCGCCAGAATGGCCCGACCGGTGCTGGAATAGATGAAGTTACGCATCACCACGATAGCCACGGCGAAGACACCCAGCACCCAGGGCCAGGTCGTCAGCCTGGGGATGGCCACCATGCCGCGGGCGCCCTTCATCGTCGGGATCAGCTGGTCGGCGTTGTTGAAGAAGACGTAGGTGATGATCCCGAAGCCCAGCGTGGCGATACAAAGGTAGTCGTAGGTCAGGTTCAGCAGCGGCAACCCCACCACGAAGCCGACCAGGGCCGCCAGCACGGCGCCGGCGATCAGCGCGATGAGGAAGATGACCTGCTGCGCGAGGGCCGCTGGCAGAGCGCCAAACACCCCCGGTCCCACCGCCAACACCGCCCTGCGCACCAACCAGCCGACGCCGCCACCCACGACCACCAGGATGGCGCCGGCGACCAGGATGGTGAGGGTCGTGGTCAGCACCGACGCTTCGAAGGGCGAGATCAGCTCCTCCAGCCGCTCGCGCAGCGCGCGGCGCCGATGGCCGATGTCGAGGATGGATATCACCGCCACCGCGGCGATGAACCCAGCCTCGATCCCGACCAATCCGGCCAGACCGCCGACTGGGCTGCCGCTCCATTGCGTCGTCCAGTCCTTGGTGACCAGGGCAGAGGAGTAGGCACCAATGCCGTAGAAGGCCGCGTGGCCAATGGCGAACAACCCCGCGTAGCCGTACTTCAGGTTCAGCCCCAGGGCGGAGATGGCCAAGATCGTACCGGCCATAATGATCATCTGCCAGTACTCGCTGAGCCATCCCTGTGTGAACGTGATCTGCACAAGCACACCAACCACCACGAAGAAGATCAAGGCTTGCAGCCAGCTGGGTATTCTGCGTAAAAGCTTCATCGTTGTCATCCCCCTCTACTTGATCTCCTCGAATGGGTCGCCGAAAATGCCCGTCGGCCTGATGAGAAGCATCGTGATGAGCAAGATGAAAGCCACGCCGTCCTTCAGCGTCGACCCATAGGGCACGAAGCCGACCGTCATCGCCTCCGTGAAGCCCATGATGAGCGAGCCCACGAACGCTCCTGGGATGCTGCCAATCCCGCCGATCACGGCCGCCACGAACGCCTTTAACCCGGGTTGGAGGCCCATGAAGGTGAAGATCTGTGGGTAGGCCGTGGCGTACAACATGGCCGCCGTCCCTGCCAGGGCGCCCGTCAAGGCGAACGTGGCGCCGATGACGGCGTTGACGTTAATGCCCATCAGCCGCGCTGTGGCCTTGTCGAAGGCGCTGGCGCGCATGGCCTTCCCAATCTTCGTCCGCCCCACGACGTACTGCACCCCCAGGAAGTAGACGATGGAGACGCCCGCGACGACCAACTGGATGTTGGTAAACGTCACGCCCCCCACCTCCCACATCACCAGCTCGAAGGGCCGCTCGAAGGCGATGTAATCGGGGCTAAAGACGAAATTGAGGGCGGTGAAGTACTCCAGGAAGATTGACATGCCGAGCGCTGTGATGAGGGCCGCGATGCGCGGCGCGTCACGCAGAGGCTTGTAGGCCACGCGGTCGATGACCACCGCCAGGAAGATACAGGCGACGGTGGCCAGCAACAGGGCCGGGACGAACGAGAACCCATACTGTGTGATGCCAAAAAACGCGACGAAGGCCCCCACCATGAAGATGTCCCCGTAGGCGAAGTTAATCAGCTTCACCACCCCGTAGACCAGCGTGTAGCCCACGGCGATCATCGCGTACATAAACCCCAGCTGCAGCCCGTTCAGCATCTGCTGCACGAAGGTGACGGGCTGCCGGGCCACCACGCCCCCGATCACACGCACGACGACGCCAGCCACCAGCGCCAGGATGCCCCAGGATAGGGCCCGTAGCAACAACTTGATAACCCTGTCTTTCATGATGCCAGCTCTCCTCCAATCAAGGAGACTCAGTAGACCCAATGTGCCCGGCCTAGATCGTCAGATCCAGGGCGAAGACGTGGGGTCTCGGATAACTGCGTCGACCCACGATCCTCTTGAAGCAATCTTGGATCTCTAATGAGACCTCGCAAGCCTGCGACAGACGCCAAAAAAGAGGAGGGGGCGGGAGGCGCCCAGCCCCCTCCTCTCGTAGGACGCAGCGCGCTACGGCGCCACGAACTTCACGAACTTGACCTCGCCGCCCTCGATCTTGTTGATAGCGGCCGTCTTCTGCGGGTCGCCCACGTCGTTGAAGACAATGCTGCCCGCCACACCCTCATACTCGATGTCCGCCAGAGCGTCCCTCACCTTCGCCGGGTCGTTCGAATCCGCCTCGGAGATGGCCTGAAGGAGCAGCCGCGCTGCGTCGTACGACAGGGCAGCCAGCGCGTCCGGAGGCTGTCCGAACTCCTCCTCGTAGTTGCTCACGAAGTCCTGCACGATCTCACGCGGGTCGGCGGGCGAGTAGTGGTTGCTGTGGTAGCCGCCCTCCACCGCATCCAGCTCCAACAGCGGGGAGTCCCAGCCGTCGGCGCCCTGCAGTGTGGCCTCGATGCCCTTCTCGTTGGCCTGCTTGGCGATGACATTGACCTTGTTGTAGTAGTCAGGCAGGAAGAGCACGTCGACGTCGGCCTCCGCCACCTTCGTCAGCAGCGCCGAGAAGTCGGTGTCCTCCTTGGTATAGGCCTCGAAGACCGGCACCTCGCCGCCCATCTCCTCGAAGGAGGCCTTGTAGTACTCGGCCAGGCCGCGCACGTAGTCGTTGCCCACGTCGTAGAGCACGGCCGCGCTCTCCGCGCCCAGGTCGTTAATGGCGAAGGAGGCGTTGACCTCGCCCTGGAAGGGGTCGAGGAAGCAGGCGCGGAAGATGTACTCCTTGTTGGAGCCGTCCTCGTTGATCGTCACCTGCGGGTTGGTGGAGGTTGGGCTGAGCTGCAGCACGCCCGCCGGGTTGGCGATCTCCGAGATGGGGATCGAGGCGCTGGAGCAGACCGCGCCCAGAATGAACTTCACCTTGTCCTGGTTAATGACCTTGTTGGCGACGTTGGCCGCCTCCTGGGCGTCGCACTTGGTGTCGCCCAGAACCGTCTCGATCTCCCAACCCTCAGCGCGGGCCTCCTTGAAAGCCAGCTCCACGCCGTTGTCGCTGGACACGCCGAACGTCTTCACGTCGCCGCTCATGGGGAAGAGCTTGGCGACCTTGATGGCCGTCGGCTCTGAAGCACCACCGCACCCTACGATTGTCCCTAGCATTAGAGACACAATGATCAAAACACTTAGCGTCCTTAGCTTCTTCACCTCTCACTCCTGTTCGCTTGCGGAAGGCAGGAGGGAGATCGCTCCCTCCTGCCTTGCCTATTGCATCGTAATGGTCTGTCGCTAAAGCTTCACTCGCTGCGCATCACGGCCGCAGCGGGCTACTCCGTCAGCGTCACGCCCTCGTACTTGTCCGCGCCAACCGGCTGCACCACGAACCCCTCGACCACCGACGAGAAGAGGCGAGGCGTGTTGTTGTGCATCATCCACAGCCAGGCCCGGTCCTCGTGCAGCATCCGCTCCGCTTCCTTGTACATCTCGGCGCGGGCGTCCTGATCCACCGTCACGGCCGCTTCGTCGAGCAGCTCGTCCAGCTCCGGATTGTAGTACCATCCGGCCTGCGGGTCGCCGCCCTCCTTGCCGACCTGGCCGAAGTGGAAGTTCAGGAAGTTGTCGGGGTCGCCGTTGTCGCCGCCCCAACCCAGCATATACAGACCGTACAGCGTCCCGTTGGTGTTGGCGTCCAGATACGTCGGCCAGTCACCCTCCAGGTACAGCTCGGTCTCGATGCCCACCTTGGCCAGATCGGCCGCCATGGCCTCCGCGATCTCCTTCGGGCTGGGGTAGTAGAAGCGCGTCACCGGCATGTAGTAGAGCTTCAGCGGCCCAACCTCGCCGGTGTCCATGTTGGTGACCTCTGTCAGGCCATCCGGGTAGCCCGCCTCCGCCAGCAGCTCCTTGGAGAGCTCGGGGTCGTAGGCCCAGTCCTCAAGATCGGGGCGGCCCCACATCGACGGATGGAGGAACGTGCTTGCCACCTCACCGTAGCTGCCGTAGAAGGCCTGCCGGATCGCCTCGCGGTCGATGGCGTGGTAGATCGCCTCGCGCACCAGCGGATCCCGCAGCTCCTCGATGTGATAGTTGGGCGCCAGGTAGCCGGTGTTCAGGCCTGTGGCCTTGATGTACATGTTGGGATCTTCCTCGGCCATCTTGATGTCCTCAATGCCAGCCTGCTCCAGTGCGTGGATGTCGCCGGCCTTGAGGGCCAGGAAGCGGGCCGAGTCGTCGGGGATCACGCGCCAGATCACCTTGCCGATGCTTGGCGCGCCGCCCCAGTAGTCCATGTTGGCCTCTACCGTGATGTGGTCGTCCTCGATCCACTCCACGAACTTGAAGGGGCCCGTCCCCACAGGACCGCACGTCGGGGTGCCGTAGGTCTCACCGCACTCCTTCATCTGCGTCGGGCTGGAGATGGCGAACATGTCCATGGCCAGGTTGGCCAGCATCGGAGCCAGCGGCTCGCGGAGCGTGAACTCCACCGTGTACTCGTCCACCGCTTCAACGGCCTGGATCATGCTGTCATCATCGAAGCCCTGCCACATGTAGTTGTAGTAGGTGTAGTTCTGGCTCTCGAAGTGGTACTCGTGATCCGTCAGACGCTGTCGCTCGAAGTTGAAGACCACCGCCTCGGCGTTGAAGTCGGTTCCGTCGTGGAACTTGACCCCCTCGCGCAGGTTGATGGTCCACACCTTGCCGTCGTCGCTCACCGAGTAGTTGGTGGCCAGCGCCGGGATCGGCCGCGTGCCATTGTCCTCGTACTGGAACAGGGGCTCCAGCACCTGGCCGGTGACGCGGAAGCTCTCGCCGTCGGTCACGACAGCCGGGTCGAGCTGGACGGAGTCGCCGCCGCGGCCAAAGATGAACGTGCCTTCTGGCGCCACGACCTCCTCCACTGCCTCTTCGCCAGGAGGAGCCACGAACTTCACGAACTCGATCTCGCCGTCGGTGATGTGGCTGATGGCGGCCTTCTTGATCGGATCGCCGTGCTCGTCGAAGCGGATGTCGCCGGCCACGCCCTCGAACTCGATCGCAGCCAACGCGTCCTTGACCTTGGCTGGATCGTCGACGCCGGCGTCCTCGATGGCCTCAAGCAGCACGTTCGTGGCGTCGTAGGCCAGGACGGCCACGAAGTCCGGCGTCATGTCGTACTCGCTCTCGAAGGAGCCCACGAAGTCCTGCACAATGGGCCGCGGGTCGTAGGGCGAGTAGTGGTTGCTGAAGTAGGCGCCGTCCACGGCCTCAAGGTCGAGGTCGGGGGAGTCCCAACCGTCGGCCCCGAGCATGGTGGCCTCGATGCCCTTCTCCTTGGCCTGCTTGGCGATGACGTTGACCTTGTTGTAGTAGTCAGGCAGGAAGAGCACGTCGACGTCGGCTTCGGCCACCTTCGTCAGCAGGGCCGAGAAGTCGGTGTCCTCCTTGGTGTAGGCCTCGAAGACCGGCACCTCGCCGCCCATATCCTCGAAGGAGGCCTTGAAGTACTCGGCCAGGCCCTTCACGTAGTCGTTGCCCACGTCGTAGAGCGAGGCTGCCGTCTCGGCACCCAGCTCCTCCATGGCGAACGCGGCATCCACCTCACCCTGGAAGGGGTCCAGGAAGCAGGCGCGGAAGATGTACTCCTTGTTGGAGCCGTCCTCTTTGATCGTCACCTGCGGGTTGGTGGAGGGGGGGCTGATCTGAACGACGCCCGCCGGGTTGGCGATCTCCGAGATGGGGATCGAGGCGCTGGAGCAGACCGCGCCCACGATATAGTTCACCTTGTCCTGGTTAATGACCTTGTTGGCGACGTTGGCCGCCTCCTGGGCATCACACTTGGTGTCGCCGACGATGATCTCGATCTCGCGACCGAGCACGCCGCCCTTGGCGTTCCACTCCGCGACGGCCATGTCGACGCCGCGCTTGGTGCCCTCGCCGAAGGTCTTGACGTCACCGCTCATCGCGGCCAGCATAGCGATCTTGAGCGGCTCCGCCTCCTCAGCGGGCTCCTCCTCGGCGGGTTCCTCCTCAGCAGGCTCCTCTTCCTCCGCAGGGGCCTCCGTGGGGGCCTCGGTCGGCTGGGCACAGCCCGCCGCCACCGCACCAAAGAGCAGTGATAGTATCACAAACAGACTCAGGATTCTCATCCTTTTCATCCTCGTCTCCTCCTCATGACTAATGGTCTAACTGAAACGCTTCTCCTTGCGAACGCTTCGACCAAGAAACAAATCCACTTCGCTTACCATCACCTCCTTTGCTGTACAAGAGCCCGTGGGAAGAAAACCTCTCAGCCTTCGGGGTCGGAAGGCCGCCGCCCTCAGCCAGCGGCGACAGCCCTGGTACGCCGCACATAGCCGATCAGGCCTGGAAAGCGACCTGGACGTTCGGCCTGTCGATGACGTATAGAATGGCGGTCGAGAGCCCAATGCTGAGCAGGCTAGTCACGACAAAGGCCCAGTTCGTGCTCTCACCGGGCGAGGCCTGGGGGAACAGAATCAGGAAGCGGGCGATCACGCTGAAGCCCTGCACAAAGATACAGAGGGTGGTGGCCCGGGGCTTGAGCGTCAGCATAGCCCAGCCTAGAAAGACAAAGAGCGCCACAGGCGCGAGCAGCAACAGGGGCGGCGCGGACAGCAGCATGCCCGGGGGCAGTAGAAGGGGTGGAATGAACTGCAAGATTGCGACAACTGTGACGATAGTAGGGCGGGATCTCTCCATCAGTGGCTCTCCTTCCGCATTAGGCCAGTGCTACGTTGAAAGGTCCATCCATCCACAGGGCCGCTATAGGCGCGACGCAGCCGAGACGGCAGCCAGCTCAAGGGTTTACTTATAGCATCGGAACAGGCTTTTGTCAAGCCGCACATGCTGCCCAGCCAGGGTCCTACTCGGCAACCTCGCGAAGGTTCGGGCACTAGATGGCGTTCTGCATTGGCTAAGCCCTACACGTTGTCTGATCAGGGACCTTCTGCGCACCCTCCGCAAGGACAATTCTATGCAAACTCGGGGAGATGTCAAATGCGGAATCACGCATGGGGCGAATCTCACGAACAGCACGAACCCATTAAATCCTGTCGAGCTCGAAGAACCTCATTTGACTTTAGACCCTCAACCAGTATAATTGGCGGACGAGACGTCGGACTGCCAATTGCGTAGTCTGAGACGCTGGATCGGACCGTCTTTGAACTCCGATCCGGTCGGTCTGCTCGTACTCGACGGGTGAGCGCACGAGAAGCATGAAGGGTCTTCATGCTTCTTTGTTATGTGTGGCACCCGATGCCGACTCTGTCAACTGTTCTTATGCAACATAGCCCAGTATCGTAACCATCCAATCGGTGATCGCATCGCAGCTGGCCGCGGCGAGCAGAGCCATGGCGAAAGGCACAGAGGGAATGGTTACCCAAAATCTGTAGGAGGAAAACACAGTGACGAAGAAGTGGGTCTATCTATCGCGAACCGCCAAGGAAAAACTGACCGAAGTGCTGGGCCACGAGCCCGAGATGTCAGAGATGAAGGAAATCCTTGGTGGCAAGGGTGCCGGGCTGGCGACCATGACAACGGCCGACATCCCCGTCCCACCGGCGTTCACCATCACCACCGAAGCCTGTATCAAGTATATGGAACACGGCGACTTCCCACCCGGGATGTGGGAACAGACGCTGGAGGCGCTGGAGGACATCGAGGAGCAGACGGGCAAGGAGTTCGGCAACCCGGAGAACCCGCTCCTCGTCTCCGTCCGATCTGGCGCCCGCGTCTCGATGCCGGGCATGATGGACACCGTCCTTAATCTGGGCCTCAACGAGGAGACGCTGAAGGGCCTGATTGAGCTCACCGACGACGAGTGGTTCGGCTACGACGCCTATCGCCGCTTCATCACCATGTTCGCCGACGTGGTGATTGGCCTCGACCGACAGGACTTCGAGGAACTGCTGACCGAGGTGAAGGAGGAGGAGGGCGTCAAGCGCGACTTCGAGGTCAGCCTGGACGGCCTTAAGGAGCTGGTGGAGGAGTACAAGGAGCTCTACCACGAGCAGACGGGCGAAGCGTTCCCCACCGACCCGCATAAACAGCTCAGGATGTCGATCAAGGCCGTCTTCGATTCCTGGAACATCCCGCGCGCCGTCGCCTACCGCGAGTACAACGACATCCCGCACGACTGGGGCACTGGCGTCAACGTGCAGACCATGGTCTTTGGCAACATGGGCGAGACGAGTGGCACCGGCGTCGCCTTCACCCGCGATCCAGCCACCGGCGAGAAGAAGCTCTACGGTGACTTCCTCGATAACGCCCAGGGCGAGGACGTGGTGGCCGGCATCCGCACCCCGATGGACATCCAGGAGCTGAAGAATTTCAACGCCGAGGTCTACGACGAGTTCATCGAGGTGACCCAGCACCTGGAGCAGTTCTACCAGGATATGCAGGACGTCGAGTTCACCGTCGAGCAGGGGAAGCTGTGGATGCTCCAGACCCGCACCGGCAAGCGCACGGCCAAGGCGGCGGTCAAGATCGCGGTCGATATGGCCCACGAGGGGCTGATCGACAAGGAGGCCGCCGTCATGCGCGTTGAGCCCGACGATGTCGATCAGCTGATGCACCCCTTCTTCGACCCCGAAGCCAAGACCAGCGCCCGTGAAGAGGGACAGCTGATCGCTGAGGGACTCGACGCCTCCCCCGGCGCCGGCACCGGCATGGCCGTCTTCGACGCTGACCGCGCTCAGGAGTGGGCCAGCGAGGGCAAGGACGTGATCCTGGTGCGCCCAGAGACCGCTCCCGACGACGTGCCCGGGATGCTCGAGTCCCGGGGTGTGCTCACCCAGCACGGCGGCGCCACCTCTCACGCCGCGGTCGTGGCCCGCGGCAGCAACCTGCCCTGTGTGGCCGGCTGTGAGGACATCCGCGTCGACCTGGAGCGGGCCCAGTTCATTGTCCCCGAGACGGGCCGCGTGGTCAAGGAAGGCGACGTCATCTCCATCGACGGCGGCTCCGGCGAGGTCTTCTGGGGCGAGATAGACATGCTCGAGGTGGAATACGAGGAGCAGGAGGATTTGGTCGAGTTGCTCGAATGGGCCGACGAGATCCGCGAGCTGGGCGTGCGCGCCAACGCCGATCTCGGTCACGACGCCCGCAAGGCCCGCAGCTTCGGCGCTGAGGGCATCGGCCTGGCCCGCACCGAGCACATGTTCTTCGACGAGCGTGCCCGCGATGCCGTGGTGCGCATGATCATGGCGGAGAGCGACGAGGAGCGCCAGAAAGCGTTGGAGGAGATGCTCCCCATCCAGGAGCAGGACTTCGAGAAGGTCTTCGAGGCCATGGACGGCCTGCCCGTCATCATGCGCCTGATCGACCCGCCGATGCACGAGTTCCTACCGCCCCGTGAGGAGCTAATCGCTAAGGTGGCTCGCTTGCGCATTGAGGCGCCCGACTCCGACGAGCTCGCCGAGGAAGAGGAGATGCTCCAGGTCGTCAACGCGCTCTGGGAGACGAACCCCATGATGGGTCTGCGCGGCTGCCGCGCCGGCCTGATGTACGAGGGCCTCACCGAGATGCAGACCCGGGCCTACTTCCAGGCCGCCTGCCGCTGCGCCAAGCGTGGCGTCGAGGTGATCCCCGAGGTGATGATCCCCCTGGTCGGCCACGTCAACGAGCTGAAGCTGGAGCGAGAGAAGCTGGAGCGCGTGGCTGAAGAGGTTATGGAGGAGGAGGGCATCGAGGTCGAGCACCTCTTCGGCACGATGATCGAGGTGCCGCGCGCCGCCCTCACCGCCAAGGAGATCGCCGAGTACGCCGACTTCTTCTCCTTCGGCACCAACGACCTGACGCAGATGACCTACGGCTACAGCCGCGACGACGCCGAGGGGAAGTTCCTCCTCAAGTACGTCGAAGGCTTTGACACCGGCGAGGTCGACGCTCAGGGTAACCCGATCAAGAACCAGATCCTCCCCTTCAACCCCTTCCAGCGATTGGACGAGGAAGGCGTGGGCCGCCTGGTGAAGATGTGCGTCGACGAGGGCCGTGAGGCGAAGCCGGAGCTGGAGATCGGTATCTGCGGCGAGCACGGCGGCGAGCCGCACTCCATCGACTTCTGCCACCACGCCGGGCTGGACTACGTGAGCTGCTCGCCCTTCCGCGTGCCGGTGGCGCGGCTCTCAGCCGCCCAGGCCACCCTACGGCACCGGGACGACGCGTAGCGTGCCGTCAGCTGGAGGAAGGTGCCTTGCACTTCAAAAAGTGCGAGGCACCTGGCCGGACGATGAAGCTGAGGTGCAGCGCACCACCCACACTGGCCGCAAGGCCTGAGCCCGTAGGGTGAGGATTCGGGAGGCTGATGACCGCAGGGTCGTCAGCCTCTTTTCTTCCTGCTAACGGTGCCCTGCCCAACGGGCGAAGCGACGATCACATCCTTGCTCCCGGCGGATAGTGTATCCGCCGGCCGCCGCTGGATCACGGATCCAGCGGGAGCACTGGCAAGCGGTACCACTGGAGTAAAGGTCCCGGAGCCGTTTGGAGCATCAGAACAGGGACAGCCTATGAACACGTCACCATCCCGCATCGTCCTGCTGGGCACCGGCACGCCGAACCCCGATCCGGCGCGCTCCGGCCCCGCGGTGGCCATCGTGGTCAACCAAACGCCCTACCTGGTCGACGCCGGGCCAGGCGTGGTGCGGCGCGCCGCCGCCGCGCACCGGGTGGGCGTGGACGGGCTCGCCGTGGAGCGACTCAACCGGGTCTTCGTGACCCACCTCCACTCCGACCACACAGCCGGCCTTCCGGACCTGCTGCTCACCCCTTGGGTGGCAGGGCGGCGCGACCCGCTGGACGTGTACGGTCCGCCGGGCATCCTGGCCATGACGGAGCACATCCTGGCCGCCTACCAGGAGGACATTCGCGAGCGCCTGGAGGGGCTGGAGCCGGCCAACCGCACCGGCTGGCGCGTGCAGGCGACGGAGGTCGAGCCGGACGTCGTCTATCAGGACGATAACGTGACCGTGGAGGCCTTCAGCGTCGATCACGGCTCCTGGCCGGCCTTCGGCTACACGTTCCACACGCCGGACCGCACCATCGTCGTCTCCGGGGATACCGCCAGGCCCGAGAGGAACCGGGAGGCCTACCGGAGCTGCGACGTGCTGATCCACGAGGTCCAGTCGTCGGTCGGCCTGGAGCGACGCTCACCGACCTGGCGGCGCTACCACGCCACCTTTCACACCTCCGCGCACGAGCTGGCCGCGGTGGCATCGCAGGCGAGGCCGGGCCTCCTGATCCTCTACCACCAGCTCTTCCACGGGGTGAGCGAGCGGGCATTGCTCGACGAGGTCCAGCAGCGGTACGACGGGCGCGTGGTCTCCGGCCAGGATCTGAAGGTGTACTGAGGGCACGCAACCAAGGCATCGCCGGGGTGTTCTAGCCAACATAAGGAGGCATTCGTACAGATGACAACGACCCCAAACGCAGAGCACATCAACTTAACCCGTGACGGCAGCAGTCCAGAGACGAGCCAGGCCATCGACGAGGCCATGCGCATCGATCCTGGCGCGGTGGCTGCCCAGATCGAGGGCTTCATCAGCGAAGCGGTGGACACGTTCCGACGCGATGGCGTGATCCTGGGCATGAGCGGCGGCATCGATTCGTCGCTGGTCGCCAGCCTCGCCACCCGAGCCCTCGGCCCGGAGAAGGTCCACACGCTCCTTCTGCCGGAGCGGGACTCCAGCCCGGAGAGCAAGACGGATGCCCTGCTCGAGATCGAGAGGCTGGGCATCAGCCACCGCGAGGTGGACCTCACCCCGATGCTCAAGGCTCTGGGGATCTACCGCCTGGTGCCGCTGCGCATCCTCGGCGTAAGGAGTCTGAAAGCAGCCGTCGTACAGGAGCAGCACCGCGCTCAGGTCGCGGCGCTCGGGGAGATGCCGTTCCGAGCGGGCCTCCTGGGGACGCGCAATCTGGGGAAGCAGAAGCGACTCATCGACGCCGGGAACGCCTATACCCGCGTGAAACACCGTCAGCGCATACTGACGCTCTACTACTACGCCGACCTGGAGAACCTGCTCATGCTGGGCACCACCAACCGGAGCGAGTCCATGACCGGCTTCGTGGTGAAGTGGGGCGACAACGTGGCCGACATCGAGCCCATTCTACCGCTGTACAAGATCCAGGTGCGCCAGCTGTCCCGCTACGTGGGCGTGTCTGAGCGCGTCATCGACAAGGCGCCCTCGCCCGACCTGATCCCGGGCATCGTCGACACGTTAGCTCTGGGGGTAGACTACGAAACCCTCGACAGGATTCTGTGGTGCATCGACCAGGGATGGGACGTGGAGCGGATCACGGCGGCCACTGGCGCCACAGCCGACCTGGTGGAACACGTCAGCACGATGCGCCAGCGCTCCGAACACCTGCGCACCATGCCGCCGGTCCCAGAGCTCGACCTGCTGCCCTGAGGGGGACCGACCTCCCCCTCACTCCTGCTCCCCTGCCCCTCCGCTCCCTGCCGGCGGCCGCGGGATCAGCACCGGCGTCCGCTCCTTGTAAGCCTCGTAGTCCTCCTGCCCGCCCCATCGCTCGTCCGCCCGCTTCTCCAGCATAGGCACGCCGCTCACAAGCACCAGCTGCAGGGTGACATAGACCGGGGAGATCAGGGTGACGAGTTGCCAGCCCGGCAGCGCCGGCAGGGCGATGATGGCCACGCCGATCCAGAGCACGATCTCCCCGAAGTAGTTGGGGTGGCGGGACCAACGCCAGAGGCCGACGTCGATGAAGTCACCCTTGTTCGCCGGGTCAGCCTTGAAGGCGCTCTTCTGCGTGTCGGCCAGGAGCTCGATGCCGAACCCGAAGGCCCAGATGACGAAACCGATCAGGGCAGGCCACCCCAGATCCTGCCGCGTGGTGGTGGTGATGGCGGCCAAGGCGGCGGCCGCGGTGAAGGTCACCCAGAGCCCCTGAACGATCCACGTGAGCAGGAAGCGCGGGAAGGAGACCTTGATCTGGTCGAAGCGCTCGTCCTTCCCCGTCTTCTGGATACGGCCGAAGAGGAACGAGCCCAGGCGTGTGGCCCAAATCAGCACCGGGGACACCAGCAGGACCGTTCGGTCGTCGACGGTCGGGCTGAACAGCGCGGCCAGGATGGTGATGGAGATGTAGGTGATGCTGCCCGTGAGGTCGTAGAAGATCTCGGTGCGCAGCAGGTAGGCCACGACGAAGGCCACCCACTGGATCAGGAAGGCCAGCGCGACCGACAGCGCGAAGACGGGAATCCCGAGGACCTGGCCGCCCCCCTGGCTGCCGGCCCACGCGACACCCGCGGCGATTAGGATGACAATGGGAATGGCGATGAGCGAATTGCGATCTTCCTTCTTCATAAACACGCTCTCCTTTCCGCCCCGTCAGTTAGGGGGCGATTTGTGCAGTGCAGTTCGGCATCCGCCAGGGCCGAAGACCCTGGGCTCAGTCAGCAAAGCTCTTTGGGCTAGCCCGTCAACCGCTGCCCAGTCTCAGTAAATCCAACGCCGCTCGAACTGGATCGTGGGTCGACGCGGTCACCCGGGATCCAGGCCGACAGCGGGATTTGGCAACCCCTCGGGACCAATCTTGGATCTACCGAGTCTATCAGATTGGCCCGAAGGTGTCAACCGACGGTGCAGCGGAAGCGACCTCATCCTTGCGCTGACGGGCCCCGGCCCCGCCTGGCGCGGAGGAGCGCGCGCACGCCCTGGATCAGGTGGCCGTTGGCCAGCTTCAGCAGGCCCTCCAGCGTGTCGAGCGTGATCTCGCCGCCGCCGGACATGAGGAGCGTGCGCAGCGGCATCTCCTTCAGGAAGACCTCGGCCTGACGCGCCATAGGGCTCTCCTCTTCGTCCGCGAACACGCCCTTGGCCTGCCTCCAGATGAAGGCTCGCAGCAGGGAGGCCCCCAGCGAGCCCCGCATGTCCGCCAGCGGGGTGTTCAACGTGAACTCGCCGGGCCGCTCGGGCCGATTGGGCGGCAGCGGGCGGCCATAGAGCGCGGCGAACACCTCCTCGCCGAAGGTGGCGTGCTCGGCCAGCTCGTAGTACTTGGCCAGCCGCTCGCGCTGGTCGAGCTCGGGCGTGTACGAGGTCGTGGCGATGACCTCGACCGTGGCCGCGGCGCGGATGTCACGGGACGAGGCACCCACCCGGATCTCAAACGCCCCCGCTTCCACGTGCCAATCGTGAAGCTCGGCGTCCCAGGTGGCGAATGATCGCCGATCCAGGGTTAAAGCGACCTCCTGCGATTGCCCGGGCTCCAGGTGCACCTTGGCGAAGCCCTTCAGCTCCTGCATCGGCCGGAAGACGGTCGACTCGATGTCGCGCACGTAGAGCTGCACCACCTCCTTCCCGGCCCGCGCCCCCGTGTTGGTCACAGTCACCGTGACCTCCAGCTCGTCGCTGTCGCGGATCTTGGGGGCGCTGAGGCGCAGATCGCTGTACGCGAAGCTGGTGTAGCTCAGGCCGTGCCCGAAGGGGAAGAGGATGGCCTGGTCGGCCGTGTCGTAGTAGCGGTAGCCCACGTAGATACTCTCGCGGTACTCGACCGTGCGTGGGCCGCCGGGGAAGTAGGCGTGGGCGGGGTGGTCCTCCAGGCGGCGGGGGAACGTCTCCGCCAGCTTGCCGCTGGGGTTCACCTCGCCGTAGAGCAGCTGCGCCAGGGCGCTGCCGCCAGCCTGGCCGCCGAGGTAGGCCTCCAGGATGGCCCGCGCCCTGCCCCGCCACGGCATCTCGACCGGCGCGCCGTTCATCAGGACGACCACCACGTTGGGGTTGACCTCAGCGACCGCTTCGATCAGCGCGTCGTGATGCGCCGGCAGGGCCATGTGTTGCCGGTCGACCCCCTCCGTCTCATAAAGGTCGGGCAGGCCGACCACGATCACGGCGATCTCCGCGCCCTGCGCCACCCGCTGCGCCTCCTCAATCAGGGCCGGATCCCCCGACTCCGCCTGCGGATCGTAGCCGGCCGCGTAGCTGAGCTCCGCCGAGGCCCCGACCCGGCGCGCCACGGCGTCGTAGGCCGCATCCATGCAGTTGGGGGTGACGCCGGAGCTGCCCCCGCCCTGGTAGCGCGGATGCTTCGCGAACGCCCCGATGAGGGCGATGCTCTGATCTGGCCCCAGCGGCAGGATCTCCTCCTCGTTCTTCAGTAGCACCGCCCCCTCGCCGGCCGCCCGTCGCGCCAGATCATGATGCGCATCGCGGTCGTAGTCATCGGCAGCTTCCGTGGCGACCGCCCTGCTGATCAGCGTGAGCACGCGCTCCACCGTCCGGTCGAGCACCTCTATGGGTAGACGGCCCTCCTGCACAGCCTGGATGATCCTGGCGTCGCGGCCGGACGCAACACCCGGCATCTCGAGGTCGAGCCCCGCCATCAGCCCCTCCACGCGCCGGTTGACCGCCCCCCAGTCGGACACCACCAGGCCCCGGAAGCCCCACTCCTCCCGCAGGATCCCGGTGAGCAGCTCCCGGTGCTCGCTACAGTAGGTCCCGTTCAGGCGGCTGTAGGCGGCCATCACCGTCCAGGGCTGCGCCGCCTTGACGGCTCGCTCGAAGCTGTTCAGGTAGATCTCACGCAGGGCACGCTCGTCCACGATGACGTCGATGGAGAGACGGCGGGTCTCCTGGTTGTTGGCGACGAAGTGCTTGATCGACGCCCCCACGCCGGTCCCCTGCAGGCCCTCGATGAACGCGACCGCCAGGGCGCCCGACAGGTAGGGGTCCTCGGAGTAGTACTCGAAGTTGCGACCGACCAGCGGGGAGCGCTTGACGTTGACGCCCGGCCCGAGGACCACGCATACCCCCTCGGCGCGCGCCTCCTCACCGATGGCGGCCCCCACCTCGCGCAGCAGGTCGCGGTTCCAGCTGCTCGCCAGAGTCACTGCGGTGGGGAAGCAGGTGGCGGGCACGTTGTTGGTCAGCGACAGGCCGCCGCCCTCGTCCCGCTGCTTGCGCAAGCCGTGCGGGCCGTCGGCCACCAGCACCGGGGGGATCCCCAGGCGCAGGACGGGCTCCAGGTGCCAGAAGTCCCGCCCCGAACAGAGGGCGGCCTTCTCCTCCAGGGTGAGCTGGGATAGGACGGCCTCGACGTCCAGCGGTCTTGGTTCGATCTCAGGTGTCATATCTCACTCTCCATGTTCAGCCTTCCTTGATCGGGCGTGTTCACTACCAGCACCCATGCTCTCCGACGCTTCCGGTGGCTCTGTGACCCACGACCGGAGGGCACACACCCTCTGAGCTTCTTTACGCTTCAGGCAGCCGGCACAACGCGACAAGGTTCTCCCCAAGTATCCGCTTCTTATCGGCTTCGAGGATACTCAGGCTTCGCACCCGCGCCAAGCTGTCTGCGCAGCGAAGAAAGGGCTCATCCGAGCCGAAGACGAGCCGCGTGGGGCCGAACGCCCGCAGCGCGAGCTCAAGACGCTCGGGCGTGATCACATCATCGTGCCCGGAGATGTCGTAGTAGACGTTCGTCAGCTCGCCCGCGTACGGCGAAGCAACCTCGAGCCCCAGCAAGTGCGCCACGATGAAACGCGTCCCGGGATAGCTCCTCGCCAGGTCCAGCAACCGCCGGACCTCGCGCCTGGAGTACGGGTGGATGAAGATCGGGAGCTGCCTCTCGCCAGCGAGCCGGGCCACGCGGTGCATCTCGGGACCGTCGTTCCGGAACCGGTTGCATGCCTGGTGCAGCTTGATCCCTCTGATCGGCCAGTCCCGGAGCGCGTCCTCCAACCGCTGTATCGAGCCCGGTTCCTGCGGGTCGAGCCAGTAGAACTGGAGTATCCTCTCAGGGTGCCTCCGGGCCAGCGCACGGACCAGCGCATTGCCGTCGCCCTGGTCTCTGAGAACGAAGCCGTAGAGTGACCTGAGGAGGCGATTGGCAAGGAAGTACTTGTCGGCCGCTCTGGCCAGAGGGAGCGACACCCCCTCGGGCATCCTCAGCTGCGTGTTGTTCTTCACCGTCGGGCAGAGCGCGACCCTGTCCACGCCCAGCCGGTCCAGGGTCTCCCCTATCCGATCCGGGTCGGAGAACGCGCGTCCTGCGTGGGCGTGTCCATTGATGATCATGGTCCTATCACCCTGACCCGGTCTTTCCAAAGCAACCGCTCAAGCAGCGTTGCGCCCCGAGACGTAGGCCTTGCTCTTCTCCATCACGCATCTCCTTCGCTCACGTCCTCTTGAAGGTCCACTCCCGGCAGGGGGACCCATCGGGCATGCCGAACCGGAGATCGAAGCCGCTCAGCTCCCCACCGGGCGCGCGCCGGAAGGTGATCTGGCCCTCCAGCGCCCGCCGAAGAAGGCCCGGTAGATGAAGGTGCGCTCCGGGACGGCCCGCTGCTCAAACGCCCGGAGGAGCCTTGCGTCATCGTAAGGCACGGCTCGATGCTCGACCGTGTAGCGCCCCTGATGCAACTGCGCCACGCAGTACCTCGCCACGGCCTGACTGCAGCACCCCAGCGATCCGGGATTGACGTACCGCGCCCGTCCCTCCACGTCCGAGCCGCTGTGATCGTGGCCGTGGAAGAGGAGGTCCGCGTCGTGCGAGGCGAACAGCTCGTCCAGGTCCTCGGCCGTCGGCTCCCTGATGGCGTGCCGGAAGCGCTGCCCCGATGGCCCGCGTCCATAGTGCGTGAACGCCGTCCTAACCCCTTCAGCATCGCGCTCCAGGACGTAGGGCCACTCGGCCAGCACAGACCGCATGTGGGGATCGAGGCGGGCGTGGGTCCAGTGCTGGTGCACCGCCTCGCCGTCGCTCATCCAGGCTGGCCGCGGCTCGGGCAAGCCGTCCACAAACCAGGCGTCGTGGTTGCCCCTCATGAACTGGACGCTGGGGGTGTTGAGAAGGAGATCGAGGCACTCGGCGGGATGGGGTCCGATGGCGATCGCATCCCCCGTGTGGACGATGGCGTCGTATCCCTCCGCCTGGATGGCCTGGAGCGCTGCCTCCAGGGCGGGAAGGTTCGCGTGAACGTCGGTCATGACGGCGATTCTCATGGCGCTCCTGGTGCGAAACGAGATACTTCGGTAATCGTGCCTGGCCTGGCGGGCTGCGACCCAGTATACTGGACTCGCTCCGGTTGTCAATGGCGGGGGCTGGAGCCCGGAGTGTTATCACTCTCACCAATCTTCGCAGGGTTGGCGCGCCAAACGGCATCGGGCGATCTCTCCTTGCCAAGCGTAAATCGCCTACGGGATCTGGTGTAAAACCTTCGAAAGGTCCCGCTTGAAGATGATAGACCCTGCTGGCCCTGGGGGTGGTTTGGGTGCGGCTCCGGACAGCCAGGGCGGCGACGGCGACGCGTGCGACGGCGGCGACGTGGGCGGGGGCGCGGGCACAGGGAGAACCTCGGGATCAACATCGCGAGCGGCCGACCTGCGGC
>CAZNRX010000053.1:0-28192 GCA_964575455.1 uncultured Anaerolineales bacterium | reverse complement strand
ACTCGACTGACTTCTGCCCCAGAGCTTTCGACCTTCCGCTGCTCGTTATCGCTGCTTCTGTTATGAGCTTCTTGACAAAAAAGCTTGTATCTGATATAATGGAAGCGCTTCCACGATCAGGGGGTAGGGCAATGGGGTGACTATTTCAGACGTCGCTCGAGAAGCCGATGTGGGCGTAGGGACGGTCTCACGCGTACTCAACGACAGTCCCCGTGTCAGCGATGCCACCCGTCAGAAGGTGCTGCGGGTGATGGGTGACCTAGACTACAGACCTAACCCCTTTGCTCGTCGCCTGTCATTGGGCAGGACCCTCACGCTGGCCGTCATCGTCCCCTTCTTCACCCGGCCCTCGTTTGTCGAGCGGCTACGCGGCATTGAAGCCGCCATCGCCGAGACTGAGTACGACCTGATCGTCTACAACGTCGAGTCGGTGGAAAAACGCGACAAGTACTTCAGGTGGGTCTCCCGCCCAGAGAGAATCGATGGGCTGATTATCATATCTCTCTCGCCCTCCGATGAGGACGTGGCCCGATTCCTTAAATCCGGCGTCCCCACAGTGCTGATGGACGCCCACCACCCGAAGCTTGACCACGTGGTGGTCGACGACGTCGAGGGTGGGTATATTGCGACGCAGCATCTTCTGAAGCTGGGCCACGAGCGCATCGCTTTCGTAGGGGACGCGTATCCCAACCCCTTCAACTTCACCTCCAGCCACCACCGGCATACCGGCTACGAAAGAGCCCTGGAGGAAGCGGGAATCGATGCGCGGCCTGAGTACAGTGTCACCGGGGAACACGGGCGAGACGTGGCCTGGGAGCTGACCCGTCAATTGCTTTCCCTTGAGGAACCTCCTACCGCCATCGTCGCTGCCAGCGACATCCAGGCTATGGGGGTCCTGGAAGCAGCTCGTGAGCGCGACGTCTCGGTTCCAGAAGACGTCTCTGTTGTGGGATACGACAACATCGAGATCGCCGAATACCTCAATCTGACGACCATCCATCAACCTCTTTTCGAGTCCGGGTGGCGAGCAACGCATCTCCTTTTCCGGGTCATCAAAGAGGGGCAAGGAGAACCAACCTGCGGTCAACAGCCCATTCGCCTGGTTGTACGAGGGACCACAGCTCCACCCAGGTAGGTTCCTGGCTTTCCGTCTGACGCATTGCATTGGAGTCACAGATCCAAAGGGGATAGGCTATCATCAATCCGGGAAGCGATAACGCTCTTGCAGACACAAGCGAGCGTCAATACGATCTCATCGCCATTGGTGAGGTGCTCATTGACCTCATCTCTGACGAAATGGTGCCCGCTCTCCATCAGGCGGAGGGTTTTCACCGCTTCTTGGGGGGCGAGGTGAGCAATGTGGCGTGGAACGTGAGCGCCCTGGGAGGAGAGGCCGCGATCGTTGCGTGCATAGGAGACGACAGCTTCGGACACTATCTCCGTCAGCGGATGGCGTCGGCCGGCATCTGCACCGACTGCCTCCGCGTCACGTCTGCAGCCCCTACCACTATGGCGGTCAACGCTCGCCAGACGAAGACGCCCGACTTCATCATCTATCGCGGGGCCGATGCACAGATATTCCTGGATGACGTGGACATGGAAGCGATCAAGCGCAGTCGCGTCGTCCACACGTCGGCCTTCGCTCTGTCCCGGGAACCAGCACGCTCCACCATTCTGCGATTGTTTGAGCTAGCTCACCAGAGCGGCTGTCTTACCTCCCTAGACCCCAATTATCATCCACGCATCTGGCCTGACACCGCCGATTTCCGCGGGGTACTGGAGGAGGCCTATCGCCTGGTCGACGTCACCAAGCCATCGCTGGACGATTGCCACCGTCTTCTCGGTGCGGACCGGACGCCAGTGGGTTACGCTGAGTACTTCCTGAACCTCGGACCCGAGGTGGTAGCCCTGACGATGGGGCCTGATGGCGTCCTACTCGCGACCGCTGACGGTGAGCTATCCCACATCAAGCCCAGCAAGATCGAGGTCGCTGACGTGACCGGAGCCGGTGATGCGTTTTGGGGCGGACTGCTGGTGGCCATGATCGACGGCTATGGGCCTGACGAAGCGGCATGCCTCGGGCAGATCGTGGCCGAGGCTAAGATTGGCACGGTAGGGCCGATGTCGGAGATGCCAGATCGGACTAGGCTCTACCAAAGACTTGAGGAAATCAAGTGTGAAGCAATAGTCGAACCCCCTTTAGCCTGGCGGTCTGATTAGCTTATCGTGGATCAGCTGGTGAGTTCGATAAGGAGGTGGTGCGCTCTGAGTACAACGCAGCGTTCCGTGTTACACCATAACGATGGTTTCGAGACAGATATACGAGAGGAGAAATAACAAATGAAGAAGCGAACACTCTGGTCTCTCTTAAGCCTGACGGTCATCATCGCCACCCTGGTGGTGGCCTGCGGACCCCAGGCTACCGAAGCGCCGGCCGAGCCTACTGAGGCAGAGGTCGAGCCCACTGAGCCGCCTCCTGAGCCAGAGACGGTAACGATCGACGTCTGGTTCCATTCCGGCAAGGGTGAGGAGCGCGACGTACTCAACGCGCAGGTGGAGGACTTCAACGCCATGCAGGACGGGGTCCAGATCAACGCCGTCAAGCTGCCGGAGGGCTCTTACAATGACCAGGTCAACTCGGCCGCGCTGGCAGGCGATCTGCCCTGTCTGCTGGACTTCGACGGCCCCTTCCTCTACAATTACGCCTGGTCAGGTTATCTCCGCACTATCGATGACTACGTGTCCGAGGACCTGAGAAACGACTTCCTGCCCTCCATCATCGAGCAGGGCACCTATGCCGGCAATCTCTACAGCCTGGGCACCTTCGACTCGGGCCTGTCCATCTGGGCCAACAAGGCGTATCTGGAGGAGGCTGGCGTTCGAATCCCCGAGAGTGTCGACGACGCCTGGACTTTCGAGGAGTTCAATGAAGCACTGGAGAAGCTGCAAGCGCTGGATCAGGTCGAGTACGCCATCGACTTCAAGATGAACTACGGGGCTGGCGAGTGGTTCACCTATGGGTTCTCACCCATCGTGCAGGGCTTCGGCGGCGATCTGATCGACCGCAGCGACTTCCAGAGCACCGATGGCGTTCTGAACAGTGAGGAGTCCGTCGAGGCCATGGAATGGTTCCAGAGCCTGTTTGAGGAGGGTTACGCCAAGGCTCAGCCCGGCGGCGATGACGACTTCTACGGCAGCAAGATCACGGCCCTCTCCTACGTGGGACACTGGATGTGGGGGCCGCACAATGAGGGCCTGGGCGACAACCTCGTCCTCCTTCCGATGCCCAAGTGGCCCGATAAGCAGGCCACTGGCATGGGCTCCTGGAACTGGGGCATCACCACCAACTGCGAGAACCCGGACGCGGCTTGGAAGTTCCTGGAGTATCTGATCCAGCCTGACCAGATCCTGCGGATGACCAACGCCAATGGCGCCGTGCCCGCCCGCGTGAGCGCCATCGAGCAGTCTGAGCTGTACGGTGAGGGTGGCCCGCTCAACATCTTCGTCCAGCAGCTCCAGGGCGGCGTCGCCATTCCGCGCCCCGCAACGCCGGCCTATCCCGTCATCACCTCCGCCTTCGCCGAAGCGGTCAACAACATCGTGGCCGGGGCCGACGTGCAAGAGGAGCTCGACAAGGCGGTCGAGAAGATCGATCAGGACATCGAGGACAACCAGGGGTATCCCGCTCCTGAGTAGTTGCGTCCCCGTGTCGCTACGCTCGTTGGGGGCACCTTCGGGCCCTTCGTCTTCGCGCCCTTCGTGTTCCCAACGAGCACCCCCAGGAGGGAAGCATGTCTGCGAACGCATCGGCAGAATCCAGCATCTCCCAGCGCAAGCAAAATGAGGCCGTGATGGCCTGGCTCTTCTCGACGCCGGCCCTCATTCTGTTGGCCGTCTTCCTGGCCACACCCTTTCTGATGGCTGTAGGCCTCTCCTTCACCAACCAGCGCCTGATTCCGAACCCAAACCTACCCACCCAGTTCGTGGGGCTGCGCAACTACCTGCGCTTGCTGGAGGATGAGGCATTCCTTAGAGGATTGCTCAACAACTTCTACTTCGCAGCAGTGGTGGTTCCTCTTCAGACGGGATTGGCTCTCTTCCTAGCGATCCTGGTGAATCAGAAACTCAAAGGGATGAACGTCTTCCGGACCATCTACTTCAGCCCAGTCGTCACGACCATGGTAGTGGTGGCTATTGTCTGGACCTTTCTCTACAACCCCGAGGGGCTGATCAACACCGTGATCCAGACGATATCCTTCGGACAGCTGGGGCCGTACAACTGGCTGCAGAATCAAGCTCTGGTCTTCCCGGCTATTATGGTGCTCTCCATCTGGCAGGGGGCAGGGTTTCAGATGGTGATCTTCCTAGCAGGACTGCAGGACATCCCCGAGTACCTCTACGAGGCCGCGGAGGTCGACGGTGCCAACGTGATTCAGCAGTTCTTCAATATCACGCTGCCCCAGCTTCGGAACACTATTATCTTCGTGGTGGTCTCGACGACGATCTTGGCCTTCAAGCTCTTCACGCAGGTCGAGGTGATGACGCAAGGCGGACCACAGAACGCCTCGATGACGACCGTGGTGCATCTCGTTCACCAGGGCTGGGGCAACCTGCGGGTGGGCTATGCCTCCGCGATCAGCATCGTCTTCTTCCTGATTGTGCTGGGGGTCTCCATCCTCCAGCGACGCTTTTTGCCCGAGGAGAGGAGGTAGGGTGATATGGACACGACGACTTCGGCTCACAGCATAGGCTATCGACTTCGAAAGGCCATTCGCCTGATCCTAGACTACCTGCTTATGGCAGCACTTGCCTTCTTTTTCCTCTTCCCCTTGATCTTCATGCTCGTCTCGTCGATCAAGAACAACGAGATGCGAGTGACCGGCGACATGAGCACGCTCTATGCCTTTGTCCCGCGCGGCGATCTGGGGTTTCAGAACTACTACGACGTCTTCAGCCAGCTTAACTTTGGCAGGTTGATGTTCAACTCGGTCTTGATTGTGACGACGATGGTGTTGCTCGGGCTAGCCATCAACAGCCTGATCGCGTATGCCTTAGCTCGCCTCGAGTTCAAAGGTCGGGAGGCAATCCTCTCCATCATCGTGGCCCTGATCATCGTCCCTTTCCAGGCGGTCGCGGTACCGTTGTTACTGGTGGTGAATAACCTGCCCTGGTTCGACGGGTCCACAACCTGGCTGGACACGTATCACGTCCAGATTATCCCCTTCATCGCCGACGCTTTCTCGATCTTCCTGTTCTATCAATTCTTCATCGGTCTCCCCAAAGATCTTGAAGAGGCCGCTTTGGTCGATGGGGCCAGCCGCCTACGCATCTTCTGGAGCATCGTGCTGCCGCTCTCCAGACCGGTCTTCGCCACCGTCGCCATCCTGCAGTTTCTGACCCACTGGGGTGACTTCCTCTGGCCGCTGATGGTCACCCGGGGCGAGCGTGTGCGTCCATTGACCATCGGCATGCAGTCCTTCTTCGGGCAGGATCCCAGGTTGTGGGGCGATCTTATGGCCTTCGCCGCGATGATCACCGTCCCGGTGCTCATCGTCTTCCTGATGTTCCAGAAGTGGTTCGTACAGAGCGTGGCGACCAGCGGCATCAAGGGAGGTGCCTAAAAGAACCTATGAACACAAGCAAACTCCCTGTCCGTACCCTTCGTGTCAAGTGACGATGACGCTGCGACTGACGGATAAGTGGATCTGGGACTTCTGGCTGGCCCAGGATGGGATCGATTATCACATCTTCTATCTGCAGGCGCCGCGCTCATTGGGCGACCCAGACCTGCGCCACTGGAACGTCTCAATTGGACACGCCGTCTCTCAGGATCTGCGAGACTGGCAGGTGCTGCCCGACGCGCTGCGTCCCAGCCCAGACAGCAGCGACGCTTTCGACAACTACACCACCTGGACCGGAAGCATCATCCAACACCGGGACGTCTGGTACCTCTTCTACACCGGTGGCAGGAGGAGCGAGGAGGGGCTGGTGCAGCGCATCGGGCTGGCGACCTCCACCGATCTAATCCGCTGGGAGAAGCACCCGGATAACCCCCTCATCGTCGCCGATCGGCGCTGGTACGAGCTGCTCGACCTGGACGTGTGGCACGATCAGGCCTGGCGCGATCCCTGGGTCTTGCGACACCCAGAGCAAGGCGATTTTCACGCCCTCATCACAGCCCGCGTCAATCACGGCCACCCCGATGGTCGGGGCGTGATCGGCCACGCGCGGTCGGAGGACCTGATCGATTGGAAGGTCCTTCCCCCGGTGACGGAAGCAGGCGACTTCGGTCACATGGAGGTGCCACAGCTGGTAGAGGTGCAAGGACGCTACTGCCTACTCTTCTCGGTGCAGGCCTCAGTCCATTCGTCCCGCTGGCGCAGGCGAACCGAGCAGAAGCCCCTGACGGGCGTCCGCTGCCTGATAGCCGACGAACCCCTTGGCCCATTCCACTCTCTCGGCGATGAGCCGCTGGTGGGCGATGAGATTGGGTCGGTCTATGCCGGCAAGCTGGTGCGGGGACCAGAGGGAGAGTGGGCGATGCTGATCACACGAATGCACGCCCCTGATGGCGCCTTCGTGGGCGAACTAAGCGACCCGATGCCTGTTGTCGTGGGCGAAGGCTCTTTGTCTGTGATGCAGCGGTCCACGTGAAGGATGCTCTATGACGACCGATAGCCGTATCGACTCTGAAGGCCGACATCGAGCGTTTCTTGCCTCGACGCGGAAACACGTCCTGATGATCACCAATCACGGCATCCATCAATGGCAAATCATCCCCGGATTGCCCGACACCGGCGGACAGAACGTATTCGTGAATCAGTTCACCGGGGCACTGACGGAGCTAGGCTTCCGCGTCACCATCGTGAACCGCGGTGGGTACCCCCATCCGGTGACCGGGCAACCACGTCGCGGGCTTCACTACAGGGACGAGCACCAGAGGATCCTCTATCTGGAGGATGAAGTGGACGCCTTCGTCCGCAAGGAGGACATGGCCGATCGGATACCATCGCTGGTGGAGTTCCTGCAACAGCTTCTGGAGGCGGAGGAGACGACCTTAGACCTGATCGTCTCTCACTACTGGGATGGCGCGAGGATTGGGGTCCTGTACAATCGCATCCGCGAGCAACGCGTCCCCCACGTCTGGGTACCTCACTCCCTGGGAGCCATCAAGAAGCGGAACGTGCCCCAGGAGCGATGGGCGAACCTGCGCATCGACGAGCGCATCGCCATCGAAAGACGCCTGATCCCCGAGCTGGACGCGGTCGCTGCCACCTCGTCGACGATATCGCGGGCGCTGCGGGAGGACTATGCTTGCACTCAAGAGCCCCTCTTCCTGCCGCCCTGCGTCGATACGGACCGTTACCACCCTCGCGACGTCCCAGAGAGCCACTCTATCTGGCAGTTTCTCGCCGAGCGGTCCGGTCTCTCACCAGAGGATGTGCGGGGCCACAAGATCGTCACAGAGATCAGCCGCACCGACACCACCAAGCGGAAAGGCGTTCTGCTGAGGGCATTCGCCCGAGCTCACCAGAACGCACCGGACAGCCTTCTGGTCATCTCCATCGACGAGCGTGAGGAGGCGTTGGCGTCTAGGCTTAAGGGCCTGATTCGCGAGCTTGGCCTGCGCGGGAGTGTCGCGCCAGTAGGCTACGTCTGGGACGAGCTGCCGGCGCTCTATGCAGTGACGGACATCTACTGCACGCCATCGGTCATGGAGGGCTTCGGCATGTCGGCGCAGGAGGCCGCCGCCACGGGCGCGGCCGTTGTAGCGAGCAACCGTGTCCCCTTCGCCACCGAGTACCTTCTGGGCGGGGAGAAAGGTGAGAGTCGCCAAGAGATCCCCGTCGAAGGAAGCGAGCAGCCGATGGAGGTGGGGCAGGGAGCGGTCGTCGTCTCGGCGGACGACGTGTCGGGATTTGCGCAGGCGCTGGAGATGCTTCTTCGCGACGACGACATGCGGACGGTCATGGGAGAGCGTGCCTGCCAGATCACCATTCCCACTTTCACCTGGCAGAACCGGGTTACCGACTTCCTTGAGGCATTGGACGTGGACTGAGGACCTCCGCAGAGCCGGGAAGGTCAAAGGGTATGCGGAGGCCGGAACAGACCGCTCCCACGCTGAATCTGGCCGCTGCCATGGTCATTCCCTTCATGGTCGCCCTGTGATTCTGATGGTATACTACGCCGAAAGACATCCTTATCAAGAAATGGCCCGAGAGGAGCTCTCTTCTGTGAGTCTCCGGGGTAAAATGGGCCCTGATCTGTCCCTGAGCCGAGCCGTGGGCTGGGCTGCACGGGTTCCGCAGGAGGCTTCCGCCACTTTGGCGACGCCTCGACTCGACATACGTGCAAGGAGGAACAATGAGGTTCGAAATCGTGGGTAGTTCGATGCAGACATTGCTGGTGGAGTTGGACAGCGGAGAGGCCATGTACACCGAGAGAGGCGGTATGGCCTGGATGTCCAACGTGGATATGGACACGAGCGCACGGGGCGGGCTGATGAAGGGGCTCGGCCGCATGGTCTCCGGCGAGTCGCTCTTCATGACCACCTACACGGCCAATCGAGGCGGTGGGAAGATCGCCTTCACGCCGGAGGCGCCAGGTCGAGTGCTGTCGATGCGGCTCGAGCCCAGTCAGGCCATGTTGTGTCAGCGAGATGCCTTCATGTGCGCCGAGGACAGCGTCGATCTGTCGGTCCACTTCCACAAGCGTCTGGGGGCGGGGCTTTTCGGAGGTGAGGGTTTCTTCCTACAGCGAGTGGAGGGACCGGGGCACGTCTTCTTCGAGATCGCGGGGGAAGCGCATGAGACCACCCTCGCCTCGGGTGGGGTGCTCAGCGTCGACCCAGGACACATCGCTCTGTTGGAGCCAAGCGTCGACTTCAGCATCACGCGCGTCAAGGGTGTGCGGAACATGCTGCTGGGCGGTGAGGGGCTGTTCCTGGCAAAGCTGACGGGCCCGGGCAAGGTGTGGCTCCAATCCCTACCACTGCCGAACCTGGCCGCCAAGCTCAACCGCTATATCGCCAAATCCTAGGCCGCGAGAGAGGGGGTGAGAGGCCCCACGCAGCGAGCCGTCGGAACGGCTTGCCGTGCTTGGCCAGGGCCGGGCGATTGAGCCGCCCTTCATCGGGGCCGCCGATGAAGGGCGTGTTTCTATACCCAGTAGTCAGCATACATAAGGAGGGAGCCATGCTGCAGCAAGTTGAACTTGAGGAAAAGCATCTGAATGCGTATCGCCCTGTAGTAGGTGATGAGACCATCGCCGAGATCAAGGAGGTAGCCAAGCCTCTGCAAGGTGCCCGCGTGGTGCACGTCAACGCCACAGCCTATGGAGGCGGCGTCGCAGAGATGCTACAGACCTTGGTGCCGTTGATGGTCGACGTGGGGCTAGACGCTGACTGGCAGGTCATTGAGGGAGCTGACGAGTTCTTCAACGTCACCAAGGCAGCGCACAACGGCCTGCAGGGCATGGAGATTGAGCTCACCACCGAGATGAAGGATATCTGGCAGCGGTACAACAAGATGAACGCCGATGCATTTGAAGGGACGTATGATTTCGTCGTGGTCCATGATCCGCAGCCAGCCAGTCTGCTGCACTACCACGGGAAGGCGGACGGGGAGCACTGGGCATGGCGCTGCCACATCGACACGTCACACCCGAATCCCGACTACTGGGATTTCTTTGCCCCCTATATCAATCAATACGAAGCCGCCATCTTCACCATGGAGCAGTACGTGGGGCCAGGTGTGGACTTCGAGCATCTGGCCATTATCACGCCGACCATCGATCCGCTGTCGCCCAAGAATGCCCCAATTGATCTGAGCGAGGCCCGACGGATCGTAGGAGATTTCGGCCTCGATCTGGAGCGTCCGATCATCACCCAGGTCAGCCGTTTTGATCCGTGGAAGGATCCCCTGGGCGTGATCGACGCTTACCGCATTGTGAAGGAGCAGATGCCGGAGGTCCAGCTGGCGCTGGTGGGCTCGATGGCCTCCGACGATCCCGAAGGTTGGTATTACCTGGACAAGACGATTCGCCACGCCGGAGAGGATTTCGATACTCACATCCTCCACAACTTCCACGGCGTGGGAGCCTACGAGGTGGGAGCTTTTCAGACCGCCAGTGACGTCGTGATCCAGAAGTCGATCCGAGAGGGCTTCGGGCTGGTGGTCACGGAGGCTCTGTGGAAGGGGAAGCCAGTGGTCGGTGGCAACGCGGGAGGGATTCCGCTGCAGATCATTGAGGGCGAGACCGGCTTTCTGGTCGACACGGTGGAGGCATGCGCCAAGAAGACGTTGTATCTCTTTGAGCATCCGGACGAGGCGCAGGAGATGGGGGAGGCGGCCAAGGAGCACGTGCGGGAGAACTTCCTCACGACGCGTCATCTGGCCGATTACCTCAAGCTCTTCCAAGACATGAGAGCCTGACGCGGCGTTCACAGAGGCAGCAGCGAAACAAAAGGGACCATGCTATGACACAGATAAGGGCTTTCATCCTGGACCTCGATGGCGTTATCACGGATACGGCGCGCTATCACTTCCAAGCCTGGAAACGATTGGCGGACGAGGAGAGCATTTTTTTCACCCGCCAGGACAATGAGCAGCTCCGCGGCGTGTCACGGCGCAGATCGCTCGAGCTGTTGCTCGGAGAGCACGTCGCTGACTACACCGAGGACCAGATGCAGGAGATGATGGATCGCAAAAACGGCTACTATCAGTCGCTGCTGGAGACCATCACCAAGGAAGATTTCCTGCCCGGCGCTCAGGAGCTCATCGACGACATCAAGCGCCGCGGGCTCAAGGTCGCCGTGGGGTCCGCCAGCAGGAACACAAGGATTGTGCTGGCGAAGCTCCACATCACCGACGCCTTTGACGGCATCGCCGACGGGCACAGCGTCGTCCGGGCGAAACCGGCTCCCGACATCTTCGTCCACGCGGCCGGGCAGGTGGGCGTGCCGGTGGCGAACTGTGCCGTCGTGGAGGACGCTGAATCGGGCGTCCAAGCTGCGTTGACCGGTGGGATGATCGCCATCGGCGTTGGGCCGGAGGAGCGAGTAGGCGTGCGATCCTCGGTCACCCCGCATTTCCGCTACGATACCACCGCGGACATCGATCTGAACGAGATCCTAGCGTAGGGAGCTGAGCGATGGACTTGCAGAACAACCTTTGCACCACGACGGGGTGGGACATCGTCGAGACGACCTTTCAGCCTGAGCAACTGGTCACGACCGGCAGCAACTTCATGATCGGCAACGGCTACCTGGGCTACCGGGGCACTTTCGCCGAATGGGAGGCCGACCGCTACGTGGCCTGTATCGTCAGCGACACATATGACATGGCTGACGGTGAGCGGCGAGAACTATGTAACGTGCCTAACGGGCTGTTCACCCAGCTCTTCGTCGATGGTGAGAGGGTATCCGCCTTCCAAGGAACGTCTCTCAGCTACGAGCGGAGCCTCGACCTACGCTATGGGCGGTACGCTCGATCCCAGGTTTGGCAGGGCTCTGGGGAGCAGCGGGTCGAGCTGGAGGTGGAAAAGTTCGCTAGCTACCATAATCTCCATCTGATCGTGATGCGGTACAGCTTCCACCCAGACCAAGACGCCGACGTCAGACTTGTGACGGGAATCGACGGACGGGTCTGGAACCTCAGCGGTGAGCATTTCAAGAAATACACGCCTTTCAGCCAAGATGACCTTCTCGGCATGGAGACGATCACAGGCGAGTTTGGCATTCGGATCGACGTGGTGGAGGGTTTGACCGTCGATGGGCCGTCCCCGACAGCCAAGAGGGTCATCAGGTCACCGGAACGCGTGCTGCGCGAGATGACGTTCCGCCTGAGCGCAGGAGAAGAGGTGTCCGTCAAGAAGGTTGTGGCGCTATACACGAGCAACGACGTTCCGAACCCGCGCCAGCGGGCCAGGGCTGACGCCCAAGACGCGCTGCAAGCTGGGCCCGCGACGCTCTGGAAGGATCATCAATCGCGATGGGATGAGATCTGGGCGCGAAGCGACATCCAGATCGACGGGGACATGGAGGCCCAGACCATCACGCGTTTCAACATCTACCAGAACATCATCGCCACGCCAGCACACGCCCGATTACCCATCGGCGCAAGAGGGTTATCGTGTCAGGTCTATCAAGGTGCGGCGTTTTGGGATCAGGAGATCTTCAACCTGCCGATGCTCCTGTTTACCCATCCCGATATGGCCCGAGGCATTCTGAGGTATCGCTATGACACCCTGGACGGTGCGCGCACCAAAGCACAGCGGCTGGGGTACGAGGGTGCATTCTACGCTTGGACCAGTGGCAAGACCGGCGAAGAGCTCTTTCCCGACTACTTCTTCGAGAATGTACTGACCGGACGGAGGATCCGCAATCACTTCAATGACTGGCAGATCCACATCTCACCAGACATCGTCTACGCGATCTGGCAGTACTACGTCGCGACTGGCGATTGGGACTTTGTGGTCAACTACGGGGCAGAGGCCGCCCTCGAGGTAGCACGGTTCCTATTCTCCCACGTCTACTTCAAGAAGGACAAGAATCGATATGAGTTCATCCGGCTGTTGGGCCCCGACGAATACCACGAGAACGTAGACAACAACGCTTTCACCAACTACCAAGCTAATTTCGCCCTTGATAAGGCGGTGACCCTCTATGAGAGGATGCGAGAGGATGCACCGAGCGAATTGGAGGCGCTTCTGCGGCGAATGGATCTGAGCGAGGAAGACATCGATGCCTGGCAGGATATGATCAAGCTACTCTACCTCCCTCAGCCCGATCCCGACACCCGGCTCCTGGAACAGTTTGACGGCTATTTTGATCTCGAGGACATTCGACCTGATGAGCTGCGTAAGCGGCTCATCCACCCCGAGGAGTACTGGGGATGGCCCAACGGCATCGCGGTGGAGACGCAAGTCTTGAAGCAGGCCGACGTGTTGCAGCTGTTTGCGCTGCAGGACATTTTCCCAGTCGAGGTGATGCGCGCCAACTACGACTACTACGAGCCACGGACAGAGCACGGATCCTCTCTGAGCCCGTCTGTCCACGCCGTGGTAGCAAGCAAGGTAGGCTACGCGGAAGAGGCCTACGACTATTTCGTGAACGCGGCTACCATCGATCTGTACAATGCCAGCACCAAGGTGATGAGCGGGGGGACCTTCCTGGGGGGGATCCACACGGCCGCCTGCGGCGCTATATGGCAGATGATCGTCGAGGGGTTCGCCGGCTTCAGCATCGACGAGGATGGCATCGGGTTCACCCCCGCCTTGCCGGCCCGGTGGGACGGCTTGTCGTTCAACCTAGTGGTTCGCGGCAATCTTCTGACCGTGCGATTGGTGCGGGGGGAGATGACCATCGAGTCGGCCACGGAGAATGAGGCGCCGGTCACGGTGAGTGTCGGAGAGCGCACGATGACGTTGCATCCCGGCGGAAGCGAGACGGTCTCGATAGAGCCTTGAGGCAGACGGCCTCGGTCCTCTTGTGGGACCGGGGCCGATGTGGTCTGAATCCAGCCGTCACGCCGATCTGAACGGCAAATCCTCTCCTATTCCAGCTCCTCCGTCTGCCGTGCCGCGGGTACGTAGAACTTCTCCGTGTACTCTTTCACCATTCGCCGGGTGCAGAAGGTAGGCACAGCGGTGCGGATCGTCTCTTTCGTAAGCCGCACCCAGTCCCGAGGTATGTCGTCGGCGTCGCGCTCGTAGAAAAGCGGTGCGACCTCGTCCTCAAGAAGCCTGTACAGCGCCTCGGCGTCGGCAGCATCCTGCGCCGCCGAATCGTCATGCCGCTCCCCGGTGGCGATTGCCCAACCGTTGGCCCCATTATATCCCTCGGCCCACCAACCGTCGAGGACGCTCAGATTGGGAATCCCGTTGAGCGCCACCTTCTGGCCGCTGGTGCCGCTGGCCTCATAGGGGCGCCGCGGCGTATTGAGCCACACGTCCACGCCCTGGACCAAGTAGCGCGCCACCTGCATGTCGTAATCCTCAATGAAAGCGATGCGGCCTCCCGTGGAGGGATCCTTAGCAGTGTTGTAGACCTGTTGAAGGAGTCGCTTGCCAGCGTCGTCAGCCGGGTGAGCCTTGCCGGAGAAGATGAACTGGACGGGGCGATAGCGATCGTGGAGCAAGCGCTTGAGCCGCTCCAGATCGTGGAACAACAGCGTGGCTCGCTTGTAGGTGGGGAAGCGTCGTGCGAAGCCGATGGTGAGCGCATCGGGATCGAGGAACGTCCCCGAGCAGAGCACCTGCTCCGGCGTCAGCCCACCCTCCATGCGCCGTCTGCGCGAGCGCTCACGCATGAAGGTCATCAACTTATCCTTCAAGTGGACGTGTGCGTCCCAGAGCTCCTCGTCGGGCACGTCGAGAATCCGTTCCCAGAGGGCCGGGATGTCATGCTTCTTGATCCAATCTGGCCCCAGATGCTTGCGGTACAGACGGTACATGGCACCTCCGATCCAGGAGGGCACGTGGATCCCGTTGGTGACAGAGTCGATGGGGACCTCATCCTCGTCCCTGTCGGGCCAAAGTGACGTCCACATACGGCGTGAGACCTCGCCGTGGAGCTTGCTGACTCCATTGCGCTGACCACACATGCGCATGGCCAAGGCGGTCATGTTGAAGCCTTGCCGGCCGCCCTCGTGGTGTCCGAGGCCCAGGAACTGCTCACGACTCAGACCCAGCCGTGGCCAGTGGGTATGGAAGTACTTGTCCACCAAATGGAAGTGAAAGACATCGTGGCCTGCAGGGACCGGCGTGTGGGTGGTGAACAGGGTAGTCGCTTGCACCTGTTCGCGCGCCTCCTCAAACGACTTCCCGTTCTCGACCAGCTCGCGCGCGCGTTCCAACACAAGGAAGGCGGAGTGCCCCTCGTTGAGGTGGTAGGCGAGGGGCTTGATACCCAACGCCCGGATGACGCGCATGCCGCCAATGCCCAGAACGATCTCCTGCTGAATGCGCATCTCCTGGTCGCCCCCATAGAGCCTGCGGGTGAGCTCGCGCTCCCATGGGGCGTTCCGCTCATTATCCGCGTCCATAAGGTACAGGTGCGCGCGCCCGACCTTGACGTGCCAGAGCTTGAGGTGGACGGTCTGATCGTTCAGGTCAACCGGCACGAACAGGCAGCTCCCGTCGTCGCACAGAGCCTGCCGGATAGCCACCTCCTGCGGCTCGAAGTGAGGATAGGTAGCCTCCTGCCATCCGTCAGGTGTGATGTGCTGCTCGAAATAGCCCATCTCGTAGAGGAAGCCGACGGCGACAAACGGCAGCCCGATGTCGCTGGCCTCCTTGCAGTGATCCCCTGCCAAGACCCCGAGCCCGCCGGAGTAGATAGGCAAGGATCGGTGGAGGCCAAACTCGGCCGAGAAGTAGGCCACAGGCCGGTCCGTCAGCTCCGGATACTTGTCTGGAAACCAGAGGTGACCATCCTTCACATCGGCATCGAGCGCCATCAGGACGGCGTCGTAATGCCGCAAGAAGAGCGGGTCGGAGGCTGCTTCCTTCAGACGCTCTGGTGAGACCTCCAGCAAGATCTGCACAGGGTTATGGCTGGTGGTACGCCACAGTGTATAGTCCAGCATCTTAAAGAGATCGCGAGCCTCGCGATGCCAACTCCACCAGAAATTGTAGGCCAGCTCCTCCAGCCGTGCGATACGCGAGGGCAGCTTATCTCCTATTGTCACTTCTCTATGATCCACAGTTTCCCCTCCCAGTTTGTCGCTTCATACTTAGCTTAAGGCCCCCTGATCAAGACCACGAGCAGCACAGCCACGGTGACAGCCGTGAACTCGACGAGTGTTGACATACTCAACCGTTCCACCAAGTGCTGATGAGCTACGTTAATGGATATGTAGAAAACAAGTAGCAGCAGCAATCCGCCGACCCAGCCGCTGATCTGCCAGTAGTTCAGCGCCCACGTGCTCTCGCCGATGATCAGGCCGACAATGCCGGCGAACGGCAGCAGCCGTCCTACCCGAACATCCGCGACGCTCAGCAGATCAACAGCCAGGAGAGTAGCTACGAGGAGCGTCAGCGTCGCCGTCATCAAGCTCCGGCTGCGGGTCTGGTAGATGATGACGAAGAGCATAAAGGCCATCAGGTAGGCTAAGGCGTTCAAAGCAAGCCGCGCCACCGCATAGCTCGGCGCATCGGGATGGATCGCAGCGTGTTCGGCCGAGACTGTCAGCCCGATGCTGATCCCAAATATGACCAGTCCACCAAGCCAGATAGAGAGAGTTGGGGCCAGGGACAGCAAATGGCCCGAAAGACCGGCCAGGACGCCAGGCAGGATCCAGGCGATGGTGACAGAGCGCTCGGGATGCTCTAGCAGCAGCGGATGATCGTGCAGGACGAGGGTGGTGCCGGTGCAGGCCAGGCCGACCATAAGAGTGATCAACAGGAGCGTGCCAGAGGCGTGTATCTCAAGCGGAGAACCCAAGGCCTGCACCCGGTAGACGTGCCCAGGCAGCTCGATGAATCGGAATAGAACGTTCCCCAGAATGAGCACCGCCAGAAGCACGCTGAGACGATCACGGTCTATGGGCTTGTTGTCGGACTCTCGCATAATGTATGATTCTACCTTTGGGAGGGCTCATTGTCAACCAGGGTTGGGAGTGGTATAATCCGGGGTCGATGTGTGTTGCCGTGAGACAACGTGCTTAGGTCCCCGGCAGGCGGACATTGCAAGATGCCTCTGCCTCACGGAGGGTTGAGCACCTGACGGTTCTTGTCGTCCCGATCACAATTGATGGAAAGGATATCCGGTGAAGCGCTATCTGATCCTACTCGTAGCCCTGTCGATGCTCGTAGTGGCTTCGACTCAGGGGTGTCGTCTGGCCTCGCAGTCGACCGGCGGGAGCATCGCATATGGCCTCACCCTATCTCCCTCCGGGATCGATCCACACATTGACGCATCTTCGGAGCTAGGAATTCCACTAACCAGTGTGTATGACCCGTTGGTCTGGCTGACGCCCGACGGGGAGTTCGTACCCGGCCTGGCCAAGAGCTGGGAGGTTTCGGAGGATGGTCTGACCTACACGTTCCATCTGCGCGACGACGTGACGTTTCATGATGGCAACCCCTTCAACGCTGAGGCCGTGCGCTTCAGCCTAGACCGCATCGCCGACCCAGAGACGAAGTCGCGCAAGGCCAGCGGCATGCTCGGCCCCTATGACCGCACGGAGATCGTCGACGAGACGACCGTGCGCGTCCACTTCACGGAGCCCTACGCGCCCTTCCTGGCCTCTTTGAGCACCGTCTATCTGGCCATGGTCTCCCCCGACGCGGTCTCGGAATGGGGTGACGAATACCAGTTCCACCAAGTGGGCACCGGGCCCTTTACCTTCGAAGAGTACGTGCCCAAGGATCATCTCACGTTGGTGCGCAACGCTGACTACGACTGGGCGCCATCCTTCTTCGATCATCAAGGGCCACCTCAGTTGGAGGAAATCACCTTTCGCTTCTACTCCGATCCCGCCACCCGGGTTCTGGCGCTGGAGTCCGGCGAAGCTGACGTCATGGGCGAGATCCCACCGCAGGATGCCGTGCGCCTCGATGAGAGCTCCGACTATGAGCTGATGCCCGTTCCAATTCCGGGTCAACCGCTGCAGTTCTTCATGAACACACGTCGTGCTCCATTGGACGATCAGCGGGTGCGAGAAGCGCTGATCCACGCCGTGAACCGCCCCGCGATCGTGGAGACGGTCTTCAAGGCGTATTCTCCCGTGGCCTACGGACCGCTGAACCGACCTACGTTTGCCTACGACCCCACGGTCGAGGGCACGTACGCGTACGATCCAGAGCGGGCTGCCGAGCTGCTGGAGGAAGCGGGATGGACCGACTCTGACGGCGATGGCATTCGCGACCGCAATGGGGAGCCGCTTGAGCTGGAGACGATCCTGATGGGCTGGGGATACATCCCGGAGGTGGGTCAGATGCTGCAGGATCAGCTGAAACAAGTCGGTGTTGACCTAGCATCACGCCAGACCACGTTCTCCAATGCTCTGGGTGATGTGGCTGATGGACGGTATCATCTGGCACCCTTCCTCTTCTCCAACAGCGATCCCGATATCCTCCGCACGTGCTTCCACTCTAGCAACGTTGATGGCGGGTTCAACTGGTCGAAGGTCTCCAACTCGCAGTTGGATGCGTGGTTGGAGGAAGGGAAGCAGGTGATGGACGAGGCTGAGCGCCATGAGATCTACGCCGAGATCCAGCAGCACATTGTGGACCAAGCCATGATTCTACCTATACGTGACTACGTGAACCTGAACGCGACCTCCGCCAAGGTCGAGGGCCTGCGCTATGACAGGCAGGGCTGGTTCCCCTGGCTGTATGACGTGTCTGTGGCAGATCAGTAGTAGCTCAGTCGCGATCATCCGTCTTCTGATTGAACCAGAAATCATTGCCGGGTGGGCCTTGCGCGGCGCTTCGAGGCTCGCCCGGCGTTTCTGTGCCTGCAGCTAGATTGAAAGATGTTCACCTTCACACTGCGTCGTCTGTTCTCCACGATCCTGGTGCTATGGGGCGTCGTCACCCTGACCTTCTTCGCCATACGCCTCCTGCCAGGGGACCCCGCCACGCTGCTGATCTCTCAGGGAGGCGGCTCCGCCGAGGATATCGCCGACCTGCGTGAGCAGCTTGGACTGGACGACCCATTGCCCGTTCAGTATGTGAGGTTCCTGGGCAGGCTGGTGCAAGGCAACTTAGGCACATCGCTGATCAGCCATCGTCCTGTGGCGGACGCGATTGCCGAGCAACTGCCCCACACCCTGGCGCTGGCCACATCCGCAACGCTGCTGTCCGTGGTGGTAGGGATCTCCATGGGCATCCTGGCCGCCACGCATCAAGGTTCCTGGATCGATCACCTTTCCATCACACTCTCCGTGCTCGGCGTCTCCCTTCCTATTCTACTCTCCGGCCTGTTGTTCATTCTCCTCTTCAGCCTAGTGCTGGGATGGCTTCCCGCCACCGGCCAGGGGAGCTGGCGCCATCTAGTGATGCCCTCGCTGGTTCTCAGCCTGGCGTCGACTGGCACCATCGCCCGCCTGGTGCGCACGCAGATGCTCGAGGTGCTACCTGAGGACTACATCACCGTGGCGCGCGCCAAGGGGTTGAAGGAGCAGGTGATCCTGTGGCGCCATGCGCTGCGCAACGCCTTGATCCCGGTCATCACCCTCATCGGCCTGCAGTTCGGCGCCTTGCTCGGCGGCACAGTGGTCACGGAGTCCCTCTTCTCTCGCCGCGGCCTGGGCCGCCTGGTGGTCGACGCCATCTCCTGGAAGGACTACCCTCTCGTGCAAGGCGCGGTTATCCTGGGGGCAGCGATCTACGTGGGCGTCAATTTCCTGGTCGATATGAGCTATGGTCTGTTGGACCCGCGCATCCGCCGGGGATAGCGAGCCAGACATGTTGTGTCCAGGGGTGCTGTGATACCAGATCGCTACTCGGCGGCTGGTGTGATCAGCCTGCTCATCTTGGTGACCATCGCTTTGAGCACGCTATTGGCGCCGTGGCTTACGCCCTACGATCCTCTGGACATGGATTACGAGAATCAGCTGCTTGGGCCGTCGCTGTCCCATCCGTTCGGAACCGACCTGTTTGGAAGGGACGTCCTGGCTCGCGTGCTGTATGGGGCGCGCATCTCCCTCTCCGTGGGCGTGATGGCAGCCCTGCTGGCCGCCCTACCCGGTCTCTTGCTCGGCCTCCTGAGCGGCTACTACGGTGGGCTGTTCGATCAGCTGGTGATGCGCCTGACCGATGTGGTCCTGGCCTTCCCCAGCCTGATCCTATCGCTGGGCATCGTGGCTATCCTGGAGCCGGGGCTGGTCAATGTGACCATCGCTGTGGGGATCGCAGGCATCCCGGGCTACGTCCGTTTCGTGCGCGGTAACGTGCTGAGCGCGAAGAAGGAGATGTACGTCGAGGCTGCTCAAGCTATCGGCTGCAGTCATGGCCGCATCATCCTGCGGCACGTCCTGCCCAACATCGCGGCCTCCGTGCTGGTGCTGGCCACGATGGACGTGGCGTGGGCGATTCTGAGGGCAACCTCTCTGAGCTTCCTGGGCCTCGGCGCCCAGCCGCCGACCCCCGAATGGGGGGCCATGATCGACGAGGGACGCGAACTACTGCGACGCGCGCCCTGGGTGAGCCTGGCACCGAGCGGCATGATGATGCTCGCCGTGCTCTCCATCAACCTGGTCGGGGACGCGCTCCGGGACGCGCTTGATCCCCACACGATTTCGCGGTAGCTCCGAGATTCCTCGCGGCTCTCTGCCTGGCAGAGCCTTCCAGCCTCAGTAGGCCGAGCTTGCTCGCTCTGGATCTGGTGATCCAGAGCTAAAGCGGGTTCTGGCAATCCCCTTGAGGCGATCTTGGATCTGCTGAGTCTATGCCCGAGCCTGCTCCTGCAGCTCGTAGAGCTTGTTGATCGCCTCCAGGGGGGTCATCGCGGAGATATCTAGGGTCTCCAGCGCCTTCACAATGGGATGCTCATCGGCGAAAAGCACGGGCTGGAATGGTTCCGGCTTCTCGGTGCCGGGCCGAAACTCCCCGCTCTCAAGCTGGGTCAGGAGCTCCTCGGCGCGATGGATAACAGGCTTCGGCACGCCAGCCAGCTGCGCCACGTGGATCCCATAAGAACGATCCGCGCCCCCGGGTTCGACCTTGTGCAGGAAGATGACCTGCTTGCCCTCCTCGACCACGGCCAAATTGTAGTTACAGACGGCCGGCAGCCGCTCCCCCATCTCCGTCAGCTCGTGGTAATGGGTAGCGAAGAGCGTCCGCGCGCGCCGCTCGGGATGGTTGTGCAGGTACTCGACCACGGCCCAGGCAATGGAGAGACCATCGTAGGTGCTCGTGCCGCGCCCCACCTCGTCGAGGATCAGCAAGCTGCGCGGCGTGGCGTGATTGAGGATGTTGGCCGTCTCCACCATCTCGACCATGAAGGTGGATTGGCCGAAGGCCACCTCGTCCTGCGCCCCGATGCGAGTGAAGATCCGATCCACAATCCCAATCTGCGCCTCTTCGGCAGGTACGAAGCTTCCAATCTGGGCCATGAGGACGATCAGGGCCGCCTGGCGAAGGTAGACTGACTTACCGGCCATGTTTGGCCCGGTGATGATCAGAATCCGCTCGTCATCGTTCAAGCGCAGATCGTTGGGCGTGAAGGGCTCGTCCCGCTGCACCTGTTCGACGACAGGGTGGCGCCCGGCGACGATGTCCAGCGTGTCATCGGCGGTCAGCGCGGGGCGAACGTAGCGATTGCTGACGGCGACCTCGGCCAGCGCCGCGGCGACGTCAATCCGCGCCAGCGTCCGGGCCGTGCCGAGCAGGGCTCGCGCCCGCGCCCCAACCTGCTGACAAACCTCCCTGAACAACCGCGCCTCCACCTCCGACTGCCGCTCCTCGGCACTGAGGATCTTCGCCTCAGCCTCCTTCAGCTCGGGGATGATATATCGCTCGGAGTTCGTCAGGGTCTGCTTGCGGGTGTAGTCGTCGGGCACGGCGTCCATGTTGGCCTTCGTGACCTCGATGTAGTAGCCGTAGACCTTGTTGTGGCCCACCTTGAGGCTCTTGATGCCGGTTCTCTTCTGCTCACGCTTCTCCAGGCTGGCGAGCCATTCCCGTGCCTCGCGCACCGACCGCAACAGGTCATCGAGCTCGTCGGAGAAGCCACGACGGATCACACCACCGCCGGAGACCTTGGCAGGTGGGTCGTCGACAATGGCCGACGCTATAAGGGCGGCCATGTCCTCGCACGGATCAAGAGAAGAGGCGAGATCGAGCAGGCACGATGCCGGAGATCTGGCCTCTGCCTCATCTCCCGCTTCCTTCAACAACTTAGTGAGCCTAGGCACCGCCTCCAGCGCCTTGCGCACGCCCACCAGATCGCGGGGTGTGGCCGTGCCGCCCAAGATGCGGTTGGTCAATCGCTCCAGGTCCGGCACGTCCCGGAGGACCTCCCGCACCTTGCCCCGGAGAATCGTACCTGAGTAGAATGCCTGCACCTCATTCAGGCGCTCATTCACATCGTCTCGGTCGAGCAAGGGCTGGGCGAGGCGCGATCGCAGCATGCGTCCGCCCATGGGGGTGAGCGTCTCGTCGAGCACGCCAAGGAGCGATCCACGCTTACTCCGGTCCCGGATGGTCTCCGTGATCTCCAGGTTGCGGCGCGTGTTCGCGTCGATCTGCATGAAGCGGATGGTTGAATAGGTGCTGAGGCTGACGATCTGCTTCAGCGCGTTCCTCTGGGTTTCACGCAGGTAGTGGAGGATGGCACCAGCGGCGCGGGTGACCAACGGCTGGCCCGCGCAGCCGAAGCCTTCCAGGGTCGCTACCCCGAAGTGATCCTTGAGCGCCTGGCGGGCCGCTCCCAGCTCGAAACGGTACGCCTGCAACGGCGTGACGTGCGTGCCCGGGCCCAGCCGCCTGATATGGGGCGGTAAACGCTCCTCCTCCCCGTCCTGCTCCGCTGCGCCCGTCTCTTTCCAACGCCCTCGCTCGGGAACGAGGCACTCCCTCGGCTGAATGCGGGCCAGCTCCTGTTCTATCTCGCTTCTCTCCACCTCGGTCGTCGCGAACTCGCCAGTGGTGATGTCGACGTAGGCCAACCCGGCGCGGTTCTCCTGGGTGACGACGGCGGCCAGGTAGTTCGATTGTTTCTCCTCCAGGAGCGCCGGCTCGACTACGGTGCCCGGCGTGACGACGCGGGTGACCTGCCGCACGACCAGCCCTTTGCTGGTGGTGTCGTCCACCTGGTCGGCAATGGCCACGCGATACCCCTTCTCGATCAGGCGGGCGACGTATCCCTCTATGGCGTGGCACGGGACGCCGGCCATGGGGACCCGCTGCTTCTTGGCGACAGGCCGGGAGGTGAGAACGACATCCAGCTCATTGGCGGCGGTCTTGGCGTCGTCGTCGAAGGCCTCGTAGAAGTCTCCCAGCTGGAAGAAGACGATAGCGTCGGGATGCTTCGATTTGATCTCCAAGTACTGCTTGCGGAGCGGTGTTACCTTTGCCATGGGTTCGTTTCAATGGGTTAATGGTTGTGTTAGCGCTTGTCGGTTTTGGATAGGCGCGAAACATAGAGCGTAAGTCGTAAATCGTAAATCGTGAGGCGCGGTGGCGCCTGTGCTCCACGTCTTGCGCAATGTGTAAGTATAGTCGATTGCCGGGGGCTTGACAAGCACCCTCTCCACGTTATACTCTGTCATCACGATGATCGAGGCGGAGAGGGAGCAGGCACGGAGCCAGGAACGCAAAGCTGAAGCTGCAGAGAGACACGGAAGCGTGCTTCGACGACTGTGGAGCGGCCTTATGCTCGCCTGGCGTTGGCTGCGGGCGCCGAACGCGGTCGGGAAACCGGTCATCCTGCAGCCACGGAGCGTCCGGCTGTTGCTTCTTCTGAGCCTAGGACACGTGATGCTGCTGGCGCTGCTGGGCATCGCGCTCTATCGGGCCTCCACTATGCCGAACGCCATGAGGCCCATGCGGCCCCGAGCCTTTTCCACGGCTGCCCCCGAGCCCACCTCCACGCCTGGGCCGACGCCGACAGCGCTTGGCAGCGGAGGCGCCATCGCGTTCAGTCTGCGGCGTGACGGCAACACGGATATCTACGCGCTCAATCAGGAAACCCGACAGCTGGTGCGGCTCACGCATCACGCCGCCGAGGATCGATCTCCGGCCTGGTCCCCCGATGGCGACTACCTGGCCTTCGCTTCGAACCGCGCCGAGAACTGGGATATCTACCTCCTGGATCTGGTCAGCGGGGCCTTGATCAGGTTGACGCACCACGCGAGCTTCGACGCCAACCCGAGCTGGTCGCCCGACGGGGAGTGGATCGCCTTTGAGACCTACCGGGACGGCAACCTAGACGTCTACACGATGAGCACCAACGGGAAGCAGATCCAGCCTGTTACAACGGACCCCGCTGCCGACTTCGCGCCGGCCTGGGCTCGGAGCGGCCAGGCCCTGTCCTTCACCTCGCTGCGCGACGGGAGCAAAGATATCTATCTGCACACGTTGGGCGATCAGGAGACGATCAACATCACACAGAGCCCTGACGCTAACGAGGACAAGACGGCCTGGTCGGTGGACGGCTCGCGGCTTGCGTACGTCAGTGGCCCTGAGGGTCAGACATCCGTGCAGATCGCCACGTTTGATTGGCAGACGCTCTCAGCCGACCAGACGGAGACAGAGTTCTTCGGCACCGGCGACGCGCCGGCGTGGGCTCCCGACGGGGAAAGCCTCGTGTACGTGCACACGCGAAGCGGGGTGGGAGACCACCCCCGCAGCCACCTCGTCGCGGCGAGCATGACGGGATGGGCGCTGTTTCACGAGGTTTACAGCATGGAGGGCCTGCTGGATGGTATCATCTGGACGAGCTCGCCCGTCTCCCCCCGTGTGGTGGCGCGAGCTCAAGAGGCGAATGCGAGCGGCGGTAGAGAAGGTCAACCGCTCGCGCTCTATGCCGAGGTGGTGCAGCCAACACCGGCTGAGGGCGTGCCCTATGAGCTGGTTTCCCTGCCCGGCGTGAGTTTCGCAGGGCCTACGGCAGAGCCTGACGCAGAGCTCACGGACGAGGGATCCCTCCCATTGCTCTCGGACCAGGTGAACGATAGCTTCAACGCACTGCGTCGACGCGTGCGGGAGGCAGCCGGCTGGGACTACCTGGCCGAGCTAGAGAGCGCCTGGCTGCCGCTGACCTACGCGCCGCCGTCGGGTCACTCGCGCAGGAGCTGGCATCTCTGTGGTCGGGCCTTCGCGCTGAATCGGGAGCTCTATGAGGGATCGTCGACGACAGACGAAGAGCCCAGGGTAGCGCTGGTTCGGGAGGACATCGCAGAGCTTACGGGCAACGCCACGTACTGGCGCGTGTTCCTCCGCGCCGCCGAACAGGACGGAAGCCTGGGTGAGCCGCTTCGGGTCCGGCCGTGGGACCTCAAGGCACGAGAGGAGGGAGGGCGCGCCGAGGTGGAGGGGGGGGCTCCGACCGAGCCGATTCCAGGCGGTTATTACGTCGACTTCACGGCTCTGGCACGAGATTACGGTTGGGAGCGGGCGCCGGCGCTGTGGCGCTGGCGCCACTTCTGGCCCGACATCCTGTGGTGGGAGTACCGGAAGACGGGCGATTTGACGTGGTGGGCATGCATGTTGGAGGTCTTCGAGCCCGAGGAGATCGAATCTACCTTCGGGCCGATCCCGGAGCGCGACGAGTAAGATGGGCCGGGTGATCATCCTGACCGGTACGCGGGGCGTGGGCAAGACCACGGTCTGCCGGCGGGCCGTCACGCTGGCAGAAGAGAGAGGCTACGTGTGCGGCGGCATCCTCACCGTGGCAGACGACATCCCCACAGACAGACAGCATCGGGACGCTCGTGACGTCCTCGACGTGAGCACCGGCCGTTGGCATCGCCTGACCCGGAGCTCGGACGGGGACGAGACCGTGATCCAGGGGCGTTTTCGCTTCGATCCGCAGGTCCTGAGCTGGGGCAACACGGTGCTGTCCCAGGCGGTGCCGTGCGACCTGCTGGTGGTCGACGAGGTCGGTCCGCTGGAGATGGAGCGAGGCGAGGGCTGGGTGAGCGCCTTCGACGTGCTGCGAGGCGGAGAGTACGCGCTGGCGGTTCCGGTTGTCCGAACCGAGTTGATCGCGCAGGCCCAGAAGAAGCTCGATGGCTGCGCTCTGGAGGCACTGACCGTGACGCGAGAAAATCGAGATGGCCTGCCGGCGAAGTTGGTCGAGATGGTGAGACGAGAGAGGTAGTCGACCCGCAGCCTATCAGGCCTCATCCTCCCACTGAGCCAGCCCCTCCTGCAGCACCCTCAGGGGGAGCAACGCACAATTAGCCCGGGATGGCCCGAGGGCGACGCCCAGCATGTCGAAGATATCCTGGTCACTCATCGCCTTCAGCTCGGCGACGGTCCTCCCCTGGATCTCCTCGGTGAACATCGAAGCGGACGCCATGCTGACGACGCAACCCTGGCCCTCAAACGTCGCCTCACTGACCCTGCCGTCCTCCATCTGGACGTCGAGCCGCACCACGTCGCCGCAGACCGGGTTGTCGCGCTCGTGGGAGATATCGGGGTTTTCGAGGACACCCTTGTTGCGAGGATTGCCGTAGTGGTCGAGTATGTGCTCACGATAAAGATCTGAAGTCATGTCTCCTCCTCCCACGAGGATCGCGAATGGGTGACGTGGCTGGCTAGCGGGCTGTGGCCGGGCTACAGCCTAGGCAGCTGCCAAGAGATCCTGCGCCTTTCGGATGCCGGTGACCAGCCGGTCCACCTCGTCCCGTGTGTTGTAGAGGTAGAAGCTGGCCCGCGCCGTGGGGGGCCAGTTGAAGCGTTGGTGGAGGGGATGGGCGCAGTGGTATCCGGCGCGAATGGCAATCCCCTCCGAATCGAGGATCTGGGCCAGATCGTGAGGATGGACCGATTCGACGATGAAAGCGACGACGCCGCTGCGATCATCGCTCGGCGGGCCAACCACATGCACGCCCGGCATCCCTCCCAGCCGCTCCAGGCAGTAGGCGGCCAGGGCCTGTTCGTGGGCCCAGATGGCCGGCATACCCTTGTTGCTCAGATAGCGGACTGCTGCCCCCAGCGCTACCGCCTCTGCGATGGCGGGGGTGCCGGCCTCGAACTTGGTCGGGAGGTCGGCCCAGGTCGCGTCATCGCGCTCGACGCGCTGGATCATGCCCCCGCCGGCAAGAAACGGAGGCATCGACGCCAGGTGCTCGGGTCGGGCGTAGAGGACGCCAATGCCCGTGGGGCCACACATCTTGTGTCCGGAGAAAACGAAGAAATCAGGATCCAGGGCCTCGACATCGACCGGCAGATGCGGCACGCTCTGGGCGCCATCGATCAGGACGTGGGCGCCCGCGCTGTGTGCTCTGGCGGCGATCTCCTTAGCCGGGTTCACCGTGCCGAGCACGTTGGAGATGTGCGTGAGGGCGACCAACTTGACCGGGCTCTCCAGCATGTGATCGAGGGAGGCCAGGTCGAGACGCCCGTCATCTGTGACGGGTACGTAGGCCAGGTCGGCTCCGGTCTCGCGAGCGAGGCGCTGCCACGGCACCAGATTGCTGTGGTGCTCCATCTCGGTGACGATGATACGGTCCCTGGCCGTTATCTGCACGCGCCCCCAACTGCAGGCCACCAGGTTGATCGACTCCGTTGCGTTACGCGTGAAGACCACGCCCCGACGATCCGGGGCATTGATGAAGGCCGCAACCTGATCCCGCGCGGCCTCGTAGGCAGCAGTGGCCTCCTCGCTCAGGGTATGGATGCCGCGGTGGATGTTCGCATACTGAGTCCTGTAGAAATCGCTCAGGGCCCCAATGACGGCCTCTGGCTTCTGCGTCGAAGCGGCGTTGTCGAGGTAGGCAAGAGGCTTGCCGTGGATCTCTCGCTGCAGAATGGGGAAATCGGCCCTACACGCCATCGGATCCAGCTTCGTTTCCGTGGTCAACGTTGTCTCCGGTTGGGTTCACTCGGCTTGTCTTCAGGCTATCCCGACACGAAGGGCACGAAACACGACCGGGTGTGAGGGGATGGGCAGCTTGTCACACCCGGCTGGGATAGCTTGCAGGCCTACGACTCCGGCGATCGCCTCTCTAACCGAAAAGCTTCTGCAGCTGCATCGCGATTGACATATTCCCCTTGACCTTGAGCCGGCCCTGCATGAAAGCGGCCATAGGGTTGAGCTCCCCTTTGATTAGCCCCATCAGATCCTTGGTCGCGGCCTCTACCGTCACGTCGGGTGACTCGATCTCCCCTTCCTCGACGCTGATCTGACCATCGTCTATCTGCACCGTCCACAGCCCGCCGTCCTCACCCTTGATGTCGAAGAGAATGGTGGCGTCCATTCCCTTCAGCTTCTCAGCGTCAGTTGATCCCGACAGGCTCTTCAGCGCTTCTCTCACGTCCTTAAGTTCAGGCATGGTATTCTCCTTGCTGTATAGGACCTATCTATGCCGTCGGGGCCTCACCCCGCACGGTCAGCCAGCGGCGGGTATGGAAACCCGCCCTACACACTTGTCTGCTTGATGCTTCTGGTTGGCGGCGGGTATGAAAACCCGCTGTACATGCTTCACGGAGCATCCGAAAGCTCTCATTTGCGAGCGGTTAAGCTTCCGGTTCGCTCATTTCTACGGTGGTTTGGAAGATTGAGCACAAAGTCTCG
>CAZNRX010000052.1:0-28348 GCA_964575455.1 uncultured Anaerolineales bacterium | reverse complement strand
CCAAGTGGTCAGTGTCCACAAGCCGGGCCAGAACCCCAAGGGTTCCAGAAAGGGGGATTTGCAGATGACGGGCGAGTTTGCGAGCATCGCGGTCATCCGTGAGCACCCGGCACCCGCGTTCAACAGCCATTGTCAAGCATGCCGCCTCTCCCGCGTTCAGGCTACGGAAGAGCTGGCGGTAGCGAGTCATCTCTGCCGGTTCCAGCGTCCACACGGGCAACCACGTCCAGTCAAGAACAGGCAGTTTCCCCGCCTCGACACCGGCTTGAAGCTCGTCAAATGCTTGTTGCGGCGTGGCGAGCTTCTCACCGAAGGCTGTTCCCAAAAGGTCGGGATGCCGCACGACGGCAAAGTTGGACATCACTGTGTTGTCGAGCAAGGAGATCACGAGCTCGCCGTGTCTTCGGAATCGGCAAACCAGGCTCGCACAGCCTCGACCTCCGCACGCGCTTCGGCCACATCGGCCGGCCCGATGCGCAGCGGCACGCCCAGCTCGATGAAGCGCTGGCGTAACTCAAGTTCGGTCAAATCCAGTAGCTCAGCAGCTTTCCCGAGGTTTATCTGTTCGTCTTGGTATGCGCCTACGACTACTGACCATCGGATCGCCTCGTCCTCTTGCATCAGACGACGGACTGCCTCCTCCATCAGACCCGGCTGCTGGTCTCGAAGTTTGAACAGTTGGTCGATCTCCCACCCATGTACGGCGGCCTTGGTCTTCATGTGCCTCTCCTTTGTGACTTCAATCACCATTATAGCATGTCTTCCGGTACCGACAATCCTCTGCGAGGCTGCGATTGGCTTCGCTGCCGTGGAACGTGGTTTGCTGGAGGCCTCTGGCGATGCGGGACGTCACTTCTACACCGGGCTCGGATGGAAGACTGAATGGCTCAAGGAGTTGCTGGAAGCGATTCTACGCTTGGAACAGCCGTATGCTCATGAGGATGTCTCGGTCGCCCCGGAGGTGGACGTCTGCTGAGGAGGATGGTTCGCCCCACCATACCCTGTGGGCACCAGTCAAGCGCCCTGTGGGAGCCAACCGGGCCTGCAGACACACTGATAGCCTTGGATGCAGGTGGCGTGACAGCTGAGAGCCCCTCGGCAAGCTGCGGCACATAGTGGTGATTCCTTGTCAGATCAGGGCCACCGACGTCAGTGCCCATTGGGGTTGTCTACCGTCAGGTTTTCGCCTTGGCAGCCTCATCCAGATCGTCCACGGCGGACAGGAAGGTGACTGGGGATACTCCTTCTGAGTCAGGAATGCCTGCGATCTGACGGCCATCGCCAGATGGGGCGCATCATAGGCGCGGAGCGGATGCCGCTACAGTAACACTTCACGCACGTTCCTCGCGGCCTTCGATGATCACCTCAGAAAGCGGTTTACCGCCACTCAGTTTCTCCGCCAGCTCAGCCCGTTTCTCCGGTGATACCGTAGGCGGCTGCTTCCAGGGTAGCGTTTCGACTAGACCATCGGCCTTCATCTGACGCACGATCTGTTCGCCCACAGAAGCTCCTTGGGATTCCTTGGGCGTGATGATGATCGCATCTTCACGTTGCTCGATCTCGACTTGGTCAACGTCTCCCCACGCCGCGAGCATAGACGTTGGAACCAGTACACCTTGAGACGTCACCTTCATAACTGTAGATGTCATAGCCCTATCCTTTCACCTGTGCTTTCGGCACGACTGAGTATACCGCGAAGGATGCCTACGTCAATCACGGGTTCTACACGCCGATGTCTATCCGCGCCGAATTCCCCTTAAGGTCCCGTAACAAGATCCCTTTGACTCTGTGGGTCTTGCGCGCCGCACACCCGGAGGGGCCGACTACCCCCTCCCATGGCAACAAGCAGCGCAATGGCGGACAGGTTCACTGAGGGACCGGGTGAGGGAATGGCTTACCTCTGCCCTTCAGGAGCCTGTCGCCGCTTTGTGACGCGCGTGCTCGCTTCCGTTTTTCTTCTGAGCGTAGGTGGTATAATACGAACAGCAATAGCCTGCGCATCGTGGTAAGCAAGAGACAGCCTCGCGAAGGCTTGCTCCTCCAGGGGCTCCCTTGAGGAGCTCTGTGCAGGTTCTCTACCTTCGGGCGGCAAAGGAATAGCACACATGGACCATCCTAGCCTAGCAGAGCGACTAGCCGTCTTGATCGATCAGGGTATCTTCAAAGACGAGGAGAGCCTGAAGAACTCGGCCTACCGCAGCCTCCTAACGCTGAGGCCGGAGTTGAAGGTGGAAATTGCTCTCCCGCTGTACAGACGTGAGGAGATCTCCCTGGGCAGAGCGGCCGTGATTGCTGGCCTTTCGCGTGAGGAGCTCAAAGAGGTCATGGCCTCGCGAGGTATTGAGCGAAGAATACCTTCGCTCTCCTCCGAAGACGTGGAGGTGGGCGTACATCGCCTTCTCGATCGGCGAAGCCGAAGCCCCTGATCAACACCGACATCCCAAGCATCTTTGCCAAGGCAGACAGGCTCTCCGTTCCGTATCAGTTATTGGGATGCGAGACGCCGCCCGTCACACCCCGCGTACTAGATGAGCTGTTGGGCCCTTTGGAATACGGGTATAGCTTCCCGCACGATATCTTGAGCACGGCCGATGTCGTGCCTGCTCACTGTCCAACAGAATCATGAACTGATGTCCTCACGCTTCTAAGCCCACTCCCGCAAGCGGCGAGCGTAAGTTGCGCTGTCCCGGATGTCGTCGCGGTCCTTCCACATGCCGATCAACCCCGATTGCCGCAGTTGACGCACGGTCAAGCGTGAACGTGGTCTGGTCTCCGAGGACTGGGGCAACACGATGACTTCAACGACCTGACCCTTTTTATAGGGCATTCCTTTAACGACGACCTCACCATCTTTCGCGATAACTTGCTGCACTCGAACGGCTTCCATAGGCCTTATCCTCCCACGATCTGACGCGCCCGCTAGCGCCACAGTTGTAGTATATCTCCTTTCCCTCCTTTCGCAACCTACCGTATTGGTTCACTTGAGATGCTACCGAAGTGGTACGGTTAGTTCGAGGGAAGATGTACTCACGCATTCTCTGCGTCCCGAAGCACCTCGTCGACCGTCCGCGGGCCGAGGTGGATCTCTGCTCCACTCTCGGTCAAGACCTCCTTCATCTCTTCGTGAGAGATCCCCATCATCTCAGCAGCTTTGCCGATGCTGATGTCGCCGGCCGTGTAGGCACGAATCACCATCTGTCTCCTCAGCTCCGGTTGAGCCTGAAAAAGCGCACGTAAAGCGCTGCGCAACACAGCCTCGGGATGCCTTTTATCCCCGGGATGCCTCTTGTCCCCCTCATCCGGAAACAGTCGAGTCCTCACAAGCTGCCCGATCTCCCACTCGGTCTTGCTGGTCTTGGTCGTCTTGGCCATACCTTCGCCCTCTTCGCGCCCCAGTCCCGGGGCCACGTGTCTTGACCATGCCTGCATCCTGCGCCAGCCCGCAGAGTTGCCAGAAGGGACGCTTCTGAGCCAGCAACGCCCCAGCGCGCTGGACAAGTGGTATCTGGGGTGTGGGCTGGACAGAGCATGACGCTGTTCACGCCGGGTCGAGGAGTTGACCGAGCATCCGGCTCAGGACGTGTGCCTTCCCGACGAGGTATCCACCCAGTACGCGACCACGTCATACAGATCGCTTGCTCAGGATGCTGAAGTCAGATCAGAGGTCGATAAGGGAAGAAGCCCGGCAGCATGGCTACAGGGAGCGTCACATCTATGCACTGGAGAAGATACCCATTCTCCTCTCAGCTCGAAGACCAGCAGGTAGGTCAGATGTGATTAGGTGTCCAGATGATATCCAGACCGGCGACCGCGGCATAGTCATCGCGGTTGTGAGTCGCCAGTGGGCACCTGTGGCGCAGCGCCGTGGCTGCAATCCAGGCATCCTGCGTCGAGATAGGTCTCCCTTGGCGCTGACATTCAACACGAACTCTGGCCCACTGCTTGCAGAGTTCAGCATCGTAGGGCAAGATGACGTAAGCGCGTAGCCTTTCTTCCAGACGGCTCAGCCTGCTCTCTCCCCAGTTCCGGACGTAGGCCCACTGGTACAGCTCAGCCACAGTCATGAACGAAACAGCCAGCGTTTTGCCTTGCAGGTGTTGACGGTATGCCTGAGCCCGTGTATCCCCCTTGAACAGGAAAGACACTACGTCTGTGTCAACGATAACTACGTCGCTCATCGGGCGCTCATTGTCATGTCCTGCCGTCGCCAGTCGCGGACGGCGGCGACAAAATCCTCCACCGGCTCATCCTCAGGCCAGCCACCCAGCAGGGCATCGAAGTCCTCAACCGGCTGGACTCCCTGGCGTTCGGCTAACGTGTGTACGTCGGCGCCACGCCAGAAATCGGTCGATAGTGAGGTGGGAGGCAAATCTTGCTCCAGTTCAGCCAAAACCTGCATGATCGCGCGTAGCAGCTCACGTGGCGGCAGTTGGCGTAGAGCCTTAACTGCTTCATCAGCGTTGGTAGAACCAGTTCTCACCATATCACCTCCACAATCAGATTCTTCACTTCATTGCGGCCCGTGCGCAAGCATCACAGCCAATGACAAACCGACCGGGAATCCGTTAGCTCCTCCCGTCCACTTCTTGGCTAGATTATACCCTACAGACCACGAAGGGCAAGAATCCAAACGATCGGGGCCGCCAATCAGAGGCTGCACAGGACGTCACCCGTGTAACCGACCAAAGGAATCCAATGCACGGGGATCCGCCATCGTCCCACTACCTCCAGATCTCCATAAGCACGTCCACCTGTGCAACGACGATCCGCAGGTGTAGCGCCCGATGTCGGCAGGCGCAATCGGATAGGGCCCGATACCCTGCCCATAGCGGCGCAGTTCATCCTCTCGGCAAGTCTTCCAAACGTCGTCTGCGGGTGAGCTCAGAATCCCAGAGGCGATTGACCTTCCCAGTCCAAGTCCCTGACTGCCCAGGGCGGGGTCAGCACCGACCCCACTACTATGCACCCCGGTGCTTAGGTGCTAGGGGCCTCATGGCACCGCTCGAGAGGCCCGTGGTGCTAGGGATTTGCGCCGCGAAAACAGGCGGTTCTGGGGCTCTAGCACCGCGGTGCTAGAGCCCCTAGCACCGGGGGTCTTCGAGCTTCCCGCCCTCGCATTTCCACCCTGCATGCCCTCTCCTCATCACCCTTGAGCGCCTCATAGCTTGCTACTCCAAGCCTGACCGGTTGGCCTTGTCATCCCCTTCCCCTGGGCTATAATACCAGCACTGAGGAGGTTCCCGCTCCTGGAAAGAACCACAGGTACTGGATGTCGCGCCTTGCAGATCCTGCTGATGACCAAGTGGACTGGAGAATCAAATGACAAGCGAAGCCGTCTTGGATCGACACATCGAAGTCACGCCCGGTGTGGCTGGACGTAAGCCCCGCATCGCCGGGCATCGTATCACGGTTCAGAACATCGTTATCTGGCATGAACGAATGGGGCTCAGCGCCGACGAAATCGCCTCCGAATACGATCTTTCTCTTTCCGAAGTCTATGCTGCCTTAGCCTACTACCACGACCACCGCGCCGAGATCGATCAATCCATCCGGGATGAGCGAGCGTTTGTCGAAGAGCTTCGGCGCATGACCCCCTCAAAGCTGCCGGAGAAGCTGCGTGCCTGAAGAGATCAAGTACCATATGGACGAGCACGTACCCACAGCCGTCACAAGGGGACTGCGGGTCAGGGGAGTCGATGTTGTGACCGCTCAGGAGTCCCGCCTGCTCGCAGCATCGGATGAAGAGCATCTAGGCCAGGCCGCCGCTCAGGGGCGGGTCATCTTCACACAAGATGCTGATTTCCTGCGTCTTCATGCTAAGGGGCTCAGCCACGCTGGCATCGTCTACGCCCACCAGCAGACCCCGATTGGAGACGTCATCCGCGGCCTCATGCTGATCTATCAAGTGCTCGAGCCGACAGATATGCACAATCACGTGGAGTTCCTGTGAGCTTGTAGCGAAGCACCACGTCGCTCGGGAAGGAGCTCATAGGATAGGGTCAAGTGCCTCCGTCAGAACGAGCTGGGCTTCGTCGTAAATGTCCACACCTCATCCTCGCTGGCTTTCAGCTCTTCGATACTTGCCGTCCATAGCGTGAAAGGTCGCGTTCCAGCCCAATCGAGAAGACGATCCTTGATCTGCTGCATCTCTCGCCTCGTCGCCGTCACGACGCACAGGTGCCCTCCCGACGCCTGACAGCAGATCTCCCACTTCCGCTGCCAGCTCTTCTCGTCCTCGCTCTTGTAATGCGTCATCCTCTCGCATTCCACGTAGTAGCTTCGCTCACCCACGCCGATCCACAGATCCGGGCGGTACGTCCAGCCCTCCCCCGGGACCGCCTCGGGGAAGATCTCCACCTCGTACCCCGCTCGCCACAGGAGCTCGGCGGCCTTGATGTTCAGCGCCGCATGCTCAGGCGATTTGTGCCTTCCCAAGAGCTCCGTCGCCTGCGAATGCACGGGATCCCGACCGCGCAGGAGACGATAGGCGTCCTCCCCTCTGCCCGTGAGGCAGACCAACTGTCTCACCCGCCATACACCACTCAGCTTCTGCCAATCCGGCTTGATGATCTCGACCAAACCGAAGGACTCTGTCCGACCAAAGGCCCGCCCAACACTACCAGTCCTGACTGAACCAAGCTTCCACCATCGGGCCAGGTGCTGAGCCACACTCTGGCGTAGTGCCAGGCCCGTGTCGCCCATCACGGCAATCACGTCGCAATCGCGGCTGAAGTTCCCACTCTCCAGCCGCCAGTCTCGGACCCACTCTGGCCAGACCGATTCGTCGGCCTTCACCTCCACCGGCTTGGCGTGAGGTCGGATCGCCATCCAAGGTGGAGGACCCTCCCGTCGGTTGGCCCTGATCGATGTCGTGACTGAATCGCCTTGGCCTGCAGACTGGTGCCCTGACTCTGTTGTTTGGTCCGATATGACCGCCACGGGTGAAACGGGTGTTACCGACTCGATGGCCTTCTCTTGCTGGCCTTCGTCCGCGGTCGCTCCTGTCGCCGTAGATCGCTCCTGATGCTGTCCTCTCGGTTTCGTCACAAAGGCCTGCGAACCAGTGTCACGACCTGGCTCCTCCCTTCCCGCCTGTTTCAACCGTTCGACCCTCGCTTCCAGCACGCGTACCTGTACCTTCAGCTTCCTATTCTCCTCACGCAGACGCGTGATAGCCCCTTGCTTCTCCTCCAACGCCGCCCAGTCAGGCACAGCCCGTAGCCTCTCCTGAACGCCGGAGATGACCAGCTCGGCTAACGCCCCGATGTCCAGCACGCCGATTCCCTCCGGGCTGGCATATCGATAGTCATCGACCTGAGCAGGCACCAACGCGATGGCCACCCGCTTCAGTTCCTCACGGGCCTCCCGTGCCATCCCCTCGGCCACCTTCCGAAGCTCAATTTGTGAGTCTAGCATGTCCTCCAGCTCTTGGTACGACAGCTGCTCTATCATTCGCTCATAGAAATCGCTATCCGGCATAGCTCACCCATTCTTTTGCACCAGCATCCAGACGTCTCCCCAAGCAGTCACTCCCCATCCTCGTTCTCCTCCCGCAACCAGCGGCTTACCTCCAGCTGTCTCCTTATGTCCCGAGCTTGCTCAAGAGCTACTAACGCTGCCCTCAAGTTATCCTCCTGCGGTGCCCCCACCCAAAACGCGGCGGCCCGCGTCGCCTCAAAGTGCGCCTCAGCCGCCGTTTGCGCCCGCGTCTGCAGTCCCACCAGCGCCGGTGGCGGAGGCGTGAACTCAGCATCGCTCAGAAGCGCCGTCGCCTTCCCCATCAACCGCTGAACCCGTTCGCTCTGCTCATACAGCATCGCCGGGTCGGCCGACGAATCCTCAGTGAGAAGCAGGCTCAGTCCATCATCCAGCTCCTTCATCCTTCCCACCCACTTTTGCACCGACCTGCGGTACCCCTCCGCTGCGCGGACCGAGGGCGAAAGAATCAACGGTCGTCCCTCCCCGTCCCGGGGCGACAACCGATCCCCCAGCACATACAATCCCACCAGCACGACCATGACGGTCAGCCCTGCGCCCAAGGTCCGCAGCCCTTGCCGCGAAATCCGAATGTGCATCGATCAGCAGTCCTCCTCGCTCCACCCCTAGCCGGAGCTATTCATCATGTTGTGCCCGCTTGTGCGGTCCGAGTCCCGGTGTGCCGTGGCCAAGCTCAAAATAGTCACAGGATCCGCCCCGGCCTGCTCTCCCTCTGCCGATAGCTGGGGGCCACGACCTTCACCACGGTGCTGAAATCATCGTCGAGCAGACGATCCTGTATTCTCCTCTCCAACGCTTCAGGTGGCAGGTTCGTCACCACCACCATAGACGTCATCATCTGATAGCGGTGGTTCACGATGGTGTAGACCATCTCCTGAGCCCAATCCGTCGCTTGCTCCACCCCCAGATCGTCCAGGATCAGGACATCCACGCTCAAGACCAGGTCCAGGAGCTCGTCGTAGTCCCCGTTCTTGAATCCACTCCGAAGCAGGTTCAGCAGCCGGGGCACAGTCATGAAGAGCACTGTGGGCGGTAGACATGGCTCGCCGGGTTGACAATCAGACTCGCCATCTTGGGGACAGACGCCGCCACGACGGAGATGATTCGCGATCGCCGCGGCCAGATGCGACTTTCCCGTCCCCCGAGAGCCGTGCAACAGCAGCCAGCCGCTTGGTTCCTCGGCGAACGCCAGCGCGGCCCGGTAGGCGTGGCGGACGGCGTCAGTGTCGTCCTCTCGTTCGCGTCGGTCAAAGCTGGCGAAGGTCTGTCTGCAGGCACGTCCCACCAGCTGCGAATAGCGAGCGATGCGCTCCTGCTTCTTCCGCAACAGCCGTCGAAGCCGGGCTCGCTGCACCATCTCCCGGCACCTGGGGCACGCTACCCACGTGCCAAACATGGGGTGACCAGGCTGGACATCGAGCTTGACCAGACGAAGATCGTTGCAGTAGTCGCAGTGTGGCAGCTGGTCAGGCCCGACGTTGGGACCATGGCCGTTCCCACCAATCGGTTGTGGAACAGTCCGAACCGGAATTCTCTCCCCCGCCAGATCAGCCCAGGGCCTCTGTGGGGAGATCGGCTCGGGAGTAGGCGTAATCCCTCGCCCGTCCTCCGCGTGAAGGACCGCGTCCCTGACGCGCTCCACGTGCTCCTTGATGCTTGCCTCCATCGTCGGCTCCTTTCCCCCGCCGTCCGGGGAACACTTTCTTCCCGCTGTCAAGCCAACCCTGAACCGCCTCCCTATCGGGATCGAGCACCACTCGTCGGACGTAGCCCCAGCGGCCCACCTCGCCCGATATGTGTTTGGCGCGCTCGAAGGCGTACTCCCAGACGTGTAGGTCTCCCTGCTCCTGTGCCAAGGTACGCAGTTCATCGGCCGTCATCGGCGTGATTTGGCCGCTGATGCTCCTTCGATACCACGCAGTCACCTGTGCCAGAACCCGATCCGCCTGGCAGTCTGAATCCGATTCTGGGTCACGCAGGGTATCCCCATGCGACGCCGGATCGTGGCAAGACTCTGATTGCCTACGCAGAAGAGCATTCTCGCCCGATAGGTCCCCGTCGGCCACCTCACCAACACTCTCACCGGGTGGCGTGACAAGCTCCTTGGGCCCTTCGTCGAGACGTCGACCATCGCCTCTCCCCCCCGCGGACCTAGCGTACGGATTCCCTTGCGCCCGCCACCGGTCCACGATGGCACGAATCAGCCGTACCGTGACGCGTTGATCGGCCGCCAGGGCATCCTGTATCGCGTCCAACACCCAGCCCGCCCCACCAGCATCCGGCCAAGCGCTCGATGGACAGCGCACCGCCGCAACGTGCACCTCGGCCGCCAAAGTGTACAGCGCTGCCTCGGCGTTCTGGAGTCGCTCAGGCAGGAGCGCCAGCGCCCTGTCCAAGGCCAGGTTGAACGCCTCGTCGCCGTCCAAGCCGGAAGGCTGGACGGGTACCTCGAACCTCAGGGCATGAGCCTTCATCTGGCCTCTGACCCGGATGGGCACACGCGCGGGCGCGCACGCGGTGTCTTCTTCTTTGTTTTTAGTAGGTAGGTAAGTCCTTTGTGCGTCGTCATCACCCACGGTCGGTGGGTCGTCACGACCCACGGTAGCCCTCCTCAGACCCGCTCCTGTGGCCCCTTGACCCTCTGACCGTGGGTCGTCATCGCCCACGGCAGGCGTCACCCGTGGGTCATCATCGCCCACGGTCGGCGGGACATCATCACCCACGGACCGTGGTCCATCATCGCCCTCCGGCGGTGGGGCATCATCCACCACCGTCGGTGGGTCCGCCACCGGCGGTGGGGCATCATCGCCCACCGCTTCGCTCCTCTCCTGTGTCGTGAGCACCCCGTCAGCCGCCAGGAGGTAGATGGCGTCGCCCTTGAACTGACCCCGACTGTCGCGGTAGAAGCCTTGCTCATCCCGCGCCGCCTGGGGGATCTCCAAGACGCGGATGATCTCCTGCTCAGCCAGCCAATCCACCGCTCGGCCCACGGCCTTCCGCCCGACACCGAGTTCGTCGGCCAGGCCAACGTCTGTCACTCGACAGAAGAGGGTCCCCTTGTCCTCCCGGCTGACCAGGCCCAGCTCTTCCAGCTGCCTGAAGTCCTCACCCTCCAGATGGCGGCAGTGGAGCGAAAGAGCAACAAGTACGGCCAGCGCCCCTTTCCCTTGCCGATCGGAGGCGAAGCGAGCCAGCCAGCCACTCACCAGTGCGTCGTAGGTCAGGGCCACCTCCACGTTCCGCCCACTCCGGACCTCGCCGTTGACCCTCCCCTCCAGCGTGCTCGTTACGCGGATGCTGAAGACCGTCTGCTCACCGCCGCTCATCGCATCCTCCTTGCACGCTCTCCCGAATCATCGCTGCCGTCGGCAGAAGGGTTGGGCTGAGCCGCCGATTCCCCACCAACCACCCGGCTCCAGGTCGCTCGATTCCCGAGGACATAGAGCCGCTCCACCTGATGCAGCACCCGCCGGATCATGCGTACCTGAACCGGACCCGGATCATGGGGCAGAGGGACGTACCACGGGGACTGGGCCAGCGCTTCAGGTAGATGTCGCCCGTCACTGCGAACGTCCAGGACGGGACCCGGCTCCTCACTCAGGGGCGCCAGTACATTCGCGGGATCACTGCAGATTTGGAGGTCTGGCCGATGCCCGTTCGTACTGTCAGCGATCAGTTCATCCCAGACCTCCTCCGGCCCCAGATCGACCATCCCCAACGCCAAGTGGATCACGGGGCTGAACGCCAGGGCCAGCAGGGCCTCATCGTTGCCCTCTCGCGCATCCTCCAACGTTCTCTCCACCACGAAGGCGGCGAGGGTGAGATGGGGTTCACCGATGACCCGTTCCGGTTTGGAGGAACGCGAGCTTCCCTGAGCGCATCGCCCGATCGCCCGCAAGCGTTCCGAGCAACCGGCACCCTTCCCTCTCGCGTGACGATAGTACCAGCTCACGCGGTCGCCGCGCCGCCACCTCCGCAGATCGACTGGTTCCCCGCAGACGGCGCAGCGAGCCCTCTCTGGCGCTTTTGGCCCAGCCTCAACCTCAACACCATTGTGCCTCGCGATCTTCATACGGACCACCCGTGACGCTCAGAGCCGCGCAACCTTCGCCTCGCCTCTCGGTAGGAGTGACAAGCCCAAACCTCGTAGCTCCTCCATCCCGTCTTGCAGACGGCAGCCCGCTCTTGATCTGGCTCCGATGCATCAGCATCCCCACCCTTGAGCCACCGGATCTGTTCCTTCCAGACCAGGCCCCGCCGCGTCGGGTCGGCATACTCCTCGTAGTCAAGGCGGAACCCCAGCTCCTGCAAGTGGCGCCAGTGTGACCGTTCCAATCTCTCCCGGAGCGGCCCCAGAGACAGGGGATACACGCCATCCCTGCGCACACGCCAGTCAGCACCTCGCTCGCCAAGCCACTCCCCGACGCCAGCCATGGCGGACGGGGATAGACGCCATTCCCAGACAACCTCACCATCTGCAGACACGCCGCCTATGCATACCCCGATGACCGCATCTTCTGGACACACGAGGAGCTCCTCGAGACATGCCTCGACAACTCGGGCAACCTCGCTGCGATACGCCTCCCCCTCAAAGGCTTCCCCCTGGAAGAACCGTGGGGCAACCACGCCGTCAGCATAGCGCTCTGTCGCGGTGTCGTAGGCGCCAATCACCAGGCCCCCGACGAGCCACCGCAACCCTTGATGACCAATCCCAATCATCCCTTCCTCCATCCAAAGATCCCATCTCCGGGGCACCCCACCCACTTAACGCGCCCCGACCGAAAACAACGTCCTCTACTCTCAACCGAGCTTCTGGACTTGCCCGGCCTGCCACAGATGTGACAATCGACTACTCGTCAATCCAGTGCACCACCGACTTGCCCAACCTATCCAGACCATCCTCGACGGCCAAGTCTTCCTGCCTGTGCTCGCGGGGAGCCTGATCCCCACTACTACACGAATTCAGATGATCGAGCTTCTGCTCGACCGTCACAGCAACCACCCGCCGGATGTCCGCCAGCGTAAACGGGAGGGCAAGAACACCTTCACTCGCTGCCTGCGCCACCGCGTCGCGCACGGCCTCAGCGAGCTTCCCCATCGGTATAGCGGGCGCAGATGACTCAACGGCCTCGTGCACCACGGAACGGATGTCGTCGAGGGTGAGGGACGAAGCATCTTCCTCTTCCCTTGCCACCTGGAGCCCAACGTACATCAGTCTCTTGGCCTCGTTGGACTTGGTTCCTCTCGGCCCCCTGTCGAACTGCGCCAGATACTCGGTTAGTGCCTCATCTTGCGCATCGCCGTGATAGAGGCGAATGTAGAACTCGTCCAGCTTCGTTGACATCGCCATCACCCTCCCGCTGCGACAGATCGCGACAAATTGCGACAAATTGCGACAACGGCCCATGCGCAGGCCACTAGAACCTGTTCCCTCAGCCGTCCAACTCCGCGTCGGAGGTGCCTATTCAAACACTCGCCTCGCGTACCGTGCCAGGCCCACGGCATTCGCTGTCACAGGATCGGGCAAGACGTAGGCGCGCGGAAACGTCTCCTCCAACTCCGCCCGCAGTGCCTCGGCGCCCCCACCCGTGATCAGCTGGTAGGCAAACTGGCGGCCGCTTCCCCATCGATCGCTCCGCTGCACGAAGCTCAGGATTCTCGACGTGGCGTGGCTCAGTGCCTGTTCGACCAGGCCGTTCAAGCTCACCCGTCCCTGGGATGTGTGCAGCGCCGGATCGGCTTCACGGATCAGCCCATCGGCCTGGTGCAGCGACAGCGCCATCCCGTGGGCGTCGTCCACCGACCGAATGAGGTGCTCGGCAGCCCGCCGCATCCCCAGCGCGTCGCCATCGGTGTAGCGGCGGGCGATCTCCGCTCCCTCCACCGCGAACAGGTCCAGGGTGTTGAAGCCGATGTCCAGGATGCCGACCGGGGCGTGCAGATCGCTGCTACTGCGCGTCCATCGGCCCGCATCGTCGAGGCCCCAGGCGAAAAATGATCCCACCGGCTGCGCCAGGACGGCCAAGCTCTTCACCGTCACCGCCATCTCCTCGCCGTTGACCCCGAACCGATGGGCCTTGAGCAGCCACTCGCGCAGAGCACGTTGGGTAGCGTTCGCCGCTCCCTCGTCCATCATGACTTCCACCGGCAGACCGATGAAGAGTGACACCCGATGCTCACCGGCACCCAGCGCCCGGTAGATCGTGTCGTACAACAGAGCCCTCATCCCCGGGCCGCCGCGCAGCCGCAGGAAGTCCATCCCGTCCATCGGCTCCGCGTACCGCTCCACCCCATCGCCCACCAGGTAGGTCACCCCGTCGAACGCCACGCGATCCGGCAGACGGCGTCGCCGCTGACGGCCTACCTCCCCCAGAGAGAGATGCCCGATGTCCGTCTTGCCCATCCCAGCGACCGACGGCACCACGACCTTCGTCATCCCGTCCTGTCCAACCAGGGCCATCTTGCTTCCACCATACCCCGGGTCCCACGCCCCCACGTACTCGTTCATCAGCATACACGTCCTCCTCCCACGCATACACGACAGACCTCATCCGCCCCCGTCTTCGGTAGCGGCACCCGTTCCACACCTCTTCACCCCGTCGTTATGCATTGTTATGCAAAACCGACACAGGCCCGTCCACAAGCTGATGTGCACCTTGTTTGCATAACGGGCGCACAGCGCATGCCCGCCCCTTCATCTCCGTCGTTCCCGCCGAATCGGGCCAGACCACGCGTCGCTCACACTCTCTTGGCCCTCGATGTCCGTGACCTCGCCATCCACAACGGACATGGACGATGTCCCTTCGACGAGCTCAGGACGCCGCCCTTGACCCTCCCTCTGGTCGGGCAGACGACGGTCGCTGGCCAGGATCCCCCGCAGGATCTCCGGGTAGATGCCCTCTGTCCGCGGCCCGCTACCCTGCAGGGTGACGATGCGCGGCTCATGGCGACCCTCTCTGATGGTGTGCTTGGTCTCCTTGATGATCCGCTCTCGCTCATGAGGCCGCTGGCCCTGGCGTGCTCGCAGCGGGAAGGCAGCAGCCGCGATGATCAGCGCCACCACCGCACCGATGACGAGGATCAGGGCTAACGTGTAGAGCATATGTAGCTCAAGTCGCCACAGCACGACGCCCACAGCCGCCAGTGCAGTCAGAATCACACCTACCACCAACGGCCCGACGAGGTCCTTAGTCTCCACCGTGATCGTCACCTCCGAACTGTCTCACCAACGTCCTCGCCCGATCGAGTCCGATCTCGAACATGTAGCTGATGCTCGTGGCGCTCGCTCCCTGTTCTACCGCCCTGGTCACAGCCACCAGCCGTTGCGCACGCTCGTAGAAGATGCCCAACGCGTGACTCAGCTGCCCTGCCGACATCCCCTCATCCACCACCAGCCTGCGCACCCGCTCCATATCCAATGGCTTCCGGTTGTGGCCTCCTCGTTGATCCGCAGCCGTCACGACGCTCATATCCAGTGCCTCGCCCAGGTCTTGTAGACGGGATACGTGCTTGGTCTTCGGCAGCCTGTCCACCAGCTCAGACGCCATCAGCGGGGCCTGGAAACGAACCAGATCCTCGTGCGTGATCAGGAGGAAGTCCCCCCGCCCCAGCAGGGTGTGAGCCTGTGACTTCGCCCGGCCAGCCGCGCCGTAGGTCAGCGTCTTCGAGGCGACACGCCCCAACAGCCGGGCCGGGAAGTTCGGCAGCGCCTCGCCCAGCGACTTGGCCCCCGGCTGTTGGGTGGTGACCAGCAAATGCACGCCCAATCCTGCCCCGATCTGCGCGATGGAGCCCAGGATCTTCTCCACGCGATGCTCCCGCTCCACCAGCTCTCTCACTTCGTCGATCACCACCAACACGCGGGGGGCCGTGACGTGGTCTTGGGACCGCTGCGCCATCAGGTCCTGAACCCAAAGAAGCAGGGCCAGGATCTCATCCGGTCGGTTCTCCGGCGGATGGATCAGGTGGCGCACCCGGGCGAAGGGCGCCATCTCGAACCCCTTTGGATCCATCAACAAAAGCTGCAGATGGCGGGGGCTGTTCTGAGCCAGCAACCGAAAGAGGATCCAGTGGAGCAGGTTGCTCTTTCCACTTCGGGTCGTGCCCCCCAGCACAGCGTGGCAGGTTCGTTCGTCGGACAGATCGAACCACACCAGATGCCCGGTGGTGTCCACCCCAATCGGCACGCGCCACGGCGTCTCAGGTTGGAACCTGAGCAGCCGCTCGGCGCGCAGCACTTGTCGTTCCTTCGGCACCTTGGCGATCTCGGCCAGCAAGTACCCATCGGACCGAGAGATGCGACACGCCCGCACACCGGCCGCTATCGCCAGGGCGCCCCGCATGCGCTCCACCCGTTCTGGCTTCACCCCGACGGCTAGCGAGATCTTGAACGTCCGCACCTGCGGGCCGTCCCAGAGCGGTGCCACGATGGCGTTGACGCCCCGGGTGTTCAGCGCTGCCTGCATGAAACTCGCAGTGACGCTGATTGATTCCCACGATCGTCCTGTTGTGTAGTGTGGCGTCATCCTCTCACGCCTCCCCCTCGCTCTTCGTGCATCCGTTGTGTCAGTTGGTGGAGCAGTGGCCAAGAAGCCGCCTGCTCTCACGTGCCTGGGGCTGATCATCCCGTTTCCTACCTCCCAGCCGCACGCCGTGCCGCTGCCAGCGCAGTTGGAGCCGGGGCTAGACAACGCGCTCGCCGTGACCGGTCGATGAGCTTCCTGGACCGTGGAACTGCGCCTTCGGAAAGGCCCATCACGGTCTCTTCGATCTCGCCAGCCGTGACGTAGGCGGCCTGGAAGCGCGTCACACGTCCCTCCGCGAGCGCGGGGACAAACACCACCCCTAGGAAATCACCTCTGCCCTGCAATCGCGCAGCCCCCGCTCCCAGCTGACCACCGACGAATCGACCATCGCTTGCGCTCTCCACCCGGCCGACCAGGCGCACGGGGATAGACGCCATCCCCGAGAACCCTGCCTTGGCCAGCCACCGGGACGTCATTGCTCCGACCAGGGAAGATAGCAACTCGTCCACAGCGTCGTCTCCGGCCAGCTGAAGGGCAGCCACGACGTGGACGCCCGCCGCGCGACCTCGCTCAAGCAGCTGCGCGAGGGATCTCGAGGCCTCCCTGCTGGACGCTAGCAGCCCGCCCAGTTCGTCGATGATGGCCACGACATGACCCTCACCAAGCAGTCCTTCAGGGCTCCTAGCGAGGAGTCTGTGCCGCCGCTCCACCAGACGCACCAGACTCTGTAGGGCCTCCGCCGCCTCAACCGACCCTTGAATCGTCGGGCGGGCCAGATGCGGCGAGCCATCGAACGACCCGAAGCTATTGCCCCTGAGTGCTATCAGCATCATCTTCACTTGACCAGGGCTATTCATCATCGCCATGCTCAGCACCATCGACTGGAGGAGGCTCGTCTTACCTGATTCGGCGGCGCCCGCTACCAGCACGTGCCCAACGTCAGGGCTGGGCAGACGAATGAGCAGGGGAGAACCGTCCTCGGCCACACCCAGAATCGCCGTCACCGGTGGGATCTCGTCAATCTCCAGCTGCTGAAGCAGGTTGAGCAACCGCACCGGCCGAGGGTGGTCTCGGGGAATCTCCAGCTCGATGGCTGCCCCGCGACGAGCCACGCGACACGTATCGACGCCCAGAGCGGCCGCCAGGTCAGCCTCAAGCTGCTTGATTCTGGAGACGCTTGCCCCTACGGCTGGCAGCACCCGAAAGCGGATCCCAAACGGCGTCACCGTGCCGCCGGTCACACGAGCTGGGATGCTGTGTGCGTGCAGCACCCCCGCGATGCAATCGGATTGGTGTCCCAGCACCTCACGCAGTTGATGTCCCATTCACCCCTCCCGGAAGTCCTTGTCGATGAAGGCCTTCAGATCGGCCTGACCAATGCGGATCAAACGGCCACCCGGACCGAGACGCTTCGCTGGCAGGTCGCCGTTCGACACCCAGGCGTAGACCAGCTTCTTGCTCACGTCCAGAAGCTCAGCTACGTCCTCCACGGAGTACAGCTTCATCTCGCCGGGTACCGTTGTCTTCTCTCCCACTAGCATGTCCCCTCCTGATCAAAGATCACCTGTTGGCCCTGCAACGGCCGCCTCCTAGTCCTCAAGGTCGCGGCGCAAGCAGCCCCCGTTACCTGGCGGCGAGCTCGGCACGAACTCCTCCTCGATGAACTGCTCCAGGTCTTCAGTCCGTATGCGCATCATGGTTCGCCCGAATCCAATCTGAATGTGGGGCAGGACACCACGTTCGACCCATTCGTACACCCGCTTACGCGGGACGCCGAGGATCGCTGCGGCTTCGCCCGGGGTGAAGATATCCACCAGGCCGGGCTTCAGCTTCTTTCCATCATCCATCTGACCAACCATCACGACCTCCTCGCTGCACTCGTCGATCCACTGGGACCCCGGAGAGCCCCATACGCAAAAAGAGCCCGGGGAGGTCAAACCTCTCCGGGCTCTAACGCAGCAAAGCCCAAGCAGATTGCCTCCTTGGGCTACAGATCAAGCACGATTTGCACAGAGTAGCAGCTTATGGTAGGATGGTTACTATGAGGTGGGGAACAACCAGGGGCTGCGACGCTTAGTGTCTGATGTCTGATTGCGACACCCGTCGGCCCCGCCTAGTTACATAATCATTCTACCCCCTGGGGCCACCTGGCTTATGAGTGGGGCTGAGAGGCCCCAGAGTCAGTGGCACACAGGACAGCAGGCCCCACCGATCGGTGGGGTTTTTGCTTTTCTGGGCTGACCACAGCACTACAGAGTCTGCGGGATATGAGCGAATCGCGAGGGACAGCCTTCATGATTTCCAGGAGTGTCTATGGCTGGTCCAGCATTGGAATGATTGAGGTTCAGGCTGTGTGAGTGAGAAGCCCTGCCCATGCGGCGGGGCTTTTTTGTTGGGACGATTGAGGCTGGACTTAAGGTAAGGGAGTCTCCAAATGGCTGATGTGAGATGCTTCGAGTTGATCAAAGAGTGTACTGACCCCCAAAAACTGGACAGTTACGATAGTTCGCATAGAATCTGTCCCAAGGGGGAAACACAATGGCAAAGCGACGGAAATTCACACCCGAGTTCAAAGCCCAGGTGGTGCTGGAAGAGCTCACCGGCGTGAAGGACAAAGCCGAGATCTGTCGGGAGTATCGGCTGAGCCGCCAGGTTTTTTCGCGCTGGCGAGTGGAGTTTGTGGAGCGAGCGCCTGAGATTTTCGCCACGAAGCGCAGTCGTGGTGACGAGCAGCAGCGGATCGCCGAGCTGGAACGGATGGTAGGGCGACTGACCATGGAGCTGGAAGTGTCAAAAAAAGCCTCGAACATCTTGACCTCTCTGTCGAACGGAAGAGGAAGGTGATCGATATGCTTGTCCAAGACTACTCCATCACGATGGTCTGCGACATCCTGGGAATGGCTCGGAGCAGCTACTACTACCAAGCTGCGGAGGCACCCAAAAAAGCCAAGCTCAAGGAAGCGATCAAGGAGACTGCGGCCGAATGGCCGACATACGGCTATCGGCGCCTTACTGAGCAACTGAAACGCGAGGGTTGGGCGGTGAACCGGAAGCGTGTGCAGCGTCTGATGCGCTTGATGCATATCCAAGGCAAGAAGAAACGCAAGAAGAAGCGCACAACCGACAGCCGGCACGGTTTTCCTCGCTACCCGAACCTGGTCTTGGACATGGCGATCGTGCGACCAGATCAGGTATGGGCATGCGACATCACTTACATTCGTTTGCACCGCGGTTTCGTCTACCTGGCTGTGATCATGGACGTCTTCACCCGAGGCATCCGTGGATGGCATCTGGGGCGCGGCCTGGACCACACCTTGACCCTGACGGCGCTGCAGCGGGCGCTGGCCAAGCATCCGGCGCCTCGAGTGCACCATTCCGATCAGGGGATCCAGTACGCGGCCACGGCCTACACGCAGGTCCTGCAGGATGCTGAAGTTCAGATCAGCATGGCCGATCAGGGCGAGGCCTGGCAGAACGGCTACGCCGAGCGTCTCATCCGCACCATCAAGGAAGAGGAGGTTGACCTGTCTGAATATCTCGACTACCATGACGCCTACCAGCAGATCGGACGCTTCTTGGATGACGTGTACATCCACAAGCGGATCCACTCCTCGCTGGGGTATCTCACCCCAGCCGAATTCGAGGCCGATTGGCGAGAGGAGCATACTCTGGCCCTCGATTTGGAACTAAGAATCGCCTGAAAGGTGTCCAGTTTTCGGGGGTCACTTCAGAGGTCCTGGACGAGCAGTATGAGCTCATCTTGAGCCATCGGAAATCCAAGGATTCACAGATCGAAGAGAAACTGGATTACCTTGCCTACATCTTCTCACGCTTGTCTAAGACCGATGAGCGCCCCGACTACGGGAACCCGGCAACTCGCTTTGCCTATGTCTACCGGTACGTGACCTCCCATGCGAACTTCGTGTACAAACTGATCGATGAATCCAAGGAGTTGAGGGAGGCGATTGATCAGGATGCGCTCGAATTGTCGTGCATTGGAGGAGGTCCTGGAAGCGACCTGCTAGGCGTGCTGAAAGCGATTTTGACATTGGACATGGAGCCCGAATATCTGAGGTGTTGGATCTTTGATTGCGAAAGGGCATGGACTGACACCTGGTGTGACTCGGACGCCAGATTGGGGGCACCATTTCAGATTTCGACGGTATACCAGGCCGTTGATGTGACCGAGCGAGCACACTGGAGACATTCGCACAAGTTCTTAGGTTCAGATTTGTTCACGCTGATCTACTTCATGTCGGAGCTATGCGGACGCGAGGTCGAATCTGCTCCGTTCTTTGAGCACACACTGAGCGGAGCTCAAGTCGGATCACTGTTCCTGTATATTGACAACAGGGGTATGTCGGCTCGTTTTGACGACTTAGTCGATCAATTGGGGCTGGAAGTCCTCAATCAACATTCCGGCGAAATGAGTATCGGCGGGCTGTGGGAAGAGCAGAAGACCGATCTTGGTGAATACTACGAGAAGTTCGGGGATCCCAAGATGCAAGCTTCTGTCGATTGGAGGATCTGCCGCAAGCCTGAGGAGGCGATTCCATTCTAGATGATCATCTCAGCTAGTTACAAGACCGACATCCCTGCGTTCTACGGAGAATGGTTCATGAATCGCTTGCGAGCTGGCTACTGCAAGCGTGTAAATCCCTACAACCGGCGGGCTTATCGTGTCGACCTGTCCCCCGAGGCTGTGGATGGGCTTGTCTTCTGGACTAAGAACATCGGTCCGTTCCTATCCTACTTGGAGGAGGTTCAGGAGCGTGGATATCCCTTCATTGTCCAGTACACAATCACGGACTATCCCCGAAGCCTGGAATCCTCGGTTGTCAACGCGGAACGCGCCGTAGGTCACGTTCAGCGCATTGCCGAGACCTATGGCCCGCGTGTGGCAGTGTGGCGGTACGACACGATAATCTTCTCGTCAGTTACACCCCACGATTTCCACCTTCGGAATTTCAAGCGCCTGGCTCGAGCGTTGGAGGGAGCTACGGACGAGGTCATCATCTCCTTTGCTCAGATGTACAAGAAGACACGGCGAAACCTGAACCTGGCAGCGGAGCGGTTTGGCTTCACTTGGGAAGACCCTTCCGGTGAAACGAAACTGGACCTAGCTAGAGAACTGGCACGAATCGCGGAGTCTCATGGAATGCAGCTCTCGATGTGCGGCCAGCGTCAGTACCTGGCTCCTGGCATTGCGGACGCGAAATGCATAGATGCCCCGCGGCTGTCGGACGTTGCAGGTCGGGCCATTCTGGCCGAGAAGAAGGGGCACCGTTCCGAGTGTGGGTGCTATGCCTCGAAGGACATTGGGGAGTACGATACCTGCCCTCATGGCTGTGTGTATTGCTACGCGATCCGGAATCGGGAGGTCGCCCAACGGAACTACAAGAAGCATGATCCAGAGAGCGAGTTCCTGCTAGAGCCTGCGGGGGAGATATCCCTGGAGGAGGTTGAAGACGAGGAGGTCAAGCCTGTCCAGGAAAGGCTCTTCTAAGTGCAGCCTGTGATCAGGATAAAGCCAGCAGCGCCCGTGAGCTTGGCGCTTCCCTCTGACAGCTCACTGCCAAGCCATTTGAAGAGAGCTGAGCAATCGAGGAGATCTCTGTGACTCTATCTCTGAGCGAATCTCAGGCAGTGAACGAGATAGCTGAGTTCATATATGATTTCCTGCCGGGCACACCGCACCCGTATGCAGATGCGGATATTTCCTTCCCTGGAGCTGCTCAGAGCGTGGGTCTTGGTCACCTGTGGAGACGGGGAAGCAAACAGCCGGCCATCACAACGCTCCTCGGACAGACCCTCAAGAGTCGGAGGGGGATGTTCTGCGATCTGATACTAGTACTACAACGTCATTTCGCCCTAATGAGGCCATTTGGCGCTCACTAGAAGCTCCTTGCAGTGCATTTTAGGTATCCAACCCGGCCGACATCGGCAGTTTTGGCGCTAAGTTGACGACTTGTAGGTACCGTTGCGGCAAGTTAACGTTGTAGTACTAGAGATCGTGCGGAAGGGCCTGACATACCGCAAGAGCAAGGGACGGCCAATCACGCGTGAGGAGATTCGACACCTGAATGAACTCGTCACGCGTGTCGGTTTCAAGATCCCGGAACTGTGGGATCCTAGGTTCTTGGATTCTCTTCCCGTCACACACAAGGATCGGAAGCAGGGAAAGCAACAAGCCACTCAAGCTGGCTTGAAGAAACTGAAGGACAGTCTGATTCAGCTCAATGACTTGACTCCTCAGGCTCGTGGGTACGCTTTCGAGAAGTTCTTGAAGGACCTGTTTCAACTGTGCAGGTTGAAGCCGCGGAAACCATTTAGGCTGATCGGCGAGCAGATAGATGGCAGTTTCCAGGTCGGAGCCCAAACGTATTTGCTAGAGGCGAAGTGGCGTAGCGAACAGATTGGCGCAGATGCGCTCTTCGTATTTCAGAAGAAAGTGGAGGGCAAAGCCAGTTGGTCAAGAGGTCTCCTCGTCAGCTATGGGGGATTTACGCCCGGTGGTCTGCAGGCGCTCTCAAGAGGCGGCTCCACAAACATCATCGGAATGGACGCTCGAGATCTGTACTTCATACTTGAAGGAGAGATGGAGCTGGCAGAAGCAATAGATCGAAAAGCAAGGAGAGCAGCGGAGACTGGGGAGTTCTTTGTCTCAGTCTATGAAATTGGGAGAGTTTCACCCACACAAAGAGCCGAAACCTAGTCCATGACACAGCCAACCCTCTCACCCCAGGAATTCGTCACCAAGTGGCGCAAGGCCGAACTCAAGGAGCGCTCTGCAGCACAGGAGCACTTCATTGACCTTTGCCGTATGCTGGGGCACCCTACACCAGCTGAAGCCGACCCTGAAGGGCAACGCTTCACCTTTGAGGCAGGCGCCACCAAGCAACGAGGCGGGCAAGGCTGGGCGGACGTCTAGAAAAAAGGCTACTGCGCCTGCGAATACGAGGGCGAGCACACTGACCCTATGAAGCTCACAGCTGAGGAATTGCGGGAAGCCGTCGTAGAAGAACTAAGTGAGCTTGGATTCGAATGGCAAGACGGAGATTTGCGGCTGCCTGATGACCAGACGAAGGACTTCTACCGAAGACTGCACAAACCCGCCAAGCGTGCAGAGTTGAAGCGGCGACAGGATTGGTTGGAGCGAAGGCTATCCCGGTATCTGCCGCTCTTCGCAAACGGCGACGAAGTTGATCCCGAGGAAATAAGTCCGAAGCTAGTCGAGGTCACGAAGAAGAAGGACTTCGAACTCTTCCGAGTTGCTCGACTAACGTGGTCCCTGCCCTACTCCAAAGGCTTTGGGCGACGACTGACGTATCTGGTCATCGATGAGCACAACGACAAGCTGATCGGTATCCTGCGCTTGCAGTCTCCTCCACTGAGCTTCCCGCCCCGTGATAGCATTCTCGATTATCCCGAAGATCGTAAGTCTGAATTGGTCAACCAGACGATGGACATTCAGACCTTGGGGGCCCTCCCACCCTACAACCGGTTGCTGGGCGGAAAACTGGTCGCGATGGTCGCGGCGTCGAATGAGGTCCGAGCTGACTATCGCCGGAAGTATGAGGACCGAAAGACAGTGATGGAGAAGAGGATACTCCCGGCTGACTTGGTCGCGCTTACGACCACCAGTGCCTTCGGACGGAGTTCCATCTATAACCGCTTACGCTACTATGACAAGATGATCGCCGAATCGTTGGGCTACACAAAGGGATATGGCAGCTTTCACCTGCTTCGCCTTTACCCTCGGTTTCGCGAGTTCTTGGAAGAACGAGACGTCTCCACACGAGGGGGATATGGTACTGGACCGCGGCGTAAGTGGCAGACAATGGTGCGAGCCTTGGATAGACTCGGCTTCTCCTCCGAGGTACTGAAGCACGGGATAGAGCGTGAGGCTTTCCTGTTCCCGCTGGTTCACAATCTGAAAGCCTATATGGCTGGTCAGGACACTCATCCCCAATACCGGGATTTGCCCCTCGAAGATCTGATAGCTTATTGGCGTGAGCGATGGCTGTCAGGTCGAGTTGAGAGGGTCAATGGATGGCGATCGTGGAAACGAGAACGAATTCGAGATATGTTGCTTCTGGAGCAAGATGAGTAGCTCAATTGGACCAAACGAAAGACCTTTTGCCGATCTTCCAGCCGCTCTTGTCGACGAGGTCCTGGAGCGGACGGAGGAGGTCGGACAGGACCTGATGAGCGCATTCGACAAGGTGCGTGAGAAGCGGGAGACATGGCGACGTGAGCTAGATGCGGCGGGTCTGCTCAGGCATGAATCTGAACTGGATTACGTCCCTATCCCGACTACCTGCGGCATAGACGGCTCCTATGCCATTGAGCGCTTACTGTCAACTGATCTTGTTGCCGCCGCCTCCGTTGCGGTTGAAGGTCTCACACCACCATCAGAAACGCGTCACTGGCCGGAACCTCGTCACAGAGTGATTGTCGAGACTGAAGCTCACAACGCGGATACAGGAACGATCGCGCGGGCGATCATGATCGGGATGGAATTGGAGTTAGCCGTCGAGGCACCGCACGGCGTGGTCTTCCTGGACGGCTCACTCACCACCCCAATCATCTACCTCAATCAGGCTCTCAACAAGACGAGAGAACTGCAGCACATGGAGATTGCAGCGCACCTGCAGGAGCACGTTACAGGGTTCCTGAAAGCCTATGAGACAGTACTGGCCTCGCATCGCTCCGATCGCAGTTGGGTCGCGGTGCCCAAGTACACAACCCGTCGAGAGATCGGCCAGTTACTCAACTGGTCCGCGAGTCACGATGATCGGGGGCTGCTGAGTAGCATTCTGTCCCCAGGGGAGTTCACGGCCCCGCAGCGCCTTCAGCCGCCAGATCAGGAATGGCACTTGAACCTTGGAGCTGTTCCTCCGAATGATGTCACTCAAGCAGAGAGACTACGGGCCCGCATCGTCGACCTGTTGGACCAGATCCAGGTTATCTACTATCGACCCTGTCCTTGGCTGCCAGCCCTCAGGCTGGAGGTAGGTCGTGCGATAGCACAAACCTCAGCTCGGTTAGCCACAGTCGTACACGCTGTGAAGCACCAATGTGGGACATCTGCAGTAATGGAGCCGTATCCGCTCTACATGGCGGACCGAATGGTCAAGCATCTGGCCCGCGCGATACCGACGTTTCGCCAAGTGACTTCGCAACGCGTCGCGGAGACATACGAGGGGAACATCGATGACGTGTTCCTAGGACTCCACGGTTATCGTACAGAGTCAGGGAGGTAGCGAGTTGAACCGAGACAACAAGCTCGATCACTTGATAGATGCAGCGGAGCAGATTGGGGTCATTGGATCACCGTCGTCGACTGGAGAGATGGCGCTAGACATCTTGGGCAGCGCTGTGAACAAGAAACTCGTAGGCGAACTGGCTCTCTTTCGCTATCTTCAGGACACACAACAGCACTACGCCTTGGGCCAGATCACGGAGGTCACACTGCGCAACATCTGGCACGAAGACCCCACGATGCGAAGTCTGGTGCGCCAGCGGGGCCGAGTCGATGCAGTAAGCGAACGGCAGGATACGCACCAGGGAGAAATGACCACTAGTGCTGTCTTTGCCAATGCAGGCGGCGACTACCGTCCCAGCATCCTTGGCACGGTTCCGGCGACCGGTACGCCGATATACCTTGTCGAGGACATCGTGCTGGATCAGCTCTTGGCTCCTTATCGGGATCAGCTCTTCTATCTAGGACGCGCCTACGGCTCGAGGCCCAAGCTACCGCTCTGGTTCAAGCATTTCGATACTGGCTCAGATGGCGCTGGTGAGGCCTATCATCTGGGCATCTTCGGCAAGACAGGGTCCGGCAAGTCAGTGCTGGCCAAGATGATGCTCCTGGCCTATGCCCAATACCCGAAGATGGCTCAACTGGTCATTGATCCTCAAGGTGAGTTTGCCAAGGATATGCGTGGGCAATACTCAGGTGGATTCGAGTTGCCCACCCGCGAAGTGCTGAGAAGACTAGGTAAGCCAGTGAGGGTCTACAGCGTCCGGGATTTGGTGCTGGACCGATGGGATCTCTTCGCACAGATCCTCTACGAGTCTCCCTTCTTCGAACAGTTGAGTATCCCGAAAGGAGAGAATCGTCAGTTGGCCACGGGCACACTGGCCGATCGACTTCGCCGAGCTAGAGTAACGCTCAAAGACCTACACAAGCGCGAATCGTTTCACAAGGCATGGAATCTACTCGGTCAGGATCGAGTGCAGAAGGTCTTCTATCGTTCGCGAGGGTCACGAGAACGCTTCGATTCCATGTACCAAGAAGCAAACGTGGATCGTTTCTACAGAGCCTATTGGCGACCTGTTACGCAGCTCTTCCGCTTGGATAGAACGGGTGCAAAGAAGGTGGAGAGCATCCTCTTCAGCTTGTTCAACCTGGAGCGCGATCGGCGCCCTCTCGTGGTCATTGACCTATCGGAGGAGCAGGCAACGCGTTCTCAGCAAGGCGAGGTTTCCGAGCTACCTCTGTTTGGTGGCGAGGCTGAGGACCAGGAGGAACTGACGCTCTTCTGGAACGACACCATACAGGCCTTAGTGATCCGGCGACTGCTCGAGGGGATCCGTTTTGCCGCGGAACGCGCTTACCAGGAGGGAGAGGCTCTTAACACTCTGGTTTTGCTAGATGAGGCTCATCGATTGGCCCCAAGGGAGAGCCTTGAGAATGATGAGTTGCGAGCTGTGCGAGGCATCTTCATTGATGCTGTACGGACTACGCGCAAGTACGGCGTCGGCTGGATGTTCATCAGCCAGACCCTTTCGAGCCTGCATCGAGAGATCATCGGACAGCTGCGCATCTTCTTCTTTGGTTTTGGGCTTGGTATGGGAGCCGAGTTCAGAGCACTGAGTGAGTTGGTTGGTGGACGAGGGAAAGCCCTGGATTTGTATCAACTGTTCCGTGACCCTCATTCATCTTTTGACATTGCCTCGCGTGAGTACTCCTTCATGACGATTGGGCCAGTTTCGCCGCTGTCGTTTGCTGGAACTCCTTTGTTCTTCAATGCTTTCAACACCCCTGAGGAATTCTTGCGCGCGAACCGATTGCGCTTGTGAAGCTATCTTCCACCTGATCTGAATGCCTAGCCCTTTCATTAAGCAGGTCCTGGTAGCACAGTGCGACAAACGAGATGAACGAAACAGCAAAGCAGGGCATCACAGCGCTCAAGAGCGGTCACAAGTCACGCGCTCGTGAGTTACTCCGGCGAGCAGTGGAAGAGAACCCCGACGACGTGCAGGCCTGGCTCTGGCTCTCCGGCGCCGTGGAGACCGACCGGGAACGGGTCGTCTGCCTGCAGAGGGTCCTGGAGCTGGATCCGGACAACACACCGGCGATACGTGGCCTGGTCAAGCTCCTCTCCGAGGGCTCGGTATCCTTGCACCCAGAGGTACGGCAAGCCCCGCAAACAGAAGGAATGGCTGAAGCAGCTGGTCCCCCCTCCGCGGCCTCGGGTGCGTCATCCGAGACAGCGTCTCAGCCACGACCCAGTTCTCGGCAAAGTGTCAGGGAAAAGCAGTTCACCGTCCGTCCCTCCGTGGTGCCGGTCCTCATGGCAAGCTTTCTCGGCGCGTCGCTCTTCGCGGTGCTGTTTGCATTTCTCAACATCGGCATATCCGACGAAGCCTTCATCGCTAGCCTCACCAACTTCGTTCTGGTTGTTATGGCCGCAGGGCTCGGCATTCGGGTCTTTCTCATCTTCCTCCGGCGTCTGTTCACGCGGTATACCCTGACGCCAGATCACCTAGTCGTGAAACGCGGGATCCTATCCCGGTCTGAGAAGACGATTCCCATCGGCCGCATTCAGGACGTCGCGACGAAGCAGTCCATTCTCGAGCGACCCTTTGGCATCGGCGACGTGGTAGTGGAGACGGCGGGAGAGCGAGGCGCCGCGGTGCTGGATGATTTGCCGCGGTGCCGAGCTTACTCGAACGCTATCCTTCGCGCCGCCGAGGAGCAAGAGACGAAGGCCAGAAGCGCGACCTAGACTGTTCGGGAGCGGCGACATCAAGTTCAGCCCCAGCTTAGGGAGAAGATGGTCAGAACGGATGAAGCAGTCGAAAGGGTGCTGGCGTCGCTGAGAAAGTCCCTTGTAAACCATCGACGGTTGAAGCAGCGTATAGAGGGATGTCAGTTGAGCGAACTCGACGTCCCGGTAAGTAGCTCAACGATTCGCAGAGAGACCCAGAGGGGGCACTCCTCGGATAGGCGGAAGATGTTGAGGCCGGCGGAGTAGCTCATAAGGCATTGAGGTAAAAGTGTCACAAGCATTCGTTTGTGGTAGAATTGGACTGCA
>CAZNRX010000051.1:0-28367 GCA_964575455.1 uncultured Anaerolineales bacterium | reverse complement strand
CTCTGGCGCACGCTACGAGGTCATACACTCCGCACCCATCACGACCCTCGACAGCCGCGCGGCTCGCTCGCTTTTCCCTTTTCTGAGCGCCATACCGCATCCCAAGCCGTCGTCCGACTCCAACAGCCCCTCCCTCTCCCTCCCACAAACCGGCCTCGTCGCTCGCATCAAATCTATCCGTCCCATCGTCGCCGAAGCCCGCGACGCCGGTATCCATCTGCGGCCCGCCGGTCACAACACGCTGGTGGGCCGCTGTCCCTTCCACGACGATCACACGCCCAGCTTGTGGGTTTACCCTGACAAGGGACTATGGGGCTGCAACCGGCCCGATTGCCCAGCCTCTGGCACGCACGATGTGATCAACTTGCGCGCCCGCCGACGGTCTATCTCCAACCGAGCCGCCATCCGGGAACTGGCAAATGAGTACCTGTGAACCCAGAACCAACGGAGCTCAGCAGGCCCGAATGGACCGCCTTTCTGCTCCCAGCCTCCCATTTATTCTGACCATTCGCGGTTCAGATACTGTGGCCCGTAACACGATGCTTCGCAGTTCCCCATCGGAGTCCGACTCATGTTTACACTGGTGTGGCAGCAAGACAGCGACCTGGTTGCTCCCGATGGTCAGTCCGGCACCGTAGACACCCCAGAAGGACGCGAGGCACTGGATTTTATGCTGGAGATGTTTGAGAAGGGCTACGCCAATCCGGAACACAACTACGACTCTTCCCAGCAGGCCTTCCTAAACGGGGAGGCGGCTGTGCTGATGAACGGCACCTGGGTCGTGGATCAGTACAATCGGGACGCAGAATTTGAGTATAGGGCCCTGGACTTCCCCACTTTGTACGATACGCCGGCTGTCTGGGCCAACTCGCACATGTGGGCGGTCCCTAAGCAGTCCGACGAGGCCAAGTACGAGGCGGCCGCACGGTTCCTCAAGTTCCTTTACGACCACGTTTACGATTGGTCGGCCGGCACCGGTCACCTGGCAACCCGTGAGTCGGTGCTCACGAGCTCCGAGATGGCGAGCGTTCCTCAACGAGAGAACTATGCCAACACAGCCAACATCGCCAAGCTCGTGCCCGCGATTGTCAACTGGCAAGCCGTCGAGGACATCCTGAAGGAAGAGCTCGAGTCCACCTGGCTAACCGGCAAAGACCCGGCCCAGGCGCTGTCCGGTGCGGACCAACGCATCGACGATCAGCTGGGCCAGTAACTCACCCGGGCGAGTGATTCACCCGAGGCCTCTGGCCCAACGGGCCCGGAAGTTGCTGTTTTCCGGGCCCGTTCTATGCATAGGAGATTCCAAGGATAAGGTATGGCTCGTGAAAGGCTCTCCCTCGACGGTACCTGGGACTTCTCGTTTGACCCTGATGGAGACGGATCGGGCCGTACGACGCTCTCCGACCTACCGGAGACTGGCTGGCGCAGCGCGGTCGTCCCGGTGCCCTGGCAGGCTCAGTTCGAGGACCTGAGAGAGAGGGGCGGCGTCGCATGGTACCGACGTACGTTCGAAGGGCTCCCATCCTGGATCGGGGGGGAATCGGTGGTCCTGGGTTTCGGCGCGGCTGACTACCACGTCTGCGTATGGCTCAATGGCGCCCACCTGGGGGATCACGAGGGCGGATACCTGCCCTTCGAATTCGAGGTCGGCGGGATGCTGCGGCCGACCAACGAGCTTATCGTGCGGGTGATTGACCCCAGCGATGACGTGCAACGGCATCCCGATTTCCCCTTCGCTGAGATTCTCCATGGCAAGCAGAGCTGGTATGGGCAGACCAGCGGCATATGGCAATCCGTGTGGCTTGAGAGACGCGCAGCGTTCTATATCCGGGCCGCACGACTGACCCCTGACCTGCGCACCGGTCAGGTGCAAGCCTCCCTTACCCTCTCAGGACCGGCCGAGAATTCCCAAACGGTATCTGCCGAGATTCGGGGTCCGAATGGCGCTGCAGTTGTTGGAAGCCGAGTTGTGGTTCCGGTCGGGGGCACCGAGGTGGACCTGACCTTGGCTGTGGACCAACCCTTGGCCTGGTCACCTGATCACCCTCACCTGTACACCTTCGAGGCTCACCTGCTGGATGGCGAGGGCAGACAAGATGTCCATGGCGAGCAGTTTGGGTTTCGCACCATCGAGACCCGCGACGGGCAGCTCATCCTCAATGGCGAGGTCCTCTACCTGCGGGGCGCTCTGGACCAGGGCTACTATCCAGACACCATGTACACCCCGCCTTCAGTCGATTTCCTGGAGGACCAGTTCCGGAAAGCCAAGGCCCTGGGCCTCAACCTGCTTCGCTGCCACACCAAGGTCGCCGATCCGCGCTACTATGAGGTCGCTGACCGGATCGGGATGCTGATCTGGACGGAGCTACCCAGCTGGCATCTACTCACCGAACTCGCAGCCGAGCGTGCTCGCGAGACGCTTCGGGGCATCCTGGAGCGGGACGGTCATCATCCTTCGATCATTGCCTGGACGATCGTCAACGAGGATTGGGGAACGAGCCTGGTGCACGATGGAACACATCGCGCGTGGCTCCAGGAGACGTACCAGTGGCTGAAAGAGCTTGATCCGACGCGGCTGATTGTTGACAATTCCCCGTGTTCTCCCAACTTCCATATCCAGACCGACGTGGAGGATTATCACCACTATCGGGCCATCCCAGACCACCGCTGTGCGTGGGATGAGTTCATCTCTGCTTTCGCGGATCGTGCTGAGTGGACGTTCTCCCCGGATGGTGATGCTGTTCGGGCGGGTGACGAGCCGCTCATCGTGTCGGAGTTCGGCAACTGGGGGCTGCCTGATGTCGATTTGCTGCTGGGTGATAATGGTCGCGAGCCATGGTGGTTTGAGACGGGCCACGAATGGGGCGAGGGTGTCGCCTACCCGCACGGGGTTCGCCAGCGCTTCAAGACGTGGCACTTGGATCGCGTCTTCGGATCCTGGTCGGCTTTCGTGGAGGCGACCCAATGGCAGCAGTTCCTCGCCCTGAAGTACCAGATCGAGTCGATGCGCCGGCGGTCGGAGATCGCAGGGTATGTGGTCACGCAGTTGACCGATGTCTTCTGGGAGGCGAATGGCCTGCTGGACATGCGTCGCAACCCAAAGGTCTTCTGCAGTGATCTTGCTGGGCTGAATGGCAATACCGTGGTTGTCCCCGAGTGGGAGCGCGTGGCCTATTGGGCTGGCGAGCTAGTCCGAATCGGCCTCTTCGTCGGCCACGGTGCCGGCCGCGAGGTCGAGGGCTGCGAGGTTTTCTGGCAGCTATCATCGAGCACGGCTGCCGATCGTGCGATGGTCCCCACCCTGCGCTCTGGAGAGGTGAAAGTCATCGGTGCAGCAGCCTTCACAGCTCCTGAGGTGGCGACCTCACGTGTTCTGCGGCTGGATCTGCAACTGCGGGCAGCCAATGGCCTTGAACTCGCCTCTAATCAGGTGGCCTTGACGATCTTCCCTGAACGCAGTGGAGCGGTTGATGCGGAAATGCCCCTTTGGACACCCAATCGGGAGCTGGCAGAACGACTCGCCACGCTGGGCTACCGCCTGACGCCCAATTTGGAGGTCGCAGGCGCGGTTGTGACCGACAAGCTGGATGAGACGCTGGTCGACTACGTTCGTCGGGGAGGCCGCATGCTCTTGCTGGCTCGTGGCCCGGACGCTATCGGGCCGGGCTTCGCCGATGTCGAAATTGAGATCCGCGAGGGGACCCCGTGGGAAGGTGACTGGATCTCCTCTTTCGCCTGGCTGCGGCGAGAGGGCCCGTTCGCGCGACTTCCGGGAGGGCCGCTGCTCGATCACAGCTTCGACCGTGTGATCCCCGAGTGTGTGCTTGTTGGATTTCAGCCGTGGGATTTTGATGCTCACGCGCACGCTGGCCTCTTCGTCGGCTGGATACACAAGCCGGTGGCATTGGCGGCCGAACGGCGCTATGGAAGAGGCAGGGCTGTGATAACCACCTTCAAGCTGACCGATGACCCTCCCGGTGAAGATCCGATGGCGACGACGCTGCTGGATGCGCTGATCAGTCTCACGCTCCAGACGTAGATAGGGGGAAAACCCACGGCATTCAGTCCCAATGAGCACCCCCATCGTCGGTACAATCCGCTGACGAGGGAGTGGATCTTGGTCTCGCCTCACTGCATGGAGCGCCAGTGGAAGGGCAAGGTGGAGAAGCAGCTGGACGATACGCGGCCCGCGTACGTCCTGGTATTACTACTTGTGCCCTGGCAACGAAAGGGCCGGGAGCGCACTGCCCAATGAACCGGCCAAGGAGGGACGCCAGCAACGGGCATACGCCGAATTGTTGACTTCCACTGATATCCTCATGGGTGCCCTGGTGGAGCCATGAATCACCTCGATTCGACCTTTGACAAGGCGACCAGATGCGATATACTGCCTTCGTGGAGGTGATCTGACCTGTTATGCCGTTCGCCAATCGAAGTACCCTTTGAAGCGCGTATGCCATAGTGGCCCTATCCCTAGGCTGTGAGAAACGGGGAACTTCGTCGATGGTGCACGGCATCCTGGATCCGCAGTCGCGCAGAACCGGGGGACTATGAAAAGATGGTAGACAAACGATGCATAGCAGCAATCGATCAAGGGACAACCAGCACACGGTTCATGATCTTTGCGCAGGCCGGTGAGGTCGTCGGATCGCACCAGTTGGAGCACGAACAGATCTACCCTCAAGCTGGATGGATTGAGCACGATCCAGTGGAGATTTGGGCCCGCACCGAAGACGTGATCCATGGCGCGCTGAGAAAGACGGGGGTCGAATCGACTGAGATCGCGGCCATCGGCGTGACCAACCAGCGGGAGACGACCCTGGTCTGGGACAAGAACAGTGGGAAGCCCTATCACAACGCCGTGGTCTGGCAGGACACACGCACCAAGGCTATCTGTGACCGTCTGGCCGAGGACGGCGGTCAGGATCGCTTCCGCCCCAAGGTCGGTCTCCCATTGGCGACCTACTTCTCCGGCCCCAAGATCAAGTGGCTGCTCGACAACGTCGAAGGCCTGCGCGCGGCTGCCGAGCGCGGTGACGCTGTCTTTGGCAACGTCGACACCTGGGAGATCTGGAACCTGACCGGCGGGGCCGACGGCGGCGCTCACGTCACCGACGTGACCAATGCCAGCCGCACCATGCTGATGGACCTGGAGACACTGGATTGGGATGACGAGATCCTGGAGATCATGGGTATCCCCCGGCAGATGCTCCCGGAGATCCGCCCCTCCAGCGACCCGGAGATCTACGGCCACACCCCTGGGAATGGGCCGCTGGGGGCGGGGGTCCCGGTATGCGGCGCGCTGGGTGACCAGCAGGCGGCGCTGGTCGGTCAGACCTGCTATAGCGCTGGCGAGGCGAAGAACACGTACGGCACCGGTTGCTTCATGCTGCTCAACACCGGCACGGAGCCTGTGGTCAGCGAGAGCGGCCTCCTGACCACGGTGGGGTACAAGATGGGCGACGAGCCGGCTGTCTACTGCCTGGAGGGTTCCATTGCCATCACGGGCGCGCTGGTGCAGTGGCTACGCGATAATCTGGGGCTATTCGACTTCTCCCATCATGTCGAGGACTTCGCCCGGAAAGTGGAGGATAGCGGTGGCATCTACTTCGTCCCCGCCTTCTCCGGGCTCTTCGCCCCGTACTGGCGCGGTGACGCCCGCGGCGTGATCGTGGGCTTGACGCGCTACATCAACAAGTACCACATCTGCCGTGCTGCCCTGGAGGCCACCGCGTACCAGACCCGAGAGGTGATCGAGGCGATGGAGAAGGACTCGGGTGTGCCGCTGGAGGCGCTCAAGGTCGACGGTGGTATGACGCACAATGACCTGCTCATGCAATTCCAGGCCGACATCCTGGGCGTGCCGGTCATCCGGCCCACCGTCTCCGAGACGACCGCGCTGGGTGCCGCCTACGCTGCGGGGTTGGCGGTTGGCTTCTGGGATGATCTAGAGGCCCTGCGCGAGAACTGGAGCGTTTCTCAGACATGGAGGCCCAAGATGGACGCTCAGAGGCGCGCGGAGCTTTACGCAGGATGGAAGAAAGCGGTCGCACGCACCTTTGACTGGGTGGAGTGAGGCCGTCTTCGCGAGGTGCCAGACACGTAGTGGGGGCTTCGTCAAGCGTGCGCCAGCTAAGCCAATGTCTGGCACCGTGACTACGGTTGTGCTTTGCGGTTCCACGGAGGGATTCGAGATATGAAAAAGTCGACAGATACCACGTGCGTTCCCGTCAACGTCATTGAGGACTTCATGATGGATGTCTTTCAGAGGCTTGGCGTCCCTGAGGACGATGCCCGCATCTGCACCGACATACTCATCGCCGCTGATTTGCGCGGCATTGAGTCACACGGGGTAGGCCGCCTGAAATACTACTACGACCGCATCCAGCGTGGGCAGCATCAAGTGGAGACAGAGATGGAGGTGGTCAAAGAGACGGAGACCACGGCTTTGATCGATGGGCGCCACGGCATGGGCCACGTGATCGCGCATCGCGCGATGCGAATGGCGATAGACAAGGCAAAGAGGTACGGCCTGGGCGCGGTCACGGTGCGAAACGGTACCCATTTCGGCATCGCCGGTTATTATCCCCTGATGGCTGCCGAGGAGGGGATGATGGGCTTGGCCGTGACGAACGCTCGACCGGCCATTGCTCCCACGTTCAGCACCGAGCCGATGCTCGGTACCAATCCCATCGCCTTCGCCGCTCCCTCTGACATGGACCATCCCTTCTGCTTCGACGGCGCTACCTCCATCATTCAGCGGGGCAAGGTCGAAGTGCTCTCCCGCGCCGAGGAGCGGATGCCTGAGGGTTGGGTGATCGACGCTGAGGGCAGGCCGCTCACCGATCCTGATCAGGCCCTGGAGGACTTTGGCGAGGCCCAAGCGGCGCTGCTCCCCTTGGGAGGGGATGGGGAGGAGTTCGCGGGCTACAAAGGCTATGATCTGGCGGCCATGGTCGAGGTTCTCTCCGCCTCTCTGTGCGGAGGGATGTTTATGAAGGACCTGCTGGGTTTTGAGGAGGATGGCAGCCACCGACCTTATATGTTGGGCCATTTCTTCCTGGCCATTGACGTGGAGCACTTCATTCCGGTGGAGCTCTCCCGCCGCATCACGGGTCAGATCATGCGAACGTTGCAGAACGCACGGAAAGCACCCAGTGAGGATCGCATCTACGTGGCCGGGGAGAAGGAGCACGAGAACGAGCAGATCATCCCCGGGCGGGGTATCCCTGTCAACCCCAATCTGCGTCAGCAGCTGCAGACCATGCGCGACGAGTTGGACATCTCAGGCTACCAGGACTACTTCTGAGGTCGCACCTCGCGATGGCAGCGGCTTGACCACGGCATGGAGCCCCCGCCCGTGCTGTGGTCAGGCCTGCCCTGTTTTCCAACACCTCCACCGATTCGTGCCATTCGGCTCAACGTCTGCAGGGCTTCCTGTGGGCCGCTGAGCCCCGTTCCCTTCACGTGCCCGGTTCAACAGCGGTTGGCGCTTCCTTGACAGCTTGATAGTTTTGTGATATGATTCTTTATAGAAAATGAGTATCGAAAGGCGTTCAGGCTATGCAATCGATGACTGATCCACAGGACCGTTTTGAAGAGCTAAAGGTGAAACTGCGGCAGGAGGGTTATCGCCTGACGCCGCAGCGGCTGGCACTGCTTCATATTCTCTCGGCGAGCGATGGCCATCCCAGCGCAGCCTGCTTGCACGAGCAAATCCAGGATCAATTTCCCACCACCAGCCTCGCCACCGTCTATAAGACGTTGAACCTCCTCAAGGAGATGGGGGAGGTCTTGGAGCTTGGGTTCAGCGACGATGACAACCGCTATGACGGCAACAAACCCTATCCCCATCCCCATCTTGTATGCATTTGCTGCCATAAGATCGTGGACTTGGAGGGGGGTCTCTTTCGGAGCGTGGAGCAAGAGGTGACAGGCCTCTCGGGCTATCAGATCGTTGGTCGTCGGCTCGATTTCTACGGCATCTGTCCCGACTGTCAGTCCGAGGGGTAAGCTCGTGGGTTCTTCTATCCATTGCCCCTTTTCTTTGTCAAGGTTTGGAAAACTATTATCTGTAGAAAACGTTTATCAATACGGCACCGCTGAACATCTAATCCGATCCGACCGCGGGTTCGGCGACCTGGCTACAGGATCGGCCTACCCTGAGCAAGGAGGTAACGCTTATCGAGGTGAGAGACGTGACGATTGAGAACGGTAGCGACCAACCAAATCAAAGCTTACGGATCAAGAGAAAGGAGGCAGAATCATGGCTAAGGTAGCACGGGAAATGGTAGAGCGAGCCGGGGTGGACGTCGATCAACTGTTGGAGCTGTTGATCAAGAACGCCTCTGCGGAGTTGACCACCTACTATTACTACACCATCCTGCGGGCGAACCTGATAGGTCTGGAGGGAGAGGGGATCAAAGAGATCGCTGAAGCCGCTCGCATCGAGGATCGGAATCACTTCGAGGCTCTGGTGCCTCGCATCTACGAGCTCGGTGGCGAGCTCCCCGACGACATGAAGGCGTTCCACGACATCTCGGCCTGCCCACCAGCTCGGCTGCCTGACGATCCGGAGGACGCCGAGGCCATCCTGGAGGTGCTAGTGGAAGCCGAACGGTGCGCCGTACGGGGATACACGGAGATCTGCAATCTGACTGCCGGGAAGGACCACCGCACCTACGACTTGGCGCTGGCTATCCTGCACGAGGAGATCCAGCACGAGTCGTGGTTCTCCGAGTTCCTGGGTGAAGGCCCGTCCGGCCACTTCATGCGAAGCGGGGAGACCTCGCCCTTCGTCAGCAAGTTCCTAGAGTAGCGCCGAGCGTGTCAGGGGGGAGAGTCTAGGTCCACGCGAGCTCAGCGTGGTCGTCGTACTGCTGGCTGCAGGTCCCTGTTTTCCTGTATAGGAGAGCGGGGACCTGCGCTTTGTGTTGTGTGACTGCCGGGTTAAGGATACAATGAGGTTGCCAGAGGGTTGAGGTTGCCCAGCTTTCAAGCAGCTGAGCCTCTACACTTGTTGCCGCTACTGGTAGGCAGGTGGGTGAGTGGTAGAATTGGACACCTGGATGCGGGGCCGGATAGAGGGCTGTGGAACCCGATGTGGGCGAGGACGCCTAGAGACAGGAGGCCGAGTATGCAGAGGTTAGAGACCCAGGTCGTCGTCATCGGTGGAGGCATCACAGGCTGTGGCGTCCTGCGCGACGTGGCGATGCGGGGGTTGGATGCGGTGCTCTTCGAGCGGGGTAGTCTTGCCGAGGGCACGACGGGCAACTTTCACGGGCTGCTACATAGCGGAGGACGCTACGCGGTCGAGGATCAGTCGGCTGCCAGGGAGTGCATCCAGGAGAACCGCATCTTGCGCCGTATCGCGCCACAGGCCATTGAGGATACGGGCGGCCTCTTTGTCGTGCTCAGCGACGAGGACGAAGGTTTCCTGCCCAGATTCCTGGACGGGTGTGACGCATGCGGCATTCCGACCGAGGTGTTCTCCGGCGAGGATGTGCTGAAGGAGGAGCCAGCCTTGGCGCCCGGGGTGCGAACCGCGGTGGCCGTGCCCGATGGCAGCGTTGACGCCCGGGAGCTCTGCCTTGGCAGCGTTCACGCTGCTCAAGCACTCGGTTCGAAGGTCTTCCGCTTCACCACAGTCACATCCATTGTCCGCGACGACGATCGCGTCGTCGGCGTCAGGGCGACAAGCCAGACAACGGGAGAGACATACGAGGTTCGCGCCGAGTACGTGATCAACGCCTCGGGCCCGTGGACGGATCACGTCACCAGGCTGGCCGGCATCGAGATCCCCATTATGCTGGATGAGGGGGTGATGGTTGTGGTGGACGGTCGCCCCATCCGACGGGCGATCAACCGCTGTCGGTACCCGGGCGACGGCGATATCATCGTTCCTAAGGGCATGGCTGTTATCCTGGGCACGACCTCTGTCATCGTCGAGGATCCCGACGATTTCTCCTACCAGCAGTGGGAGGTGGATAGAGTGTTGAAGGAGGGCACGGAGATGGTGCCCATGATTGAGGGGTTGCCCATCGAGCGCTGCTACGCCGGGGTGCGGCCCCTGTACGAACCTCCCAAGGCCTTGGCTGACGAGGAGGACAGCCGGGACGTCAGTCGGGCCCACTTCGTGCTGGATCACGAGGAACGGGACGGCGTGGGCGGATTCATCACCATCACCGGTGGGAAGGTGACGACGTTCCGGTTGATGGCCCAGGATACCGTCGACTTGCTGACTGAGAAGATGGGGATCGATGAGCCCTGTCGCACCGCCGAGAAGCCCTTGCCTTTGCCGTAGATGGTGGAGCCTTTGGGCGCCGGGGAGCCGCCCGGTCAGCGCAGGGGAATGCTGCCGTCTCAGAGGGCCAGGCAGGGAGCAGCCCCGTCCAACGACGCAAGGGGAAGGCCAGGCCATCGGGTTTGCGCGACGATGAGCCGCGGGCTATGATCCGTTGCGGCGCGTCCGTTTCAGGAGTCGCCCCGTCTCAAGCCTTGATAGCTCTGGACGTGGGCCCTAGAGATTGCCGGTTGAGCCGGGGTCCCGGCCCGTTGTGAGGAGGAAAGACCGTTGGATGTTCTCAGACGATTGTTGAAGTACGTGCGCCCCTACTGGAAGGTTCTGGTGGGCGTCAGTGCGCTGCTTCTTCTGCGCACGGTTTTGGCATTGATCCCCCCGCTGGTGCAGAAGCGCGTGGTGGATCAGGTGATCGGCAAGGCCGATCTCTCAATCCTTCCCGTGCTCATCGGCGTCCTGATCGTCATTCACGCCCTGTCGCAGCTAATGGACTTCGGCGACCTCTATCTGCGTCACGCCGTTGGGGAGCGTTTCATCTTCGATCTGCGCGTGCGCATCTACGATCACCTGCAACAGCTCTCGCTAGCCTTCTACGAGGGAACCTCCACCGGCGAGCTGATGTCCCGAGTGACCAACGACGTCAACGCCCTGGAGCGGTTCGTGACCCACGGCGTGGCCCTCACGGCGGTGGACCTGCTGCGGCTGTTAGGCGCGTCAGCGGTCCTGGTGGCGCTCAACTGGCGGCTGGCGCTGGTGATGTTGATCCCCCTGCCCTTCATGGCCGCCGGACTCTGGATCTTCAATCACCGTGCGCGTCCCATCTATCGACGCGTGCGAGATCGGCTGGGTGATATCAACGCCACGCTGCAGGACAAGCTCGCCGGCATCCGGGTGGTGCAGGCCTTTGAGCGCGAGGAAGAGGAGTTGCGACATTTCCGCGAGGTAAGTAGGGACTACCTCCGGGAGCGAGTGGAGGCCATCCGCACATGGTCGACCTTCTTTCCGGCCCTCCACTTCATCTCGGCGCTGGGAGGGGCGCTGGTGCTGGGCTTCGGCGCGCGTATGGTGGTCAACGAGCAGTTGACGCTGGGCACGCTGGTTGCCTTTCTCTCCTACATCATCTCCTTCTACGAGCCGCTGCGCCGGTTGACGGAGGTGGATAACACGTTCCAGCAAGCTATCGCCGCTGGGGAGCGCATCTTCGAGCTGCTGGACATGGAGTCGGAGATCAAGGACAGTCCGGGGGCGATATCCCTAGACGAGATCGACGGGGACGTGGTCTTCGACCGGGTTCACTTCCGGTATGGGGAGGGTGATAAGGTCCTCAAAGACGTCAGCTTCCACATCGCCCCTGGTGAGATGGTGGCTCTGGTCGGGCCGAGTGGTGCTGGCAAGACGAGCATCGCCAACCTGCTCTGTCGGTTCTACGATCCGGAGCGGGGACACGTCCTGGTCGATGGTCATGATGTGCGAGATGTCAAGGTGCAGGCCCTGCGCCAACATATCGCCGTTGTCCTACAGGACACCTTCTTGTTCAACACGACGGTGCGGGACAACCTGCGCTACGGGAAGCCCGAGGCCAGCGAGGAGGAGATGATCGCCGCTGCCCAAGCCGCTTACGCCCACGATTTCATTCAGGAGCTGCCGGAGACGTATGACACTGAGATCGGCGAGCGGGGCGTGCGGCTGAGCGGGGGCCAGAAGCAGCGCCTGGCGCTGGCCCGGGCCATACTGGCTGATCCGCGCATCTTGATCCTCGACGAAGCGACCTCGTCGGTGGACGCTGAGGCGGAGTATCTGATTCAGCAGGCGCTGGATGAGGTGTTGAAGGGGCGCACGGCGCTGGTGATTGCCCACCGGCTGAGCACCGTTCGCGACGCCGATAAGATCATCGCCCTCGAGGAGGGGCACATTCGCGAGGTGGGTAGTCACCAGGACTTGCTGGCACGAGATGGGCTGTATAGCCAGCTCTATCAAAGGCAGCTGGCGTTGGTAGGCGAGCAAGCTTGAGGCGAAAGGCCGCCCTTGCTGTCCGAAGTGAGGAGTCGAGTACAATGTCTACAGCCTTTCATCTGGCCTTTAAGGAGGCCTGGCGGAACAGAGGGCGGTTTCTGTTGTTCAGCCTGGTCATCGCCGTTGCTCATCATCCCCGACGATGACCTTTCTTGCTTAGCGGATCCGGCTTCCTGTCAGATGGTCTCGGAGGACGTTCTGGGTGTGGAGGGAGCTGGGGTCGTGGATGCTGTTGCCTGACGAGATGTGCATCCAGGCCGCTACCCTCGTGCGGGGAGAGGGCCTGATCTAGGCGGTCGAAGGGGCAGGCGCTAACGGCGGGTCATGGCGCTCTTTGCCGTTTCGTCAGCCACTGGATCAGCTGTACCATTAAGTTCTCCAACCTTTCTTGATAGCGCCAGAAGAGCCAGGCCAAGGCTGTGGCCCCGCCAGCGAGCGGAATCCAGGCCCACCATGGCAGATCGCTGGCACGTGCCCCTACCCAGCAGGAGACGAACACCCCCGGCATCCGCCCCAATGTGGTCAGCACCAGCATGCGCGGGATCGACAATGGGCTCAGGCCAATCAAGAAGCTGGTGATGTCGTCGGGCAGGAAGGGGAAGAGGAAGACGAGAAAGAAGAACCAGGATCCTTTGTGTGCGGTGAGGTTGTCCCAACGGGTCAGCCGTGGCTTGGGCAAGAGCCACTCGACAATAGGTCGCCCGAAGCGGCGCGCGAGTCCCATCGCCGCCGCCGTGCCGATCACCAGCCCGATGATGCTGTACAGCGACCCCGCTGCAACCCCATAGAGATAGCCGTTTATCACACCGACGAACTGTCCCGGTATGGGCGCCAGGATGACCTGAAGCACGTTAAGCCCTATGGTCGCTGCGGGTCCCCACGGACCCAGGCGATCCACCCAGGCTCGTAGGCGCTGTTGATCCTCAATGATGGACCAGAGGTTATCGTGCCAGAACCATAGGGCGGCACCGATGCCGATCAATGCCGCGGCGACCAGAGCGATGTGCGGCCAGGTCCACTCTCCCCGCTTGCTGTCCTTCACGGGTGATGTTCTCTGAAGGCCGTGACCTCAGGGCTTGGCTCCGAGGGGGAGCTGAGGCGCAGCGCCAACAGGAATCCCAGCGACGCTAGACCGGTCGTGATGGCGAAGAGCGTGGTATAGGAGGTCGCCTCCAGCAGCCACCCCCCAACCGTGGGCGCCAGCGTCAGCACGCCCATAGTGGTGTTGCCCAAGCCGATGTAGGACGGTCGGACGGCGTCGGGCGCAATCTCCAGCAGATAGTTGTAGAAGCCGAGCATGGTGGAGCTCTGATGGACCCCGAGGGCGACGTACACCAGGGGGTAGGCCCGGACGAGCAGGCTTCCATCAGCCAGGTGTGCCACCAGGGCGAACAGCGGTCCGATGATGGAGAGGGCGCTGCCGATGCGAATGGTGTAGCGCGGTCCCCAGCGGTCGCTGACCAGGCCAAGCAGTGCGCCGGATGCGACGCCCGCCACTTGTTGGGCGGCCACGAAGCTGCCCACGACCACCTGGGACAGATTCAGGACGTCGGTGGCGTGGACGACGTAGAACGGGGTCACCAGCGAGACCATACCCACCAGAACGCGACATACCATCAGCTGACGGAAGGTCGGGTCGTCCAGCAAGGGTGTGAGCCACCCGTTTCGGCGGCGACCAGCCTGTGCCTCCTCCGCCATGTCGGTCCCGGTCTCTCGCAGCATGATGAGGGCCACGGTGGAGGGGATGAAGGCCACGCCGGTCAGCGTGAAGATCAGCGCGTAGTCGTTGGGAAAGGGGAACCGAGCGCTCTCCAGAATGCGGCTGATCACCAGGCCCACGCCCAGGCCGGCCAGCCCGCTAACGATCTGGGCTGTGCCCATCAGCCGTCCCCGTCGTTTCACCGGAATGGCGCGCGCCAGCATGTCGAACCAGGCGATGCTCGCCAGACCGTCGGTCAGCGTGAACAGACCCAGGCAGGCGAAGAAGACGAGCAGCATCGTGCTGGTATACTGGGCCAGGCCAAGCCAAAGGGCCAGGGCCACGATCCAGAACGCGATCCGTCCGCTCGATCCGGCCATCAAGTAGGGCTTCTTGCGCGGCTTATCGCTGATCCAACGCGCTGAGAGGACCTGGGGGAGGAGCCAGCAGCCGTTCCATACCGTCGATACCAGACCGATCACCGGCGCCGACCGCGTGAACTGGCGCACGAAAGCCGGGAGCACACTATCTGGCTTGGCGAAGGAGACGGCTATGCCGAAGAAGACGTAATCGATAACAAAGGCAAGGAAGTTCCGGCGGTAGTTGGGGGGCGTGGAAGCGGATGATGTTGTCATAGCTCCTCAGTCTACCACGAAGCGGCATGGCGTCAAGGTGGCAGGTGTCTGTTCGATCTCGTCGCGCTTGACGGAGGGGACGGTTTGTTTGGCAGGGGGCTCAGATCGAGAAGTCCTCAGGTCCCTCTGGCACGAGAGTATTGACCCGCGTCGGCTCCTCGCCGCTGATATCCTTCACGATCTTCGTCACGTGGTGGTGCGTCGTCTCGATGAACAGCTTGTGACGCCCTCGGTCACCGTTAGCTGCGGTGCCCGCTACGTAGAGGCCGGGCACGTCCGTCTCCATCGTCTCGGGATCGAAGCGCGGTACGCGCCCCGGTTCTTCTAATGTCACGCCGACCCGCTCGAAGAGGCTCAGGTCCGCCCGATAGCCCGTGCACAGTAGCACGAAATCGGCCCTCTGCTGCGTCCGCTTTCCGTCGGTTGGCTCCCCGTCGCGGGTCGGCGCCAGCGTGACATACTGCGGCCCGATCTCAACAGGTGCCGTTCGCGGCAGGAAGGCGATCTTCTCCTCCCGCGCCAGCGTCCTGAAGTCCTCCATCAGAGCGGATTTGACGAAGAGCGGATTGAACTTGGGCCGGCGGTAGCTGAGCGTCACCTCGGCGCCCGCTCGCCAGCAGCGGGCGCCGAATTCGAGCGCCGAGTTCCCGCCGCCCACTACCAGCAGCTCTTGAGCGAAGTAGCGATGGGGATCGTCCAATTGATGGGTCACGTGGGGAAGGTCCTCGCCCGGAATGCCGAGCTTGTTCGCGGATGCCATGTCGCCGATGGCCAACACTACGTTCTGGGCCTCGTACACGTGCTCTACTGTCCGTATCTCAGTGCACAGCTCGAACCCATCTCCTGATCTTCCCAGGGTGACCACCCGCTCGTAGGCGTTGATCCGCAGGTTGAGCTGCTGGACGATGGCGCGCAGGTAGGCCAGGTACTGCTCGCCCGTGATGTGGGCGTGATCGGCGAAGGGGATCGGTACGCCCGCGATGGCGATCCGCTCGGCGGTGCTGTAGAAGTGCGTGTGCCGGGGCCACGTCGAGATGGTGTGACCGATCTGCTGAGCTTCGAACAGGTGGTAGTCGAGGCCCACCTCCTGGAGCGCGGCCGCCAGCTCCAGACCGATCGGTCCGCCTCCCACAACGGCTACGTCTGTCTCTATCGTCTGGTCCTTTCTCTTTGCTATCACGCCTTCCCTCCGTGTAACCATTCACCTTAATGCACGTACGCTCCAGTCGGACTAGCGTGCGTAGCTAAGCCGTGATCCAGCGGTTTCGCGTCCAATGTCGTGGATCACGGGTTGGGGTCAAGTGACCCAAACCCAGGTCCGCTGGGAGCAGTAGGTGAGCAGTTACCCCTCCGTCAACAGCGCTGACGTCGCGACGCCCGTAGTGCGTTAGAACAGATGTAACGCAGCGATGATGGGGGCGAAGAGGGACGACACCAGGGACATCACTGTGATCAGCGTGTTGAGCGAGGGGCCGGCGGTGTCCTTGAATGGATCGCCGACGGTGTCGCCCACCACGCCAGCCCTGTGGGCATCGGAGCCCAGACCGCCGAATTTCCCGCTCTCAATGTACTTCTTCGCGTTATCCCACAGCCCGCCGGCGTTCGACATCAGCAGGGCAAAGATCACGCCGGTGAAGATGCTTCCTCCCAGGAAGCCCCCCAGCGCCTCTGGGCCGAGCACGAAGCCTACCAGCAGCGGCAGGGCCACGGCCAAGAACGCGGGCCAGACCAGCGAGGCCAGGGCGCCCTGAGCGGCCAGCGCCACACACGCTGCGTAGTCCGGTGGCTCCGTCCCGGCCAGGATGCCCGGTCGCTCCTCGAACTGGCGGCGCACCTCCTCAATCATGTCGAAGGCGTTGTCGGTGACCGACAGCATCGTCAGAGCGCTGAAGAGCGGTGGGGTCACCGCTCCCAGCAGGACGCCGGCCACGACAACGGGGTTTCGCAGGCTGATGACCAGCTCGATGCCCCGCGCTCCCACCACCTCCGCGTAGGCGGCGAACAGCGCCAGCACGGTGAGTGCGGCAGCGCTGATGGCAAACCCCTTGGTGATGGCCTTCGCTGTGTTGCCTGCCGCGTCGAGCACGTCGGTTGTGTCGACCACCTCCTGCGACATACCGGCCATCTCAGCGATGCCTCGCGCGTTGTCCACAATAGGGCCGTACGCATCAGACGAGACGATCATCCCGCTGATGGAGAGCATCCCCACGGCGCTGATGCCCACGCCGTAGATGCCACTCATGCCCGACAACTCGGTCAGGTAGAAGGAGAGGAGCGTCGCCAGCACGATGCCGACGATGGATGGCACGATGCTGACCAGCCCGTAGCTGAAGCCAGTGATGATGTTGATCGCTGCGCCGGATCCGGAGACGCGAGCGGTCTCAACCACCGGTCGGAACCGCGCCGACGTGTAGTAGTCGGAGGTGAAACCGATCACCACGCCGGTGATCAGTCCAGCCAAGGTCGCCCAGAGCAGGCCCAGGTTATACCCGCCCATCAGAACCAGCGCGGCGGCTAGCACGGCGAAGATCCCACAAGTGATGATCGTCCCGCTGTTGAGTGCACGACCAGGGCTGCCCCCTTCGTCCACGCGTACGAACCATATCCCGACTAACGACGCCACGATGCCCAGCGTGCAGAGCATCAGCGGGAACAGCACGTGACGCATCTGCCCGGCTGCATCCCCGGCGAATATCGAAGCGGCCAGAAGCATCGCCGCTACTGTGCTGGCCACGTAGCTGTCGAATACGTCAGCTCCCATGCCAGCCACGTCGCCCACATTGTCGCCGACGTTGTCGGCCACCACCGCGGGGTTTCGCGGGTCATCCTCCGGGATGCCAATTTCGACTTTGCCCACCAGATCGGCTGCGATGTCCGCCGTCTTGGTGTAGATCCCGCCGCCCGCCTTAGCCAGGAGGGCTAACGCCGATGCCCCGAAGCTGAAGCCCAGGATGATCTCTGGGTCGCTGGTCAGCAGATAGATGGTGCTCATGCCGACGACGGCCAGGCCCACCATGGCCAGCCCCATCACCGATCCAGCGTAGAAGGCCACCTTGAAGGCACTGCTCAAGCTCTCCTGAGCCGCTGTCGCGCTGCGCACGTTAGCCTCCACGGCGATGCTCATACCCATGTAGCCGGCGACGGCGGAGCAGAGCGCGCCAGCGACGAAGGCCACTGCCATGCCAAAGCCGCGCCCCGGCGCGACGGTGACGGCTTTGGTGCCCAGGTGCTCAATGTCGAAGGCGAAGACGACGGCGATGATAAAGCCCATGCCTAATGCCACCAGCGTGAGGGCCACGTAGAGACGGCGCAGGTAGGTCCGGGCGCCCTCACGGATCCAGGATGCGACCTCCTTGGCCCTCTCGGACCCGGGATCCTGCCGCCGCACCCAACGATACAGCCATACGGCGACGCCTACCGAGAGCAGACCGGCGAACAATGTGACGCTGGTCAAAACTGGGGGGTCTAGCTTCATTCTATCCTCTCCTCTTCTTGGATTGCTGAAGGCGCTCTACACACACCACGCTGAACGCCACCAACGGTAGTGATCGGCTCGCAGCTCCTGCGGCGAGGGGAATGGGAAGAAGACCAGGTCCGCTTCGTTCCCCACGAAGATGCCAGTCTTGATGGTGCGGTAGGAGAACGTGGCCGGCTCGGTGCGGTTGACCATCTTCGCGTCGACCGTCTTGGTTGCTAGTGCCGTCAGGCATTGACGCAGATGCTCGACCCGCGAATAGGGTAGATCCCCCACGTTGCCGTGCTCCGGATCTTCCGCCAGCTCACCGAGACGTAGCTCCGCAAAGCAGATCGCCGGCAGGCGCAGAAGGATGTTGGGATTCTTGACAATCAACCCGTAGAACGACTTGGGGCCGAGGGAGCTGACAACCAGTGGATTCACCGGCGCAATCTCCTGATAGAGATGGAGGACCTTCCTCTCTTCCGGCAGCCTCTTGATCGCGTCGAGCCCCAGGACGCGCCCATCCTGGGTCACCAGGTAAAGCCTCTTGATTGCGTCGAGCGTCACGTGTTCCAGCACCCGGTAGACGGAGATGTAGATGGAGGCCTTGGGGCTTCCGTCCTCGTGGGGCACGCAGCGGCTGATGCCCTCCTCAATACGGAAGTAGTCGTGTCGGAAGTCAGGATCGATCTCGAAGAAGATAGCCTGCCCACGGGCCTTCTTGGCTGTCCCGACGGCGTAATAGACGCCGAACTCCTCGGGCGTGAGCATCGAGGCAATCAAAGCTTCCGGTATCAGCGAAAGGTATAGATGAATATCTCTGGACATCGCCCTCCTCTCATTCTCTGTAAACGTCTTTCTCCATCAGGTATGTTGACCATGCTACGCCACTCTCACGAAGTTCTCCGCTTTGTCCCCGTCCTTCCATTTGAGCGTCAACTTGAACTGGTACTTGGTCTTCTGTTTCTTGATCTTCTCCTTCGCCTTCACTTTGAACGTGACGCGATTTGGAAGCTCGATTCTGATTTCCTCGTCGCCGCGCTGTAGCGTGATCTCGTTTTGCTCCAATCGATCCGCCAGCTGCCGCAGGAAGGCGGCAACGTCCTGGACACTTCTTCGCTCTTCGGTCTTGATCAGGTTGTTCTTCTTTGCCATGGTCCTATCTCCCTTCAGTAGATTCTATCTCAGAGGCTCAGGATGTAATGATGCCGGCTCTCCCACGTCTACGATCATAGCACCAGCACAATGCCGAAGACGATCTCCACCGCTAAGCTGATCAGGTTGGACGGTTCGTTTAGCGATCCGTCGACCAGCATCGATACGAAACGGACAACGGCGATGGCGAGGTACATCACGCCCAGCATATGGTATGTCGCTGGTGCACCGATGATCAAGGGGAAGGCGCCCACGCCGATGAACAAACCGCCGAATATCGACCGGATCTCAGTCACGCCGCGTGGGCCGGTGGTCTCCAGCCCGGTGAACCCCGGCACGGCCGAGGGCCGCAGCGCCCCCAGCAGCCCCGTGCCGATGGTGCCGATGCAACCAATGATCTTCAGGATTTGCAGGATCATCTGTGTGTCCTTTCTCTTCTATGAGGTTACTTTTCAGACTTGGGATCAGCTACGTCATCTCTGTCAAGATGTCAGCGGATGTAATCCAGGTGAGGCTTCTGTAGATCGAGCATCGTGTTCAGCAGGTCTTTGGCGCGCGCCACGCTGTCGACGACCGGGTCGACCAGCAGCGCCTGCAGGGCCATCTCGCGCGACCCTCTGAGCACCGCCTCAGCCGTCAGGTCCATCGTGGCGATCTGATTGCGCATCAGCCCGGCGATCCCCTTGGGCAGCGCGCCGAGCTTCACCCCGTGCACCCCATCGCCGTCCACCCGTCCCGGAACCTCCACGATCAGATCCCGCGGCAAGTTGTCGATAAGGCCCTCGTTGAGGATGTTCACTGCCAGCTCTTCGTAGGCGGAATCGGTGATGATGGCCTCCATCATCGGGACCGTGCCCCAGTGTCCCGCTTCGAGCAGTTCCTCGAGGTCCGACATCTCCGCCCGCCGGGAGGCCCAGCCTGTGTACCAGTTGTAGAAGTCCAGGATGGCCTTATGGTCGACTGCTTCGTAGGCCCAGTGGATGTACTCACCGAAGTGGCTGTCGTCCGTGATGGGCAGGTAGCCGAACTGCTCCAGGATCACCTTGAACAGGCGCCGGTCCGACCAAGCCCTTTCTTCGTCGTACTCCGGCGCTTCGCCGCCGAACATATCGGCCAGGCGCTGGGTAAGCGGGGGCAGGTTAGCGAAGTAGGCCGGCGCTCTCTTGCGCACGTCCGGGTAGGCGTCCGCGCCGGTGTCGTTGTAGGTCACCTGGAGCAGGACGCTGAAGTGGTTCAGCCCGCCGGCTCGGAACGACAGGTTCGACAGGGGCGTCTTCAGTATGCGGGGTAGATGCTCCACTAGCGAGCCAATCTCGTGGCAGAGCCCGATGAAGCGCAGATCCGGATGCTTCCGCTTCACCGTCAGGCAGATACGGCTCATAGGGTTGCTGAGGTTGAAGACGTAGGCTTCAGGGCAGATGGCGGCGATGTCGTCGCATATCTCCAGGATTGGCGGAATGATGCGCAGGGAGTGGAATAGGCCGCCCGGCCCGCCGTTCTCCCCGTAGACTTGGCGGAATCCATACTGCTGCGGGATGTGCCAGTCCTGTTGCCATAGCTCGAAGCGGTCGCCGACCTCGATGGAGATGATGCAGAAGGTTGCCCCTTGCAGCGCCTCGCGGCGTGAGGTGGTGGCCGAGAGCGTGTACGGCAGGTCGTGCTCCTGGACGTGGCGCCTCGCGACGCGCTCGACGCGCTGCAAGGCCTCTGAGTTGATGTCGTGGAGCACGATGGTGCTGCCTTCCAGTGGCTTGCTCTCAAAGATGCTGCCCAGTGTGCGAAGTCCGAACATGGCGCTCCCAGCACCAATCAAGACAATCTTGGGTTTCATGATGTATTCTCTGTTCTTTGAAGGAAGCGAAACGACTGGGTCGTCACGCCTCGCTTGGTTTCCTATGCCTGCATGGCCGGCTTGTATCTTGAGTGGCGTCCCGCTAATCGCGTACCCGCACTATCCAAGGCGCCATGGCCCACACGCGCTCGCGGGTTAGATTATACAAAACGTCTCGCAGCGTCGCCCAGCCTGGTTCATCGTTAATGGGGAAGGGTGAAGGCAGCACGTCCTGCCGCGCCGCCGCGATCTGCACCACGGTGTGCTCTTTCTCCGGGTCGAGCTCGGCCAGTCTCTTGGCCATAGCCAGAGTTGTCTCGAAATCGCCCAGCTCGTCTGCCAGGCCGATGCGTACGGCCTGTTCGCCGGTCCACACCCGACCGCGGGCGATCTCCTCCACCCCTTCCTCCGTCATGTCGCGGCCCTGGGCCACCACTTGCTTGAAGCGCGCGTAGGTCGCGCCCAGCTCCTGACGCACTTGCTCGCGCTCCTCTTCGTCGAAAGGTCTGAACTCGGAGTAGAGGTTGGCCCTTGCCCCACGCTGCACGTCCTGATGGCCCACCTCCAGCTTCTCATACAAGTCGCCGATCACGAACTTGCCACCCCAGATGCCGATAGATCCCGTCAGTGTGGTGGGGCGGGCCACGATCTGATCCGCGGGCGCCGAGACGTAGTAACCGCCGGATGTGGCCTGTCCACCCATCAGCACCACCACAGGCTTCCGCTCCCGCAGCCGCCGCACCTGGCGCCAGATCAGATCGGAGGCCAGTGAGGAACCACCCGGCGAATCAACGTGGAATATCACGGCTGCGATGCGCGGGTCGGCCTCGGCCTGGCGCAGTGCCGCGGTGAGGGTCTCCGCGCCGGCCTGGGCTTCAACGGGCAGCGGCACAGGCATCGGCATGCGGCGGCTCTTCCCCGGCACGATCATCCCTTCCAACGACACCACGCCGATCCGCTCTCGTGTGGTCCACCTCGCCGGGTGCCTGAGCCATCGTGCTGCGTTGTCCCAGGTGACCAGGGGGGCGTGGTCGTCCGTTAGGTCATCGGCCTCAGAGTCAGCAGCCGTGCGGACGTCCTCCCTCGGGGCGAGATGCGCAGCCAGCTCATCCTCGTAGAGTGTGGCGTCGATCAGGCCTGCCGCGAGGGCCGCGTCAGGCGTCATCGGCATCTCATCGATCAACTGACGCACCTGTTCTTCTGCTATGCCTCGCCCCTCGGCGATGGCAGCGGTGAGCTCGTCGAAGATGGAGTCGAGGATGGCTTCCAGCATCTCACGATGTGGCTCCGTCATCGACGTGCGGCGGAACATGTCGGGGGTCGTCTTGTACTCCGCGATCGACTCCAGGTCGGCTTCGATGCCCGCTGTGGCCAGGGTGTCCCTCAGGAACAGGGCCTCGCTCCGCAGCCCCAGGACGTTGAACCGGCCCGATGGCGGGAGGATGATCTCCTCGCAGGCTGAGGCCAGGTAGTAGTCCCAGGTCTCCGCGGATGGGAGCCAGGCCAGGGTCTGCTTTCCACTGTTGCGCAGATCGAGCATCATGCGGCGCAGCGTGTGCAGCGCGGCCGCTCCGGCCTGGACGCGTTGGATCAGAAAGACCACGCCTCGTACGCGTTTGTCACCGCTGACCACGTCTATCGCGTGCTGCATCTCCTCCAGGCTGACCTCGGAGGGGAACATAGGCACCAAGCTGAGGGGGAAGGGGAGTGGTGCCTGACGTGGCGCTCGCTCCGGGAAGGAGCCTTCCAGCGGCAGGACGATGAAGTCAAACCCTTTTCGCCGTAGGGAGCGCACGGCATTGCGGATAGCCAGAACGCCGTTGCGGGGTAGGTCAAATACATGCATGATTATCCCAGCCTGAGACCGGTTACCACATCTAGGTCCAGTCCCGATCTAGCGTGGGGCCCAATATCCTCGCCCACGAGATGCCGGTGCGCACAGGCGCCGACCATCGCGGCGTTGTCGGTGCACAGGAAGATCGGCGGGTAGTGGACGGGCACGTCCACCCGCTCTACGGTCGTGGCGCGAAGCGTCTGATTGGCTGTCACGCCTCCTGACAGCAGCACGGCGGTTATGTCGAAGGCCTCTGCCGCCTGAGCGGCCTTGGCGGAGAGCACGTCCACCACAGCTGCCTGGAAACTGGCAGCCAGGTCGGCCAGAAGCCGCCCGCGGGGAGGATCGCTGTACTTCTGCACCTGGCGGAGCACGGCGGTCTTGAGCCCGCTGAAGCTGAAATCCCAGGCGTGAGAGACGGAGCCAGCCTGCAAAGCCGAGCCGGCGTCGTCCAGCCAGGCGCGAGGAAAGTCAAACGCCTGAGGGTTGCCGTTCTGGGCCACACGCTCGACCTCAGGCCCGCCCGGATAGGGGAGCCCCAGCAGCCGTCCCACCTTGTCGAACGCCTCCCCAGCTGCATCGTCCAGGGTGCCGCCCAGGTGCTCGTACTCGCCGTGATCGCGCACCAGCGTCAGCTCGGTATGGCCGCCGGAGACGAGGAGGGACAGCAGGGGGAAGGTCAGCTCGCCCCGAGCTGCACCCTCGTCCTCCACGTCGAGCCAGTGGGCGTAGACGTGAGCCTCAAGGTGATTGATGCCGATCAGCGGGAGTCCTCGCCCCAGCGCAAGTCCCTTGGCCGCGTTGACACCCACCATCAGCGAGCCCGCCAGCCCCGGTCCGTAGGTCACGGCCACGGCGCTCAGGTCGTCGAAGCCCATGTGAGCATCTTGCATGGCTTGCTCGATGACGGGTACGATGGCCTTGACGTGTGCGCGAGAGGCCATCTCTGGGAAGACACCGCCGTATTCGGCGTGAAGCTCTATCTGCGAGGCGACGACGTTGGACAGGATGTGCCGTCCGTCCTCAATCACTGCCGCAGCCGTTTCGTCGCAGGAGGTTTCAATAGCAAGTATGCGTGTCATCTCTTTCCCAGTCTGATTCATGCCGAACCTGCCCCAGCCCTACAATGAAATGCAGATGTCGGATGTGTAAGGCAAGCTAGATCTCGATCACCAACTCCTTCGGGAAGTTGGTTAGATTGTGCACGGCGCCTTCATCGTCGATCCAGATCACGTCCTCGATGCGCATGCCGAAGCCGAGGTCGGGGTAGTACAGGCCTGGCTCGCAGGTGAAGACGTGACCAGGCTGCAGCACGTCCGTGTTGGTGGGGTTGTCGCTGAAGCGAGGTTCCTCGTGCACGGCCAACCCCAGCCCGTGGCCCACGCTGTGAACGTAGCCTCTTTCGGTCTTGGAGTCGCTGGAGATGGTGGGATGACCGCGCTCCTCAAAGAACTCGCACGTCATCTGCTGGTAGCGCCGTGCTTCCTTGCCCACTTCGTAGGCGTCGATCAGCATGTCCACGCATGCCTCCACGTCCCGATACGCGTCCTCGATTTCGGGCGACGCATGACCCAGGCAGAACGTGCGGGTCATGTCGAAGAAATAGCCGCCGCCGGCTTCACGGGGGAAGATGTCGAAGACGATCGTCTTGCCCAGGGCCACGATGTCCTCCGCTCGCCCCTTGCTGTGCGGCACACCGGCATCCCGTCCGATGGAGAAGATGAATCCCTCCGGATCCTCCAGGCGCTCCTCGGCGATGAAGCGGCTGATCTCGTCGTGGACGCGGCCGATGGTGAGCGGGGTGCCATCGGCTTCGACGAGCACGTCGTCGCCGACCACGTGGGATCGGAGGAAGTCGATGGTCCGTCTCACGATGGTGCACGTTCGCCGCCCCATCTCCCGGATGCGCTCTGCTTCGCGCTCGTCCTTTGTGGCACGCGCCTCGTCGATGACCGTCGTCTCGAAGTCGCCATAGACAGTCACGTTGTCCAGTTGGAGGTTCAGCGTGTTGAGCAGCAGCCATGCGCGTCCTTGATCCGCCTTTCCGTAGAAGCCAACCTGACCGCTCACCGCCAGATCGGCGAAGATGCGGCGGTATAGCTCAACCATCGCGGCCAACCGGTCGCCTTTTTCACGCAAGATGGCCCTGAAATCATACGCGTTGAGGGTCACCACGGTCAGGCCGCTGGCGGCAGCCTCATCCCGCTCCATAGGCGAGCAGAGGAGGATTGGCTCCTCGCCTCGCTTCTGGATCAGATACCCATGCGTTATGTGGGCGCCGTTGGTCATGTACGCCATAGCTGGGTTGTCACGAGCTGGCCCGACCACGACGAACGCGTCCAACTCTCGCTCCTCCATGAAGCGATCCAGGTTTCTCTTCACTGTGTCGTCTCCTTACGTCCCATCGCTGTTGAATGGCTGCCTCACGGTTACTTGTAGCGCTGATATCGTTGGAAGATCTCCCCTACGCTGCGTCCCTCGTGGACGCGCTGGATGACCTCGCCCAGCAGGTTGGCCACGGAAAGAACGGTGAGGTTCGGCAGGCGCTTCTCCGGCGGCAGATGGATGGAGTTGGTGGTCGCAGTCTCTTTGACCGGTAGTCCTCGCAGTCGCTCTGGCGCCGGCGTGGAGAACAGGGCGTGCGCGAAGCAGAGGTAGATGTCACGAGCTCCGTGATCCTGGACGATGCTGACCGCGTTGACCATCGTCCCGCCCGTGTCGACCTCGTCATCGACGATGATCACGTCGTGACCCTCGACCTCCCCAACCAGCGTGAGGGCCTCCGTATCGACGCTGACGCGTCGCTTCTCGACCAATGCCAGCGGCATGTCCAGCTCGGCGGCCAGATTGCGCGCCTTCTTGGCGAATCCCAGGTCGGCTGCGACGACCACGGCGTCCTCAAGGTCCTTCTCCCGAAAGTAGTCGGAGAGGATGGAGAAGCAGGTCAACGCGTCTCCCGGGATGCTGAAGAATCCCTGTATCTGGTCGGCGTGCAGATCGAGGGTCATGTATCGGTCGGCCCCGGCGATCCCGATGATGTCGGCCATCAGTCGGGCCGTGATCGGCACCCGAGGCTGATCCTTCTTGTCGGAGCGTGCGTAGGAGAAGTAGGGGATGACGGCGGTGATGCGATCCGGGGAAGCCCGCTTGAGGGCATCCAGGAAGATCAACAACTCCAGGATATTGTAGCTCACCGGCGACGCCATGGTCTGCACGAGAAAGACATCCTGGCCCCGGATGCTTTCCTTCAGTCGGATAAAGATGTTCTCATTCGGGAACTGGACAACATCCCGTGGCGAGAGCGGGATGCCCAGGTACTGGCTGATCTCCTTGGCCAGCGTGGGTGATCCGGTGCCGCTGAAAAGCTTGATGGTCCCGTGACTGCTTCCTCTGCTCTTAGACATGGTCTTCGAACTCCGATTCCATGATGCCCATGATGCGCATATCGAGGTACGTCCCCTCCCGGAACACGCTTTCTCGCAGCGTTCCCTCCTTCTGGAAGCTGACGTTCTTATAGCAGTTGATGCCCCGGGCGTTGTCTGCGTGGACGCGCAGGAAGACACGGTGCAGATTCATCTCACCGAACGCCACACGGAGCATGGTGCGGACGGCGTCGCTGCCGTAGCCTTGGCCCCAGTCGTCTTTGTCCCCACCTCCTGTTTCTCCAATTGCTCCAGGAGATGCTCGAACCACCGCTCCTCCTGGGCCATTGAAAATGGCAGGTACCTGCCCAGGTATCGGCGCACCTCCGGATCGCTGAACCACTCGACGAAGCGTGGTAGATCGTCCCGCTCGATCGGCCGGAGCCGCACCTTCTCCCCTACGATCACGTCCCTCCTCCCAGCACGTGTTCGACGTCTATGTCACGAAATGGATCACGAATGGCACGAAAGGCACAAAGTGCGCGAAATGGACGGGCGGCGCGCTTTGAGAGCTAGCGTTTGCCTAGGTCTGGCACAGCTCCCTCGTTGCAGTGTATACGTCGGTCTCTCGCGCCGCGATGCGCTCTACCCAGGACTCCAGCCTTGCTTCTCCCACTTGGGATACCAGGCGGTCGAGCAGCTGGCGCTGAAGCAGGTTGAGCAGCTCGGCCTTGATCCGCATGCGCTCTCGCTTTGCCAGCAGCCCGGTGGCGCACAGGTGATCCCGGTGTTCTTCGATAGTGTTCAGTAGCTCCGGGACGCCGGAGCCATCCAGGGCGATGGTCTGCAGGATTGGCGGTTGCCAGCCGGTGTTATTCGCCGGGGCGTTGCGGTCGATGACCATCTCGAGCGCCCGTGCCGTGTGTGCGGCTCCCGGTCGATCCGCCTTGTTGACGACCAGGATGTCGGCGATCTCCATGAGGCCAGCCTTCAGGGCCTGCACCTCGTCACCCATCCCCGGTGCTTCCAGGACGATGGTGGTGTGGGCTGTGCGGGCGATCTCCACCTCGGACTGACCGGCGCCCACCGTCTCTATCAGGATCACGTCGAACCCTGCGGCGTCGAGCACTTTGACGACATCGTTTGTGGCTTGCGCTAGCCCGCCCAGGCTCCCTCGTGTCGCCATGCTACGGATGAAGACGCCGGGATCGCCGGCCAGATCTCGCATACGGACCCGATCGCCCAGCAGCGCCCCGCCGCTGAAAGGGCTGGTGGGGTCGACCGCGATGATGCCTACGGTAACATCCCTTGAGCGGAGCTTGGCGGCACATGCGTTGACGAGGGTGCTCTTGCCCGATCCTGGGGGGCCTGTCACGCCGACCAGATGGGCGTGTCCGGTGTGCGTGTAGAGGGCGGTGAGCGCCGTTCGCGATGCTGCATCACCGTCCTCGACGAGGGATATCAGGCGCGCCAGGGCGTAGCGATTGCCGTTCAGGGCCTCGGTTACCAGGTCCACGTCAACTCTCGACGAGCTGCTCTCGGATGAAGGTGCTGATGACCTCGGTGTTGGCCCCAGGCCCGAAGATTCCCGCCACGCCCATCTCCTGTAGCGCCTCCCGATCCTCGTTGGGTATGATGCCTCCGACGAAGACCTTAACGTGGTCCAGTCCCATTTGATGCAGCCCTTCGAGCACACGCGGGACCAGAGTCATGTGGGCGCCGGAGAGAATGCTCAGACCGACCCCGTCGACATCTTCCTGTAGCGCGGCCTCGACGATCATCTCCGGCGTCTGGCGCAGGCCGGTGTAGATCACCTCCATCCCGGCGTCTCGCAGAGCGCGGGCGATTATCTTGGCACCTCGATCGTGGCCGTCCAGGCCAGCCTTGGCGATCAAGACCCGCAGTTGTTCAGCCATCGGATCCTCCCTTTCTCATCGCTTATCGTGGCTCTGCGATTATACAACAGTTCATATAAGTTGGAAAGACCTCTTGGTGGATGGGCCGGCACAGCCGGCCCTGGCGGGGGGGGGCGCATTCAAGAACTGGGGGAGGCCGCGAAACCGAACAAGTCATCGAATCGT
>CAZNRX010000050.1:0-28527 GCA_964575455.1 uncultured Anaerolineales bacterium | reverse complement strand
CCCTGAAATGGAGGTGAGGCATCCGGACCTTGGTCTCGGCATAGATGAGCTCGGCTAGCTGCCAGAAGCGATGGGCGTTAGCCAGACGGCGCCGTCTTGTGGGATCGGGCACCCGATTGAGATGCTCGGGCGGCGGGGTCTCCGGCATCTCGGCCAGCGGATTGAGGTCCATCAGGCCACGACGGAGCAAATCGAACAGCTGGTCCCCCGCGCGGTGGGCGAAGGACGTGATCCACTCGCGGACGGTCGAGCGGTCGGGCTGTTGCCCCGGCAACCTTTCTATGATGGAGTTGATGCCCATCCCGCGGAGGAGGTACAGGTAGACAACCAGCTGCATTCGCGCGACTACGTAGCGCCGATAGGGGTGCAGGAAGTCCGGGAGGAGACTGTGGGTGTGCTTACACGCTTTGCAGCGCACTCGCTGCACCTGGATCCAATAGACCTCCAGACCCGTGCGGGCCTGTCGCGTGTAGTTGCCCCAACGGATCAACACACCGATCGCACCACAATCAGGACAGATGCGGGGAACAACGAAGAAGGTCCCAGGGAATGGGATGGACTCGGCGTAGCGCTTGGCAGAATCGAGATAGTGTCGTATAATCACCATGTTGGGGCGCCTCCCTCAGTGGGCATCTTGGTCAACACTATGCCACTAGGGGAGGCGTTCTCCTTTCTGGCTTCCTTGTCGGCTATTATCCTCTACAGTGCCATTTCCGTCAAGCCAGCCAGTGCCTCAAATCCCTTCTTCACCGCCTCCTCGCCATCCAACCACTGTGACCGCTCTTTGTCTCGCTCTTCGTCCCTTCCATTCAATCTGGCCGAGATCGGCACTATTCTGACTGAAGAGTGTGGCCGATAACAGCATCGGTGGCGAAGTAATCTTTGCCGGTTGCGTCCTTCATGGTCTGTGCGTGCTCCATGAACTCCTCGCGGCTGCTCGGCAAGATGGGGTTGCCGTCATCATCAACCAACCCGGCTTCCTCGAACAAGTCTACGTTGACGTGGTATAGGTTCGCGTGGAGATCAAAGGGGACGCCGACGAACTCACCGTCATACGTGACGGCATCGCGCGCAGGAGCGGTCCAATCGTCAGGATCGATTCCCACCATCTCGAACTCGGCGCCCAACGGGTGCAGCAGGCCACGAGAGGCGTAGTCAGGCATGTTGGAGCCGTGCATCACAGCGACGTCCGGCGGATCACCACCGGCGAACGTGGTGTTCAGGGCATCGTAGTAGGTGCCCCATTCCGACCCACCTAACCGCTCGATCGTGATCCCGTGCTCGTTCTCTGCGTTGAACTTGTTGGTCAGGATCTGAATCACCTCGCACTCCGTCGTCGCCTTGCTGACGTTGGTGACGCCGGCCGTGCTATCGTCGCAATCGCCGAAGAAGCGGGCCAGCTTGAGCGTCACGGCTTCCGGAGCGGTTGGCTCCTCGGTTGGCTGGTCTTCTTCGACCGGCTCGGGAGCCTCGGTCGGTTCTGCGGCTTGGCCACAGGCGACGACCAATGACGCCGCCACCAGCAACACACTCACTAGACTGAACCATTTGCTCTTCATTTATCTCTCCTCCGAAGCTTTCCTCTTAAAGGGCAGACTGTCTATATCGCCCAACGGTTTGGAACATAAGGACTGGTTCTCTCTCTTTTTTGGCGATACGATACACCTCCTCTCATCTCCTCCAAAGAAGACCGCACTATTTCCCACCACTGCTAACGGCAATGCCGCGGATCAGTTGGCGTTGGAAGATGAGAAACAGCAGTAGGAGCGGCGCACTGGCCAGCACGCCCCGCGCCATGAGCGAGCCCAATTCCGTGGCCTGGGCGAAGTTACCCTGAAGCGATGCCAGGCCCGTGGTGATGGTGAACATCTCCTTTTCGGTCGCGGAGACCAGCGGCCATAGATAATCGTTCCAGGTCAGAATGAATGTGAAGATCGCCAGGGCAGTGAGCGCTGGGATGGACATGGGCAGCATGATTCGCCAGAAGATGGTCCACCGACTCGCACCGTCGAGTTCCGCCGCCTCCTCGATATCGCGCGGGATGGCCTTGAAGAACTGCGTCATGATGAAGACCCCCAGCGGTGCGGCCACACGCGGCAGAATCAGCGCGGCATACGTGTTGTGCAGCTTGAACTCAGCGAACACCAGGAACAGGGGGATGAACATGGCTTCTTTGGGCACCATCAGACCCGCCAGTACAAAGGGGAACAGGACGTTCTTTCCCCCAAACTCGAGTCGCGCAAAGGCATAGCCGGCCATGGAACAGAGCACCAGCGTCCCTGCCGTCGTTATGACCGTCACCACGATGCTGTTCAGGAACCAGCGCGGCGTAAGACCGACCTGGAACACGCTGATGTAGTTCTCCAGCGTGGGCTTAATGGGAACCAGGCTGGTCGTGATCGTCTTGAGAATCTCATTCGGCGTCAAGGACAGTGAGAACATCCAGATAATGGGTACCAGCCAGACGAACGCGGCCAGTGACAGGACGACGAAAAAAAGGATCTTGCCAAACCGCTTCCTCAGTCTGTGACTCAGCCAGTCTACAGCATTCATGATCTAGTCCTCCTCGGGTGAGAGACGGAACTGGAAAAACGAGACGACGAACATCAGCACGAACAGGAACAGGGACATAGCAGAGGCGTACCCCAGTCTGAAATCGCGGAAGCCACTCTCATAGATGTGCTGTATGAGGACGCGCGTGGAGCCACCCGGGCCGCCGCGGGTCATGATGTAGACCTGACCGAAGATCTGAAACGATGCGATGATCTGGAGCACCACCACCATCAGCGTGGTCCGCTGCAGCCCCGGCAAGGTGATGTGCCGGAACTGCATCAGCCGGCCGGCTCCGTCGATCTCGGCCGCCTCGTATAACGTCGGATCAATGTCCTGCAGCCCGGCCAAGAAGAGCACCATGTTGAATCCCACCGTCCACCATAGCGTCGCGATCACAATGGCCGGCATGGCCAGCTGTGGGTCCGTCAGCCAGGGGATGGGCTCCACGCCAAACTTGGACAGAAAGGCGGCTAGAATGCCCCGTTGGGGCTGAAGGACATAGCCCCATATGAGGGTCAGCACGGATACCGAGAAGACGTAGGAGGCGAAGAACGCAGTCCGATAGAGCCCCAGGGCGCGGCCGCTGCCATTGAGCGCCATAGCCATGGCCAGGCCAACCGCCACAATCAGAGGCGTGGAGATCAACACGAACTCGATGGTGTTCCCGAGCGAGGCCCAGAAGACGGCATCGTTCCAACGCCCACCCGCCTCTCCCGGGTGGATGCCCATCAGGCCGCCAAAAAAGATGATCGCAGCCACACTCAGCCAGCCAGCTGTATCCCGTTGCAAGGAGCCCCGCCGAACGGACCACCAGGAGAGGGGAATCGTCGCCAGACCCACAAGGCGCCAGATGAGGAGGTGTTGCGGATCCCACGTCAGCCCCTTGCCCCAGACCATGCTGACGTAGTTTTTCAGGCCGATGAACTCCTTCATATCCATCGCCAACAGGTCCCAGTTGTAGAGGCTCATGTAGACCGCCTGTATAACGGGATAGATGACGAAGACGGAGTAGACAATCAAGAAGGGGGCCAGGAACAGGTATGCATCAAGACTATCGCGATTTCTATCCCACCAACGAAGCCATAGGGATATCTGTGAAGGAGCACGTGCCGCGGGGGTTTGGTTCGCCATAAGACCTCCTAGTCCTTCTGAGTTCTGATCTCCAGTGTGGCCTTTAAATGATTCAGGTTAAGTTGAACTATTATAGCACAAGCTGAATGATTTGTCAAGAGTGTTCCTTATAATCAATAATACCCTGCCTTTTTATCAACAGCTGTCCAACCCAGGGCGATGGCGCCGATGTCGCGCGTGGTGGTCGGCTCACCCCCGCCATCCGAAACAGCGAAGTGACAAACGCTCATAGGCACACGGCCCTCTTGACACCAGCATCGCCGTCCTATAGAATTCACTTGTAAGATACCGCTTTGGGATGGAGCATTGCAGCCGGCTCTGTCTGAGACTGACTTCGGTGCAAAGGAGAGAGTAGTGGTGCCTGAGGAAATGACCCCGCACGGGCGCACGTTGCGCTTGCCTGCTAACTCACCGGAGGCGAATGGAATCCTGAAGGCATTGGCTTCGGAGCCCCGTCTGCGTATCCTCGAGCTGATAAGTCACGAGTTGCTCAACGTCAGTGAGATTGCCAAAGCACTCGACGTCCCTGTCTCGACCGCCACGCGCGACATCAGCATCCTAGAGGAGGCAGGGCTACTCCGCTCGGAACTGAAGCCGGCCTCGCGCGGCCTGCAGAAGGTCTGTATGCGCGTACACGACACGATCTTGATCGAGCTACCGGCGCGCAACAGAGCGGCGGATGGGCAAGAGATCGAGATCTCGATGCCTGTCGGTGCGTACGCAGAGTGTGACGTGGTCCCCACGTGCGGCCTGATCAGTGAAACGAGCATCATCGGTCTATTCGATGATCCCGCGTCGTTCTACGAACCAGAGCGCGTTCAGGCACAACTCATCTGGTTCCACCAGGGGTTTGTGAAGTATCGGTTCCCTAACCGACTACCGCCGCAAGTCACCATAGACAGCATTCGTGTCAGTCTGGAGCTCTGCTCCGAGGCACCGCTGCATCACGATGACTGGCCATCCGACATCATGGTCTGGATCAACGACGTCGAAATCGGAACGTGGACCAGCCCAGCCGATTTCGGTGGTCAGCGCGGAAAGCTAACACCCGATTGGTGGGAGAGCCGGAACTCACAGTATGGGCTGCTGAAGGTGTGGCTCGTGAATGAAGAGGGAAGCTTCGTCGATGGCCTCAGGGCATCCTCTGTCAATCTGGAGGCCCTACATCTCGCGGATCAAGCTACCATCTGCGTAGGCATCGGCGTCAAGGAAGATGCCGAGAACGTAGGTGGCGTGAACATCTTCGGACGCCAATTCGGGAACTACGCGCAGGACATTGTCCTGCGCCTTCGCTATCATCAGAGAGAACGGGAGTAGAGATCTCCTTGTCAGCCCAATGAGCAACTCGAAGGGATGAGCTCAAACAGTGGGCGGATTGGTGACAGAAAGGCCAGGCCAAGCCCGCTATGCCGCAGCGATCGTGTAGTCACCGCCAGCGGCAACGGTCAAGACTCGCAGGCGGAGGTGGCGGAAGCCGCCCCGTCGGCAGCCATCGCGGAGGGACGCTTCCACTTCGGACCCGCGGCCCCCTCCAACAGCAGATCCACCGCGCCATCAATCAGCTCAGGCAGAGAAGCGGGCCGGTGGCCGTAGTGCCACATCGCCATGCGCTGGAAGAAGAGCGAGCGGATCAGGCCGGCCAGGTAGAGCGGATCCAGCTCCTGACGTATCTCACCGACCGCCTGAGCCTGCTGGACCTGCTCCACAAGCAGATCCCGCAGCGCATGGCCGGGACCAACCTCCCGGCGATAGACCATGGCTGCAAAGAGTTGGTGAGCCAGCTGTTTCTCACAGAGCGGATCCTCGGCTACCAGGCGCAACGCCAGCTTGATACGTGCAGTGGGACTGGCGGGAGCGCCCTGTTCCGGCGTCAGCGCGGCCTTCAGTTGTTCCAACCGGGACGCCGCAATCGCCGGGAGAATCGCTTCCTTCGTATCGAAGTAGTTAAAGAACGTGCCTTTTGCAACGTCGACCGCGTCAGTGATATCCTTGACCGTGGTAGCGTCATAGCCACGTTCGTTGAAAAGCAGCAACGCCGCCTCCATGAGGCTATGGCGCGTCTCTCGCTTCTTCCGTTCCCGCCGTGATAGCTGCCTATTCATGTCGATAATTATGACCCGAGAACAAAAATGACCTTGGTCATATTATAGGCTGCAATAGCTGATTGTCAACTTCGTTTGATCTGCTGCAGAGCCCACGCAGCGTGCTCCGCGACCAAGGGGGTCTCGTCGAAGCACGCGCTCTCCAGTGCGGGGATGGCAGTGAGCACACCGAGATTCCCCAGAACCACCGCTGCGTTGCGCAGGAAGCCAGCGCGCCGAGGCCGCCACAGCGGCGTGTCCCGAAAACGAGCGCGGAAAGCATGCTCGTCGAGCGCCAGCAGCTCAATCATGTCGAGCGTTGGGCGCGCCGGGTCGAGAGCAGACGGTTTCGCCGGGCGCGCGAAGCGTCTGTTCCAAGGGCAGACCTCCTGACAGACGTCGCAGCCGAAGACCCAGTCGCCCATAGGCGGGCGAAGCGCTTCAGGTATAGCTTCCCGATGCTCAATGGTCAGATAGGAGATGCATCGCCGGGCGTCCAGCACCCGAGGCGCCACCAGCGCGCCCGTTGGACAGGCGTCGAGACAAGCAGTGCAGCTGCCACACCGGTCACCGGCGAAAGGCGCGTCGGACTCCAGCTCCAGATCAAGAAGCAACTCGCCCAAGAAGACGTAGGAGCCCAGGGTAGGATGGATCAGGTTGGTATTCTTGCCAAACCAGCCCAGGCCCGCCCGTTGGGCCAGCTCTCGCTCAATCAGGGGGCCAAAGTCGACGTAAGCGCGGTGGGCAACGGGCCGGCCCACCTGCGCTGCAATCCGGTCGGCGAGCTGGCTCAACATCTCCATCATCACGTCGTGGTAGTCGGCGCCCCATGCATATCGAGATACGCGGCCCGCGCATCCCGTCGAGGGCGGGAACTCCCCGGGGTAGTAATTCATCCCCACCACAACAATGGAACGGACCTCCGGCATGATAGTCCGTGGATCGATGCGTTTCTCAACGGCATCGGGGCGTGCCAGGTAGCCCATCTCGGCGTGATAGCCCTGCGCTAACCAGTCACGATAGCGTGCGGCGTACGCACTGGGGCTGGGGTCAGCCACGCCCACCAAACTGAAGCCCACCCCCAGAGCTTCTCTCTTCACGTCGCGTTTCAGATCCTCCATCGCACACAAACTATAGCTGAGAGATCGGACGGTGTCAACAGCACGCTCGGGCCCGTCACCGCGCCTCGTGTGATCAGCGCGATCTCCTGCGCAAGGAGGCGAAGACCCCACACCTGGGCGGTCGTTTGAGCCCAATTCTCGGCCCTCATACTTGCGCGTTGACCTGGCCTGTGTTATAATCCCTGTTGCATAGGCGCAGCGTGAGAAGTGGGCAACCCCCACTTTTTTTTGTAGGATATTGGGGCTGGGCAGGAGAAAAGTATGAAGTCGGAATTCTTATTGGCGTTTAACGAAATATGTAGTGACCGCGGCCTTCCTAGGGCGGTGGTTCTTGACGCTGTGGAGAACGCGTTGGTCTCCGCTTACCGTCGCAACATAGATGCCAATACAGTGGAGAACGTCTCGGCCAAGATCGACCCGAGCAGCGGCGAAGCCAAGATCTTCGTCGAGAAAGAGGTTGTCGAGGAAGTCAGCGATCCCAGCTGGGAAATCACGCTGGCAGAGGCCCTACAGATCGACTCGGACGCTGAGCTCGGTGAGCTGATCACGGTCGAGGACACGCCTGATAACTTCGGCCGTATCGCAGCGCAGACCGCTAAGCAGGTCATTCTGCAGCGCATACGAGAGGCCGAGCGCGACGCCCAGTACGAGCACTACGTCGAGCAGGAAGGGGAGATCGTCCACGGCACCGTGCAGAGCCTGCGGTCGAACGTGGTGCTGGTGAACCTGGGCGGCGCTGAGGCAATCCTGCCACGCAGCCAGCAGGTGCCCGGTGAGAGATACCACATTCACCAGCGCCTGCGCGCGTACGTCCTTGAGGTCCGCAACACGAACCGAGGACCGAAGATCGTCTTGTCGCGCAGCCATCAGAAAATGCTGCGCCGGTTGCTGGAGCTTGAGGTTCCCGAGATCTTCAACGGCACAGTCGAGATCAAGGCCATCGCCCGCGAGGCAGGCTCGCGTTCGAAGGTGGCTGTTGCAGCCCGGCAGCCCGGCGTGGACCCGGTAGGGGCCTGCGTCGGCATGCGCGGCGTGCGCATCAAGTCCATCGTCAACGAGCTCGGTGGCGAGAAGATCGACGTGATAGAATGGAGCCCAGAGACGGCGACGTTTATCGCCAAGGCCCTGAGCCCCGCCAAGGTGCTGAGTGTGCAATTGGACGAGGATCCGGACGGACGAAAGTCCGCCAGCGTCGTCGTTCCCGACGATCAGCTTTCCCTGGCGATTGGCCGAGCAGGTCAGAATGCGCGCTTGGCGGCCAAGCTGAGCGATCATCGCATCGACATCCAGGGAGTCACCGAAGCAGCGACGTGGGCCTTGCAACGAGTCAACGAAGACACCGAGGTGCTGCCAAGTCTGGGACAAGCGGCGGAGTTGCTGCCCTCGGTCGCTAACATCCTGCAGCAGCATGAGGAAGAGGACATGCCGTATTCGAGCGAAGAACTGCTCAAGATGCGGCGAGTGATTGAGTCTGTCCGCAAGCACTACGTGTCGCTCCGCAGAGCCGACCAGGAGCGTCGCGATGCAGAAGAAGAGGCCCGCCGTGAGGCGCTCGAGCAAGCGCGCGAGGTCATACCCGACAAGGCGTATCAGACCTCAGTTGAGGAGATGAGACTTGACACGCGCACCGCCGGTCGCTTGACGGACGTCGGTCTGGCCACCGCGGGCCAGATGATGGAGCGATTGATCGCTGAGGGAGACGAAGGGCTGTTGGCGCTAGACGGCATTGGACCCAAGACGCTGGATCAGGTCAAGGACAGAATCACGGAGCTGGCCCTGCTCGAGGAGGAACCGGCTCCCGTCGACGAGGAAGCCGCTGAGGAAGCGGTCGTCGCGGAAGAGGGCGTCGAGACAGAGAAGGAGATAGAGGCCAAACCGGTTCCAGAGGCCGTGGAGGAGGCCAAGGCCCCCGCCGCTGAGGACGTTGCGCCAAGCGAAGCCGTCGAAGCCGAGGAGGAAGAAGCGCCGCCTGAGGAGGAAGCTGAGAGCCGAGCGAAGATGCTCGAGAGAGCCATGAAGGGACGCGGCATAGAGGCCCCGGAACCCAAGCAGGAAGAGATTCCGGACGAAGAAGGGGAGCTCGAAGAAGCAGACGAGGATGAAGAGGAGTACTTCTTCGAAGAGGGAGAACCGATCGATCGGGAGGAGAGACTCAAGCGCGAACGAAGGCGTCGAGTGCAGCTTGTGTACGATGAAGAGACAGGGGAACTCATACCTCGTCGCCGACGGAAGCGAGATGAGGACACTCAGGACTGGAAGGAATACGTAGAATTCTAGGGAGGCAGCCAGCGAGATGACTCGACCCTCGATCGTGTCTTGCGAGGGTGAGAGGCTTCTCGAAAGCTGGATAGCCACATGTCAACGAAAAAAGCGGCGCGATCACGGAGGCGAAAGCATATACCACAGCGAACTTGCGTGGCCTGTCGCACCTCGCGCCCCAAGCGCGAGCTGGTGCGCGTTGTGCGGACCCCCGAGGGCAACGTAGTTGTGGATGAGACAGGCAAGCGAAATGGTCGCGGTGCCTATCTATGCCCGACGCGCGCTTGCTGGGAGACGGCCATGTCACGAGGGCTGCTGAACCAGGCGCTTCGCACGAATGTGACGGAAGACGCGATGGTACGACTCGCAGAGTATGCGGACGGTCTTTGAGGAATACCAGGGGCCTCTCATGGGGGCCGATGCTTTGACGAACAGCGCCTTGAGTAAAGGGAGTAGGTGGAGATGAGCGAGGAAGTAGTGGTGAGAGAGGACGGCGTCGTCGAACTACCGGATTTTCTGACGGTGCGCCAGCTAGCTCAGTTGCTCGATGTCAGCCCAATCGACGTGATCAAGGAGCTGATGAGCGCTGGCGTGATGGCCAACATCAACCAGGAGATCGACTACGAGACAGCGGCTATTGTAGCTCAGGAGATGGGCTTTGAACCCGTTGAGGAGTCCAAAGCGGCCGAGGAGGAGGCCGTCGACGAGGGTCCGACCCCCCTGTGGGAGCGCTTCTATGCCGGTGAGAGACCGGAGGATCTCCAGCCGCGTCCGCCCGTCGTCACGACCCTGGGACACGTCGATCACGGCAAGACATCGTTGCTGGACGCCATGCGGCAGGCCGACGTGGCAGGCGGCGAGGCCGGCGGAATCACGCAGCACATTGGCGCCTATCAGGTTGACCACGAAGGACAGACGATCACCTTCATCGATACGCCCGGTCACGAGGCCTTCACCGAGATGCGGGCACGAGGAGCCCACACCACCGACATCGCCATACTCGTTGTGGCGGCTGACGACGGTGTGATGCCGCAGACAGTTGAGGCTATCAACCACGCGCAGGCCGCTCGCGTCCCCATCGTCGTAGCGCTGAACAAGATGGATCTCCCCACCGCTCAACCAGAGAAGGCGAAGCAGGAACTGTCCGAGCACGGCCTCGTGCCGGATGATTGGGGGGGAGACACGCTCTGCATCCCGGTGTCGGCCAAGGAGAAGACCGGCCTAGGAGACCTCCTGGACGCCATCCTGCTCGTGGCAGAGGCATCTGACCAGATCAAGGCCAATCCGGACCGTCCGGCCATGGGATCTGTGTTGGAGGGGCAACTGGATCGAACGCGCGGCGCCACGGCCACAGTCCTGGTGCAGAACGGAACGCTGCACGTAGGCGACAATATCGTGGCAGGCTTGACATGCGGCCGCGTACGTCAGATGATCGACGAGCAGGGCAATCCGACGGAGGAGGCCGGCCCCTCGACGCCGGTTCTCATTCTCGGGCTTTCTGACGTGCCTGATGCGGGCAAGGTCTTCGAGGTCGTGTCTGAGACCTGTATCGCGCGTGACATCGTCTCCGAACGCGAGGAAGAGCTTGCATCTCAAGCTCCAGGCCCCATCAGGACTTTCACTCTCGACGACTTCGCCTCTCGTATCAAGGCTGGAAAGGCTAAGGAGCTCAACCTGATCGTCAAGACGGATGCCCAGGGTTGTATCGATCCGATCGTCAGCTCCTTAGAGCAACTGGGTGACGAGGAGTTGAAGGTCAACATCCTCCACGCGGCAGCCGGCGGTATCGGTAAGTCGGACGTCAACCTGGCTATCGCTTCACAGGCCATCATCATCGGCTTCAACGTGAGGCCAGACCCGGCGGCGCGACGCATGGCGGAGACCGAGGGCGTGGACATACGAACCTACGACATCATCTACAAGCTCATAGATGAGGTCGACCAGGCGCTCAAGGGCCTGCTCGAGCCAACGTACGTCAAGGTTCTCGTCGGAGAGGCAGTGGTGCGAGATACGTTCAGCATTCCCGACACCGGCATGGTGGCAGGTTGTTACATCCGCAAGGGAGAGGCGAGGCGAAATGCAAAAGCCCGCGTCATCCGGGACGGCGGCACCCTGCACGATGGGCCCGTATCCTCACTCAAGCGATTCGCAGAGGACGTCCGAGAGGTGCGGAAGGGCTACGAGTGCGGCGTGGGACTGGCTGGGTTCGACGGCTTCGAGGTGGGCGATGTCATCCAGTTCTACGAGAAACGGGAGAAACCGCCCGAATAGAGCAAGGAGCTAACCGGCAACGCGACGAACGTCAGCCGTAGGCTCACAATCCGATCACCATAGGCAGCGAAACAGAAACCAATGGGCAGAAAATACCAGCGCCGTGTGTCAGAGCTCATTCATATCCGGCTGTCCAACCTCCTGGAACGGAAGATCAAGGATCCACGCTTGCACCTAGTCACCATCACCGATGTGGAGGTATCGCCCGACGCTTCACGCGCTGACGTCTACTTCAGCGCACCCGGCGGCGACCGATCGCGCGAGGAGGTCCAGGAAGGCCTGAAAAGCGCGGCCGGCTGGCTCCGTCATGAACTGGGGCAGCATCTGCGTCTGCGCCACACGCCAGAGCTGATCTTCCACTACGATCACTCGGTGGAGCGAGGCGAACGAATCTCCAGCATTCTCGAAGAGTTAGGCCTTGGCGACGAAGAGAACGACGCTCCAGCAAGCTAGCCAGCTCATTCGCGGAGCCCACCGGCCTCTTCTGATAGGCCACGTGGCTCCCGACGGTGATGCGCTAGGCAGTTTGACTGGGTTGGCCCGTGCCTTGCAGCAACTCGATCAGTCGCCGATCGCGGCCTGCGCGGATGCCATTCCCTCTAGCTTCGACTACCTCCCCGGCGTCGAAGCGATCGTACAGGACGTCACCGAGACGTTTGACCTGGTCATCGCTCTTGATTGCTCAGATCTGCACCGGCTTGGCGGCTTCTCGGAGTCGCCGCACTTCCATCAATATCCGCTGATCAACATCGACCATCACATCACCAACACCGGCTTTGGGGACGTGAACCTGGTCGATCCACGCGCATCCTCCACGGCCGAGGTGATCCTGCACCTCCTGGACCATATGGAGATCCGGCTCGACGAGACGCTGGCCACCAGCTTGCTGGTTGGCATCGCCACTGACACGAGAGGGTTTCGCACGAGCAACGTGACAGCGCGCGTCGTGGAGGCAGCACTGCGCTTGATGGAAGCCGGGGCCTCGCTTCCATACGTCAGCCAACACGGTCTCGACCGCCGCCCGCTGGTGGTGGTGCGCTTGTGGGGAGCTGCCCTGTCACGCCTGCGCTTTGGAAGCGGCGTCATCTGGACCAGCATGCCGTTGAGCATGCAACACCAGATCGGCTACCAGGGCAGCGGCGACGCTGGGTTGGCCAGCTTTCTCGTCAGCGCCGATGAGGCCGACGTCTCCGTGGTCTTCGTCGAGCAGGAGGACGGCAGCGTCAGCGTGGGTATGCGTGCAGTCCCGGGCTTCGACGTGGCAGAGCTGGCCCTTCAGTTCGGCGGAGGAGGGCACGCGCTCGCCGCCGGCTTCAGCACTGCCGGGCCACTTGAGGAGGCCGAGCAGCGTGTCCTGAAGGCCCTGCAGACCGACGTAGCCCGTCAGCGGGCGGCACGTGCCTGTGGTGGCAACCCCTCCAACCGGCAACCGCTCTATGAAGAATAGACGAAGCGGCATTCTCAACCTCGACAAACCCCTCGGACAGACCTCCCACGATGTGGTGGATCGCGTCCGTGCATTGACCGGCGTGCGCCGCGTTGGGCACGTCGGCACGCTGGATCCGTTGGCGACCGGCGTGCTCGTCGTCTGCGTGGGCCGTACAGCAACGCGCATCGCTGAGTACCTGATGGATGAGCCGAAGACCTATCGAGCCGACGTCCAGTTGGGCGTGGTCACCGACACGTTCGACCGCGAGGGGAAGGTCATAGCCAGATCGCCCGTCGAGGTGGATCAGCACGAGGTCGAGAGAGCCCTGGTGCTGTTTCGGGGCGTCATTGAACAGATCCCCCCGATGTACTCAGCGGTGAAGCACCGTGGTAAGCCCCTCTATCGCTGGGCTCGCCAAGGCATTGAGGTGGAGCGTGAGGCTCGACGCGTCGAGATACACCGTCTCGACCTGGTCGCCTGGGAGTCCACTGACCGCCAGGCAGCGTGCACCCTGGAGATGGAGTGCTCACCCGGCACGTACGTGCGCACATTGGTCCATGATCTCGGCCAGGAGCTCGGATGTGGTGCCTACGTGACCGACCTGATTCGTCTCGCCAGCGGAAGCTTCCGATTAGAGGATGCCCTCACGCTGGATCGTCTCGCTCAAGCCATGGAGGAGGGACATTGGCCTGAACTGCTATCTCCAGTCGATCAGGCGCTCGCCGGTCGATTCCCAGCCCTACACCTGGACGCAGACGAAGCGCGACGCCTCTGCTCTGGACAGTCGATCCGCGGCGGAGACAGGAAGGTCCAGAGCAACACACCCTTTGCCGATTCACACCCTTCGTCCGTTCGTGCGATTCGCGATAACCTGGCCCGCGCCTACGACCCTGAAGGGCGATTCCTCGCGCTCGCCGCCTATAACGCCCAAGAGAACGTATGGCGCCCCGAGAAGGTGTTCGTCTCCCCCTATCCTGGCCCTCAATCCGAGGATGACGACTGAGTCAACACCAATGCGCATCGTTCATCGTCTGCGGGAAGTCAACCCCGCCCAAGACGCCTCAGATAGACGTTTCTACGTGACCATCGGGGTATTTGACGGTCTCCACCTGGGTCACCAGCGTATTATTGGAGGACTGGTGGAGGAGGCTCACGCGAGCGGGCAGGAGGCCGTGGCCATCACCTTCGACCCTCACCCGACGACCGTCCTCAACGCCTCTGATGACGACAGTCAAGGCAATCCTGAACCGCTCCTACTGACCACAGTGGGCGAACGCCTCGACCTGATGGCAGCACTGGCGCTGGACACCGCTGTCGTCTTCCCGTTTACGGAGGAGATCGTCCAGACCACAGCCAGGGGCTTTGTGGAGAATCTGACGCAGCACCTCAACCTGACCGAGATCCGAGTGGGGCCCGATTTCACGCTCGGTCACCAACAGCAGGGGAACACCGAGTATCTGAGAAACCTGGGGACGCAACTGGGTTTTCAGGTCCGTGTCATTGAGCCGGTGAGATGGCAGGGCGACGTTGTCCACAGCAGTCGCATACGTCACGCGTTGCAGCGCGGGGACATTGAGGAAGCGAACGGCTGCCTGGGCCGCCCCTATCGGCTCTCTGGGGTTGTGATACACGGGCGCGGACTGGGCCAGGACATCGGGGTGCCGACGGCCAACATCGCCCCTCCACCAAATCGCCTCATCCCTGCGGGTGGGGTCTACGCCTGCCGGGCGCACATTATGCGCTGGGGAGCCTATGCAGCGGCAGCCAACGTTGGCACCCGCCCGACATTCATTGCGGAGCCAACGCCACAGGGATTGACGGTCGAAGCACACCTGATCGACTTCAACCGCGATGGCACCTCGCCCCTACCCCTATACGATCAGGTGTTGACGCTCGATTTCATCGCGCGCCTGCGAGACGAGCGCGCCTACCCCACACTGAACGCGTTAGTGGCGCAGATTCGAGAGGACATCGCCCAGACGAGAGAGCTTGTGGAGGTACCCGAAGCGTAGCCAAGAGCCATCAGGTGTGAACCGTTTGAGCCAAGTGCCTGACACTTGGCCCGCAGAGCGTCGCCTATACTCGGGTGCTGTATCCCTCTTGGATCAGCCAGCCCTACGGCAGCCCGCCAATCTCGAACGAATACCCCAACATCTCCAGCAGCACCGTTGAAGCATCAGGCCTCTGATACTCCAGGTCAAAGAGCTGCAACTGCCCCGGCTGGATTGTCCACGGCAATGACGGGTTTGCCGTGACCAACTCGCTCACTCCAGCGCTGGAGGAAGAGAGAATGACCTCGTCACGCTCCACAACGAGCGGTTGTGTCCCCACGTTCTGCAGCTCTCCCTCAATGATCAGCGTGTTGCCATCGTCGATCAGGAAAGCGTCGGTTATGCTCACCTCTGATTGTGCAGCGACGGGACCTTCACCTGTCCCCTCTTCATGAGGAATGCCGACGAGGACCTCCTCAGAACCGGGACGAAGTGAGAAGATCCAGGTGAGCTCTCCAGGTGAGAGGGGGTATGGCACCAGGAACCCAGCCGAGCCCTGGGCAGACGCGCCAGGCTGGATCTCCCCACTTAGGGGCCCGGCCTCTCCAACTTCGCTGGCCCTAGAAGAGACAAGGTAGGCGTTCTCCAGGCTGTCCCGCAATCGAATGGAAACCCTATCGGTCGCCAAGGGCGCTTCCCCAACGTTCTCAATGGAGAACTCCGTCAGATAGTACACCGTGCCTGGCGGGAGATCGTCGCTCTGCTCGACGTACCCTCTCATCATCGTCACGCGCGCCTGACCGACCCGCACGGCCTGGCCGGGTTGGGCCAACGCCTCAGACGGAGGGGCTTCTACCGGCTCAGCCTCCGCCGCATAATCGGCGATGGCGATCTGCCAGGCATCGCCCTGGGGCAGCACCAGCGTCAATCTGGGCTCCCGCTGAACCAGAGCGGATTCAGCCCCAGGAGCCACATCCTGTCGCTCGGCAAAGCGGAATAGAAGAACAGCACCGCTGGTCAGCTGGAGCTTGATCTCGTCACCAGGCGCGAGACCTCGCACCGACTCCTCATTCTCGGCCGTGGGCTCCACGCCGACGACGTAGTTGACGACGGTGCCGCAGGCCCAGAGCGCCTCGCCCGACCGCTCGGGGGAGAAGGTCATGGCCTCAGCCCAGGCCATATCCTCCTGCAGCACGATAGGTTTGACGGGGTGCACTTTGCCCCTCAGAGTGAGTGAGACGGGAAGGGCGACGCTCATCTCTACGTCGCCGCTGCTGATAACGGTCTCGCAGCTCGGTTCAGGGACAGGGGAGGCAAACACCGTCGTGGTGGGCTCCGGAACAGTTGGCTCCATCCTCTCAGTGGGGGTAGGGGTTCTTGCACTGGGCCTTCCTGCCCCTCTCAATCCCAGATAGACGAGTATCGCCACTGCAATGAACAAGAGAACGGCACCGCTGACGACGAACAGGATCAGCAACTGGCGCCGATCCGGCGGGCCAGGTTGCGGTCTCTTATCAGACGGTCTTTGGTCCGTTGCCGACGCAGGATTACTCATAGGTTAAGGAGTTCCTCCAGGAAGTGAATGAGGTGGCACCCGGACTTGGATGCTAACTTCCTCCTGGGTACCCGCATCAGGCGTGATCAAGTGGCTGAAGCCCAGGAATGGAATGGACAGACGCACCGAGCCCCGTGCCGAGACAGTGAATGACAGCTCTCCCTGTGCATCCGTATAGCCTTGAGCCAGCAATTCATCGGTAGCAACCTCGTAAGCTTGCGCCGAGATGCCCGTGATCCCCTCACCGGCACCTGCCTGACCGTCGCCGTTGGCGTCATAGTAGACGAGGAGACGGATGGGCAAGAAACGAGGGGCCGGCGTCGAGGGGGGCATTGGTGTCGTCATGGGCCGTATAGAGAGCTCCGGCGTGCCCTCGGGTGTGGCGACCGGCGATTCGGCTGACGTGGGCGTCGCTGTAGGTGTTGCTGTCGGCGTCGCCGTGGGCGTGTCCTCTGGAGCACCTGACGTAGCCGTCGGTTGAGGCGTGCTGGTGGCCTCGAAAGGCTCAGTGCTCTTCTCGCAGCGCAGCGCGTAATAGCTATCATAGATGTCAGGCGGCGTGCGATCGCCAGTGCCGAGCAGCACATACAGCCAACCCGAGTAGGTCGCATAGTAGTTAAAGGCGCTGTTGAAGTCGCATGGAGCCACGTCATCATTGCCACCGATGGCCTGATCCCAGGACGGCCCAGAGAACACGATCATATTCGGATCGACGCCGGGTGACAGATCTGACGTTTCGCAGCGGTAGTGCAGGCCCGCCTTGACCCAGACCTTGTAAAAGTCGTTGTCTGGGCCCTCGCCAAGCACGGGTAAAAAATCGAAAGTCTGGGTTTCGTTCAGCGGGATTACGCAGGCATGCTCGAAGTCGGAGTTGGGCTCGCAGGCGTCGGCTTCGCTGCGCGGCGTCGCGCCGGGCGTAGGAGAGGGTTCGGGGGTCACGGTTGCCGGTTCTTCGATCTCTTGCACCTCAAGATTGTATACGCCCGTGGTATTGACTTTGTTGATGATGTGGATGTAGTCGTATCCATCCGCTTTGGCTTGCCATTCCACCTGCGACGCATAGCCACCGCCTCCGTCATCATCCTCCTTCACCTCTTCCCCGCCATCCGTCTTGATCTTCACTCGCATTTGCGTGTCGACGCTGGTAAGCTCGCTGGTCGTAGCCTGGTACCAGAATCCTGCTTTGGTCCAGAACTTGAACCAATCCTCGTCTCCGAGAGGGTAGAAGCTAGCCAACCCATCGAGATCCCTAAGCGACACATAGGCCTGGACAGGCAACTCGTAGGCGTTGTTCTCGATATCGTTGCCCTCGTATTCGTCAGGCTCAAGAGACTCCGCAGGCGCCGACTCCACAGAGGTGTCCAGCTTGTACGTTCGCCCTCTACAAGAGGTGCCTGGAATCGGGTACACCTTGACGTAGTAAGCACCAGCGCTCTCTATCTCGAACGAGACCTTGGCCGAGTAATTGTTGTCTGGACGCTCGTCCGTTGCAAGGACGGTGCGACTTGGATCATAGATTACGATCCCTAGATTATAGTTATCTCCCCTGTTAGGGACAGCGTCCAACGTATACTCAGAGCCAATCTCGGGATTGCTGATCAAGAACCAGTCGGCGTGAGCAGGAACCTCTATCTCATCTCCCTCAGGCACACCCCTCTCGGCCACCAACGCCAGTTCATCATAGCTAGGCCCTAGTATGGCTGCCTTGCCATCACACACGTCTAGGCCCGCACCGATCGCACAAGCATTGTCGTTATCCAGCTCGTCCGTTGTTGTGTGAGTGAGGGTGCAGCTTATCCCATTTGCCTGGTAGAGCGGCGCATAGACCGCTTTCCGCAGCCCCTCAAACGGATCGTGATTGGAATCGGGGGCAGCCACAGCAGGACTGGAATAGCTGGGAAGGAGGGAGAAGACAATCGCCAGCAAAGCGATGCTTGTCACTGCCACAACTACGAGTAAGTAGGATCGTTTCATTGACGCATGCCTCCTCGCCCCCCAATGCTCTCCAATAGTAGGATTAGGCTACTATACCACAATCCAAGACAGAATTCAAGCTGTGATGTAGGTTAATTTGCAGCTAACCAGATCCCACTCAACGAGATTGTCATTGATCGTGCAGTGGAACGGGCTCGACAGTTTGATGTCGACATCCTCGCAGCCCGCTGATCATCCGACGCAGGCGTCAAGAGGCCCCAAACCCGAGCCGCCGCAGCTCTCTCCCGTCCTCTCGCCATCCCTCGCGCACCTTCACCCAAAGATCGAGATAGACCTTACCGCCGACCAGACGCTCCACCGCCTCTCGCGCATCCGAGCCAATCCTGCGGATCATGCCCCCCCCGCGGCCGATGATGATGCCCTTCTGCGACTCCCGCTCCACAAAGACGTTGGCCGCGATGTAGGTCACACCTTTGTCTCGCTCTGCAAACTCCTCTATGACGACAGCCACAGAATGAGGGACCTCATGATAGGTGTGGCGCAGCACCTGTTCTCTGATCAACTCAGCCACGATCTCTCGCTCGGTCTGATCGGTGATATACTCCCGTGGGTAGTAGCGCGGGCCCTCCGGTAGGGCTGCCACGATCCTCTCAAGCAACGCTCCAAGGTTCGCCCCCTCAGTCGCAGTCGTCATCATCCATTCATCGTGAAAAGGGGCCAGATCCCAGTACGCCTCGGTATGAGCCTCCACCTTCTCCGGTGGCAGGAGATCCATCTTGTTAAGCACCAGGATGATTGGCGCATTGGCCCGCTTTTCAAGCACATCTGCGATCACCCGATCCTCTTCGGTGGGCATCACCGCGATGTCGACCATGAACAACACCACGTCGGCATCAGGGATCACGCTGGTCGCGGTGTTGACCATGATCTCTCCCAGCGCGTGAAAGGGCCGATGGATCCCCGGCGTGTCGACGAAGATGATCTGAAACGCCTCCCGAGTAAGGATACCCAGGATACGGCTCCGGGTGGTCTGTGGCTTGGATGACACAATGGCCACCTTCTCACCCACAAATCGGTTCATCAAGGTCGACTTGCCGACGTTGGGCCGACCGATCACGGCGACAAAGCCGGACTTATGCCCCTCAGGGACGGCATACGGATCAGACACGTTGTTGCTGGACACGTCAGACATCAGTCCTAGACCTCACGCCCTGCTTCTGGCACCATGTAGATACCCGGCAAGCTAGCTAACGTCACGATGCCCTTGACAATGACGTTGGAGAGGAAGATTGACCAGACGGTCGCGCTGGCATATCGGCCCCCGAAGGCCCCCCAGCTGAAGATCAGGCTATCGAGAGGCACGCTGAAGCTGTTGCTGACCAGGACCCTCGCCCACTGGAAACGACGCGTGACCCTGGTGATCCAGAGGTGGTAGACCTCCGTGTCCGTGAACTCGCTGATGAGCTCAGCGGTGATGGAAGCCACCACGATCCGCCACACCGGCGTGAGCACAGCAGCGAACTCCCTCTGCAGCGGCCAGGCAGGATCAGCGGGGAGCCACGCCGCGAAGCTGAAAAGCGCGGCCATCACCAGGTTGATGGCCCCGGCGGCCAGAATAACAGCACGGGCGGCGGCTCGTCCGAGCAGCTTGTGCACCATGTCGCGCAGCGTGAACGTGAATGGATAGACGAGAGTCCCAGCGTCCACGCTGAAGCCAGCTACCCAGGCGATCTTGAGACTGAGTACGTCGGCCATCATCTGCGCAGCGACATACGCGGCGATGACCCAGACCCCGGTGATCGACACAGCTGTCACCTGACTTGAGCGCTTCACGGCCTGAGGATCAGATGAGGATCCCTGTGGCATCAATGAATACTGACTACTTCTCCTGCTCGCGCTGATGCGCCTCAACGATCTCCTGCTGGAGATGAGAGGGAACCGGTTCGTAGTGGTCGAACGACATCGAGAACAGACCGCGTCCCTGCGTCAAGCTTCGCAAGTCCGTAGCATAACGCTGCATCTCGGCAAACGGGGCCAAGGCGCTGATGATCGTCTTGCCAGCACGCTGACCCATGCCCTGCACCTGCGCGCGCCTGGTGTTAAGGTCGCCGATGATGTCCCCGGTGTACTCCTCGGGCACCGTGACCGACACCTCATATATCGGCTCCAGGAGCGCCGGCCCCGCGTTCCTCACAACCCTCTTGAAGACCTCTCGCCCTGCAATCTGGAAGGCGATGTCCTTGGAGTCGACCGGGTGTTCCTTGCCGTCGTAGACGATCGCTTTCAGGTCGACCACCGGATAGCCAGCTATAACGCCCTGCTCCATGACCTGCCTGATCCCCTTCTCAATGGAGTTCTGGAAGCCGGTCGAGATAGCACCACCGGTCACCGCCCAGTCGTACTCGAATCCGGCGCCACGAGGCAGGGGCTCTACCTGCAGGTGGACCTCGGCAAACTGACCGGCGCCTCCGGTCTGCTTCTTATGACGGTACTGGTCAGCGTGGGTACGCGTGATGGTCTCCCGATAGGGCACCTTCGGCGTCGACGTCTCGACCTGTACATCGAATCGATTCGACATGCGCCGGACGGCGATGTCGACGTGAGCGCCCCCCATCCCTTCGAGAAGCATCTCTTTTGTGCTGGTCTCCTGGCGCCAGCGAAGCGTGGGATCCTCCTCACAGATTCGGCTCATCGTGGGACCCAGCTTGGCCTGATCAGCTTTGCTCTTCGGCGAGACCGCGACGCTGAAGACCGGAGAGGGGAACTCCGGACCGGGCAGCGTTACGGCATGCTCCTTATCGCACAGCGTATCGCCGGTCAGTGTATCGCTCAACTTGGCAACTGCCCCGATGTCACCTGCCGCCAACTGAGGCACGCTGATCTGTTCCTTGCCGCGCATCACGTAGAGCTGGCCCAACCGCTCCTCGTCGTCGGTGCGGCTGTTCAGAACGCGGCTATCGGACGCCATCACCCCCCGGTAGACGCGGAAATAGGTCAGCTTGCCGACATAGGGATCGGCTGTGGTCTTGAAGACGAGTGCGGCCAAGGGGCCATCTTCATCAGGTGCCACCTCCTCTCCATCCTCAGGACCCTCCGCCGTGACAGGCTCGCGATCCAGGGGCGAGGGAGCATAATTGACCACCGTCTCAAGCAGGGCCTTCGCCCCAATGTTCTCCGTTGCCGCGGTGACCATCACGGGGACAGCCGTGCCCTGGAGAATCGCTGTCCGCAGCCCTCCATGGACCTCCTCCTCGGTCAACTCCTCGCCCTCAAGGTACTTCATGATCAGCTCGTCATCGGCTTCGGCAGCAGCCTCGATCAGCTGAACGCGCGCCTCCTGCGCCTGATCGGCCATATCGGCGGGGATATCCGCTACGGTTCCGTCCGAGCCCATCAAAGCTCGCATATTCACCAAGTCGACGACCCCCGCACAATCCTCCCCCGTGCCAATGGGAAGGTGGGTGAGGACGAAATTCTTCCCAAACGCCTCCTCCAGCGCTTCCAGCGAGCGATCGACGTCAACGTTCTCCCGATTGACCTTGTTGATCACGACCAGGCGAGCTAGATCCTGCTCAGCAGCGAACCTCCAAACGAGCTCGGTACCCACCTCGACGCCGGACACGGCATCAACCACGACCACGGCCGCGTCCGCTACCCGCACCGCGCTCTTGGCCTCTCCAACGAAATCCGTGTACCCAGGGGTATCCAGCACGTTGACCTTGTGGCCCTCCCACTCAACCGGGACCACAGCCAGGTTGAGAGAGATGTGACGGCGTCTCTCCTCCTCATCGTAGTCAGCAACCGTGGTGCCATCCTCGACATCTCCCATGCGGTTGATAGCACCACTGGTGTACAACATCGCTTCCGCCAGAGAGGTCTTTCCGGAACTGCCGTGGCCAAGCAGAACGATATTCCGCAGTTGTTCGGTGCGATAGTCCTTCATCGAGACTGTAACTCCCTTACACTAATTGCAGGTAACCATTCATACTTGCTCCTCACGAACTCGCAATCCGCGGCATTCAGCGCGAAACCGTCGGATCACGGCCCCTGCCGGAGCGCAGAATGCCATAAGGTGAATGGCTACAGTTGCAGAACGCAATACACAAACGAAGCCCGCAATGAACCGAGATAACGCCCTATGCCGGTCGCTCCAGACGGACTGTGACAATACCCTATTCTAAACGAGAATGGTGGACCTGTCAATTGCTCTTCGCGAGAAAACGGTGTACACTAAAGCCATCCGAAAGCTGTTGCTCACGACGTGCCAACGCCGATACAAGCAAAGGAGTGCTCTATGGCCAAATTCCCCGTAGAACCCTTCAAGATCAAGACTATCGAGTCGATCCATCAGCCCAGCGCCCAGGAGCGCAAGAGGATTCTGGAGGAGTCCGGATATAACCTCTTCGCTGTGCGGGCCAAGGACGTCTACATCGACCTGCTGACCGACTCGGGGACGGCTGCCATGTCCGACAACCAATGGGCCGGCATGATGATCGGAGACGAGAGCTACGCTGGCTGCCGCAACTTCTTCAACCTGGAGGAGGCCATCACGTCAATCACTGGCTTTCGCCATTTTGTGCCCACCCACCAAGGACGAGCTGCCGAGAGCGTGCTTTTCACCTGCATGGTCAAGCCAGGTGACTCGGTGCCCAGCAACATGCACTTCGACACGACCCAGGCCAACGTCATCGCTCGACGTGGCAAGCCCGTCGATCTCATCGCCGATCATGGACTCGACCCCACCTTGCGCGCCCCATTCAAGGGGAACATCGACCTCGACAAGTTGGACGCTTTCATTCAGGAGACCGGCCCAGAGAACATCCCACTGGGGATGCTGACCGTGACGAACAACTCTGGAGGTGGCCAACCGGTCTCTATGGCGAACATCCGCGCGACCGGAGAGATCCTACACCAGAACGACATCCCCTTCTTCCTGGACGCTTGCCGTTACGCCGAAAACGCCTACTTCATCAAGCTGCGTGACCCCAGCTATGCCGACGCACCTGTCCTGGAGATCGCCCGCGAGATGTTCTCCTACACCGATGGCTGCACCATGTCGGCCAAGAAGGATGCCCTGGTAAACATCGGTGGTTTCCTGGCCATGAACGACGAAGCGCTCTTCGAGCAAGCGCGCCAGGAGCTGATCATACGAGAGGGATTCCCCACCTACGGAGGCCTGGCCGGTCGTGACCTGGAGGCGTTCGCCCGTGGTCTATGGGAGGGTCTCAATGAACGCTATCTCTCGTACCGCATTGGTCACACGAGGTACCTGGCCGAAAGCCTGACGGAGGAGGGCGTCCCTATCCTGGAGCCGCCGGGGGGACACGCGGTCTACATCGATGCAAAGCGATTTCTGCCTCACATTCCCCAACAGGAGCTGCCTGGCCAGGCACTCGTCTGCGCGCTCTACCTGGAGGGTGGGATCCGGGGGGTGGAGATTGGCAGTGTGATGTTCGCCCGCGAGGACCCTCAGACAGGCGAGATGATCTACCCAGAGCTCGAGCTGGTGCGATTGGCCATTCCGCGACGCGTCTACACCCAGGCCCACCTGGACTACGTGGTGGAGACGTGCAAGAACGTCTATAGTCATCGAGAGGAGACAAGGGGACTGCGCTACACGTACGCGCCAGAGCTCCTCCGACACTTCACAGCGCGGTTCGAGCCGCTGTAGTGGGTGCTGACCTGCCGAGGGCAACCCGCCAGCCCGGGAATAGGGCACCGGAATCAGGTCATCGCACGGCTTTCTAGGTCCTGCGAGAGAGGAGAACGAGCGTCAAGATCACAATCGCGCTGATGCTCAACAACGCGATCAGTTTCTGCCACGGCGCCGCAATCAGAGCCAGCAGGCCGAACAGCGCACAGAAACCCCAGTAGACAAGAACGATGGCCCGCTGCGACAGACCAAGATCGCGCAAGCGGTAATGAAGATGTCCCCGATCACCTTGAACCGGAGAGCGGTTCCGACGCACGCGATCAAAGATCTGCCAGGCCACGTCGACGATGGGCAACCCCATCACCATCAGCACTGTGGCTGTCCGGCCACCGGCAATCAGGCCCAAAGCGGCCAGCGCGTAGCCCAACAGGAAGGCCCCGGCGCTCCCTAGAAAGACCCGCGCCGGCGCCACATTGTAGGGCAGGAATCCAACCAACGCACCCATCAGGGCCAGCGGCAGCAGCGCCACACTGGACTGAGGCCGGTCGGCCAGATAGCGCATATGGATCGCCAGCACCAGGCATAGGATCGCGCCCACCCCGGCCGCTAACCCATCCAGGCCATCCAACCAGTTGACCGTATTGATCATGCCCATCACCCAAAAGACCGTTAAGGGGACGTAGATCAAGATGCCCCAGGTGTAGTCATTCAGCCTGACCGTGCCAAAAAAGGGCACCGTGAAGCGCTCGAGCCAGAGGAGCGTGGCGAGGGCAATCAGCGACAGGACAAACTGACAAGCAAACTGTGGCCCCGGCGGTAGATCGAAGCGATCATCAAGTAGGCCAAAGAGTGAAGCGACGGACCCTCCGATCAGGAGCCCCTTCAGCCGCAGTGTGTCGTCGGATCCATATCCGACGGTGAGGTATCCTCGCCAGGCAGTCAGGCTGATCGTCGCGATGAAGGCGATAAAGACAGCTACACCGCCGAGCCGAGGCACGGCTCCATCATGTTGGCGCCGCCCGCCGGGATGGTCGACGATGTCCAGCTCCCTCCCGAGACGACCGACGACGGGAGTGAGAAGCATCGAAAGACCAAATGAGACGCCGAAGACGAGGGCGTATTGGCGCATCCACATACATTCAGGCAGTTCCGAACAGCCGATCTCCCGCGTCTCCCAGGCCGGGAACAATCAAGCCAGCGTCATTGAGCCGCTCATCCACAGCAGCGAGGTAGAGCGACACGTCGGGATGGGCCTCGGAAAGATGCTGCATCCCCTCGGCCGAGGCGATGACGCCCACGAACTTGATACGCCTGGCCCCCCAGTCTTTGAGCGTGTCCACGGCGGCCACAGCAGACCCACCCGTGGCGAGCATCGGATCGAGCACCAGACATACGTCCACGCTCGGGCTCACGGGCAGACGCGCATAGTACTCAATCGGCTCCAGCGTCTGCTCGTCCCGACGGAGCCCGATGTGCCAGACCTCAGCATTGGGCATCATATTCCAGATCCCCTCCACCATGCCCAATCCCGCCCGAAGGATAGGGGCGAGCCCAACACGCTCCCCGAGCCGTCGCCCCTCCGATTGGCCCAGCGGCGTCGTGACGACGGTCTCTTCTGTCGCCAGATCCGCCGTTGCCTCGTAAGCGAGCAAGATCGAGATCTCTCTCAGCACCTCCCGGAACTTCTTCGGATCCGTGCGCTGGTCGCGCAGCAGCGCCATCTTGTGCTTGACCAGTGGATGGGACGAGACGTGTACCTGGGGCATCGTAGCGAAGTCCTCCATCGCCTTTCACCTCCTTGAATGTCGAGCCCCGATTGTACTTGCTAAGCTCCGACTTGTCAAAGAACGCTTTCGACGCGACAGAGCTTCGTCAAAGGTGACCGGCACCTGGGATCATCGCCTCCTTTTCCTCTCCACCATTCCAAGTATAATACAAGCTGTATGGATGAAAGAATAATCTCGCCAGAACCTGAAGAAGAGGAAGTCGTACTGGACCAAGCTCTGCGGCCCCAGCGCCTGGCCGACCTGATCGGCCAGAACCACGTCCGCGCCAATCTCTCCATTCTGATCGAGGCGGCCAAGAAGCGGGACGAGGCGATTGATCACGTGTTGCTCTACGGGCCGCCTGGCCTGGGCAAGACAACGCTCTCGCACATCATCGCTAACGAGATGGACGTGCCCATCCGCGTGACCTCGGGTCCAGCCATCGAGCGAACCGGCGATCTAGCCGCGATACTCAGCAACCTTCGCCACAAGGAGGTCTTCTTCATCGACGAGGTACATCGCCTGGGACACGCTGTGGAGGAGATCCTCTACCCGGCGATGGAGGACTTCGCCCTCGATTTCGTGATTGGGAAAGGACCCAGCGCGCGCTCCATCCGGCTCAACCTGCCCCGCTTCACCGTGGTGGGTGCCACGACGCGCTTGGCCCTGCTCACCGCTCCTTTGCGATCGCGCTTCGGCGCCACCTTCCGCGTGGATTTCTACGAGCAGGCGTCACTGGCGGCCATCGTCCGACGCGCTGCAAGGGTCCTGGAGGTGGAGATCAACGAGGGCGGGGCGGCCGAGATCGCCCGACGGGGGCGGGGGACGCCACGCGTTGCGCTCCGGCTGCTCAAGCGCGTGCGTGACTACGCACAGGTCCGGGCCGAGGGGCGCGTCACCACCGAAGTAGCCCGCGAGGCCCTCGAGCTGCTGAACGTGGATAGACGAGGACTGGACGAGGTCGACCGCCGCGTCCTAACCACCATCATTGACAAGTTTGAAGGCGGACCTGTGGGATTGGACACGATCGCCGCGGCCGTGAGCGAGGAATCGGACACGATCATGGACGTGGTCGAGCCGTACCTGCTCCGCCTGGGGTTCCTGGACCGGACGCCCCGCGGCCGAGTGGCCACAGTGCGGGCCTACGAACACCTCGACGTGCCTTATCAACGCTCAGAGCAGCCGTCGCTGCTATGATGCAAGCCCTGGCTGCCCATCGAGGCCGTGAAGCGCAGAAGAAAGAGTAAGGAGTTCGCATAGCTGTGGAAGCGTCCGAGTATCAAGTCCCATACGGTCAAACCTCGCTGTCGTTTGAGCTGCCACCCGGCATGACGGGCACCGTCGTGGCCTCTAAGCCAGCTAATCCACTTGGAGACGTGGAGGCGGCCATTCAAGAGGCGTTGAGACGTCCGGTTAACTCGCCCTCCGTACGGGAGTTGGTGGGTCGCGGCGACGCCGCTTCGCTCAAGACCTGCATCGTCTTCACGGACATCACCCGCGCCAGCCCCGACCATCTGCTGGTCCCGGCGCTGCTGCGCGAACTGGAGGTCGCCGGCGTGCGCGATGAGAACATCACCCTGCTGTGCGGCATCGGCATGCACCGGCCCTCCACACCCGAGGAGAAGGTCACCAAGCTGGGGCAGGCGGTGGTCGATCGTTACTGCGTCATCGACAACGAGCCTCAGAACGCCGATGCGTTGGTCGACCTGGGAGTCACCGACGGAGGGGTCCCCGTCTCTGCCCATCGGGCAGCGGTCGAGGCCGACCTGCTGATGGCCACAGGACTGGTGGAGCCTCATCAGTACGCCGGCTACTCGGGTGGGCGGAAGACCGTGGCCGTGGGCGCCGCGGGGGAGCCTCTCATCGCGCACACGCACGGGCCCGCCTTCGTGGATCATCCCGGCACCCGCCTGGGCCGCATCGAGGGCAACCCCTTCCACGAGGCCGTCACCGAGGCTGCCCGCCGCGCGGGGTTGGACTTCATCCTCAACGTGGTGCTGGATGACGAGAAACGCGTTGTCCGCGTGAAGGCCGGTGAGCCGGTGGAGACGCACCGGCGCCTGGTCGAATTCGCCCGTGCCATCTACGAGGTGGAAATTCCCCACCGGTACGACGTCGTCATCGGCGGGGCCGGCTATCCCAAGGACGCCAATCTCTATCAGGCCAGTCGGGCAGCCTCCTACCTTTTCTTCGCACCGACACCGGTGGTCAAGCCGGGAGGATTCCTCATCGTCCCCGCCCCGTGCGAGGAGGGCGCCGGGGAGGGCGTGGGAGAGCAACGGTTCTTCGAGGCGATGCGCGATGCACCCGACGTCCAAGCCATCCTGTGTGACGCACGGGAGCACGGCTACCCACCCGGGCAGCAGAGGGCGTTCGTCATGGCCAAGGTGCTGGAGGAGGCTCGCGTGGTCATCGTGGGCAGCGAATGCCCCGGGGTGATCTCCGCCTGCAAGATGACACCGGCCGCGACGATGGAAGAGGCATTAGCGTTGGCCTCGCGCGAGATTGGCGATCAACTGAGCGTGCTGGTCGTGCCCCATGCCCTGTTGACACTGCCCGTGGTGCAACAGTAGATCAAAGCTAATGGAAACGTGGTTGGACCGATGAAAGGACAGGGACCGTGTCCTCGGAATCACAAGCGATTCAACCCCGCAGGCGTTGATCGATCTCATCATTGGAACGACCCAGCCACCGGAGGTGGACGCAATGGAAACTTTCACTACCGGACAGGAGCACTTGTTTTAGATGTTGCCTTCGCAGCGCCTGAGTGCCATAAGAAGTT
>CAZNRX010000049.1:0-28845 GCA_964575455.1 uncultured Anaerolineales bacterium | reverse complement strand
AAAGGAGAGATCCCACCATGACCAGGAGCCAGCGCCTCGACGTCGCCCGCGCCCGGCTCCAGCCCGGCGAGTTCACCGTCCGTCACGATGCGGACGCCCGCCGCTTGAGCCGCAGGTCGGCCGCTCGCGATGTTGATCCCGAGGTTTTCCCTGTGCCCGCGCCGCCGCCCACGTCGCCGTCGCCGCCGTGGCTGTCCGGAGCCGCACCCATACCCCCCGCCAGGGCCAGCCGCGCTCGCGAGGTTGGCGAAAACGATAACACCCTGAATACGCCCGACGCCATTGGACGGGCCACAAAGATCATGCTACAATAGCTTGAAATCGTATCCTCCAGACAGCCCGATGAAGGGAGAAACTGATGCCCATAGTCTCCGTTGTGGCCTGTGAAACGTATGAGATCGAGGTGGTTCGTCGTGCCTTGACCGGTCTGCTTGAGCCCTTGGGCGGCTTGGGCCGGTTCGTCCGACCGGGTATGGATGTCTTGCTGAAGCCCAACCTGCTGACGGCGGCCGAGCCGAAGCGGGCGGTGTCGACGCACCCGGCAATCGTTCAGATTCTGACCGAGTTGGTCCAACAGGCCGGAGGGGAGGTCCTTATCGGTGATTCCCCCGCTGGTCTCCTGAAGAACGCCCCTGTCGCGTGGTGGAAGAGCGGGCTCACCGAGGTGGCCGCACGCACCGGCGCGCGCCTTATTCCTTTCGAGGAGGTGATCTGGGAGCGCCTGGAGGGCCATGACTACTTCATCGCACGACCTGTCGTCGAAGCCGATCTGGTGATCAACCTGCCCAAACTAAAGACCCATATGCTCACACTCTATACTGGTGCCGTGAAGAACCTCTTCGGCACCATCCCCGGCACCCGCAAGCGCGAGCTCCATTTCGAGGCGCCGGGCGTGCAGGACTTCAGCTCAATCCTGGTTGATGTCCTGGAGCTGGTCAGACCTGGCCTGACCATCATGGATGGTGTGCTTGGCCAGGAGGGCAACGGTCCCGGCTTGAGCGGTACGCCGCACGACTATGGATGTCTCGCCGCGTCGGTGGATCCGGTGGCCCTGGACACGGTCATGACGCATGCGATGGGCTATCGGCGAGGCGAGGTGCTCCACGTGTCGCAGGCGGGCGCCCGGGGCCTGGGCGTGTCCAGCGCGGACGAAGTATCGATTCGAGGCAATCGAGGCGCACTGGACCTGGGGGGGGTATCTCTGCCCAGCCCCCACTGGTATTTCCACGCTCCCGCCTGGGCCACGGCACCGCTGCGCCGCATCACGCGGCTCCGTCCCAAGATGACCGACACCGCGTCGTGTATCGGCTGCGGTGAGTGCGCGGAGGCCTGCCCCCAGGACGTGATCACGCCGGGAAAGCCCCCCACATTCGACCTGGATCGCTGCATCGGCTGCCTCTGCTGTGCCGAGGTCTGCCCTCAGGGAGCCATTGAACCCCATCGGAATCTGCTTGCTAAGCTAATTGGCATGGGATACTGAGATGACCTTGGCGGCCGGACAGATCCTCCAGAACCGCTATCGCGTCGTCTCGCTCCTGGCGCAGGGTGGGATGGGTGCCGTCTACCGTGCCTGGCATACCCGTCTCAACGTCCCCGTCGCGCTCAAGGAGATGACGCCCCAGCCGGGGCTGGATGGCCACAAGCTGACACAACTGCGACGACAGTTCCAGTGGGAGGCGCAGACCCTGGCGCGGCTCGATCATCCGCATCTGGTGGACGTGATCGACTTCTTCACGGAGGAGGACAACGTCTACCTGGTGATGAAGTTCGTTGAGGGGGAGAGCCTGGCGCACGCCATTGAGCGCCAGGGCCCGCTCTCGGAGGAGCGGGTGGTGGCGCTGGCCGAGCAGCTACTGGAGGCGCTGGATTACTGCCACAACCGCGGCATCCTCCATCGGGACGTCAAGCCGCAGAACGTCATCATCCAGCCTGACGGTCCAGCCGTGCTGGTCGATTTCGGGCTGGTGAAGATGTGGGACCCCCAGGATCCCCGCACCAAGACCGCGATGCGTGGCATGGGCACGCCGGAGTACGCCCCCCCGGAGCAATACGACGTGATGGGGCACACCGATGCGCGCAGCGACATTTACGGCCTGGGTGCCACGCTCTACCACGCACTAACGGGGCAGGCGCCGCCGACCGCCACCCAGCGGAGTGCCAGTCGGAATGCTTTTCAGCCGCCCCGAGCGTTGAACCGGCGCATCTCGCCTGGGGTGGAGGCGGCGGTGGTGCGGGCCATGGAGCTCATGGTCGAGGATCGCTTCCAGAGCGCGCAGGAGATGGAGGCGGCCTTGAAGAGGGCGGTCGAGGGGGGTACCGGGACTCGCCTGATGCCGGACCGGGGTACGCCTTCGGACCGAGTGAGGGAGGGGCAAGATATCACTTTCTGGGTCTTTGGCGTGGGCGGGGCAGGGGCCCTGGTCATGGTGGTACTGGGCTTGATCCTGGTGATCGGCGGGCTAACCGGAGGGGCTGAGGGGATCCCCACGTCGACGATTGAGGAGGTCACGACCGCGGCGCCAGCCACCGTCACCGAGGCGGTCGTATCTACGGCGGCTGGAGGGCCAGCTACGCCGACCGCGTTTCCCCCCACGGCGACGAGCCGGGTCACGATGGCGCCGAGCGACACGCCCACCAGCGAGCCCACGTCGACACCAAGGGTTACGGCAACAGACGAACCGACCGACACGCCCGCGGCCACGGCGACGCCCACCCCCACGCGTACGCCACGCCCCACAGCGACGGAGGGATCGACCCCGCCGACGGCGACGCCGGCGCCCAGCGCGACCACGCCGCAGTTGGTGGCGCCTGTGCAGGGCAGCAGCTACAAGAACCCTGTCACGTTCCAGTGGAGCGGGGCGTTGGGAGCTAGTCAGGCCTACCAGGTCACCGCGCGCCACACGAGCAGCGGCGAGGTGATTCAGAGCGGGTCGCTGTCAGGGGAGACCTGGACCACGGATGTCCCGGGCAGCCGGGTCGGCGAATGGGTCTGGTCGGTCTCCGTGGTGCAGGGAGGCAGCGCGGTGACCACATCTTCCGATGGGATGTTCTATTTCGATCCCAGTCTTGGACCCACTCCTGAGCCGGGGCCACAGCCGAACGTGACGTCTACGAACACACCGCCATCCTAGAGCTCTCAGGACGACGAGGGTCTGATGTCTGAGTGTGACGTTCCCTCGGTCTGATGACGGAGGTATATCTAGTGAGTAGAAGCACACCCTCAGCGTACCCGGATCGGTCTTTGGTAGGTGCCCAGTTGGGCAAGTATCACGTCCGCGCGGAGATTGGCCGGGGGGGGATGGGTACCGTGTACAAGGCCTATGATCCCACCCTGAAGCGCTTCGTGGCGCTCAAGGTGCTGGCGCCTCGGTTGGTGCGGGAGGAGGAGTTCGTCGAGCGCTTTCTGCGCGAAGCGCGCGCTGCGGCTCGGCTCAACCACCCAAACATTGTCACCATTCACAACGTGGGGCGCGCGGGCGATTGGTACTACTTCGCCATGGCTCACCTGGAGGGGCAGACGCTGGCGGAGAGAATCCAGCAGCGCGGGCCGATGTCGCTGGAAGAGGTGCTCGCCGCGCTTCGCCCCTTGGCCGACGCGCTGGACTACGCCCACGAGCGGGGCCTGGTGCACCGCGATGTCAAGCCGGCCAACATCGTTGTGGGACCCGACGGCCGGCCCACGTTGACCGACTTCGGCATCGCGCGAGCGGCGGCGGAGACCCGACTGACGAGGACCGGGGCCATCGTCGGAACGCCGGAGTACCTCGCGCCGGAACAGGCCCAGGGGGAGGTGATAGGCCCCGGGACCGACCAGTACGCCCTCGGCGTTGTGGTCTACGAGATGTTGACCGGGAAAGCACCGTTCAAGGCCGAAAGCACGCCCGCCCTCCTCTACAAAGTGGTCCACGAGCGCCCACCATCGCTAAGAGCGGAGCGACCTGACCTGTCAGAGGCCGTGGAGCAGGCGCTGGAGCGAGCGCTGGCTAAGGAGCCGGCGCAGCGCCATGGCAGTTGTCGCGCCTTCGTTGACGCGCTGGAGGGAGCGATGTCCTCTATACCCTCCCCTGTCCCGTCGCCGACCCCTGCTGAGGAGCCAGCGTCCTCAAAGCGCCCTAGGTTGACGAGCCGTGCGTTGTGGATTGGAGCTGGTCTGGCTGGGATCCTCCTGATTGCGCTCTGCGTCATCGCCCTGGGTGTGGCCTCGGGCTTGTTCCGGGTCGATGGTGTCAAGCCCACTGCCGAGTCCCTGACAGAGCCTCCCCCCGTCGTGGCCGAACGGACTGACGCCCCAACCGATCCCCCGACAGATGTTCCCACGGACGTCTCGACGCCGACGTCGACGCCCTTGCCACCAACAGATACACCGCTTCCTCCCACCGGCACGCCCTCCAGGGCTGAACGCGAAGCGGCCTTGCTGGAGACCGTCCGTTACCGCCCAACCAATGGGGACGTCATCTTCGCCTATCCGATCGAGATGCTGCCCACAATCGACGGGCGGCTGGATGAGTGGGATGGCCCTTACTACGACGTTCTTCACGTGGCTCACGATCCCGAGGGGGCTTGGTACGGGCGATCCGATCTATCCGGTCGCTTCGCGGTCCGCTGGGATGCCAACAATCTCTACTTGGGCATCGAAATCACGGATGACGTCCACGTGCAGGTTCGGACGGGCGATAAGATGTGGCAGGGCGATGACGTGGAGATACAGGTCGACGCCGATCTGCTGGCCGACTTCTCGGAGACTGAGCTGAGTGGTGATGATGGGCAGGTCGGTCTCTCGGCTGGCGATTTCGTGTCTCGAAGGCCGGAGGCCTACATCTGGCGGCCTGCCGACCGGGAGCAGGCCGGGACGATGATAGATCTGGCGGCCCAAAAAACGGACGCTGGCTACAGATTGGAGGCGGCTGTTCCCTGGTGGGTTCTTGGCGGTAGGCCAGCCGTCGAAGCGCCGGTGGGATTCTGCCTCGGTCTCGGCGACAACGATGTTCCTGGCGAAGCCCAGCAGCAGACCATGGTGACCACGGCGCCAGGCCGCACGTGGGGCGACCCGACGACGTGGGGCACGCTCATCATCTTAGATTGGAGGTAGAGCCTGTGGTGAATTCTGATAGGCCTGGCGGAACGGCCAAGGACGGATTCGTCCCCCGGCGTGAGTTCCTCCGCCGGGTTGCTCTCTTCGGGACTGGGGGGGCTCTGCAGTGGTTGTTGGGTTGTGGTCCAGGCCCATCGCCGACGCCATCCCCGATGCCTTCTCCGATCGAGACAGGCGTGCCCACCCCCACCCTGACGCCTCAGCCGTTGTCGACGCTGCGGCCTGTACCTACACCCACACCCACACCCACACCCACCTCCACGGCCATTCCCGACCTGCCCCTCTTCGATGCGGCGGCGTTGACCCCCGTCTTCGTGGCCCACGATCCCGAGTTGCAGGGCTATCCCCCGTCGCCGCCCTTTGGGCCCGACGAGCGCTACCCGGAATGCCCCTACGCGCCGGATGACCTGGTGTCGACCAATGGCGCCTACCGCCTGGTGCGGGAGGCCCTGCGTCTGATGAATCCAGAGGGCTATGGCTCCCCAGACTGGAACCCCCTGGCCAGCGTCGTACGGCCCGGCGACTGCGTGCTGATCAAGCCCAATTTGGTGGACGATGCTGAGTGGGCTAACGGTCAGACGACCCACCCGGCTTTCTTGCGTCCCATCATCGACTATGTCTACAAGGCTTGTGGGCCCTTGGGTCGCATCCTGCTTGCTGAGGGACCATGGGCTGCCGGCGTCTTCGACCGCGTGGTGGTCAACACAGGCATCCAGGCTATGGTGTCGCATCTTGCCTCTGGATACGGCATACCGCTGACGCTGCTGGACTTGAACAAGGCCTCCCGCGACACGACGCCGCTGGTGGACCTGGGAACGGTCTCGGAGCTCCGGGCTGTGGATCGGGTGTGGTACGATGCTCACGGCGAGGTGATGCAGGAGGAGGGCGACCCTGGGATAGGTCGCTATCGTATCTCTCCCGCTGTGTTGGATGCCGATGTGATCATCTCTGTGCCCAAAGCGAAAGTTCATTGCTCAGGAGGGGTGACGCTGGCCATGAAGAACATGCTGGGCATCATCCCTGCCTGGGACGGTCCCTACGAGCAGGCACAGCTCAAGGACTGTGCGCATACCAGTGACGTCGATCGGGCGGCCGGGGCGCGGGGTATGTATCTCGACAATGATACGATTTGGCGCTCAATGGCCGACCTGAACCGCATTTTGCTCTACGCCGACGCTCGGGGCGTTCTCCATCGCGACCGACAGCAGCGCTATCTGGCGATCGTGGACGGGATCGCGGCGGCGGAGGAGAGCCAGTATCATCCCCATCCGTATCCGCTGAACACGGTCGTGGTCGGTGCTGAACCGGTCACTGTGGATGCGGTCACTGCCCGCTGCATGGGATTCGACCCCCGTCTGCTCAAGTCGGTGACCAAGGCATCTGCACGGTCCGTCTATCCGCTTGGACCAGCCCATCCTGCCCAGATCAAGGTGGTTGTCTCGGGCAATGAGGGGCTTGATGCCCTCTATCGTCGTGCTCTCACACCGGAGCTGCACGTCTTCTCCTGGCAGGGACACGTGGAGGCGGATGACTTCGACCCGCCGCAGATTCTGGATTGGGCCTGGGACGCGGAAAGCAAGGAGTTGCAGGCCACACTGCGCGATCCGGCGGGGGTGGCTTGGACGCGTGTGGTCTACACGCATGAGGGTGACACCCGCATCAAGACGCTTGAGCTAAGAGAGGGGGCATCGGAGGAAGGACGCTGGTGCGTGCCGTTTCCACTTGGAGGTGTAGTGCACCGCGCCGAGTTGGTGGCTGGCGACTGGCTGTTCAACGAGGTGAGGCAGGAGATCGCCCTGTGAGTCCGCATCCGGGAGGGGCGGAGGGAAGGTTGTTTGTACCAGTCGATGGATTTGTGGCCGGCCTGTGGTATAATCGCAGCAGGAGGCCAACCGAATCCGTGCCGTGTGTGATGGTCCTACCTTAACATTATTCGTCAACGGCCAACAAATGGCGACGGTTGAGGACACGACGTTCGCTGGCGGGGACATCGCACTAGCTGCCACCTACTGCGAGGAGACAGCTACGAAAATCGTCTTCGACAATCTGGTGGCGTACGCTTTGCTCGACTGAACAGAGAATAACAAATGCCGAAGGACGACGTGGACAAACAACATCCGGCAGATACGCAACATCCATTGGAGTACCGACCGACGCCGCCTTCTCTGCAGCTGGATAAGTCAGCGTTGCACCCACCCTCTATCCTTGATCGCTTGCAGGAGCGGCGGTGGCTGGTCATTGGCCTGGTCACGCTTGGAGTGGTAGCGCTGATCTTCAGCGGGCTGGTGCTGTGGAACGTGGCCCACTCAGATGATGGCTGGCGCGGATGGCGGGCGCTGATCACGCCCAGCCTGACGCCGTCCGCCCGCGTGCCGCCACCGTCGCTGAAGGAGGTGGCTCAGCAGTATCCTGATCTAGCTGATCTGCTCAACGATCCCGCTCTCGGCTCTGTCTACAAGGAGTTCATCATCGCTTACGAGCAGGGCGGCCTTGATGCGGCCAAAGCGTTGGCTCTCAAGCGCGGGTTGCTCAATGATCGGGAGGAGATCCGCATCACGTTGATGGTCGACAGCGCCGCGAACGTCCCGCTGGTCTTGGAGGACATGGAGCGTGCCGGTATCACGGTTGAGGGTAGCTACCGCGACCGAATCAACGTCAGCGTGCCGTTGAGCCTGATCCAACGTCTCGCCGAGGAGCAGGGCACTGACCGGTTGTTCGAGCGTCTCACCCAGACGGAGCACATTATCCGCCTTGAGCTCCCGCTGCGCAACCGCCCGGATCGTGCCCTCCGCGTCGAGGGTGAGGGCATCTCCGTTATCGGCGCGGATCTGTGGCACGCGGCTGGGTTCACCGGCCAGGACATCCGAATCGGCGTGCTGGACATGGGCTTCGACAATTACCGTGACCTCTTGGGCAGTGAACTGCCCCAGAGTGTCCTGGTCAAGTCCTTCGTGTACGGCGTGGGGCCGGACGAGACTGGCGAGCCCCATGGCACCGCCTGTGCCGAGATCATCCACGAGATAGCCCCCGACGCGGAGTTGCTGCTGGCTTGCTATGACGGCTCTCTCGTCAGCGAGGGTCAGGCTGTTGACTGGCTGATGGCGCAGGACGTCCACATCATCAGCCATTCCGCTGGGGCCGTCATGGGGCCGATGGACGGGACCGGGGGGAACGCCGAGCTGGTGGACGAGACAGCCGGTCAAGGCGCGCTGTGGGTCAACTCCTCGGGCAATGAAGCACAAGGTCACTATCGGGGGCAGTTCACTGACAGCGACGGCGATGGTCTCCACGAGTTTCCCGACGGAGAGGAGGAGATCGCCCTGTGGCCCTATGCACCTGATGTGATGATCGTGCTGAACTGGGATGACTGGGATAGCGTGACGGAGGATTACGACATCTACGTGTATGGTGCGCAGGGTGACCTGCTTGCCAGCGCTGAGGATGCCCAGGATGGCAGCCGCGGTCAGGTGGCGGCTGAGGGGCTCCATCTCTATGGCGCCACCCAAGGCGTCTACTACGTTTCTGTCGAAGCCTATCAGACCAGTCGCGCTGGCATGCTCGATCTCTATACGCCAGGTGCCGAGATCGAGTTCCCCGTGGTTGAGCGGAGTCTTGGCACGCCTGCTGATGCTCGAGGCGCGCTCACCGTCGGCGCAACCGACTATCGTGACGACAGCGTAGCTCCCTATAGCTCGCAAGGGCCGACGACCGATGGGCGCTTGAAGCCGGAGCTGTGTGCACCGACTGGCGTCTCTGGCGTCACCTATGGCACCGAGGGATTCGACGGCACGTCGGCGTCGGCTCCTCACGTGGCTGGGGCGGCGGCCTTGGTGTGGAGTGCCTTTCCCGACTATACCCTTGATCAGGTGAAGGACTACTTGCAGTCGCGGACGCTGGATCTGGGGCCCCCGGGCCCCGACAATTCCTACGGTCACGGTCGGCTGCAGCTCTCCGATGCTCCTGATCAGGGGGCAGAGCCAACGCCGCCGGTCTCCGCTGATCTTTCTCCGGTGCCATCTCTTCCCGTCGAGACCCAAGTGCCTACGATCCCGCCGCTTTCCACCGCCACGTTGGCACCCGCGACGCCTCCTATTGGGGCCCAGACTCTGGAACCCACGGCGCCTGCGATGCCGACGCCGGTTGAATCGAGCGCATCGGAGACGGGGGACTCAAGCCGGCTCATGTTGCTGGTCGGGCTGGCTTTGGTTGGGCTATGTGGCGGGGTGACGGTTGTGGGTGGTTTGACACTGCTGGTGGTCGCCCAGCGGCGAGCGCGGCAGCGTCCTTCTGAGGCCGTGTCGCCTCCACCATCTCCCCTGCCACCGACGAAGCCCCTGGGCGACAGGACGTTGCGAGGGCCTGGGATCCCCACCATGCCTCTCAAACCTGGTGTGATCACGCTGGGTCGGAGCAGCGATAACGATGTTGTGTTGAGAGATCCCCAGGTCTCCCGTCATCATGCGCGCATTGTCTGTAGCGAGGACGTGTGCAGCGTGCAGGATCTGGGGAGCGCCAACGGCACGTTCGTCAACGACAGAGAGCTAGGCAGCGCCCGGCTGAACCCGGGCGATCGGCTGTGCCTGGGCGGTGTCGAACTGATGTACGGAAAGGCGGAGGGGCATCGGAGTGAGGCCTGGCTTGAGGTTGATGGAAAGCAGTATCCTGTCCGAGCGACGGGTACGACGATTGGCCGCACTGCGGATAGCGATGTTCGTCTCGGGGACGAGCTTGCCTCTCGACGACACGCCCGGATCGAGCGACGCAATGGCGAGTTCGTGATCACCGATCTCGGCAGCACCAATGGCACCTATGTCAATGGTCGGCGCGTTCATCAGCGACCGCTCCATGGCGGCGATGAGATTCGCGTCGGTCGTGTTCGCCTGCGTTTTCATGTGCAAAGCTGATGTCGATCCTGTTTGTTTGATCTCACCGTCATTGGAGGAAGACCTATGGGGAAGTCCACCTTCGTGAGCCGCGGTCTTTTGATCGGAGTGATGACATCAGGGCTGCTTGCTCTGACAGTCGTGGGCATGGCGCTGTCGACAGGAGCAGACGACTCAATGGCACAAGCCGCAGTCCGAACTACGCCGTCGTCAATGGTTGCCCAACCGAACGTTGACTCTCCCAACGGTGAGGATGGTCACCCACCCCGCGAGCTGCCGCACAAGGCGCGGTCAGCAGCCGAGCGGGAGTCCGCCCTTATCCTCACCATCCCTTCCCTAACCAGCATGCCGACCATCCCGCCCGTCGAGACCTACATCCCCGAAACCCGAGAGCTGCCTGTAACCGGGGAGGGGCTCCCCGGCGTGCCTACCGTTCCCCCTGTCATGGCTTCGCCAACTGTAGAGGCCAGCCCGACCCTCACTCCCACGGCGACGGCGACGCCAGACGGGTCAGAAGTGGAGGGGGGCAAGAGGCGCCTTGCGCTGCTGGGGGGATTGGGTCTTGCGGTTCTCTGTGGCGGAGGGATCGTGGTGGGTGGGGTTCTGTTCTTCGTCTTGCGGCGACAGGGAAAGCGGGCTGCTGCAGGCGATGGCGTGCCCTCTCCAGGGCTTGAGGGACGTCCCGTGCTCATCGTGCCCAGTATTGATCCGATCGTGTTGAGATCTGGTGTGACCACCATCGGCCGGAGCGAGGAGAACGATATCATTATTGAGGATCACCAGACCTCGCGGCAGCACGCGCGTATCGAATGTGCCGGGGGCGTCTGCACGTTTGAGGACCTCCAAAGCTCCAACGGATCGTTCGTCAACGGAGAGCGCGTGAGCCGTGCTGTGTTGACGTCCGGCAATCGGCTGCGGATAGGCGACGTCGAGATGACCTACCGGGCGCCGGAGGTTCAGGCGCCTGGCGCCTGGCTGGAGGTCGGTGGTGAGCGTCACGCTGTGCCGGCCGGCGGCCTGACGATGGGCCGCTCCGGCGACAATGAGATTCGACTGGCTGATCCTGTGGCGTCGCGCAGGCACGCTCGAGTCGAACTAAGACAGGGAACCTATATGCTCATTGATCTGGACAGCGCCAATGGCACCTTTGTCAATGGCCAGCGTGTTCAGCAGCACGCTCTGCGCGATGGAGATGAGATCCGCATCGGCAGCACTCGAATCACCACGGAGGTCACGAATTAACACGAAGGTCACGAACTGCGCGTTGGAGGAGGTGCCTGGCACGTTCCGTGCGTGCCAGGCACCTGTGGCGCTGGCGCGAAGCACGTGCTGGACGTTGGAGGGAACCAGATGAAGAGCTCTACCTCTGAAGGTGCGCTCATATTGACCGGCTGCCTGGTGGCTCTGGTCACAGGCTTGCTGTCATCATGCGCCTTGGTGGCCATAGCGTTCGCCCCGGCTTTCAGCGGTGCCGTGCCGACCTCTGCCGGATCGGATCCGGGCCAGCACGACCTGACCGCGATTGTGAAAGAGGCGTACCTGAACCGCGAGCTGACCCACTCGCTGCCCACCAGTGTTCCCGGAACAGTGACGCTGGACATCCAGCCTGGAAATCGCCTGGTTGCCACGGCTGTCTTCGACCTGGCACTCACCAAGCTGCGGGTCGTGACCACCCTGCGCATATCGGCTGCGGGTGGAACCATACAGGTGACGGTGCTGAGCGTCGATGTCGCCGGTCAAGAGTTGATGGGCTTGGCCAACCTCATCGGCGTGAGTGGGGACACGCTCGGGCAGTCTATGAGCGGGACCATCAAGGATCGTGTTGAGCAGGGTCTGGGCGAGGGAGCGCAGATCCTAGAGGTCAGTACGGACGAAACGTATTTGACCATCAAGGCTGATCTGGAGTAGATCAAGGAGCGCTGGAAGAGTGGGGGATAGGCAGGTCAGGGTAAGGGTCAAGTCGACTGCCACACCGAGATCTGGCTGGCAGCGGGTGCTGGTTGGGCTGCTTGGCGCCGTCTTCGGGGTGTTGTTCAGCTGCTGCCTGGGTGTGGCTGCGCTTTCCTTCCTGGATGCGGAGCCTGAGCCTGCGCCCGTCACCTCGCCCCCAGCAGAGTACGATGTCGAGGCCATTGTCGAGGAGCGCTACATCAACGATGTCTTCTCGGAGGGGGCCGCGGGATCCCAGATGCCGGAGTACGTGGCTGCGGGTCACGTGGACGTTCGCCCGGGTGGCCTGATCGATTTTACCGTGCAGCTAAGCGTGGGCCCGTTGAGCCCGCTGATTCACGGTACATCGGCGCTCCAGGTGACCGAGGCGGGTGAGCTCAACGTGACGCTGGAGAGATTGGAGGTTGGCCGTCTCTCTCTGGCGTCGCTCATTCCGGATGATCTGCTCGCCCCTGTGAATGAGGAAGCTAATCGGGAGTTGGTCGAACGAACCAAGACGATGGGAGTTCGGCTACTAGCCATCACCAGTGACGAGACCGCGCTTCACCTCTATCTGGTCTCGCGCCGGTAGAGCCACGCCCGTGTGAGACAAGGGGATCGACGCCGCAAGTCTACCTGTCGTCTTGCACCTTGGAAGTAGCTGCACAGTTGACGTATGAGCTGACAGGAGGAGGTCTGATATGAACATTGGCATTCCCAAAGAGCGCAGAGACCTGGAGGAGCGGGTGGGCTTGACTCCCTACGGGGTGGATCTGCTGACACGCGCTGGTCATATCTGCCACATTGAGACGGAGGCCGGGCTGGGGGCTGGCTTCACTGATTATCATTACGAGCGGGTCGGAGGGCACATCGTCTACTCTGGTGAGGAGGCTTACGGTCGATCTGATCTGGTGCTCAAGGCCGTGCGGCCCACAGACGAGGAGCTACACTGGTTCCGCGAGGGACAGATCATAGCCGGGTTCCTCCACCTGGCCGCTGCCCGGCGCGACAAGGTTGAGGCCTTGCTGGAGAAGAGGATCACCGCCATCTCCTATGAGACCATTGAGGAGGAGGACGGGACCCTGCCGGTGCTTCGCACGATGAGCGAGGTAGCTGGACGGATGGCGCCACAGCTTGCTGCCACCTTTCTGCAGAGCAGCTACGACGGTCGTGGGGTGCTTCTGAGCGGCGTGCCCGGCATTCCGGCTGCCAGCGTCGCCGTTCTTGGTGCTGGCGTGTTGGGCACCAATGCAGCTCGCACGTTCTTGGGCATGGGAGCTCGGGTCTACGTGCTCGATCGCAATCAGGAGAAGCTTCGGGAGATCGATGAACAGTTCAATGGTTGCGCTACGACCATGGTCTCCTATCCGTTCAACATCGCGCGCGTCGCTCGCTTCGTCGAGGTTCTCGTGGGCGCTATTCTGGTGCCCGGCGCCCGGGCCCCCATCATCGTCACGCGGGACATGGTGCGATCTATGAAGAGAGGCTCGGTCATCTTGGATTTCAGCATTGATCAAGGTGGGTGTGTGGAGACGAGTCGCCTCACCACGCTTCGCGATCCCGTCTATACCGAGGAGGGCATTGTCCACTTCTGTGTCTCCAATGTGCCGGGGGCGGTCCCGCGCACGGCGACACACGCGTTCAACAATGCTATCTGGCCCTACATTCGGCGTGTCGCCAGAAGTGGGTTGGAGCAGGCGATTGAGGAGATGCCCAGCCTCGTCCCTGGAATCGCCACGCGCGATGGCGAGATCGTGAACGCGAGCTTGGCCGCGGCCTACTACGCCGGCGAGGGGGGTGAGTCGTGAGCTGGATGAAGACCTACGAGAGTCGGGTCACCACCGCTGACGAGGCCATAGCCGAGGCTGTCGAGTCAGGGGATCGCATCTTCCTTACCGGGAACTGCAGCGTGCCGCAGCGACTTATGGAAGCCCTGGTCAACCATGCGCCGGCGCTGCACAATGTCGAGATCTGTCATGCCCTGACGCTGGGCTCGGGCGACTACGTTGCTCTAGAGATGGAAGGGCACATTCGGGCCAACTCGCTCTTCATCGGCCCCAACGTGCGCAAGGCAGTGCAGGAGGGCCGGGCTGATTTCACGCCCGTTCTCCTTTCAGAGTTCACCCTCCTCTTCAAGAACGGGGTGCTGCCCCTGGACGTGGCCTTCGTTCATCTCTCACCCCCGGACGAGCATGGCTTCTGCTCCTACGGCATCGAGACCGGGCTGACCAAGTCGCCGGCCGAATCGGCCGACGTCATCATTGCCGAGGTCAATGAGAACATGCCCCGCTGTCTGGGCGACTCCTTCATCCACGTCAGCCGCTTGGATTACATCGTGCCGGTCAACTATCCTCTGCTTGAGTTGCCGATGACCGAAGGAGGGCTCTCCGACGTCCACATCAAGATCGGTGAGCACATCGCCGAGTTGATCCCAGACGGTGCGACGATGCAGATGGGCATTGGCGCCATACCGGACGCCGTGCTAAAGTTCCTGCAAGATAAGCGCGATCTGGGCGTCCACACCGAGCTGTTCTCGGACAGCGTGATTGACCTGGTCGAGTCCGGGGTGCTGACGAACGCCCGGAAGACGCTCCATCCCGGTAAGATCGCGGCTGGCTTCATGATCGGCACGCACCAGCTCTACGAATGGGCTCATGACAACCCGCTCATCGAGCTCCACCGCACCGAGTACATCAACGATCCCTTCGTTATCGCTCAGAACGATCTGCAGGTGGCTATCAACTCGGCCATCGAGGTCGATTTGACCGGACAGGTATGTGCGGACTCCATTGGTCCGAAGCTCTACAGCGGGGTAGGTGGTCAGCTCGATTTCATCTACGGAGCGTCCCGCTCCGACGGCGGCGTTCCTATCATCGCGCTCCCCTCCACGGTCAGGGGAAAGGGTATCAGTCGCATCGTGTCAATGCTGAAGCGGGGCGCTGGTGTGGTCACGAGCCGCTACCACGTCCACTACGTCGTCACGGAGTACGGCGTCGCGGATCTCTACGGTAAGACCATCCGGGAGCGTGCCAAGGCGTTGATCAACATCGCAGCGCCGGAATTCCGCGACGAGTTGACGCACGAGGCGCGGGAGTTGAACTACATCTGAGTGAACGCAGCTTGGTGCACCGGGGTGTAAGGGGGTAGGAGGAGGGGGAACCCCTTGGTCACGCAGGTCTCTCGGCGATCAGATCGTACTCGAGTGCGGCGACTACGCGCACGGGTATGATCTCCCCCACTGGCAGCTCTTGCTGTACCAGCACCAGCCCGTCCACCTCGGGCGCGTCGCGGTACGAGCGGCCTGCGCTTAGCCCCTCGTCTTGCCCCTCAATCAGCACGTCGAGCGTCTCCCCCACCAGCGCTTGATTCTTCTCCAGGGAGATAGGCTGTTGAGTTGCCAGCAGCCGCTGGCGGCGGTTCTCCTTGACGTCGGGCGGCACGGTGTCGTCGAGTTCGGCCGCCGAGGTTCCCTCCTCTTGCGAGTAGGTGAAGACGCCCACCCGGTCAAACCGCATCTCCTCCACGAAGTCGATCAGTGTCTGGAACTGCTCCTCGCTCTCGCCTGGGTATCCGACCAGGAAGGTGGTCCGGATGGCGATCTTGGGCATCGCCTCTCGCAGTCTTTCGATCGTCTCTCGGACGTGGTCGACGTTGGCTGGACGGCGCATGCGGCGCAGCACGTCTGGATGGGCGTGTTGCAGCGGCAGATCGATGTAGGGGAGGATTTGCGGGTGGCGCGCCATGGTCGCGATCAGATCCTCGGTGATTCGCCCTGGGTAAGCGTACATCAAGCGGATCCAGGGCACCTGTGGCACCTCCGCCACGAGCTGATCCAGGAGCTGCGCCAGAGGATGCTGTCCATCCTCGCCTTCCTCCATGCCCAGGTCGTGACCGTAGTCTGTGGTGTCCTGCGCGATGAGGATGATCTCTTGCAGCCCTAGCTCGGCCAGGCGCCTGGCATTGGCTAGCACGGCCTCTGGCGGCCGACTCACGGCTGGTCCTTTGATGAGCGGAATGGCGCAGAAGGCACAGGAGCGACGACAGCCGTCGGCCAGTTTCAGATAAGCGCTGGCCCCTTGCGCTGCCGCGCGTATGATGCCGCGTGTATCCTGGCCCACAGTGGGTGCCTCAGAAGCGTGGTAGATCGGCTGGACACCTTCCCGAAAGCTTCCGTTTGGCTTTCGGGAAGCTTCGAGTTGCTCGACCAGATCGAGGATGTCCATCCAACGGCGCGTGCCGATGAGGCCGTCGATGCCCGGCACCTCGTCGGCAAGCACGCGTGGGCATCGTTGCGAGTAGCATCCCGCGGCGATGATCCGCTGCCCCGGTTGTTTGGATGCCGCCAGCTTCTTCAGCATGGCCCTTGATTCTTCCCGCGCTGACTCGATGAAACCGCAGGTGTTGACGATCAGTAGGTCGGCCTCTTCAGGGGTCGCGGCCCAGGCATAGCCGGCGCGTTGGAGTAGCGTGGCGATCCCCTCGCTGTCCACCAGGTTCTTGGGACAGCCCAGGGATATGAGGTAGAAGGTCTTCATAGGGTGGGAACCTCGCGAAGGTTGCCGCTGATCTTCACAAGGTTGGGTTCACGGTGGCGCAATCTCGCCGTTCGGCCCCCAAGCCCGGGTGCAGAGCTCACCGCGCTCACACATCGTTCCCAGGGCCGTTCCATTGACGGTCACCTGCAGCGCAGCGCCGTTGCCCGTTTTGACCACGATCATCTCCTCACCGGTCCACGTCTCGGTCTGACCTGGCACCATCATCTCCTCGAATACAACCTCGCCGCCCTGTCGCACGCGAACCTGAGTGTGCTCCGTGGCCTCCAGAGCCAGGGTGACCTCACCGTCCGTGCTTATAGGGGGTGTAGGCATTGGCTGGCCTATGGTGGGGGTCGCTGTCGGCACCGAAGCGATACCCGTCGTCCTCATCAACGGTGTGAGGGACTGCTCGTCCCCGGGGCGGTTCATAAGGTGGGTCACGACGGCCAGGATGCCGAGCAGGATGGTGAGCACGAGGCCGACGATCATCACCGTCTTCACGCTCATCCAGCGAGGGAGTGAGGAGGATACCGGGATATCGCGGGGGTTGAACCGAATCGCGGTCAGGTCGTCGGTGGGATCGGGGAGTTCCGACTGTTCTTCCTCTCGTGCTGCCTCGGCTGCCGAGAAGGCTTCGCCGTGCGTCTCGGCGCTGTAGCGGCCCAGGACGTCCTCTGTTGACAGATCGAGATATCGGGCGTAGATGTGCAGGAAACCGCGCACCTGTACGTCGCCGCCGTCAAATGCGGCGAAATCGCCAGCCTCCAGCAGTTCCAGGAAGCGAGCGCGAATGCGGGTGGCAGCCTCTGCCTCCTCAAGCGTGCTCCCCTTAGCCTCGCGCGCCTCCCGCAGCCTTCGGCCAAGTTTCTCCACGGTCAGATCCTTAGGACTGCTTCGGGATGGACGGCATCCCCGGGATGCCGTCCATCCCCAGGATGCTATCTATCCCGTCAGGGCTATGTGTTGGAAGATGGCCTATTCGACCGGTTCCACGTCCGCAGGCCACTCACTGTCCTCCGGTTTCACCACGACTCTGACCTGGGGCTCGACATCCTCCATCAGACGCACAGGCACAAAATGCTCTCCCACGTCTCGGATCGGCTCAGAGAGGGGTATGTCACGCTTGTCGATCTCCTCGCCTATCCCCTCTTCCAGAGCTTCGGCGATATCGGCGTTGGTTATCGAGCCGTAGAGCTGACCTGACGCACCCGTCTTGACCTCGAACGTCACTGTCTGAGCCGTCAAGCGCCGAGCCAGGCTCTCAGCGCGCTTCTTCATTCGCTGGTGCTTCTTCGCTTGCACCTTCTGACGGTGCTCGAAGTCCTTCAGGGCACCGGTGGTGGCCCTGATGGCCATACCCTTGGGGATCAGGTAATTGCGAGCATACCCGTCCGCGACCTCTTCGACGTCACCTTCCTGTCCCAGGTTGGGCACATCTTGTTTTAGAATGATCTTCACGTCACCTTACCTCCAACATGATCAATCGGTCGATAAGCGGGAAGAATAGGGCGGGTGGGATTCGAACCCACACGTCCTCATCGGACAGAGGATTTTAAGTCCCCGGCGTCTTCCCATTCCGCCACCGCCCCGCGCACAGCGCGGGCAGCTTCAAGCTGCCCGCGGTCAATGTCGACGAAAGGAGGCGGCGGCCGGATTCGAACCGGCGAATGGGACTTTTGCAGAGTCCTGCCTTGCCACTTGGCTACGCCGCCCAGTGCATCATGATTCTACCATGTATCCCCTCTGCATGCAAGCTATGACGCGTCCGGCGTGGTCAAGGCAAAAGGGGCAGGGAACGGTGAAGAAGTGCTCCATCTCCTCCATGAAGTGCATCGGCACGTCGCCGAGATCGCGGTACTCGCTGAAGAGAGGGTCGGTGTGGGGCACGGCCAGGATCTTGTCATCATTGTCGCCCTTGTCCACCAGGCGGAAGACCCCCAATCGTACTCATACTTGTTGCGTGATTTCTTGGGGATCTCCACCACGACATAGATGATCTCGGGCCAGTTAGGCCCCGACGGTAGCTCGTGCCACAGGTTCATCATTGATCAGTCTCCTTCTGTCCTGCTTCGTTATCTTCAAAGACGTGAGATCTGATGAGCATGGACAAGTCATAGCTGATGCGTCGTCCGCCACATCCTACTGTCGCTCAAGAGGGCTGTCAAGTTTCGGTCAACGACGCGGTTCCTCACCATCGGCAAATGCCCTCCTCACGGCCGGTACGCTGAGCGACACCCAGAAGATGAGCAGAAGCACTGCTGTCAGCGCCAGGTTGCGAGGGATAGTCTGGCGGGCATAGTCCGAAGCGCTGAACAGGAGATGGTTGACCCAGACGTTTGCTTGGTAGAGGGTTACCGCTGCCAGCGTCGACCACCGTCCCCAATTGCGGAAACGAGAGAGACCCGCGGTGCATAGGACGAAGACGACGCCCCAGAAGCCCCCCATCGCGGTGAAGTAGCTGAGCGACGCGCTCATTGAAAGGTCGGGTAGGCTAGACGCGTACCGCAGGGCAACCACGGCCTTCCCGAGGTTCGCCGCCGCCAGCGCTGACGTGATCCCGATCAGCACGACCACCCATTTCTCGGCTGCGGTAAGCTGCTTCAGACCGCTCACGAACCAGCGCGCCCTATCATGCGGTGAGCACGATTCTGCCGAACCCCTTTCTGTTGTCCGGGGTCTCGAATGCTCCCTTTCCCTCTGACAGATCGTGTCAACGATCTGTCGCCGGCCTCATCCTTACAGCTCGCAGTAGCTCCATTACGTAGCCGATTAGCTGATCTGCTTCCCGAAGATGTTAGGAGGTGTCATCTGAGCACGGATTCTCCAGTGCGCAGCTTAGCCCGATTGATGAACATGCGCCAAGCCGTGAGCAAAACCAGTAGTGGAGCAGCCGCCTCGGGTTTCTAGATCGAGTCCCGGCCACCCCCTTCGCATAAAGACGTCTTCATACCTCAGAACGTTCGCGTCGCCGTGTTCGTAGAAGCACAGAGCCTTCAGTCGACTTCTCCGGATGACGTAGACTGTGTAGGTGGGTGTCTGAGCCACTGCCAGGCGCTCAACACGACGCCTAGCAAGCTCAGGAGCACACCCAGCGGGACATCCCATGGCAGATAGCGGAAGCAATACTGATGCTCTCCTGCCAGGGCGTCGACACTGAGCCAACGGTCTTGAAGCAGAGGTACCCGTTCCCCATCCCGCCAGGCGTACCAGCCAGCCCATTTGTTCTCGCGCACCACTAGCTTGCCACTTGCAGGAGTCGCACATGTGACGATCAGGCTGCCACCCTTGCCCGATGCCCCACAGGGGAGGATGGCGTCATCGGTGCGCACGAATGCGTACTCCCGATTGCTGTTGAAGCGATAGATGGGCACGTTTTCGACGATCTTGACCTCATAGGAGTTCGGCGGTGGCCCATGGCGGCTGGCCTCAAGATAAGGTTCCGGGGGCATTCTCTCCTTCCAATGCCAGGTCATGATACCGGGACTCAACTTGAGTTCCATACGTACCGCTGGTTCAACGAAGAAGTGCTCGCCGAATGGAGGCTCGACCCACTGCAAGCTCGGTGTGCGCAGGGCATCGAGGATGGCGGACACACTGCCGCCTATCTCCGCGACGTAGAGCCACTCTTGTGAGAACTGGTATCCGGCGTGGAGACTGCAAACCAGGGGGATCAGGAGCAACCATCTCAGACTAAGCATCCTCTCGCTTTGTCCTTGGGAACGTAAACTCAGCCGAGGCCAGTTGGCTGAGAATAGGCCATCCAGTCCATAAGCGGCCAGACCGAGAACGGGTGGAACGGCCAAGCCTCCAATCAAGCTCGGGAATCGAATCCCTGCCACGCCCGGGAGTATTGGCTGCAGCCAACGCAACGTCACGGCACTGGCGGTTAGCAAAGCCAGCGCCGCACTGACAGCCAAGAAAAGAAGGCTCTCTTGATCCCTGGATTGCGCAAACCTCAAGCACAGGATGGCTAGAAGGATGGGCAACCAGCCGATATACATACTGTAGGAGGCAGCCTGCGGCAGTTTGTCCAGCACCTCACTCAGCAAGACACCGCGATCGTTAATGACGAAGTTCAACACGAAGTACTTCAGCGGCTGCGCCGCTCCAAGAGTCCAATCCATCTCCTTGGCGAAATTTGGCCAGAAATGCGCCAGTGGCACAAGCAGTGGGGCGGCCATGAGCAAAGCCAGGCCGATAGCGATCGTGTACTCACGACAGAACGGTCGAAGCCGCAGGTCCCTATCCAGTACCAGCAGCAAGAACGCGGGAGAAAGGAAGAGCAACCCAATCTGGAGGTAGCCCTGGCCGGCGAGGATAGCGAGAGCGAGCGCGACAGCTAGCAGAATGGTATTGCGGCGACCAGCCTTACGAGCCACCTCCAACGCCGGTGCGAACACCAGGCTGCACGTTGCCGTGGAGAGGATGATGCCGAACAACCCTAGCTCCATACGCGCCGCTAGATGCCCCCCAACGACCGCCGCCAGGCCGCTCCAAAGACGGGCCAGCCACCCAAGCCTCAAAACACGCGCCAGACACCACTGCGCCAGACCGGCGGTCCAAAGCGCGGCGATCAAGGCAACCTTGGACCCGTTGACCACTCCGAAGGCCAGGGTGGTTAGCGCAACGAGAGGATGTAGCATGCTGCCATAGACATCGACAAATGCTGGCGCACCTCCGCGCTCCGAGCCATTCCATAGAGCACACCAACCACAATCTCGGAACCGAGTCCAAACATGGTGGCTCTGGACGACCGACCCATACTCTCTTCCAGCGGGAACCATGTTGACGTTGAAGTCAAGATACGCCCGACCGACCCACAAGGCCCATGCTGCAATGAGAACCAGTTCCAAGATTGCTGCTCGGCAGGTTGGATCGCGGCTCCACCTGGCGACGGCACGTAGCGGCGACGGGGGAGAGGGTGGGCTTGCCTTCACCTTGTCATCCATCGAACGTCCTCCGGTTTTGCAGGCCTCGCCATTGGAGTTCTCCAGAGGAACGGAATGCGCCCATGACCTGGATGGGCAAGCAGCCTCTGATCACTTCTCACACGCAGACCAGGGGCTGCCATTCAACAGACGTGAGCCGAATCTTCATCCCATTGACGGCTTGAACGCCTGGCTTCCCCTGGGTCAAGCTCGGCCTCTGCAGGGAAAGTAGTTGGCTCGCGAATGAGCCCGCAGAAAACGGTCCCATATCAGAGCCTACCGCAGGCCTGTCTCCAGCCGCGCGATCACCATCCGCTGGATCTCGCTGGTGCCCTCATAGATCTCGGTCACCTTGGCGTCGCGGAAGTAACGCTCAACGGGCAGCTCCTTGCTGTAGCCCATCCCTCCGTGAATCTGTATGGCTTGAGTGGTCACCCACATCGCCGTCTCGGAGGCAAGCGTCTTGGCCATACAGGACTCCAATGTGTACCGTCCATCCGTCTCATGGGCTCTCTCCTTGGCCAGCGCTGCCTGATAGATGAGCAGACGGCTGGCCTCAACGCGGATCTTCATGTCCGCTATCTTCTGCTGGATCATCTGGAACTTGCCGATCTTCTGACCAAAGGCCTCTCGTTCCCGGACATACGACAGGGAGGCCTCGTACGCTGCCTCGGCGATGCCCAGCGCCTGGGCGGCGATGCCGATGCGCCCCGCATCCAGCACCGCCATGGCGATATAGAACCCCTGCCCGTCATCCCCCAGCCGGGCCTCCACCGGGCATTCGTAGTCCTCGAAATGAATCTCGCACGTGGCGGAGGCACGGATGCCAAGCTTGGGCTCCTTCTTGCCCGTGGAGAACCCTGGCCTGTCCGTGTCGACGATGAAGGCGCTGACGCCCCGATGGCGCGGCTTCGCGTCGGGATCGCTTTGGGCGAAGAGCAAGATGTACTTCGCCACCGGCCCACTTGAGGTCCATGACTTGGTGCCATTGATCACATAGTGGGAGCCATCGTCCGGTAGCTCCGCCGTCACTTGGATGTTCCCGGCGTCAGATCCGGACTGCGGCTCGGTCAGCGCGTAGGCCCCCACGGCCTCGCCGCTGGCGACCGCTTGTAGGTACGTCTGCTTCTGTTCCTCGTTCCCGTAGCGTTGGATACCATAGCAGAAGAGGGAGTTGCAGACCGACATGATGACCCCGTGGGAGGCGTCTACCTTGGAGATCTCCTCCAAGGCCAGCACGTAGGCCAGTGTATCCATGCCGGCGCCGCCATACTTCTCCGGCACAGCGATGCCCATGAAACCGTGGACACCCATCTTGGCGATCGTCTCTCGTGGGAATTCACCGCTTTCATCATAGTCGGCCGCAATGGGAGCGATCTCGGTTTCGGCGAACTCGCGGGCCATATCGCGGATCATACGATGCTCGTCACTGAGTTGCAGATCCATCTCGATGCCTCCTTGGTGATTTGAGATCTTTGCCTCAATTTATCCCAAACTGAATTTGGGATAAATTGGGATATCTTTGGGATATTTTTGGGATAAATTGGCCTTGTCGCTCACCTCAGGATGTAATAGGTGCCTTTCTTGGCTCCAATCTTGAGCAACAATCCCCTGTCCACCAGCTCGGCGAGGTCCAACCGCAAAGTCTCGGCACTCAGGCCGGGACAGAGATCGCGATACTCGCGGTTGGTGATGCGGTCATTCTTCTCCACGTAGGCGAGGGCCTTGGCCTGGCGTTCGCTCACGCGCCCGGCCCACTCGGGTTGAGGCTCACGCTCGAGAACGTTGTACAGCGTGACGCCAAAGGCATAGGGGCTGTCCCTGAACCTTGGTGGGGGATGACCGGCCCGGACCATCTCATCGATCATGAGATCGACGCCCAACCCCAGCTCCTCAATGTAACCCCATTGATAGAGCCCGGAGACGATGCGCGGGTTGCGCGAGAAATGCTCGTCAACGATGTTGTCCACGGTGATGAAGCCGGGCAATCCACCTGGGCTGGTGATCTCCATCCGGTCCGAGAACATGCGGACCTCAATGCGACGCCCGCGCAGCCGATAATCACGGTGCGCCACGGCGTTGACCAGCGCCTCACGCACCGCTGAGACCGGATACTCGGTCCGTTCTTTTCGCTCCAGCTCGGTGACGACCGCCCCTCTGCGCATCTCCTCGCCAACTACGTGCCACGCCCTCCGGATGATCCGCGGAAGCGGCCCGCCGATCTCCTCCCGGCGCCCATAGCCCGGATAGCCATCCTCACCACGCGGTTCCCTTCCCACGAACTTGACGAACGTTAGACCGCTCTGTGGTAAGAAAACCTGGGGGTTAGAGGCGAAAAGCAGCACGCCGGCAACCGTTGGACGTCCCTTGTCGGTCAGAGCCCCCATCTCGAGCAGGAGATCGTCTACGGAGCGAGTCCATTCCCGGTGTTGGCGCTCCTCCCATTTCTGGACAAACTCCTCGATCACATCGCCGTCAAAATCACTCCGCTCCGCCCCTGGTGCGAGCTCGGCCTCGAAGTCGCCGGTGGACTTGGTGGCCGCCAGTTGGCGGATCTCGTCTCCGCTGAGCGGGCGATTCTCCGCCCCGGTGCGCACCAGTACACGCCCGTCAGCAAGGCTGTGGAGTTCAGGGCTGCGGTTGATGATGATGGAGAAGATGGGACCGCCCTCGGCACTGGCTTGGTGCCAGCGAGCCTCCACTGGAGGGCGGCACATCTCCACGGCAACCTGCAGCGCCATCTCGACCTCGTCGGTGAAGACCCGTCCCGTGCTGTGACCGCTCTTGTCGGCCCCAATGAGGATCGTGCCGCCGTCCGAATTAGCGAAAGCGATCAAGGTCTCCGCCAGGGCCTGCGGCTCCGGCTCGGGCATAAGGGCCTGCATCTGTCCTGGTTCCCAAGAGCTCATACGCGAGGAAAACCTTTCTTCTCCGTCCATCCGATCAGGATCTCAATGCGGGAACAATCGCAGCTCACGTTTGGCGTGGCCCCTGCGATCTTCGCTTGATCTTCTTTCAGATCTCTGTTTCCGACTCCGGGCCACTGTTTTCCATAACGGCCATTGATGCAATCTCATCCCCTGGTTTCAGATCCATGATCTTCACGCCTCGCGTGGCGCGGCCAAGCCGAGAGATCTCCCTTGCGTGGGTGCGGAGTGCTATTCCTCCGGTCGTGATGAACGTGATTTGGTCCTCCGGGTGCACCATGCCCGCCGCGGCGACGACACCGGCGTTCTTGCCCTTGAAACAGAGGACGCCTTTGGTGTAGCGCCCTTGCGTTCGGAATCCGCTCAGCGGTGTGCGCTTGCCGTAGCCCTTTGTGGTGACGGTCAACAGATCAGCCTTGGGATCGACGATACACGCGCTGACGACGCGGTCTCCCGGTTCCAATCTGATAGCGTAGACGCCCAGCGCGTTTCGTCCCACAGGTCGTACCGTGCTCTCTCGGAATCGAAGCGCCTGGCCTTGCTCGGTGACGACGATCAGCTCCTGTCTTCCCTGCGTGCGACGGACCCATCCCAATTCGTCTTGGCCGGAGAGCCCGCTCTCCAGCCGAATGGCGATCAGCCCGCTGGGCCGCACGTCCTCAAACTCGCTTAACACTGTGCGCTTGACGCGGCCCCACTGCGTGAACATCGTCAGATAGCCCTCTTCCTCGAAGTCCGACACGGCGATCGCCGACGTGATCCGCTCATCGGCGTCGAGATTGATGAGCCCAACCAGGAGGTCACCCTCGGCGGTACGGCCTGCGCTCGGGATCTCGTACGCGCGCTTCTGATAGACCTTACCCCTGTCGCTGAAGAACAGCATGGAGTCCAGGGTGTGGGCGGGGAGGAAGTGAATCACCTCATCCTCGTCCCGCGTATCTACCCCAATCACGCCTCGCCCTCCCCGCCGCTGCGTGCGGTAGACGTCCATAGGCACTCGCTTGATGTAGCCGCGCTCCGTGATCGAGATGAACACCTCTTCCTCGGCGATCAGGTCTTCTTCTGCAAGCTCTGCATCTCCGCGGACGATGCGCGTACGGCGCTCGTCGCCGTACGCCTCCTTCAGGTCGGTCAGATCGTCCTTGATGAGCTGCAGGATCTTGTGCGGTGAGTCCAGGAGATCCTGCAGATGAGCGATCTGGTCCTTCAGCCCTGCGTACTCCTCCTCGATTTTCTGTCGCTCCAGCGCTGCCAGGCGCCGCAGCGGCATGTCAAGGATCGCCTCTGTTTGCATCTCCGTCAGGGTGAAGCGCTCCATCAGCCGCTCGCGGGCAGTGCTTACGTCTGGTGACTGTCGAATTGTCTGGATGACGGCGTCCAGATGATCGAGTGCTGTGAGCAAACCCTCTAGGATGTGCGCACGGCGCTGGGCCTTCTCCAGTTCGTGTTGTGTGCGCCGGATCAACACATCGTGTCGGTGCTCGACGTAGCGCTGAAGCGCTCGCTTCAGGCTCAATAGCTGGGGCTCGTTGTCGACGATCGCCATCATCTGCGCACCGAAGGTCGTCTGAAGCGGCGTGTACTTGAACAGGCGATTGAGCGCCTTGCGCGGCTGTGTGCCGCGCTTCAGCTCAATGATGATGCTTAGGCCGCGGCGGTCCGACTCGTCGCGCAGGTCAGAGATGCTCGTCAGTCGGTTAGAACGGACCAGTTTCGCGATCCGTTCCAGCAGAGTGGTCTTGTTGAGCTGGTACGGAATCTCGGTGACCACGATGCGGTGCCGGCCGCCGTCCATCTCCTCAATCCTCGTCTTGGCCCGCACGATGATGCGACCTCGTCCCGTCGCATACGCTTGCGTGATCCCATCGCGCCCGACGATGACGCCGCCGGTGGGGAAATCCGGGCCTTCCACGTGGGCCATCAGATCGTCGAGCGTCACCTCGTCCGGTGTCTCCCAATGGTCGATCAGATGAGCGGCGGCTTCGCAAACCTCTATCAGGTTGTGAGGGGGAATGTTGGTTGCCATGCCGACGGCGATCCCGGCGGATCCGTTGACCAACAGGTTGGGGAGGCGGGCCGGCAAAACCTCTGGTTCCTGCATCGAGCCGTCAAAGTTGTCGACCCAGTCGACTGTCCCTTTGTCGATGTCCTGCAGAAGCTCGGTGGCGATCTGATCCAGACGCGCCTCCGTGTAGCGCATCGCCGCCGGACTGTCGCCGTCGATAGACCCGAAGTTGCCGTGCCCATCGACCAGCGGATAGCGCAGGCTGAAGTCCTGCGCCATCCTCGCCATCGCGTTGTAGACGGCGCTGTCGCCATGAGGATGGTACTTCCCCAGCACATCGCCGACGATGCGGGCGGACTTCTTGTAGGCGCGATCTGGGCGCAGGCCCAGGTCCTGCATGGCGTAGAGGATGCGCCGTTGGACCGGCTTGAGGCCGTCGCGGGCGTCGGGCAGGGCGCGCGAGACAATGACGCTCATCGCGTAGTCGAGGTACGCGCTGCGCATCTCGCGCTCGATGTCTATGGGTTGTACGGTACCGATATCAGCTTCCAAGAGGTGTCCTCCAGAGCGTCAGACCTGATGAATCTATGGGAGTATTATACTCCTTAAGACCTGAAACGTAAAACAAAAGCGTGGATCGTAACGCGCACTTGCTTGTAGGGTCTTCCTCCTACGTATCGGGCAGTTCGTACCGATAGACGTCCACGCGATGGAAGTGCTCCTTGATCACGCGCTCTGCATGCTCATCCAGCCAGGATCTCACAAGTTCGCGCTTATCCCACATCGGCACCTCTGTCGCGACCAACCATACCGTGTTATAGGGCTCTGTCATCTCTCTCATCTGCCGCGCGGCTTGATCCTCGCTCATGAGATACTCGCCGTTCGGGGCCTGATGGTTGGTGTAGAGACCTTCGGCCCGCGGATACGCCTCGATGGGGAAGTAGTAGTCGAACGTGTATCTCCCGTGCGGGATCTGAAAGATGATCAGATCCTCGAAATCCGGTGAGGCGGCACCGGCGCTGGTGATCGGGAGATAGACGCTGTAGCGGGATTCACGCCCCGACGGAGGAGGTTGCTCAGCTGCGGGCTCCTCCTGATAGGTGACCACGTAGGCCGCAGCTCCGCGGAAGTCCGACTTGATCGGGTTGGCGGCTTGCTTCTGCAGATTGACGCCGTTGATGAACAGGATGGCGCCTAGCAAGAGTGCCACGATCCAATGCGCCCAGAGCTCTGTCGTCGCGAAAGACGTCAGCGCGAGCGCGACCAGCAGGTAGAACGCTGGTATCGACCAAATGAGATAGCGATCGGTGAAGAGCGGCTGCCGCAGCGAGATCAACCACACGCACAGCAGCGGAGCCACCATCCAGATAAGCATCGCCAGGTAATTCGCCGGCGCCGCGGTCCAGGTTGGCTCCTCCTCGTGATCCGCCGATGGAACCAGAAAAGCTATTGAGCTGAGTAGACCACCCACAGCCAGCAGGCCCATCAGCGCTCCACCCCAGGGCTTCCCCCAGCCCGTGATCCCTGTTGACCAGCCATTGAGGAGGATCGCGACCATCTTCCCCAGCGGGTAAGGGTGAAAGCCGGTGTTGCGAGCCTTCAGAGCCAGCGGCGCCTGCCAGACGGCCAGCGGGAGATAGGGCAGTGTCAGGCAGCCCAGGCTGATCAGGGCGCCCCGCCACCTCTTGCGCCCCTGCGCCCACCAGGCGAAGAAGAGCAGCACCTGGACGGGGACGAGCAGGGCCGCCAGAATGTGGGAGTAGAAGGCCAGCGAGGTCGCCGCGATCTGAGCCAGCCACCAGGGCCAGCCGTCTCCCTCAAGGGCGCGGCGCAGGCTGCAGATGGCTAACAGGGCCAGGGCCAGCACGAAGGTATACATCTTCACCTCCTGGCTGTACCAGACCACGTAGGGAGAGGTGGCAACCAGCAGCGCGGAGATGATGCCCCCCAGCGGGCTGAAGAGGCGGCGACCAAGCTGATAGATCAGCGGGATGCAGAGAACCCCGAACAACAGCGAGAAGAAGCGCATGGCGTACTCGCTCGTGCCGGCGAACGCGATCCAGCACCGAAGCAGCACATAGTAGAGGGGGCCATTCCAGCCGGGGCGCATGAAGTTGTCCACCATCTCCGACCAAGGAGCGATGGCGAAGCGCAGCGCGTCCACCTCGTCCCTCCACAGGGATTGAGCATCGAGGGACACAGCGCGCACCAGGAAACCAACCAATACCAGGAGGCTGATCGCCGCCAGGTAGCGGAAGCGCGTGTTATGCATCATAAGAAGCTGATGGGGACTGGACGACAGAATCAAGAGCGATACGCGGAGTTAGCATGAACGATGACGGGTAGGCGACGAGCCCAGAGACGAGGACCTTTTGTCCGATCATACCACAATTATAGCCTGTTCCAGGCTGTCTCGCCAATCTCCGGCAGGCGACGTGACTGCGGGTTTTCGAAGCAGGTCAGGGAGGAAGAAACAACCCCAAAGCTTGAGTCTTTCGGTTCGCTAAAAACTGGACGAGTTTAGAAGATTCCGGTAAGCTCATGGT
>CAZNRX010000048.1:0-29004 GCA_964575455.1 uncultured Anaerolineales bacterium | reverse complement strand
GGTCGCTGACGTGGGGAGCCCGGACACGTATGGCAGCACCTCGACCGACGGCAGCCAGGTGACCTACAAGCCTGAGAATCGCATGGCGGGGTACACGGCGATCTTCACCTACACCGCCAGCGACGGCTCGCTCACCGACACGGCGAGCGTGACGGTGACGGTGAGTGCCGACAACGACAGCCCGACAGCGTACGATGATACCGGCGCCACCGACGAAGACACGGATGCCACGGGCACAGTGACCGCCACCGACCCGGACGAGGATGACGCGTTGAGCTACGGTGTCACCAGTCAGCCGGCGCACGGCAGCGCCACCATCCAGGCCGCAACTGGGGACTGGACGTACACGCCAGCCAACCGCACGGCGGACTACACTGTAACCTTCGCCGTCACCGTGACCGATGGCGGCGGCAACGCCGACACGGCCACCGTCACAGTTGGCATCACGGCGGACAACGACAGCCCGACAGCGGAAAATGACACGGGCGCCACCGACGAGGACACGAACGCGACCGGTACAGTGAGCGCTACTGACCCGGACGAGGATGACGCATTGAGCTACGGGGTCACTGCGCAGCCTGCGCACGGCAGTGCGAGCATCGACGGCAGCGGCGTCTGGACGTACACGCCAGCCAACCGCACGGCGGACTACACTGTAACCTTCGCCGTCACCGTGACCGATGGCGGCGGCAACGCCGACACGGCCACCGTCACAGTTGGCATCACGGCGGACAACGACAGCCCGACAGCGGAAAATGACACGGGCGCCACCGACGAGGACACGAACGCGACCGGTACAGTGAGCGCTACTGACCCGGACGAGGATGACGCATTGAGCTACGGGGTCACTGCGCAGCCTGCGCACGGCAGTGCGAGCATCGACGGCAGCGGCGTCTGGACGTACACGCCAGCCAACCGCACGGCGGACTACACTGTAACCTTCGCCGTCACCGTGACCGACGGCGGTGGCAATAGCGATACTGCCACGGTCACGGTCGGTGTCGCGGCCGACAACGACGCCCCCACCGCGGACACCGGATCGGATCAGAGCGTGGACACTTACACGTCCGTCCGGCTGGACGGCGGCGCCAGTGCCGACCCCGAGGGGGAACCGCTGACCTTCGGATGGACCCAGACCCGCGGTGCAGCCGTTGTTCTGAGCAGCAGGACCATCAGCCAGCCCACCTTCATCACGCCAGGCCAGCCCATGGTGATCGGCTTCACGCTCACGGTCACCGATGTGCAGGGTTTGGCCGACGCGACGCCAGATGAGGTGGTTATCCGTGTCAACGACGGTGACGCCGATGGCGACGGCATTCCGGACAGCGTTGAGGGGGATGGTGACACGGACGGCGACGGCACCCCGGACTACCTCGACGGTGACAGCGATGGCGACGGCATCCCCGACAGCGTTGAGGGCTGCGACGATACCGACGGTGATGGCATCCCCGATCGGTTGGAGCCCAATGACCAGGATACCGATGGCGATGGGATCCCCGACCACCTGGATGATGACAGTGACGCTTTCTACGGGTCCGGCCCCGGCGGGGTGGGCACTATCGGTATACAGTCCAGGCTGATGCTGTGGCTGCGCGCCGATGCCGGTCCCGAAGCCAGGGCCAGTGGCAACCTCGTCACCGGGTGGCACGACCAGTCCGGGAAGGACAACCACGCCTTCAGCACCGGGGACCCCACCCTGGAGGACGACCCGGACCACGCCATAAACGGCCATCCGGTGATGAGCTTCGATGGCGATGACAGCTTCACCATCGCCGAGGGGCTTGCCACCCTGGGACACTGGGGGGATTACACGCTCTTCGCGGTGGGGAGAGTCACCGAGTGGACGGGGGGCGCCGACGTCGTCGTCAAGTCCGACCACCACGTCTCCGGTCCTACCCAGTATCAGCTGTCATTGAGCCCGCCGGATGGCGGCAGCGAGTCCGTCTACACCACCGTGGGCGGGGACGGCGGCAAGGGAACGAGGGTCACCAGCGCCCCGGCCTTCGACGTGGGCAGCGCGAGCCTCTGGTCCGTGCGCGTCGATGCCACCCAGGACACGGAGGTGACGTTCTACGACGGTGGCCTGGAGGCGGGCGGCGGCACGGCCCCCGGCGCCACGGCCAACGTCACCAGCGCCCTCTCCATCGCCACCTCCTCCTTCAGGGGCAATATCGCCGAGGTCGTCATCTTCTGCGAGGCCCTCAACGCCGCCCGGCGCACCCTGGTCGAGAACAGCCTGAGCGCCAGGTACGACGTCCCCATCGGCAACGACAGGTACGACGGAGATCGAGGCGCCAGAGGTGACTTCGACCGCGACGTGGCGGGCATCGGCAGGGAGGCGGACGGCAGCCATAAGGAGGCCCATTCCGCGGAGATGATCCTGCAGGACCGGGGATTCCTTCGCGACGACGGCGACTACCTGCTGATCGGCCACCGGGTGGACGACAACGGCGCCACGGACGAGGGCTGTCCGGCCGGCGTGACGCGCTGGCGGCGGGTCTGGTACCTGGACTGGACCGATCAGGAGGGGAATGGCGGGCCGGTCACCGTCGCCTTTGACGTCAGCGAGGCCGGTCTGGAGGGCGCGCCCGGCGGGACCTACACCCTGCTCAAGCGCGCCGACGCCGCTCAGGGCCCGTTTGTGGCCCTCACGGACTATGCTCCGACCGTCGACGGGGATCGCGTCGTCTTTGAGGACGTGAGCGTCGCAGATCTGGGGTCGGGCCTCACGCTGGGCCGGTCGCGCTGGTGCCTCTACCTGCCCCTGCTCTTCGACCGGTCTGGCCCCCCATAGAACCAGGGCCGTTCACGGATACCGAACGGAACTTGCATGGGCAACGTCTTCATCCTTGTCGTTGTCCAATCCTGCTTGAGCAAATGGAGAAAAGATGATAAGATTGGCGCACCATGATGGCGTCATCCTTCGACAGGGCTGAAGGCGTTCCACTTCTGGCGACCAAGCTCCACGTCCCGCCAGCCCGTCCAGACGTGGTGTCCCGTCCCCGCCTGATCGAGCGGCTGGACGAAGGGCTCCGTCCAGGCCGCAAGCTGACCCTCGTCTCCGCCCCGGCTGGCTTCGGCAAGACAACCTTGCTGAGCGAATGGGCCCGCCAGCAAACAAGCGAATCACCGGATGGGCGAGCTGTCGCATGGCTATCCCTGGATGAGACCGACAACGACTTGAATCGCCTCCTCAACTACCTGACCGCCGCACTGATGCAGGCCGCTCCGAGCCTGGCTGCGGTTCGGGGACCGGCTGCACCGACGGGCGGAACGTCCCCTTCGTTCGAGACTGCCCTCGTGCCGCTGATCAATCAGCTCGCCAGCCGCAGCGCGCCCTTGGCGCTGGTGATCGACGACTACCACCTGATCTCAGAACCCGCCATTGATGAGGCGCTCGTCTTCCTCATCGACAACGCGCCCCCGACGCTCCACCTCGTCGTCGCCACCCGCGCCGATCCGTCGTTTCCCCTGCCGCGTTGGCGGGCGCGTCAGCAGCTCCTGGAGATCCGCGCAGACGACCTGCGCTTCACGCGAGCTGAGACCATGGAGTTCCTGCAGACGACGCTAGACCTGGCGCTTGATGAGCGGGACCTGGACGCGCTCGACGCCCGCGCCGAGGGATGGATCGCCGCCCTCCAGTTGGCGGCCCTCTCCATGGAGGGCCGGCAGGACGTCTCCGCCTTCGTGGAGGCCTTCAGCGGCAGTCACCGCTACCTCCTAGACTACCTTGTCGAGGAGGTGTTGCATCAGCAGACGCCGGCGGTGCGGGCGTTCCTGCTCCGCACCTCGGTGCTGGAGCGGCTGAGTGCGGCGCTCTGTGACGCCATCCTGGAGGATCCGGCGAGGCCGGCGCAGGAGACGCTGACGGCCCTGGAGCGCACCAACCTGTTCCTCGTTCCTTTGGATGACGAGCGTCGTTGGTACCGCTATCACCATCTGTTCCACGATTTTCTCCGCGCCCGCCTGGAGATCGAGCAGCCCGATCTGGTGCCCGTGCTCCATCGCCGGGCGGCCCGCTGGCACGCGGACGCGGGCGCGACGGATGACGCCATCCATCACGCGCTGGCGGCCGAGCATCACGACCTGGCCGCGGCGTTGATCGGCGAGGCCTACCCCGCTATGCTCCAGCGCGGCGAGGTCGCCACCCTCAAGCGCTGGGTCGATGCGCTGCCGGCCTCGCTCCGCCGCAGCAACCCGGCCCTGATGCTGGCCTACGCCTGGACCCGCGCGCTCAGCGTGGATGTGGCTGGCACGGAGGGCTGCCTGGTGGAGCTCCAGCGCATGGCGGAGATGCACCCAGATCTCACGCCGGAGCAGCGTGTGGAGCTGCGGGGGGAGACTGCCACCATCCGCACCGTCTGTGCCTATCCCCGCGGCGATATGGAGGCCACCATCGAGTACGCGGAGCAGGCCCTGGCGCAGCTGCCGGAGGATGAGGGCGTCCTGCGCAGCGTGCTGGCGCTCTACCTGGCGAACGCTCACAGCTCCCGGGGGGAGATGGATGCCGCTGCTGCCGCGTACGAGCAGGCTATGGATGAGGGACGACGGTCCGGGAACTTCTTCGTCGCCTTCTCCGCCCTGCTGAACTTGGGCAACCTGTGCCGCCTGCGTGGACGCTGGCGCGCAGCCGAGGCGCGCTATGAGGAGGCGTTAGCGTGGTCCGAGACCCATCAGGCTCAGCCCTTGGACGGCCTGGTGCACGTGGGACTGGGATTGGTCCACTGGGATCGCTGGGAGCCGGCCGACGCCCGTCGTCACCTGGAGCTGGGCATCGAACGCTCGCCACGTATGGCGGCCGGGTACGTGGAGGCCATGGCTGCCCAGGCGCTGGCCTGCATCGCCCAGCACCAGGGCCAGGAACAGGAGGCAGGCGCGCAGCTGGAGCAAGCCCTGAAGGCAGCGCGCAGCCTCGACCGCACTGCGACGGCCGGGTTCGCCGCGGTGGTGGAGATGCAGTGTCAGATCGCGCGTGGCGACCGGGAGGGATTGGCCCGATCGTTGGCGGGCCGGCAGCCGCCCGGCGAGCTTCCCGCTGACCTGCGCGCCCTGGAGGCCCAGGTGGCGGCGCACGCCCGTCTGGCCCTGGGTGACGCGCGTGCTGCGCTGGATGCGCTGGCCGCGGTGCGCGAGGAGGCCGAGTCGGTGGGATGGATCCAGCGTCTCGTCGAGGTGCTCGTTCTGGAGGTGCAAGCCCACGGAGCGCTGGGCGAGCGTCAGCCCGCGCTCACCAAGCTTGAACGGGCGCTGGATCTGAGTCGGTCCGGGGCGTTCCTGCGTCCCTTCGTTCAGGCCGGGGAGCCGCTTCACCCTCTGCTGCAGGACCTGGCCTCAGATAGCTCCCTATCTACGGAGCTACGTGCCTCCATCGAGACGGTGCTTGCCGCGCTCGACCTGCCGCTGGAGCCTTCCCCCGCTGCCTCTGAGCTGATCGATCCCCTCACCGATCGCGAGCTCGACGTGCTCCATCTCCTGCCCACCAGGCTGACCACCGCCGAGATCGCCGAGCGATTGTACATCAGCTACCACACCGTGCGCACCCACCTGAAGCACATCTACAGCAAGCTGGACGCCCACAGCCGCCACGAGGCCGTCACCCGCGCCAGAACCCTGGATCTTCTCTAGGGTCACGGCCCAACCCCTTATCCCTGCAGGCCGCTCAGTTCCTCTATCAGTTCAGCGTTCTTCTCCTCGGCGAGGAAGTGCCCCGCATCGGCGTAGTGGACGACCCTCGCCGCAGGGAAGTGCTTCGTCCACCGATTGAGCTCCTTCTCCCGAAAAGCGATATCCTTCATCCCCCAGGCGATCAGCTTGATCTTACCCGCCAGCCTGTCACGCTGTGCCTAGTACTACAACGTTAACTTGCCGCAACGGTACCTACAAGTCGTCAACTTAGCGCCAAAACTGCCGATGTCGGCCGGGTTGGATACCTAAAATGCACTGCAAGGAGCTTCTAGTGAGCGCCAAATGGCCTCATTAGGGCGAAATGACGTTGTAGTACTAGAGATCGGCCAGCCAGTCTGAGGCGGCGATGATTTGCCTGGGAAAGACCCAGGAGCCCTTTCTCTCCTTGGGACAAGAGAGCGGCTGGATAAAATGGCGGTGGATCTCAGGGGGAGGCTATGGCCTCATCGCCCGATATCCCAAATCCCCCGCGCTATTTCCCAAATGGTATGCCAAGTATACCCTATTGACAAACCACTCCCCACGTGGTATACTTGACCCATAAAATAGACAGCAGCGATACGGCGTCCATCCCGCGGCAACAGGGGATGGGCCCGGACCCACGTCGCAGAAAACGTGAGCCCCACCGCACCCCGCACGCTCACCACCACAAAGGAGAGATCTCACCATGACCAGGAGCCAGCGCCAGCGGATCGTCGAGCAGATCGCGGGCGTCGCCCGCGCCCGTCGGCTCCAGCCCGGCGAGTTCACAGTCCGTCACAACGTTCCAGATGTTGAATCTCACGTTTCTCTGTGCCCGCGCCGCCGCCCGCGTCGCCGCCGCCGCCGTGGCTGTCTGGATCCGCACTCAAACCACCAAATACCTCAACCATATACCTCACTGGGTGATGACAGATACCTCAATCGGTTGGTATACTCACACCACATAGATTGAGACTCTGTACAGGAGGTGCTGGGATGAGTGAGCGTTACGAGATTCGCGTACAAGGTCACATTGGGCGGGCGTGGTCCCGTTGGTTCGACCACCTGACGGTGGAGGAGATGAACGATGGGTCGACGGTGTTGCGCGGTGACCTGCCGGATCAGGCGGCGCTGCACGGCCTGCTCAACAAGGTGCGTGACCTCGGGATGACGCTGCTTTCCGTACAGCAAGTCTGCGATGACTGATTGCGGGTGTAGAGAGATCATTGAGAAAAGGAGTGAATTGAGATGACATGGTTGAAGGGTATGCTGATTGGACTTGGTGCTCTGATTGGCTTGCTGGTGCTGGCCTTGGTCGTCGGTTTCGTGGCCACCAGCGGCGACTATACCGTCCCGGCCACAGCGGCGGACGACCCCACCGTGCCCACAATTGAACTGAACGGGGGCGTGTTTCACGCAGAAACGTTCGGCGACCTTGAGGACCCCGTCCTCATCGTCGTCCACGGGGGGCCGGGGGCGGATTACCGCAGCCTGCTCGATCTGAAGGCGTTGTCCGACGACTACTTCGTCGTCTTCTACGACCAACGCGGCACGGGCTTATCGCCGCGCGTGGAGGATCCGAGTGAGCTGACCTATGAGCTCTACGTCGACGACTTGGCCGCGTTCGTCGATCACTTCGGCCAAGGGCGGCCCGTGAATCTGCTGGGGCATTCGTTCGGTGGTGCCATCGTCACCACGTACACCGGGCGTTTCCCGGACAAGGTCGATCATCTGGTGTTGGCCGAGCCGGCGCCCCTGACCAATGAGATGGCTGAGATCGGCCCGAATCTAACTCGCGCGCCAATAGGGGCTTACGTGCGTGGTCTGTTCGAGTCGTTCCACATCCAGGACCCACCGGACGACAAGGCAACCTTCGATCACGTCACCGGTCAGGTCATGATCGCGGCGAACCCGGGCTACTGGTGCAGTGAGACGCCACCGGCGTCCGTCAAGGGTTGGCGTTTCGGCTACGACGCCTACCAGAACGTGGCCGCATCCGTCTTTGACAAGAACGGGGATCAGATCAGCGCCATCGAGGGTATCGAGCAGTTCGATAACGAGGTCCTATTCATGGTTGGCAGCTGCAACACCGTTATCGGTGAGGAGTTCCAGCGGCGACAGATGGCTTACTTCGAGAGCGCCGAACTGGTCGTCATCGAAGGGACCGGTCACGAGCTGATTGCCGAAGAGCCGGAACAGAGCCTTGCCACCGTGCGCGCGTATCTGGGTGAATCTGCGGCCAGCGCGAAGTGACAGGGGTATGCCTGAAGGAGTCGCTGTGGATTCGTGGGGCGAACAAGCTCAAGGGGGTGTGCCACCCCCGCTGGGAGCAGCCCGCTAATACGTAGAGCCTGAATAGTACTACAACGTTAACTTGCCGCAACGGTACCTACAAGTCGTCAACTTAGCGCCAAAACTGCCGATGTCGGCCGGGTTGGATACCTAAAATGCACTGCAAGGAGCTTCTAGTGAGCGCCAAATGGCCTCATTAGGGCGAAATGACGTTGTAGTAATAGGGAGTCAGAACAATGAGAGAGGCATTTGAGCAGTGGTGGGCAGACGTACCGCATAGACAGAAGCAGGCCTTGATGGTCTTGGCTTTCAGTCTGGTTGGGATCTTGATCTTCCTGGCAGGGAACGCCGTCGGACAAGCGATCGGGAGCCTGCTCTGAGTTCGCTCAGGGACAAGTGAGCACAGACGAGGCGGAGAGCCGGAGGCTTCATCTGTGCTCTGAGATGGAGATAGTGTTAAGGAAAGGAGCATTGATATGATTCTACGAGTCGTTGTCTTCTACGTTCTGACGTTGTTCTTCACGTTCCTCATCGGTGGCCTGCAGCAAGAGGCCGGGCTGCTGCCTGGACTCACGTTCCTGCCACAGTGGGGGCCGGGCATCGCTGGCCTGCTCACCATGTTGATCTTTCGCAAGAGGGATGATGTGCGCATCACCTTCGTCGACTCTGAGATGCCGCTGCAGCGGTATCTCTGGACGTTCCTGCTGCCGCTGAGCCATGGCTTGCTGGCCTTCGTTTTCGCGCTGGTCTTCGCCGGCGACCCTCAGAGCCTGCTGTTCACCGTCGCAGGGGTAGGCATGATGGTCACCGGGGCCGTGGGCGAGGAGATTGGCTGGCGTGGGTACCTGCACAAGCGGATCGCCCCGCAAATGAATGGTCTGGTGTCATCCCTGCTGGTGGGCCTGCTCTGGACGCCGTTTCACGCCATGTATTTCGAGGGCGGCGTCCTGTTCATGGCCTTTTTCGCGCTGGCGCTCATCTCTCTGAGCATCATGGCCTACGCTGTGCTGGCCGAGTATCGGTTCAACGTGTTGGGTGCGACGGTGTTCCATCTGGCCATCAATCTGAGCAGCGCGCTCGTTGGCGGTCTCTTGCTCAGTTTCCAACTGTCGTTCATGATAGCCTACGGTGTGATCGCCATCCTCATCGCTGCCGCGGTGGTGCTCCTGCGGCGCGATCTGTTCCTCAACAAGCTGGCGCCGGCCGACGCCGCGCCCAGTACGGCATAGGAGGTGTGTTCTGATGAATCCCATCGTGACGCGCATACTCACGTTCGCTCTGACGTCTGTGGTGGTATACGCCGGCATCGCCGGCACGCTAATCGTGGTCGGCAAGCCCCGCCAGCCGCACGACCCAGAGGAGGGCCTCTCCTTCGATGAGCTGTTCTTCGACACCTCGAACCTACTGGAGCTGTAGACCTTTGAGACGAGGGGTGGCGCCACGCTCTCGTATCGTCACCATCCGGCGGACGCCGACAAGGTGCTCATCCTGCTGCATGGCTCCGTTTCTCAAATACAACGCGCCCACCACGCGCCCCAACTCGGGCGGCTAGGCGCGGGCCTACATCCCCCGCATGGCCGCCTGACCATGCTTAACAACGTGGGCATCCACTGGTTCGACCACCTGACGGACATCGACTTCAACATGCCGGAGGAGGCACGCGACGGCACCGAGACGCTGGCCTACACGCATCGGCTCAACACCGGGTTCGCGCCGCGCAACTACAAGAAGGACCTGGCCGCCATCAGTCAGCCGCTGCTCGTCATCGTCGGGACGGACGACGAGGGGTTCTACGGCGAGAAGTACGAGCCCGTCATCTCCCAGTACGCGAACGCGCAGGTCGAGCTGCTGGACGGCGTCAGCCACATGCGCTCCGTCGTCGATCCCAGCGTGCGGCCGGTGGTCGAGGCGTGGCTGGAGGGCCTGGACGCGTGAGGTCTGTGAGGAACGGGCCGCGTATGTCCCGCAACTCACATGCCCGTAGCTCGCATGTCCCATAGCTTGCATGCCCCTTGGCTTGCATGCCCCCTAGCTCGCTGCGGGTCTGCGACCCGCAGCGCAGACGGAGCGGGCCGTGGACGTGGTGGTGCCACAGTCGGGGTCACAGACCCCTCCGAGCGAGGGGGCTCTCGGGGCTCTCGGGGCTCGCAGCGGGTCTGCGACCCGAGCTGATCAGCCCATTGGCGCAAACGCCGCTTTGGGACTATACTTCAGGGCGAGCGACGAGGTCCTACGGAAGAGGAGGCTTTCATGACCGGCATCGACGTTCGCCCCATCCGCACGCGCAGAGAGCGCCGCACACTCCTCACCTTTCCCTGGCGCATCTACCGAGACGACCCGCTTTGGGTGCCTCCGCTGCTTCCCCAGCGGGCCAGGGCCATTGATCCCCAGCGCGGTGCCTTCTTCGAGCGCGGCGAAGCCGAGTTCTTCATCGCCTGGCAGGACGGCGAGCCGGTGGGCACGATCTACGCCGCCGAGGACAGGTTCGCCAACGAGAGGCGGAACAAGCGCGAGTGCGTCTTTGGCTTGTTCGAGTACGTCGACGACTACAAGGTCGCCGAGGCCCTGCTCGACTGCGCCGCCGAGTTCGCCCGGGCGCGCGACCTGAACGCGCTACTGGGCCCCTTCAACCTCAACTACGAGGATAGCTACGGCGTCCTGCTGGAGGGACGGGATCGTCCCCCGGCGCTCCTCTGCGGGCACACGCCCCCCTACTACCAGGACACCATGGATCGCTACGGCTTCCAGCCGGCCCGCGCGGACAACATCGCCTTCGCGCTCGATCTGGATCCAGAGTCACCCGAGATCCGCCGGCTCTCTCGTCTGGCGAAGAGGGTGCGCGAGCGACGGCACTTCACCGTTCGTCACGTCGACATGGCGCACTGGGAGGAGGAGCTGGATCGCATCCATTTCCTGCTCAACGCGTGCCTGTCGTATCTTCCTGACCACATCGGCTGGCACCGGGGCGCTCTGGAGGAGACGCTGACGCCGTTCCGCGAGATCGCCGACCCCGAGCTGATCCTGTTCGCGGAGGCGGAGGGGGAGACGGTGGCCTGGTTCCCCGGCATCAAGAACCTGAACGAGATCTTCATTCACGTCAATGGCCTGCGCTATCCCTGGGATTACGTTAAGCTCTGGTGGTATATGCGGCGCCAGCCCGAGTGCCTGAGCATCAAGAGCGCCGTGGTGCTGCCCGAGTATTGGGGCTCGGGCGTGATCGTGCTGCTCTTCGACGAGATGGCCAGGCGAGCCGTGGCAAAGGGGTACACGTGGATCGACTCATCGCTCACCTCCGCCGAGAACCCGAACACGCCTCACCTGGCCGAGCACATGGGCGCCGAGATCTACAAGCGATACCGTGTCTACCGGCTCCACCTCTAGCTCCCGCTGATGGCAGCCGGAGCGGCCGTCTGACGTCGACGCCTCCTGATCTACCAGCGCTAAAGGCCCAGGTCGTCGGCTACCCAGCCAAGCGCCAGCTCCTCCAGCTTGGCGCGCGTCGGGCGACCGGTTTCATCCCATCCAGCCATCTGGTAGTAGAGGCGCTTCGCCTCCTCCACCTCCTCCGCGGTGACCGCCACGCCGTCGCTGGCCCCACCCTCCAGGGGGATCAGCAGCTTGGGCGGCACCTGGTCCGCTTCCGACCCCACACCTTCGCGGGCGTTGAAAGCTCGCAGCAGGTTCAGCCGTCGCTCCCCAACCTTCATCAGCTCCCACAGGCTGACGTTCCAGCCCGAGGCCGCGCGAACAGCCTCCACCAGCTGGCTCGGTCCGAAGAGGTGCCAGGCAGGCCCGAAGACGAACTGGCACAGAGGCACGGTGTCCAACAGGCTGTAGAACTGCTGGGTGTAGAACGAGAAACGGACCTTCTCCGCGTTCAGCAGGTCAGCCGGCTGCGGATCGAGAAGATCCAGCTCCGCCATCCGCTCCGGGTAGAACTGATAGCCGGGATCGTGCTCGTGGGACTCGTGGTCGGCGCCAAAGGGGTTGACGGCGTAGATCAAAGCCAGGCTCCGCTTGACCTGGGGCATGTGCGCGGGAAGCTCGTGGTGCTTCACCGCCACCACAAGATCCTGGCCCACGTCCAACGTCTCGGCTGCCCGGGTGGACCCCTGGCCCAGCACCCGCCCGAAACCTTTTCGCTCTCCGATGCGCTCCACCAGGGTCACCATAGCGTCTGCGTTCCCGAAGCGGAGATCGAGCCCATCCGTCTCCTCGGTGGTCAACAGGCCCTGCTCGAAGCAATCCATGGCCCAGGCAATGGTGGCGCCGCAGGCGATGGTATCCATGCCGTACATATTACAGAGCTGATTAGCGCGCGCGACGGCTTCAAGGTCGTCGACGCTGCAGTAGGAGCCCAGCGTGGCCAGCGTCTCGTACTCCGGACCGCCGTAGCGGGGATCGACGCGAAACGGCGCCTCCGTCACCTCCACCTCGCGCTTGCAGCGCACCACGCACCCGAAGCAGGTATCGCGGCTCGTGAGGATGGTCTTGCTCATCGTCTGTCCGCTGATCGCCTCGGCGCCCTCGAACGTGCCGCTCGACCAGTTGCGGGTGGGCAATCCGCCGGACCGATCCTGGGCCGTGAGGCCATTGGCCGTGCCGTGGAGCCCCAGGCCATAGACGTCTGAGTGCTCGAAGTTCTGCGCTCCCCATCGAGCCAGGGCTTTCATACTCTCCGCGTCGGCAAGCTCCGGCGCGCTGTGTCCCCGCACGGCGATAGCCTTCAGGTTCTTGGAAGCCATGACGGCGCCCATCCCCGTGCGCCCGCTGGCGCGGTTAGCGTTGCTGATCAACGCGCTGAAGAGCACGCCGCGCTCAGCGGCCGGGCCGCACTGGATCACCCGGATCCGCTCGTCGCCCAGCTCGTCTCGGATGACATCTTCGACCTTGGCGGTGAACCGACCCCACAGATGCTCGGCGTCACGCAGCTCGGCCTCGCCATTGTGGACCCAGAGGTAGACCGGCTGGTCCGCCTTGCCCCGCACCACGATGCCGTCGAAGCCAGCGAACTTGAGCTCGGCCGGCCAGAAGCCCCCGGACTGTGAATCGCCGACCAGGCCGGTCTCCGGCGACTTAGCGGTCACCGCCAGGCGTGACTGCCCGGACACGGGCGCGCCGGTCACCGGCCCGATCGTGAAGGACAGAGTGTTCTCTGGTCCGAGCGGGTCGGCGTCTGGAGGTGTGTTCTTCAGCAGGTAATAGGCGCCCATGGCGCTGCCACCCAGGTACTTGCGGTAGAACGTCTCTTCGGGTTCCTCAATCGTCACCGTGCCCGTGGTCAGGTTGACGTGCAAGATCCTGCCGCTGTAGCCGTAAGCCATCTCCATTGTCTCCCTTCTACTCAAGCGGCGGCTGAAGCTCACCTCTGCGCCGCTGTCTCCTCTTGTTTGCCCCTATCGAGGCCCGGATGGTCGCCAGCAAAGCCTGTGGCTGCTCGCCAACGGCCCGGTAGAAGGCCGTGGCTTGCTGCCCCAATTGTACTGCCTACTCAAGATCATTGTCAAACGCGCGTCATGCGATCCGGGCCTCATGACTCTCCAAGGAGTAAGATGACCGGCACTTCCGACCGAGCCTGCAAGTCACTCCCTTTTTGTCATACCAACCACTTGTCATCCTGCAGTGAGTCGCTTGACGTGCCGGTCACCTTGGGCGCGAGAATGATAAGGCTCTTGGACATGCGACTTATGTCACAGACAGATGGCCGCCTTTCTGTTATCATGGACGGCGAGCAGAAAGGCGGTTTTGTTGTATCATGACGGACTGGGTACTACCTGAGATCAACCTAGAACGCTGTGATCGATGCGGGAGATGCATCGAGCTTTGTCCCACGCACGCCGTGGAGATGGGCGCAGCCGGACCGTTCATCGCCCGGCCTGAGGATTGTACCTATTGCACTGAATGCGAGGCTCTCTGTCCCCAGGGCGCGATCACGTGTCCGTATGAGATTGTCTGGGGGCCGGAGGCCGTTGGACGTTCGGATCGAAAATCATATGAATAGACGGAAAGGAGAAGGGTGACGTGAATGAAAAGCAGATGACGCTGAAGGAGAAGGTGGAGGAGACGCTCGACATGGTCAGGCCACAGCTTCAGGCGGACGGAGGCGGCGTCGACCTGGTTGATGTTGATGACGAGGGCGTCGTATCGTTGCGGCTCACCGGGGCGTGCGCCGGGTGTCCGATGTCCACCATGACGCTGAAGATGGGCATCGAGCGGGTATTGATGAAGCAGGTGCCCGAGGTGAAGCGCGTGCGGGCCGTATGATAGGAGCGGGCCAGGTACAGACCATGGTCACACGTCAGATCGTGTCCATCGATCAGGAGCTGTGCAACGGCTGCGGCGCCTGTGTGACGCCCTGCGCCGAGGGCGCTATCGAGATGGTGGACGGCAAGGCGAAGGTGGTTCGCGAGGAGCTGTGCGACGGCGCGGGCTTCTGCATCGGCGTCTGCCCCACCGGCGCGCTCAGCATCGAGACCCGGGAGGCACCGGCCTTCGACGAGCACGCCGCCGAGGCAAAGATGTCGGAGCGGCGGGAGACCTACATCGAACAGACGTGCCACATCTGCGCCTCCGGTGAGGATAGCCACGTGCTGCTTCCCTGTCGCAAGGGAGGCGAGAGCCTCTGGGTGTGCACCCGCTGTCTGCCGCAGTTGATCCACGGATGACGCACCGGGAGTCGTTTCATGGTTGCGATCCATCTCTACGGCAAGCTGCGCCGCCACGCTGCTGATTCCCGCGCCAGCGGGGAGAGCGTGGTGTGTCTGGAGCCGCGTTCGAAGGAGACGGTGCGGACGGCGCTGGAACGCGTCGGCGTCGCGCCCTACGAGATCTATCACGTCTTCCTGAACGGCTCGATCCTCAGCACCCGGAACGCTATGGCACCCTGGCTGCAGTATCAGGAGGTCCAGGGGGAGGGGCTCGATACCCCTGTGCGGGATGGCGATCGCCTGGGGCTCTTCGCCCGCGACATGGCGCTTCTGGTGGTGTAGAGTTTCGGCAGGTATGGAAGCCTGCCCTATGACGCATGCCAGTGTGGACGGTCGATATGGCCACATGTGTAGCCACATATGTAGCTACATATGCGGGTCGGCTTTCCATAGCCGACGGTTTTCTGTGGAGATGAGCGTGTTAAGAGACCAGCGAGCGGACGTGCCCGACAGACCGACCGCCCCCATGTACGATGCGTTCAGCGCCGACTATGACCGCTTCGTCGACTGGGAAGGGCGCCTGGCGGCCGAGATGCCCTTTCTTGAGCGTCAGCTGCAGATGGTGAATGCGCGCCGTGTCCTGGACGCCGCCTGTGGCACTGGGGTGCACGCCATCGCGCTGGCGAAACGGGGCCACGAGGTCGTGGGCGCCGACCTGAGCGCCGGTATGATCGAGCAGGCGCGAGGCAACGCGGTTGACGCCCCCGAGGTGCGCTTCCAGGTGGCGGGTTTCGGCGAGCTGCGCCCTCGTGTGGGCAACGGCTTCGATGCTGTGCTCTGCCTGGGCAACTCGCTGCCCCACGCCCTGACGCCGGAGAGGCTGGCGGCGGCGCTGGACGATTTCGCCGCATGTCTTCGCCACGGCGGACTGCTCCTCATTCAGAACCGCAATTTCGACGCCGTGCTGAGGGAGCGGGATCGTTGGATGGGGCCGGAAGGTCATCGAGAGGGGGAGACCGAGTGGCTCTTCCTGCGCTTCTACGACTTCGAGCCAAGCGGCCTTCTGACCTTCAACATCGTGCGACTGCGGCGAGAGGGAGGAGCGGGCTGGAGCCAGCGGATCACGTCCACGCAGCTGTGGCCGCAGAGGCAGGAGGAGCTGACCGAGGCGCTGGTCGCCGCCGGCTTCGAGGCCATCACCTGTTTCGGGGATCTGCGAGGCGCCCCTTTCGACGCAGGCAGCAGCCCCAATCTGGTTCTCGCGGCGCACCGCTAGGAGCGAGATGCGAATCCTGGCCATCATCACTGGAGACTACGGACAGCGACACGTGGACAACGTCCGCGAGTGTGCCCCGCGCTATTGGGAGATTGAGGTGTGGCGAGCGCCGTCCCACTACCCGCCCATGATCGACTACCCCGAGGATCACGTGCCAGCGTCACTGCCGGAAGCCGACCTCATCCTCGCCTTTGGGGAGCACAAGGGTGTGGCGGAGCTCCTGCCGGAGGTGGCCCGGATGACCGGGGCGCGGGCCGTCATCGCCCCGGTGGACCGCGAGGAGTGGCTGCCGCGGGGGTTGGCCCGGCAGCTGCGCCGCTGGCTGGCCGAGATGGACGTGGCCTGTGTCACGCCCAAGCCGCTCTGCTCGCTGACCGAGACCCACTACAACGTGAAGCCGAACACCGTGGCCTACGATGATCCGCTCATCGCCGAGTTCGCACGGGTCTTCGGCAGGCCCCGCTTCCGGATCACGGTCGATCCCGAGACGCGCGACATCGTCGCGATCAAGGTCGAGCGAGACGCCGTCTGCGGCTGCGCGCGCCACGTGGCGCGCGAGCTGCTCGGCGTGCCAGCGGACGATGCGGAGCGGCTGGCGGGCCTGCTCCACCACCATTACCCGTGTCTGGCCAGCATGGGGATCGACGATGACTTCGACGACACCATCATGCACGTCTCGGGCAACATCATGAAGCAGCAGATCAAGGACGAGGTGCAGGATCACGTCGAGGTGCGCTACATAAGGCCTGGCAAGAAGGCCGGTTAGACGCGATCAACCGCCATCCTCGGGGCTGCCCCAGCCGCCTCCGCCGGGTGTCTCCACGATCAGCCGGTCCCCGGCCCGCATTTGCGCTGTCGCCTTCCCGCCGATGGTGCGTTCCTCCCCATCCCGCACCAGCCAGTTGACGCCTGGCGCCCCCGCCTCTCCACCCTGCAGCCCGTAGGGCCCGTTGACCCGCCGCTCGCTGTTGATGGTCAGCGTGGCCCCTTCCAGGAACTCGTAGACCCGTGGCTGGCGGCCAGGATGCGCCAAGCCGATCAATCATCGGCCGGCAGCGCCTGTGCCAGCGCGCCCAGCAACGTCCACGATGCGCTGGCTGGTCTCCACGTTGCCGATCGCCACGGCGGTCGGGAAATCGGGGTTGAGCACGCTCCGTTCCGGCACCCTCACCTCCACCGGCTCGAAGCAGCCGTGGTTGACCGGGATCTGCTCCCGCGCCAGCAACCGCACGCAGTACCACGTGGCGGAGCGCACCACCGCTTCGACCACGTTCAGGTTCCCGGTCACCTGTGGCGCGCTGCCGGCGAAGTCGACCGTCATCCGCGCACCCACCCTCCCCCCCCAGCGGGGGGGGATGAGAGGGGGGGGAGAAGATACCAGCGCGTCCTCGAAGGCGTAGTCACCGGCGGGGATTTGCGCGATCACCCCCTCCGTCATGCGTGGGCCGAAAGCCCGGGAGGTCTCCATCAGCGCCGTGGCGTGCTCCTGCGCGCGAGCCTCGCGGCTGGACTCCAGCCGTGCACATCCGCCCGCGCCCGCCAGCTTGGCGCGATGAAGGCCGTGCTGTCCATCTGGAAGACCAGGGACGGACCGCGGATAGCCGCCCCGGGCCGCAGCTTCGCCCGCTCGTAGAGGGGGAGACGGGCCACCCCGGGCGCCTCCTTCTCACCCAGGAGTGCTTCCTGACTAGCGCCCTCCACCAGGGGCTCAGGCGTCAGTTCCGGGCCCTCGACGAGCCCTGTGGCCTGCATGCGCAAGTTGACCACTTCCACCGCCTGGTCCGGCATGGCGTGGACGTTCATCTCCGCGTGGGCGGCGTGGAAGGCGGTCGCCAGTTCAGGCTCCAGGGGGATGGTCAGCTCGTACGACTGTCCGTCGTAGCGCGCGTCGAACAGGCCGCGCATGAGAATCGCCTCCTCCGCCACGCCCTCCTCGATCAGCTGACCGAGGGCCCGTGCCGCCATGCGATCCAGCTGCTCCTGGAGGCTGGCGACGGTCGCCTCCGAGACGTGCTTCAGCACCGAGCGGCTCTGTTCCCGCACCAATCGCTCTCAGGCATGCGCCGGGTTGACGTAGCTGTAGAGGAGGCAGACTGCCAGCGACTCGATGCCCTGGCGCTCGACGTCGTCCAACACCGCCTCTAGCGCCTCCACGTCCAGCGGCTTCCGTACCTCGCCGTCGTGATCCAGCCGCTTGGGCACCTCGTAGCACCAGCGCCGCGGGATGAGGGGCGGGGGCAGCTGCAGCTGCAGCGCGTAGAGCTCCGGACGGTTCTGGCGCCCGATAGCCAGGACGTCCCGGAAGCCCTGGGTGGTGATCAGCGCGGTGCGGGCGCGCTTCCGCTCCAGGATGGCGTTGGTGGCCACGGTGGAGCCGTGCGTGACCCGCCGGACGGCGCCGCGGGTTCCTGCGAGAAGCGTCTGCAGGCCGGCCACCATCGCCTGCGCCGGGTCGTGCGGCGTGCTCAGCACCTTGTGGATGCGGAGGCCGTCGTCCTCGCTCACGACGAGATCCGTAAACGTGCCTCCGATGTCTACGCCTACCTGCATCTGGGTTCCTCCTCCTCTGGCTTCGCTGACAGCGACGATTGTAGCACGTCACTCCTCCAATGCGCCTAGAATCAGCTCCGCACAACCAGCGGCAGGTAGAGGGTGGCACGTGCTATTTGCACCTCATGCGCGCCGATGTCGACGATAGGTGGCGTGCCGCGGCCGGTGTCGCCAACCTCCACGATGTCCACAAAGCGTGGGTTACCGGCCAGGTCGGTGATGACCCCAGCGGGTACGCCGTCGTTGTCTCCGGCGTCGATGCACGGGGAGCTGCGCGTCAGACGCGCGTTCCCCTCCTCTGGAGCCAGGAACTCCGGATCGTCGTCGATGTTGCCACCTTCGTCAGTGACCGTGCTGTCGATGTTGTGGACCCCGTCACCGTTCCAACCGCCCTCCACCAGGCTGTGGCCGATGGCGGGCGTGGCGCTATCGTTGACCATCTGATCCCCTCTCCACGCGGCTCTGTTGCCCCATAGGATGACGTTGGTCAAGTGTGGGCTGCTCTCGCCATCCTGGCCAGAGGCGTACACCGCGGCACCGCTGTGGGCGCTGTTGCCGGTGAAGGTCACGTTGGTGAGCATCGGGTTGCTTTCCCCCCCTACACCATCGGCGTAGAGGCCGCCGCCACGACCACTGGCGGCGTTGTCAATGAAGGCGACGTTGGTGAGACTGGGGCTGCTAGCGCCATGGAAACACCCGAAGTTGAACATTCCTGCGCCTCGCTCGGCTCCGTTCTTCTTGAAGCTGACGTTGACGAGCCTCGGGCTGCTGGTACCGTCGTTCCATCCCCAGTTGTACATGGCGCCGCCACTGTTCTGAGCGCTGTTGCCGCCGAAGGCGACGCGAGTTAGCGACGGGCTGCTCACGCCTTGTCGCCCGCCACTATTGTACATGCCCCCGCCCCAGTCGGCCCGGTTCCCGCTGAAGCTGAGGTTGGCCAACTTCGGGCTGCAGGTGCTCCCACTCCCCTCTCCGTTGCAGTAGAGCCCCCCGCCGCGGTCATCTGGTTCGACGCCATCCCCGTGGCCGGCGGTGATGATGAAACCGTCGATGATGGTGCTGTCGGTGAGCGCCTCGTAGGTCTCGCCGTCCAGCCAGATTACGTGGTAGGCGTTGCGCCCAACAATGTGGGTCGTGGTGAGCACCACGCCGCGCTCATCGGTGAGATCGTTGCCGTCCAGGTCGCCGCTGAGCACGGTGGCGTTGGCGTCCCAGTCGCGCTGGTCGCGCGAGGTCTCGCCACCGGCGAACCCGCCGTAGAGCTGAACGCCATTGTGGACGATGCGGAACGTCTCGGTCACTACGTCATCCGCGTGATCGCCGTCATCGTCCTCGTCGGGCGTGTATACGCCCGACGCCACCCAGATCTCGAGGCGCGTCGGACGCTTGGCGCTGGCCTCGTCCAGGGCGTCTTGCAGATGACGGTAGGCCGTTGACCAGCTCTCACCGTCACCACCGGCCGCGGCGCCAGCGTCCACGTAGATAACGGGGTCATCGGCCGAAGCGGGCGCGGCCCGCGCCAGCCGAGCCCCGACCACCACCGCCGTGAGAACGATCATCAGGATGACGAGCTTCCGGGACATCGTTTGTGGATTCATGTGTACCTCCGGCGCGATGCCTCCTGTACCAGGGTGAAGCACGGTGTCGCAGCGAATCGTTCAGAACCCCCTGATGGTCGGGCTGCATGCAACCTGGGGCCAAGGCGGCGTTCCTGGGGAGACAGGGTCAGGTAGTCTTCGCCTCGCCCGTCGTCACCCCCAGCATGCAGAGCACGGCCAACACGAAGAAGCCCGGCGTCACCAAGAAGATGGTGTTGTAGTTGTTCCCTGTCAGGTCGATCACCCAGCCGTTCAGGATCGGCCCCACCACGGCGGCCAGCGTGCCGGCCACGTAGTAGAGCCCGGTGTAGGTCCCCAGGGACGCCTCCGAGGGCGAGGTGTCCACCACCATGGGCAGGCTGTTGATGTTGACCAGGGACCACGCCACCCCGCCCACCGCCAGCAGACCCGCGATGGCCGGTACCGTGGGCGTGAAGAAGGCGATCAGGAGCATCGCCGCGAAGACCGTCAGCCCGGTGATGATCGTCCGCTTCCGCCCGAAGCGCGTGGCGATGAAGCCGCTGGGGATGGAGAAGATAATGAAGGTGATGTAGGCCACGCTCAGGATCATGCTCGCCGTCGACTCGTTCACCCCCAGCGTCGCGACGCCGTAGGAGCTGAAGAAGGTCTCGATGGCGTTGTAGCCCACGAACCAGAAGAAGATGGCCAGGATCAGCAGCGTCAGGCTGCGCGCGTTCTCCGCCGGGATCTCCCGCAGGGCGGAGAAGACGCCTACCCCCTCCTCCCGGGTAGCGGCGGTCTCGACGAGCTTCTGGGGCTCTTTGATCTGCCAGAAGAGGATGCCGACCGCCACCAACGTGATCACCCCGCCTACCCAGAAGGGGAGCGGTCGATGGATCTTGTAGAGCAGCCCACCGGCCAGGAAGGCAAAGACCCCGCCCAGGCCGCCCATCAGATTGATGACGCCGTTCGCCTTCGAGCGGAGCGGGGAGGGGGTCAGGTCCGGCATCAGTGCGATGACGGGCGTGCGGAAGGCGGCCATGGCCAGCAGCATCACGCCTAACACGGCGATGAAGGCCACGAACAGCCCGGTGAGCTGGCCGACCTGGCCGTTGAGCCCCGCTGGGATCATCTGCGGGGGGAGGGGGATCAGGACGAAGGCGAGTACCGCGATGGGGGCGAAGGCGATGATGTAGGGCATGCGGCGCCCGATGCGAGTGTACGTCCGGTCGCTTATCGCCCCGGTCAGCGGCTGGATGAAGAACGCCGCGATGTTGTCCAGCGTCATGATGAAGCCGGTCAGCGTGGCGCTGAGGCCGAAGCCGAAGGTCGACGCTTCAAGGCCGGGACCGCCAGCCTGGAGGTAGATGGGGACGTAGGTGTTGTAGATGGCCCACATAACGCTGGTGGAGAAGAAGCCGAAGCCGATGAGGAAGGTCTTCTTGTAGTTGAGTTTCTGATTCATAGGTCTCCTAGGATAGTGTCGTAGAAAGCCTGACGCTAGCGCATCACGGATCGGGCGATGAAACAAGCGGGTCTGATCGTCCTGTCTTGCACCCCCAGAGGTGCCTTCTACGTGCTCAGCGTGGTCTCTTACCCGTGTCCAGGGCGACAGTCTGCTCCCGCAGGACGCCCTAGCTCAGCAGAAACGTCACCGCCGCGAGCGACAGCGGAGGGAGCTCCACCTCGGCCTGGCCCTCGGCGACGCTTGTGCCCTCGAAGGGCCGCGGCCTGACCACGTCCGGCTCCGCGAACGAGTTGGCCGCCTTCGCGTCCGGCGCGGTCAGGAGCTCGCCGCTTTCCAGGCCAGTGACGTGGCGGTCGACGAGCGCGAGGCGCACGATGGCTGCCTCGTCGACGCTGCGATTCGTGGCGAAGAGGTGCAGTCGGGCGCCGTCAAGGATCGCGCTGGTGTCGATCATGGGCACCTGCCCGTAGCTCTCGCTCTCGTACGCTGGACCGTCCACTACCGCCCTGAGCGAGACGCCCTGCCGCCGCCGCGAGAACATCTCGAAGGGGTAGAAGATGGACTGGATCAGCAGCTCGTCGTCCCGCGTCAGAACCGGGGCAATGACGTTGACGATCTGAGCGATGTTCGCAACCTTCACCACGTCGGCGTGCCGGATGAAGCTGTTCAGAAAGCCGGCCACCACCAGCGCGTCCTCAAGGTTGTAGACCTCCTCGATGAGATGGGGCGCGATCTGGCTCTCACCGTCCATCTCCATGTTTCGGTACCACACGTTCCATTCGTCGAAGCAGAGGTAGGCCCGTTTCTCGCTGCGCCGCTTCGCCTGCACGTAGCGGCATACGGCGTCTATCTCCTCGATCTGTTGGTCAATGGAACGGGTGATGGCCAGATAGTCGTGTGTGTCGTCGTCGGGGTTGCCTACGTACCGGTGCAGGCTCACGTAATCGGCCAGATCGCCGACTCGCTCCAGCACCTGGCGGTCCCAATCGGCGTAGGTGGGCATGTGGGGGCCGGACGATCCGCAGGCGACCAGCTCGATGGAGGGATCCACGATCTTCATCATCTTGGCCGCCTGCTGGGCGCGCAGGGCGTACCGATCGGCCGGGATGTGCCCCAGCTGCCAGGGGCCGTCCATCTCGTTGCCCAGGCACCAGAGCTTGACGTCGTGCGGCTCGGCGCTTCCGTTGGCGAAGCGCATATCGGCGTACGTCGTGCCGGTTGGCGCGTTGCAGTACGCCACCCAATTGCGGGCCTCCTCCGGCGTGCCAGTGCCCAGGTTGACGGTGAGCATCGGTTGCCAGCCCATCTTGCGGCACAGCTTGACGTAGTCGTCCGTGCCGAAGAGGTTCGGCTCGATGCTCTTCCAGGCCAGCTCCTGCACGGTGGGCCGCTCCTCACGCGGGCCGACCCCGTCAGTCCAGTGGTAGCCGGAGGCGAAGTTGCCGCCCGGGTAGCGCATCACGGTCATATCCAGGCGGCGCAGCGCCTCCAGCACGTCGGTGCGGAAGCCGTCCTCGTCGGCGTGGGGGCAGTCGGGGTCGTAGATGCCCTCGTACACCGCGCGCCCCATGTGCTCCAGGAAGCCGCCGAAGATGCGCGGGTCCACCTGGCCGATCTGAAACCTCGTGTGTAGGGTGATGGTCGTTGGCTTCATCTTCTTGTTATTGCTGCAGGAGCCTGACCGCTCCGTCGATGATCGAGCCCTCGCCCATATCCTTGCCACCGGCCTTGGGCGCGAACTTCAGGATGCGGTCGGCCAGCCGGGAGAAGGGCAGCGACTGGAGCCAGACGCGGCCGGTCCCCCGCAGGGTGGCCAGGAAGATGCCCTCCCCACCGAAGATCATGGACTTCAGGTTACCCGCCCGCTCGATGTCGTAGTCGATGCTGGGCTCGAAGGCCACGATGCAGCCTGTGTCCACCATGAGCTTGCCATTGTCGAGGCGTCTCTCCACCACCGTGCCCCCGGCGTGGACGAAGACCATGCCGTCGCCCCTCAGCCGCTGGAGGATGAAGCCCTCGCCGCCGAAGAGGCCGGCCCCGATCCGCTTGTTGAAGGCGACGGACAGCTCGGTGCCCAGCGCAGCGCACAGGAACGAGTTCTTCTGGCAGATCAACTCGCCGCCCGTGTCATCCAGATCTATCGAGACGATCCTGCCCGGATAGGGCGCCCCGAAGGCCACGTGCCGCTTGCCCGCGGGCGCTGTGCTGGTGAAGTGGGTCAGGAACAAGGACTCGCCCGTGATAGCCCGCATCCCGGCGCTCACCACGGCGTCCAGGAAGCCGGCCTTCGGCTTGGAGCCGTCGCCCATCTTGGTGTCGTAGCCGATCCCATCCTCCATGTAGACCATCATCCCGGCCTCCGCGATCACGGTCTCACCGGGGTCCAATTCGATCTCCACGAACTGGAGATCATCGCCAAAGATCTTGTAGTCAACCTCGTGTGACCTCATAGGTCCTCTCCCTTGTTGGTCGTGACTGTCGTCACGCGTGCGGAATCGCCGGCCCGGGTCCGAGGGCTGGCGACGTCAATGGCCTTTGGGCAAGGCTTCATCGTTCTCAAGGTGACGGCCCTGGGGAGCCTTGCTTCAATACCCAAGCTTGCTCAAGGTCGCCGCAGGACGAGCGGCAGATAGACCTGCGAGCGCACGTACTCGTCCGCCCCGACGTCGGCCGCCGAGCCCATTGGCCGCGGCTGGCCGTCGATGTCCCTTGCGACCCAGGACAGGGCCAGGGCCTGGTTGATGGCGTTTGAGGTGCCGTCCAGATGGTAATCGGCCAGGAGCGCCGCCGGCCCGGAAACCTCGTCAGTGCTGGTGACCCCGGGGCCGATGTCCGTTACATTGTCCTCGAACAGGGTGTGCGTGGCGCTGACGACGCTGCCGCCGGGGTCGAGGTTGGCGAGGCCGTAGAAGTGGTCCACCACGATGTTGTTGATCAGCATCACCTCGCTGCCAGAGCCTGCCATGAGCCCGACCCCATCGCCGGCCCGGTTGTGCACGATGGTGTTGTGGGCCAGCTGACCTGCGCCGCCGTCGACGGCGATGCCGCTTCCCTGGGCGATCGCGCTGTTACGGGCGACGATATTGTTCGTCAGCTTGAACGGGTCACAGTGCATGACGCGCACGCCGCCACCGCGCCCCTCTCCGATGCCCGCGGCCCTGTTGTCGACGATCACGTTCCCATCCAGCCAGGCGCGGGTCGTGTCCAGGAAGACGCCCCCACCCCATCCCCGGCCTGCCAGACTCGCGAGGTTCTCCGCGATGGTGTTGCCCTCGATCTCCACGGTCCCCATGTTGGCGTAGATCCCGCCACCTCGGCCGAGCCCGTCGCTGCTGGTGCCGCGGTTGCCCACGAGGCGGTTGTGCTCCACGCTCGCCCGGCTGGCGCGAAGCGCTATCCCACCGCCAGCTCCATCAGCTGTGAGGGGAGGGCCCTCGAAATAGACGCCGCTGTTGCTGATGATCTCGTTGCTCCGGATTGCGAGCACGCTGTAGTCGACGTAGACAGCGCCCCCGCTGCCGTACGTGCCGGACCAGGTGGCGGTGTTGCGACTGAACGCGTTGTGCTCGATCGTCACCTCGCTTTCGTCGATGTAGATGCCGCCGCCGAAGCCCCGGCAGGTGTCGGCGCCGCGGTTCCACTCCAGCACGTTGTCCCTAATCACCGACGCGGCCGACAGATAGTGCAGAGCCATCCCACCCCCGTTGCCGCTCAGGGAGCCAGCCATGGCGGCCAGGTTCCAGACGAAGGTGTTGCTGCGGATGATGGCCACGGTGGGGATGCTCGTCGTTGCTGTGTAGTAGATCCCCCCGCCGGCGCTGACCAGCGCGGCATCGCCGGACCCGTCCAGGGCGAAGTTGTACCGGAGTTCGTTGCGCTCGATGGTCACCGGTCCGGGGGCGTCGACGTAGATCCCGCCCCCCAGACCCTGCCTCGCGTGACTGGCGCGATTGAAGACCAACACGTTGTCCGCGATGGTCGGCGCGCCGCCTTCCACGGCGATCCCGCCGCCCTCGCCCCGCGTCTGACCGGCGAGGTTCTCCTCAAGGGTGTTGGAGATCACCTGGGCCTCTGAGGTGCGCAGCATAATCCCGCCGCCGCGCCCCCAGTCCGTGTTGTCGGCCACGTTGTAGGCGATCAGGTTGTCGCTGATGACGGCGGTGGCCGGAGCGTTAAGCAGGTAGATGCCGCCGCCACGCCCGTACGGGCAGCAGCCGCTGCAGCCGTAGTTGTCGGTGATGACGTTGTGGATGATGGTGGGGGCGGCCCGCCAGCTGTATATACCGCCACCGGCGTCGTTGTCGTTCGGTGTACCGGGATCCCCGCCCAGCCCGGCAGCGTCGCCGCCGGTGATGGTGAAGCAGTCGATGGTGGGCGCGATCTTGCCGCTGATGCTGATTACCCGCCCGGTCCGCTGGGCGTCGATGGTCACGTTCGCCGGGTCACACGGGATGCGGGTGAAGCTGCACCTGAGGTCGCTGGGGTTGACGCACATGGCGTCCCAGGCACCGTCCAGGGTGACCGTCTTTGTGATGATCAGCGTCTCGGGGTAGATCAAGGGGTCGGCTGAGGCTTCTTTGGCCACACAGATCACGTCCCCGTTGACGGCCTGGTCGATGGCGTATTGAATCGTCCGGCAGGGGTGTTCCTCGTCGCTGCAGTCACCCGCGTCGGATCCGTAGACACCGAGCACGTACCGATCGCACGGCTCCTGCGCCTGGGCTGGTTGACGGGACGGCACGACCGCCGCCAGCAGGGCCAGGGTGAGAATCAGCCCGCAGATGATGGCCAATGACAGACGTAGGTGTCTCATGTCGCCTCTCCTTCCCATGCCGCAACCCGTTACTGGCCGCCAGTATACTCTAGGTCGGTTGCGGTTGTCAAGGCGGGGGGACGGGCGCTCAGGGTGTTATCGTTTTCGCCAGCCGTGCGAGCGCGACTGGCCCTGGTGGATGGTCTGGGTGCGGCTCTGGACAGCCACGGCGGCGTGGGCGACGCGGGCGGTGGCGGCGCGGGCACAGGGAAAACCTCGGGATTAACATCGCGAGCGGCCGACCTGCGGCTCAAGCGGCGGGCGTCCGTATCGTGACGGATGGTGAACTCGCCGGGCTGGAGCCGATGGGCGCGGGAGACGTCGAGGCGCCGGCTCCTGGTCATGGTGGGATCTCTCCTTTGCGGTGGTGAGCCTGTCAGATTTCCTATTAGTATACTTGTACGGAGTCAACCGATGGGGTAGATTTGGAATACCATTTGGGAAATAGCGCGGGGATTTGGGATATCGGGCGATGAGGCCAGAGCCCTACTCGGCATTCCCGTTTGAGAATGATAAAGCCCTGACGGTCACTATAGCGAATCGGGAAGGGAGCGAATACGGCAGGGGGACGATCCTGTTTGCGAGCGCATCACTCCTCCCAATCTGTACCCATGACGAGGACCTCCTTACCGTCGTCCAGGCGAACGCGTCGCCCCACGGTTTGCTCGAAGTGTCTGATCTCCTCGGGGGACTCACCGTGCTCCGCCAGGAAGTCGAAGTCCTCCATCGTGAAGGGCGGGGTGTCCGGCCCGTCCGGCAAGGCGAGCACATAACGCTCGATCAGGTCTCGCGCGCGGATCACGTCGCGCGGCAGGCGGATCTCCGCCTCCCGGTTGCAGGTGAGAGCGGTCAGGATGATGGTCTTCGCCCGCTCTGGGCTGACGGTCTCCGGTTCCATGTCCGCGTGCCTCCAATTGTCGAGAAACTCGTTGATCAGCCTCTTGGACGACTTGGGAGGCGCTACAATGATGTCCTTGACCGACCCGTCCCACGGCGGATTGTAGTCGATCAGGAAGGTGAGGCCCCGCGCGCGCCTCCTCTCCAGGCTCGTGTACCAGAAGACGGCCACGAAGGCCTGCGACTTGTCGCCCACCAGCTCCTCATCGTCGTAGTAGTATGCCTTCAGAAAGAGGTTCAGCTGACCTTCTAAATCGGCAGTGTCCACCCCCGCTGCCTCCAGCCAGGCCGACGCCTGTGGTCGCACGTCCGATCCCAGCGACCGAGCGGCCGTCATCTCCCTCAACGTGTCCAAGTGGCGGCTCCCGGCCAGCCAGCGGGGCAGGATATCGTCGAGCCGAGACCGCGTAGCCTCGGGGGCTGCCTCGTATGCGTGGAGCAGGGTCTTCACGAAGCGCTTCGACGAGACGTCCTGTGCCAGCTTCTCCAGGTCCCTCTCGATCGCGGCGTCCTCCTTCTGCGGAAAGGCGTCATCGGCGAACAGGTTCTTCATCCGGGGATGTAGCATCATCGCCGGCGTGAAGTGACGGCGTTTCTTCTTACCCATAAGCTTCGCTCCAATCGCGGTGAAAGCCTGCACCAACAACCGACTCTACGCAGAGTAGTGGGACGCTCCAAGCGGCTGGCAGTCTGCGGTTGCACATCACCCGCGCCTCATGTGGGTGGGTGACGTTCGGTTTCGACCTGGATGCGGGGGTGGCACACCCCCTTTGAGCCTGTTTATGCCATGAGCATGTTTATCCCACGAATCCACGTTGGCCCGTAAGATTCTAGCTGTCGGCTGCCAACGAGCCTCTTACAGTATAGTCGTATGCCAGCTCATGGCAAATCCGCTCGGGGTCAGGACCTTGGCGGTCTCCCCGCGGGCGGCATCCAGCGGCGCTGGTTCACCCCTTTACCGTTCGTAGTCAGGCACGGAGCGTAGCGGAGTGCCGTCGGTCGGGGTCGCAGACCCCTCGGAGCAGGTGAGCAAAGCGCTGAAATGCCCCTTGACAAGCGCCCCAACGTATTGTATGCTGCAAACTGACCAGTCAGTCAGTTATTCCATTGAGGGTGCTCGCCTTCGCCCTGCTGCACCCGCGGCTGGTGTGCAGCCACTGCCGCCAGGGCGCCTCGGGCGACTGTCCGCTGGGCGAGAGGATGAGCAGGGAGGGGGAGCGATGATGACGTTCTGGGATCGGGTGGCGAATCTCTATGCCCACGTCTGGAGGAGATGACGCGTGGATCCGCGGCCGGACGTATCGGAGGAGCGACGCGCCCAGATTATCGAGGCGGCCCTGGCCTGCTTCTCGCGCCACGGGTACGTCAACACCGCCATGGCCGACATCGCCGCCGAGAGTGGTCTCAGCAAGGGCACCCTCTACTGGTACTTCGACAGCAAGAACGATCTCTGCCAGGCGGCGCTGACCGCGGCGATGGAGGAGGTGGCGGAGCGAGCTATGGAAGCCCTCGTGGCGTGCGACACCGCTACCGAGCGACTGCGCGTGGGGGCGCGCTGCTTGGTCGACGTGTGCCGCGAGATCGAGGGCTACTTCGGCCTAGTCGTCGAGTTCTGGACCCAGAGCGAGCGCCGCGAGGAGGTGACCGCCTTCTGGGCTGAGATGATCACCCAGTATCGCCAGGTGGTGGAGGCCATTCTGGAGGCGGGCATCGCGTCGGGCGAGTTCGAGCCGGTTGACACGGAGGCGCTGGCGTGGATGATTATGGCCGCCTACGACGGGCTGGCCGCCTATCACATGAGGGGTATCTTCTCAATAAATCGGGGTAGCCGTCGATGAATCACCGACAGGCGACAG